>VXYK01000035.1:132947-213148 GCA_009845995.1 Acidimicrobiaceae bacterium | reverse complement strand
CAACACGGCTCCGGCTACGCCCGGCGAAAGCAACACGGCTCCGGCTACGCCCGGCGAAAGCAACCACGCACCAGCAACCGCGGCTCCGGCTACGCCCGGCGAAAGCAACCACGAACCAGCAACCGCGGCTCCGGCTACGCCCGGCGAAAGCAACGCCATGGGAGGAGCGTCGAAACCGCACGAGCGTGTCTATTTTCCTTCGCTCAGTTCCAGAACTGTCGTTTACAAGGGAATGCTCACCCCTCCTCAGCTCGCAGAGTTCTACCAGGATCTCAGTGACGACCGACTCGAGAGCGCGCTGGCGCTGGTACATTCCCGATTCTCCACCAACACGTTCCCTTCTTGGCCGCTCGCCCATCCCTACCGGATGATCGCCCACAACGGGGAGATCAACACGATCCAAGGGAACCGCAACTGGATGCGCGCCCGTGAAGCCCTGCTGGAGTCGCCGCATCTGCCCGGCCTTGAACGAGCATTTCCAATCTGCACCGAAGGCGCCAGCGACACCGCCGGTTTCGATGAGGCGCTTGAACTGTTGACGCTCGGCGGTTACTCCGTCGATGAAGCTGTCTTGATGATGATCCCTGAACCCTGGGAACACCATCAACACATGGACTCGGCCCAACGTGCCTTCTACCAGTTCAACTCAACGCGCATGGAGCCATGGGACGGGCCCGCCTCCATTGCGTTCACTGACGGGGCAGTGATCGGTGCGGTACTTGACCGCAATGGTCTGCGTCCTTCTCGTTATTGGGTGACGGACGACGGGTTGGTGATAATGGCCAGCGAGGTCGGAGTGGTCGAGGTTCCGGCGGATCAGGTGGTAGAGAAAGGCCGCCTCCAACCCGGGCGAATGTTCCTGATCGACACCAACGAAAAACGGATCATTCGAGACGACGAGATCAAAGCTCGCCTCGGAGCAGCTCGCCCCTATCGCGCCTGGATCGACCAGAACCTCGCGACTCTTTCCGATCTCCCCGCGGCGATTCCCCGAGAAAGCGACGAGGGAACGCTCACCCAACGTCAGCAGGTTTTCGGCTACACGCACGAAGAGAAAAAGCTGCTGCTGGCTCCGATGGCAATCCAGGCCAAGGAAGCCATCGGCTCCATGGGCACCGACACGCCCATCGCGGTCTTGAGCAGTCGCTCCCGACAACTGAGCGACTACTTCCAGCAACTGTTCGCCCAAGTCACCAATCCACCGCTCGACGCGATCCGCGAACAGATAATCACCTCGCTGTTTGCTCGGGTTGGTCCGGAGGGCAACCTGTTCGACCCGCAACCGAGTTCGTGTCGGACAATCCATCTCGACAACCCGGTCATCACCGATGACGAGTTCGGGCGCCTCGCCGCGCTGGACGGGACTGAAGGACCCGCCGGATTCCGTACGGCGATTCTGCGCACGCTGTACCCGGTGGCAGAGGGTGCGGCGGGGATGGAAGAAGCCCTGACAACGCTGCGCAACGCTGCCAGCGCCGCCATCGAAGACGGAGCAACCGTGCTCGTGCTCAGCGACCGCGGCACCGACGAGTCGTTGGCGGCGATTCCTTCGCTGCTGGCAACCAGCGCCGTGCATCACCATCTCGTGCGTGAGAAGAGCCGCACCCGAGCAGGCCTTGTGGTAGAGGCCGGCGACGTCCGCGAGTGCCATCACATCTGTCTGCTGTTGGGTTACGGCGCCAACGCCATAAACCCATACCTGGCCTTGGAAACGATCAGCGACATGGTGAAGCGGGGTGAACACGGACTTGATCGGTCAATGCCGCTGTCTAAAGCCCACCGCAACTTCATCGACGCCGCCGGCAAGGGAGTCCTGAAGGTCATGTCGAAGATGGGCATCTCGACGGTCGCGTCGTACACGGGAGCTCAGATCTTCGAGGCGATCGGGCTGTCGCGCGAGGTTACCGACGAGTACTTCACCGGCACCGTCAGTCGTCTTGACGGCGTGGGTTTGGACGTCCTGGCCGACGAGGTCGCGGCTCGCCATCGCCTGGCATATCCGAAGGTACCGACCCAGAGGTCCCACCGGTCCCTGGAGGTCGGCGGGGAGTACCAGTGGCGCCGCGAGGGCGAGTACCACCTGTTCAACCCGGAAACCGTGTTCAAGCTTCAACATGCGACCCGCGAGAAACGTTTCGACATCTTCTCCGAATACACGGAACTGGTGGACGACCAATCAAAGCGTCTGGGAACGCTGCGGGGTCTGTTCCGTTTCAATTCGGATCGCCAACCGGTGCCGATCGATCAAGTGGAGTCGATTCCCTCGATAGTCAAACGGTTTTCGACCGGGGCAATGAGTTACGGCTCGATCTCACCCGAGGCCCACGAAACGCTCGCCATTGCCATGAACCGCATCGGTGCAAAGTCCAACACAGGCGAAGGGGGCGAAGACGCCGATCGATTCGTGCCCGACAACAACGGAGACCTCCGCCGCAGCGCAATCAAGCAGGTGGCCAGCGGGCGTTTCGGAGTCACCAGCGAATACCTGGTCAACGCTGATGATCTACAGATCAAAATGGCTCAGGGAGCAAAACCGGGCGAAGGCGGACAGCTACCCGGCAACAAGGTGTACCCCTGGATCGCCAAGACACGTCATTCAACTCCCGGCGTCGGCTTGATCTCTCCACCTCCGCACCACGACATCTACTCGATTGAAGACCTCGCTCAGTTGATCCATGACCTCAAGAACGCCAACCCTGAGGCTCGAGTTCACGTCAAGCTTGTGGCCGAAGTCGGAGTCGGAACCGTTGCCGCAGGTGTGTCCAAGGCTCACGCCGATGTGGTCCTCATCTCGGGGCACGACGGCGGCACCGGCGCCTCGCCCCAGACTTCCATCAAACACGCAGGCGTACCCTGGGAACTCGGACTGGCCGAAACCCAGCAGACGCTGCTGCTCAACGATCTGCGCGACCGTATCGTCGTTCAGTGCGACGGCCAGTTGAAGACTGGCCGCGACGTAATGATCGCGGCTTTGCTCGGAGCCGAGGAATTCGGATTCGCCACCGCTCCGCTCGTGGTCATGGGTTGCATCATGATGCGCGTCTGTCATCTCGACACCTGCCCGGTCGGAGTCGCAACCCAGAACGAGAAACTGCGCGAGAATTTCTCGGGGCAACCTGAATTCGTCGTGAACTTCGTTGAGTTCATCGCTCAAGAGGTCCGAGAACTGATGGCAGAACTCGGATTTCGCACCCTTGACGAAGCAATCGGGCAGGTTGAAGTGCTCGATGTCAGCGACGCTGTCAACCATTGGAAAACTGACGGTCTCGACCTGTCGCCCATCTTGCATCTGCCCGAGATCGCGCGCGAGTCACGCCGCCATCAATGGAAAGAGCAAGACCACGGACTTGAACGTGCTCTCGATCAGACGCTCGTTTCTCTAGCTGAAGGCGCTCTCGGCGACGGGCGCCCCGTCACCATCGATATCCCGATTCGCAACGTCAACCGCACGGTCGGGACGCTTTTGGGTTTCGAGGTGACGAAGCGCTTCGGAGGTGAAGGGCTGCCTACCGACACGATCGTCGTCAACTTCACGGGTTCGGCCGGCAACAGCTTCGGTGCGTTCGTTCCACGAGGCATCACGCTGAGGCTCGAGGGCGATGCCAACGACTACGTCGGCAAGGGACTCTCCGGGGGCCGTCTCGTCGTTCGCCCGCCAGAGAGCGCTCCGTTTGTTGCCGAGGAGAACGTGATTGCCGGCAATGTGATCCTCTACGGCGCCACGGGCGGGGAGGCGTTCCTGCGAGGACGAGTGGGGGAGCGTTTCTGTGTCCGGAACTCAGGTGCCATCGCCGTCGTTGAAGGAATCGGCGATCACGGATGCGAATACATGACCGGAGGTCGAGCTGTCGTGCTCGGCTCGACCGGACGCAACTTCGCCGCTGGTATGAGCGGCGGAATCGCCTTCGTATACGACCCGGACAAGCGGCTGCCGCCACGGACCAACCTTGAAATGGTCGTTTTGGAAGAGCTCAACGACGAAGATCTCGAATGGCTGCGCGACAGAATCGTGAAGCACCGTCACGAGACGGGGAGCGAAATCGCGGCGCGGATTCTGGCTGCTTGGGGCACCAGTTCAGGCGACTTCGTCAAGGTGACTCCCACGGACTACCGCCGGGTCATGGCAGCTGCAGCACTCGCCCGTGAGCAGGGCGAGAACGAGGTAGAGGCGATCATGGCCGCCTCACGAGGTTAGGACCGCCGACGATGGCTGATCCACGCGGCTTTTTGAAGCATCAGCGGCAGCTTCCCACGCGGCGACCCGTCCCGGTCCGATTGCTGGACTGGAAAGAGGTTTACAACGACTTTCCAGCCGCAGAGCTGCAACGGCAGGCAAGTCGCTGTATGGACTGCGGCATCCCGTTCTGCAACAACGGCTGCCCGCTCGGCAACTTGATCCCAGACTGGAACGACTTGACTCACAATGGCCAATGGAAAGACGCCATAGAACGCCTCCATGCGACCAATAACTTTCCAGAGTTCACCGGCCGTCTCTGCCCTGCACCCTGCGAAACCGCATGCGTTCTTGGAATCAACCAACCGCCGGTCACCATCAAGCAGATCGAAGTTGAGATCGTTGACAGGGCTTGGGCGGAGGGCAATATCGCCCCCGTCAGGCCGACGGTGGTCACCTCTAAACGAGTGGCCGTCGTCGGTTCAGGCCCAGCTGGTCTCGCGGCGGCCCAACAGCTCACCCGCGCCGGGCACGAAGTGGTGGTCTACGAACGCGATGACCGACCCGGAGGGCTTCTGCGCTACGGAATCCCTGAATTCAAGATGGAGAAACGTCATCTTGACCGGCGACTCGACCAAATGTCCGTTGAGGGCACGAGCTTCGTGTGCAACACGGCCGTCGGCATCGACATCAGCGCGGACGAATTGCAAGAAGCCTTCGATGCAGTCGTGCTTGCATGCGGAGCCACCCAAGCCCGCGACTTGCCAATCCCGGGCCGTGAACTCTATGGCATCCACCAGGCCATGGAGTACCTGCCCATTGCCAACCACGTTCAGCAGGGCGATATCGCTGAGCCATCGATCACTGCCGAAGACAAACACGTAATCATCATCGGGGGAGGCGACACCGGTGCTGACTGCCTCGGGACCGCTCTGCGGCAACGCGCCAAGTCGATCAACCAGTTCGAGATCATGCCCCGCCCACCCGACGAACGGCCTGCGTCGAATCCTTGGCCGACGTGGCCGATGATCTACCGCGTCAGTTCCGCCCATGAAGAAGGGGGCGAACGAGAATACGCCATCAACACGACCGAGTTCACAGGCAGCGATGGAAGAGTCACCGGACTCAGCTCGGTGAGGGTAGAGCAGAGATTCACCGATGGGCGAATGAGCTTTGAACCGGTCGCCGGCTCGGAGCGGGACTTTCCAGCAGATCTGGTGCTGTTGGCCATGGGCTTCACCGGAGCCGAACCCGGCCCACTGCTCGAGCAGTTCGGGGTGGAGCTTGATGCCCGCGGCAACGTGGCTCGCGATGACTGCTGGGCCACCAATGTCGAAGGGGTGTTCGTCTGTGGAGACATGGGACGCGGCCAGAGTCTGATCGTTTGGGCGATCGCGGAGGGTCGCTCAGCCGCTGCTTCGGTTGACCGCCGGCTCACGGGTCACACCCTGCTCCCAAGCCCGGTGACCCCGACCGCAGCACCCCTGCGCTGACCGATCAACCGCCCGGGCGTTGGGCAGACCTCAGATAGTCGGCGAAGAGCAGCAACAGAGCCAGCACCGCGAGGATATGGACATTCTCGAATTGCTGTGGCCACACAAAGTCGGGTGGATGACGGAATCTTCGCTGCTCAATCATGATCGACAGCGCTGCCAGACCCAACAACAGAGCCGCATACAACGCTGGACGGTTCCACCAGCGTGGACGCCAGACACCGAGAGCCGCGATCGCTGCGACGGCAACGGCCGCAAGATGCCATTGCGGAAGGTTGACCAAGGCAAAACCAAACGCCAACGCGGACCCGATTCCAACATGCCAGCCGGATCGGGGAGGTACGAGCCGAGAGTCTGTCGAACCACCGACAGCAGGATCGAGAAGAGGCAGATCCGGCCCGTCACGGCGTCGCACAACCGATGTGTCAGGCCCGGGTACCGAACGGACCGCCAAGAAACCCACCATCAAAACAGCCAACACGCTCAGCCACAAAGCCCAGTCGACCAGGCGCTGGGGAGTCCACCGCAACTCGACGACACGATCATCGCCGGCCGGGAGGCGCCAACCGTTGGCGAACCCGTCGATCAACACCGGCGCTCCAAGGTCCACACCGTCGACGCTCGCAGACCACCCGTCGTTGTAGCTCTGCCCAAGCACAAGCCAACGATCTTGAGTCGATGCCTTCACCGACAAGGTGTAGGAGGTGTCATCGTCGCTGAGCACTTCGACCGGAGCCATCTGTGGTGGAGGATCCGTGGGACGCGGACTGCGCAACACCAGCTGATCGAGATCGAGACCCTCTGACCGGAACTGCGACTCGATCCTCAGACCGTCGGCCACGGACACTGTCTCATCGCAACCAACGACAGCCAGCTCGCGGCGAGCCAAGGCGTCCTCGGCTGACCCGGTCACCCGTGCGCTGACGGCCACGCCGTTGACAACCAGCATTTCACGGCATCCCGTATCGACCCCGGTCGCCTCGCCGAAGTGAATCCCGTCGCCAAGATCGACCTCGGCGACCGCTATCGGCATCGCCACACCCGCATTGGAATACCAGTCTCGAGTCATGCGCTCGTCAACCTCAGTCGCGACCAGAACCAGAGTCGCGAACGTGCGGTCAAGTCCCTGCTCCAAACGAACGGTCTGTCCCCTCGGTCCAGAACGAAGCCCACCCTCAACGACCAGTTCGCCGACATGCTCACCGTCGAGGAGCACCGAGATTCGCTTCGGCAGCGAATGCAGGTCATCGGCGACGACATCGATCACAAGACGTTCAACATGAACTGGTTCGGCAGTATTGAATTCCAACCATTGACCTGCTTGGGGGCCGAAAACCCCGTTCCATGCCGTGTCTGGGTCGTCGTCGAAGGCGAACGAAGCCGCGCTGTGAAGATCACCGGGGAGACGACCGCTGGAACGCGCCGTTATTAGCAGTCCGTCGGGAGTCTCGGTACGCCCCAACAGAACATCGATTTGCGGCTCCGGGGCAGCCGCCGAGAGCCTGGCAGCACCAGAAATGTCAAAGCTGCGCCCGGCGGTCATAGGCACCCAGCGATGCAACTCCGGTTCTGGATCTTCGCGCACTGGTTCTGCGGGGTCGGAGCGTTCACGGGTCAAGACCACAGACAAGTCATGTACATCAAGGCGACTGCCCAACGCCTCCAGCAACCCGACCGGGGTACGAATCGTCTCCCGCAACGGCTCCGGAGACGGACCGATGAGCACTTCGGCGAAACCGACCGGCGAAACTCCCGGGTACGTGGCATGCACTCCAAAGTCGAGATCGGTTATCTCGACTCGCAGCTTCGACACCGTCGTCTCGTCGAACTCGACCGTCTGCCCGGGCAGGCGGCGGCTCTGCGACCCCAAGGTGAACCTCCCAAGCACCAGGTTGTCGAACGAAGGTCCGCTCGCGCGGATCTCAACCTCAGTGATGTGACGATTGGCAACGCCCTGGGGCTGGATAAAAGTCAGCTCCGACACCTGCGTCGGAGAATCGAAATTGAACTCAAGGAACTCTCCGCGAGCTTCAGCAAAAGCGGCCACGACCCACGCAGTGTCGGGGTCACCGTCCACGGCGTAGAAGGCGCGGTCATCGTTGGTGTACGTGACCGGATTGCCGTAAGCGCTGGCTTGAACCGTGAAGTCGCCCTCCTGTACGGCCACGGTGCGACTGTCATCGGCGTTCAGGTCCTGGCGTTGATCGAGTTCACCGAACAACTCCAGGCGATTGTCGGTCGGGTCGTCCACAAGCGGCACTTCGTCTGAGCGCTCAACCGCGCCACGATTCTCCCTCAATGTTCCCCAACGCCGAGCCCTCTTGGCATTGGTGTCGGTGATGACGATGTGGCTCGGCTCAGCCAACACGGTCGAACGAAGGTCGTCGTCGACAACCAGGTCCGCCGCAAACCAAACCGTCCTGTGAAGGTCCAACAGACCGGCGCCGGCGACATCGACAATACCTTCGGCATCACCCACGATCACCGTTCCACCAGCCAGCGGTCGCAGCCTCACAATGTCGAGCGCATTCGGGACCGAATAGACAGTCACCGGCGCAGGATCGTCCAACGCCGGATCGATGCCCAAATGCACTTCGTCAAGCATTGTCTGTTCGGGACCGGCAACGTTCGGTCTCGGTTCTCCGAAACCGACACCTGGCCCCAGGTCGGGCACCCGGGCCAACTGATCGGCCAACGCCACCGGTCTTGGAGTGCGGAAGCGTTCGAAGGTGAGATCACCGCGATGCACCACATCGTCGACCGACATCAGCTCGACGACAGGCACGACCGCGTCCAAGTCAAGACTGTTCTCCTGGAAGCGGCGATCGAAGGCTGTGAGCAGAGCAGCTGATTCTGCAGACCCGAACGGAACCAGTTCACGGGCGATATAGCCGCGGTCAAGGAGTCCCGGGGTTATCGGGTCGACAGTGTTGCCCCAGCGATAGGAGGCAAAGTCCGTTCCGGGAACTTCCAAGACCCTGCCATCATTGGCGGACATGTCGAGCGCTGTGATCGCCTCGAGCCAGTACTCGGGGATCTGCTCATCGCGATGCAGGTGCTCCTCGACCATGCGAATCCGCCACATTGCCGGGTTGTTGAGCACGACCGCTGCGCAAATGAGAACCGCCAGAACTCGACCCTGATCAGGCCAGCGACGCTGCGTCGCATTGGCGATCATCCCAAGGAAAACTGCCGTCCCAAGAACCAGAAGGGGCAGCGCACGAGGCGTCGAGCGAAGCGCTAAACCAATGTCAGTTTGCGTGAACGACTTGAAGATCGACCCCAGGGCGCTGGGGCTGTCAAATGGATGGGATGCGATAGCCGAGAGTCCTCCAACCACAATCAGCAACACGAAGTACGAGCGGTGTCGCCAGCGGATCAGCGCTGCTCCGGCCAGCGCGAACACAACCAGTCCGAAACTCAGGAAATGGAGCCAGACTCCCTGCGTGTACTCGATGCTCGGCTCGATCCACTGGCCGAACTTGTCGTTGCCGTAGAAGAACCAATAGCCGAGCCCGCGGAACACTTCGGGACCCGTTGAGGCGTCTGCAACAACCTCATACGTTTCGGTGTAGCGCGTCACCGGGAGGCTGTAGGCGCCCTGCAGTGCCAGTCCGGCGATCCACCAAAGCGAGACCGCGATTGTGGTGACGGCGATCCGCAGCGCCGTCACCAGAGCTCGTGTCGCCGAAATCGACCGTTCCACGCCTGCGGCGTGAAGCAGCCAGAGCACCGGAGCCAACCCCACCAACACCAATGATGTGGCGTTCACTGAACCGACCGTGACCACCAGCAGAGCGAACAGCGCCGGATACCGCCAACCCCCTCTGCGCGCCGCACGGATGGTCAACGCGATCATCCATGGCAGCCCGGCCCACGGGAGCAACACAACCGAGATGCGGGCGGAATAGTGCAGGACGTAGGGACTGAGTTCGTAGGCCAGCATCGCCACCAGCAGACCCCCGCCTCTCCAGTCGAGGATCTTGAGCAGGTAGCGGACTCCAGCAGCGGCCCCGAACAGAATGGAGCCGACCCAGAGGCGTTGAGCCAGCCAATCGGGACTCTGCAATGTCTCTGCCAACCAATAAAACGGGCCCATCGGCCACAGGTAACCGATGGTTTGGTGGGTCACGGTGCCCATGGCCACATCGCTGTCCCACAGCGACGACGCTTCGGCGAGCAGACGGGAAGGATCGAGATACAGGTAGGTCTTGGTATCGGCCCCAACCTTGCCGGGACTCGAGAAGATCAGTGGCAGATATGCAACCGCCGCGGCAACGGCCAAGGGCACCGCGCCATAGAAACTCCGTATCCTGGTAAACCACCTACTAGCCATAGCGAGTGCGACGAGCGTCAGCGGCAAGCACCGCCATCGTGTCGTAGGCAGTACGCTCCCAGGTGAACGCAAGCGCTCGTCGGCGAGCTTCGACACCCATCCGCTCACGCAGATCTTGGTTGCTCAACACATTCACCAAAGCCTCGACAAGCTCGGCCGAAGAATCAACCAACATGCCCGTCACACCGTGAATCACGGCGTCAACATGCCCTGGAATCCTGGTGGCGACCGCCGGGGTGCCGACCGCGGCCGCCTCGGTCAGAGTCATTCCCCAACCTTCGCTCTTCGAGCTCGCAGCCACAACCCAGGCGGCTTGGTAACGCTGGACCAGGGTGTCGTCATCCACCCGGCCCAACAGCTCACACCATTGTTCGGCCCCGAGGCGCGAGATCTGATGCTCGAGCGCGTCTCGCGAATAGCCCTCACCGATGATCGTCAGCGTCGCAGGTATCGCTTCACGAACCCGGACCATGGCCTCGATCAACTCGTCGAAAGCCTTGGGGGGCATGAGGCGACCAACCGCCAGCACGCTGGGTTCCGCGGACTTGATGCCTCCCGGCGCGAACATCGGAGAGATCCCCGGCGGCACGACGTGCACGTTCTCAGGCCGAAACCCGAGCCGCTGGAGCAACAGCACCTTGCTCGACTCAGAGAGCGTTACCACTGATGTACGACGGTAGAACGGGGGCGCCAGACGACTCTCAACGAATTGCCCGACACGAGCTAGGCCACCTGGAAGCACCAGCGGCCACATCTCGGTGTGAACATGGTGCAGCCAAGTCACCCGAGGACCGCGGGCCCAGACGGGAGACAAGAAAGGCACCCCGTTCCAAATCTCAACCAACGCATCGCGCCGACCATGTCGACCGGTCGCTTCAGCCAATGCTGCTCGGGGAAATACCAGATATCTCCCGGCCTTGCGGATAACTCGATAACCGTCACGCGTCGCAAGAGGTGGCGACCCCTGCGCATACGAGGTACGCATCGTTACGTCGATGCCAGCCTGCGCCCACAGTGATGCCACCGTCGAGGCGTGGATCTCCGATCCGCCCGCCTCAACATCGGCAAGATCACGCCAAGCCAGCATGTGGACACGGCTGATACCTGCTTCGGCGGCAAGATCGCCGATCTTTCCGACTGTCGGCACAACCTTGGCCGGCACAACCTCAGCCGGCAAAGGGAATTCCGGTGGTTCAGGCACCCGCGACACCGATGCATGTTACGGCGTGCACAGGGTTGCTGAATACCCTCGCGTCAAAATACGTTGATTCCCGTTTCCCGCTGCGCTCCACCCCCGCTCTTGTTCGCTGCGCTCCACCCCCCGCTCTTGTTCGCTGCGCTCACCGGCCGCTCAAGCCCGGGCCGGCCGCTCAGGGCCGGGGCCCGGGTTGCGGACATCTCACGGTGGGGAGCAAGCTGCACAACAATGTCTGCCCAGCGCTTAGCCGAGCCGGTAACGGTTGTGGTGATTCACCGCAACCGTGCCGAACAGGTGGGTCTCACTGTTGAGGCTTTCAGATCACAGACAGTGCCCACTCAGGTGATGGTTGTCGACAACGGCAGCGAGGTCTCCACCGTCGACGCCCTCCGAGGCTTGGTGGGTGACGCCGAATTGATTGTCACAGGCGAGAATCTCGGTTTCGGACCCGGCGCCAACATTGGGATGAGACGCTTCCTGCAGGACGGAACGGGTGAGTGGGTAGCGCTTGCACCCCATGACGCTGTGCCCCAACCCGACACCCTCGAAAAGATGCTGTCGGCGGTTCATGACAAGCCGCTGGTCGGTTTGATGAGCGCCGATGTGGGTGACAATGCGCTTCCGGTCATCCAGCCGTTTCTTGGCTCGATCGACGCCGAGCCGACGGTGTCGGAAGGATTCGACCGATCTGACTACCCCCACGGAACGCTGATGATGTGTCGGCGGAGATTCCTATTGGAAGTCGGTTTGTTCGACGAGCGTTACTTCGCCTACTGCGAAGAAGCCGAGTTGGGAATTCGGGCTGCCAAAGCAGGCTGGTTGTGCGGGGTGATCCGGGGCGCCGAAGTTCGAAATCCTGGTATGAGTTCTTCGGTTGAACGGGTCGCCTATCTGCAACTGCGCAACACGTTGCTGATGCTCCGCGAACACTACGGCGTCCGCAATTCGCTGTTTCGCATCCTGGTTGCCTTGGTGCAGATCCCGATGGGCCTGGTCTACGCACCAGCACGTGGTTTGCACTGGTCCGTGCGAGGACGCCTGTTCGCAATCCGAGATCATTTGCGGGGACGTTACGGACCACCACCGCGGTCGATCAGCTCAACAGAGCATCCACACGGAAGAACCCAAGCGAACTGACCGTTGGTTCGGGTGCTGCGGTCCGGGAGCTCAGTGCCGTCAAGAGCGTGGTCGGCGCCGTGAGGCACCGAGTAGGGCAACCATCAAGCGCGCATAGTGATACGCCAGCCTCAACGGGCGTTGCGACGGGACGCCACCGGCCCTCTGGTTCATCAGCGCGGGGACTTCGACAACGGTGTATCCCCGGCGGCAGGCTTCGACAAGCGTCTCCACCGAGTCCATGTAGTCAACGGGATACTCATGGGCAAAGACTTCCAGCAGTTGTCCGCCGATAGCTCTGAATCCCGAAGAGGTGTCGCTGAAGGACTGTCCGGTTATCACCCGAACGCCGACCCGCAACACCCACATCGCCAGGGCTCTACTCCGCCCGACGCCATAGTCGCCCTCAAGAAATCTGGAGCCCACAGCCATGTCAGCACCAGCGTCGAGAGCTGCTGTGAGCGCTCCGATCTGGTCGGCTCGATGCTGGCCGTCGCCGTCGAACTGCACCGCCCGCGAATAACCGTTGTCTACCGCATAGCGATAACCGGCCCGCAGAGCACCACCGATCCCCAGGTTGAACGGCAGAACCACAACCCGTACGCCAGCATCACGAGCGACCGAAGCCGTCTCGTCGGTCGAGCCGTCGTCAACCACTACGACGTCAAGATCTGAAACCGTGTCCGAAAGCTGACGAAGAACTGCCGGCAGAGCTTCTTGTTCGTTGTACGCCGGGACGACGACAATGGTCCGCTGTCGGCTGGACTCAATCATCGGACCACAGCGCTGGTTGGACTTCGTCCTTGCTGACCGGTGGCTCATCAGCTTTCACTCGCCCTGTGTTCCTCGTGGTAGTCAGCCTCGACATTGACCTCCCAGACGTCGTGACTCGTACCGTTTAGGAGGTTCTCGACAGTGAGCATCGCCGTGTACATGGAATGGTCCTGGTTGTTGTAGCGGTGCATTCCATTGCGACCAACGGGATGCACGTTGCGAGCGAATTCGTCAAGCCAGCCGCGAAGCGTGTCGACATTCTCCTTGTAGGTGGCGTCGTACATCGGGTACGCCTTGGGCATCCGTACTACATAACCCTTCTCAACGCGGCTGGGATCGAGCAGACCGAGAGTCGCCATTTCCCTGGTTCCCAAAGCGACGAGGTCGTCGTCGTCAGAGGTCCAGAGTTCGTCGCCTTCGTTCACAAAGAACTCCAAGCCCAAACAGGTCTTGTCAGGTTCGGGAATCATTTGCGGAGACCAAGAACCAAAGTTCTGGACCCGGCCGACAGCGACTTCGGGGGAGTGGATGTATATCCAGTTGTCAGGGAAGCCGTCTTCTTTGGGAACGACCAGGGCAACGGTCAAGAAGTCGCGGAACTTGAGCCCAGAAGCGGCCCGGAGAACCTCCTCAGATGCGGGCGGATCCATCGCCTGGACAAGTCGACCGATGGGCATGGAGGAGATGACCGCACTGCATTCGTGAAGCTGTTGACCCCCTATGCCCGTCGTGATTACCTCGGTTGCGACGCCTTCAGCATGACGGATCTTGGTGACTGTGGAGTTGAATTCGACCGTGCTGCCCTGGGCTTGCACCAACTCGGTGCAGCGCTCCCACATCATCCCGGGACCATGGCGCGGATACTCGAACTCCTCAATGAGACTGGTAATGCCAGTGGCGTTGCGCTTCGGCAAGAGCGCGTTGGTGATCGCGTTGAGAAGGTTCAGGTTCTTGATCCGTTGAGCGGCCCAGTCAGCTTCCAGTTCATCGGCCGGGACTCCCCAGACCTTCTCCGTGTAGGTCTTGAAGAAGGTCCGATAGAGCCGCCAGCCGAACTTGGCAGCGACGTACCCCTCGAACTTCGTCTGGTCCTTCGGCGGTCGTACCTTCACCCAGAGGTATGACAAGACGCAGCGGACTGCTTCGACAACGCCCAAGTTCCTGAGTGCGTTGAACGCCTTCAGCGGGTAGTCGTAGAACTTCCCCGCATAGAAGATTCGACTCATCCGGGGCCGCAAGAGGAAGTCTTCGTCTGGAAGAATCTCGTGCCAGAGATCAGACACCGGCGTGACCTTGGTGAAGAAGCGGTGTCCACCGATGTCAAAACGCCAACCGTCCCGCTTGGCTGTGCGGGAGATTCCGCCGACGACATCGTCAGCCTCGACAATAACCGCTGTGCGACCGTGCTTGCCGAGCTGATAGGCAGCGGTCAATCCAGCCGGTCCCGCACCGATCACCACGATTTGCGGCTCGACAACGGGGCTTTGGTCACTACCCATATAGCTGCCCTCTTCTACGCGAAGCGGGATCATATCGGATCTCGCGGTGTTCTGAGATTGGGCTCTGCGCATAGCAGCGCGTGCCGACGACGAGGGTCTAGGCGTTCCAGATGCCTCGTTCTTCGAAGACAGACCGGAGGACTTCGGGTTCATCGGTCATCAATCCGTCAACACCAAGGTCGAGGAGTCGATGCATTTCGGTCGGATCATCCACTCCCCATACATGAACATGAATGCCCACTTCATGTGCCTGCTGAACAAATCGTTGTGTGACGATCTCAATGCGACCCATACGCACAGGCACCTGGGCCGCGTTCACTCGTTCGAGCGGCACAGGAATTCGATTGGCTCGCAGCACCAGCGCCATGACCCTCCGGCTGCCGGCTCCGACCGCCAGGCCATCGCCGAGCAATGCTCTCGCATGGTCTATTCGACGATCGCTGAAAGCACCGATGAGCACACGATCCAAGGCGTCGGCTTCCAAGATGGCCCGAGCCAGGGGTTCGACCGCACGGTCGCGTTTGGGATCGAAGTTGACGAAGGTCGTCGGAAACGCTTCGAGCAACTCGCTGACCCGCAAAATAGGCTCAGTTCCATTGATGCGAGCTCGGCTGACCTCAGCCCAGGACAACTCGGCGATATCACCTGTACTGTCGGTCGTGCGATCGAGCCGATTGTCGTGCATGATCACCGCGACCCCGTCACGGGTCACCTGCACGTCAGTTTCGATATAGCTGAAACCGAGATCGACGGCATGTCGAAAAGCACGCTCCGAGTTTTCTGGATACACGCTGGTGCCACCGCGATGAGCAAAGGCGATCGGACCCCGATGTTGCAGGAACGGATGCAGGTCGGACACGGCGCCACGATACTGCCGACACTCGTCCACCCGCAGGACCAACGCAATAAGGTCACCCGTTCTGATTGTCCCAGCTAGTAGCTTTTGGGGATGCTCAGACGTACAAAAATCGTTGCCACCATAGGTCCGGCTTCTGAGGACGAGACAACTCTGCGGGAAATGATCCGGGCAGGAATGAACGTTGCGCGAATCGGACTGGCACACGGGACCGTTGACGAAGGGATAGAGCGGTTCCGTCGCATCCGGGCGGTTGCCGAGGACGAGGGAGTCCGGGTGGGCATCCTTGTCGACCTTCCGGGCCCGAAAGTGCGGGCTGCGAGCTTCGCTGAACACGGCACCGATATCGCCACCGGCAGCACCTTGGAACTTCGGGTTGGACACGACGCGTCGAACGAATCAGTGATCGAGGTCGACTACGAGGGTCTTCTCCACGACTTGGAAGTAGGCGACCAGCTGACCATCGGCGATGGTGGCGCGGTACTCAAGATCACCGACATATCGAGCGAAAAACTCCTTGTCACGGCCATTCACGGCGGGAGGCTGCAGGGCCGACCGGGCGTGCATCTGCCCTCGCAGCGGCTCCGAATGGCAACCCCGACCCCGAGTGACTTCGTTGCGCTCGACGCGTTCGTGGAGTTGGGCGTCGACATGGTCGCGGTCAGTTTTGTCCGCTCAGCTCACGACATCAGGCGGGTGGGGACCGAACCCCACCCCCGAGGTCCGCTCGTGATCGCAAAAATCGAGACGCGGGCTGCCGTCGAAAACCTGCCGGGGATCATTGAGGCAGCCGGAGCGATCATGGTGGCAAGGGGCGATCTTGGCAACGAATGCAGCCTTGAGGACCTGCCACATTTGCAAAAAGAGATAATCAAGGACTGCATCGCCGGTGGTCGTCCTGTGATCACTGCCACACAAATGCTGGAATCGATGCTCACCAGTCCTGCGCCAACCAGAGCCGAAGCGAGCGATGTTGCCAACGCCGTCTTCGACGGTTCGTCGGCAGTCATGCTTTCAGGTGAAACCGCGATCGGTGCAGACCCGGTGAACGTCATCCGCACAATGAGTCGGATCGCCACCCGAGCCGACGAGGCGATGGACTACGAGAGTTGGGCCAAACAGCTCGCGGAACTGCGCATGACCGACAACTCTGGGGGAGCGGCGTCGGTGACCGACGCCATGACGATGGCTGCCTGGCGGGCGACACAGGAACTTGAGATCGATCGCGTCATATGCATCTCAGGATCGGGTTTCACGGTCCGTTCAATGGCCCGTTTCCGGCCCGAAGCTACGATCCTCGGCTTCTCAATCAACGAGTCGACCGTGCAACAGCTGACCTTGAGTTGGGGCACGATCCCGATGCGGATCACCAAGGGCGGCAGCAACGAGGAGATGGTTCGAGAAGCAATCCGCTTGGCCAAAGACGCCGGTCACATCAGAGCCGGTGAGCTGGTCAGCGTTCTTGCCGGCTCAGACAGCCGAAGCCGCTCCACAAACGTCCTGCGCATTGAACGGGTTCCCTAGATTCTGGTCGACTGTCAAGTAAGAATCGACGAACCTCGTTGGCAGAGTACTTCTCCGTCCGCGTCGAGAGTTCGGAGATCTTCCGGCAGTTGCTCGACGGGAATCACCACCTCTTGACCATAAAGACTGCATTCACAGGTGAGCGCGCAATCCTGCAGGTCTGCGCGCTGAACCCAGAGCGATACGCCCAGGCCAACAAGAGCAACAAAAAGCAAAAGCTTGGCAACCAGGCGGTGTACGAAGCGCAGCACGACGAAGAGCAAGTACGCAACGACCACCAGGGCCACGACAAGGATCCACTGCAACAACTCAGGGTCGAGCCAACCTGGAAGAGCAGCAGCCGACATCCGGCCATGCTAGCTATCCCCGACAACAATCTAGACCGCATCCCAGATCGCTAGGCTCGATCTATGAGCGATGTGCAGTTGTCCTCCGGTCCCTCTCAGACAATTCTGGATGCCGAGCCTTCCGAAGCACTTGAAGCCTTGACTTCAGCAGAGAATGACCCCGATCCGCTCGCTGCGATCGCACGTGTCTGTGCCCGCTGGCCGCGAATGCTGGCTGCTTGGGCATCTCTGGGCGACGCGCTCGACGACCCGGCGCTGGCCTATGCGGCATACCGCACCGGCTACCACCGCGGTCTGGACCGTCTGAGGGCCAATGGCTGGCGGGGGAGCGGTTACGTACTGTGGCGGCACGAAACCAACCGCGGTTTCCTGCGCTCGCTGGCGGGTCTGCAAGCCTCAGCGGCACTCATCGGCGAGAGCGATGAAGACGAGCGCTGCGCTCTCTTCATGCGACAACTCGACCCTGAGTGGCCACCTCCGAGGTGACTTCGAGCGAGGGATCTGTGGACTTCGAGGGCGCTGTGCTTACCGGCGGCGCTAGTCGGAGGATGGGAACCGACAAGGCGTTCATAGAGATCGACGACGTAACACTGTTGCAGGGCGCGGTGTCTGCGCTGTACGACGCTGGTGCAACGTCGGTGATCGTGGTTGGTGGCGATGCCCAGAAGGTCGAAAGTCTGGGTCTGATCCACGTTGCGGACTGTTGGCCCTCTGAGGGCCCGCTCGGTGGGATCATCACTGCCCTGCGAAATACATCCGCCGACACGGTCGCCGTGTTGGCCTGTGATCTGACCCGACCGTCAGCGGCCGCAATCACCGCTGTGCGCGAGGCTCTCGGCGAGGCGGACGTGTCGGTACCGGTTCTGGACGGGCAAACAGAATGGCTTCACGCAGTTTGGCGAAGAAGCTCACTGGAGAAACTTGAACGCTCATTCTCCGCCGGTGAACGAGCGCCGAAGCGTGCGGTCAACGAACTGCGGGTGAACCAGTTTCTCGACGGCAACCCGCGCTGGTTCCAAGACGCCGACTATCCCGATGACCTCCCGGACGGAGTTCAATAGGTTCGACAGACCGAGCCACTACTCCGATTCGCCCCCCAAGTCGTGGTAGATGATCGCCGTCGCGATAGTGATCAGTACTGCAAAAAAGAAGGAGACAAGCGAGTTGGCGACCTGGGAAACCCACCAGAACGCTCCCAGAGCCGCCGTTGCCAAGCCAACGACCATGCCCGTCACGAAACTGACAGCCATAGCCACCAATAGAACCAACAGCATCCGTCCCAAGACTCCCCAGAACCGGCCGCGAACCAAACGAAAGGCGTACCGAAGAGACGATCCGGCCGGGCCGACAGCGGCAAAAATATATGCCAAGGAAACGACGGTCATTGACAAGAAGAAGAACGCAATAAAGAACGGGATCAACAACAAGAGCAGCGCCGGCGCGACGAGGGAAGGCACGACAATGACCGCTAGAGCGACCAATCCGATCATTAATACTTGGAAGTTGACCCCGACCAAGCGTGGCACCTTGGTCAATGCCCGTCGCAGCACCTCTGACATTCGCAAGCGGAGACCTCGCAGATCAGAGACCGCGAGGATCGAGACGGTCGCGCTGGCAAAGAGGCCTGCGATCCATGAGATCAAGAGGCCGACAACTAACACGGCGAGGTTCTGTACGGTGAAGTTGAATTCCAGCGACTCGAAGTAGGCCTCGTTGTCAGCAGTCGTGGCGTCGAACCCGGGCTCGCTGACCCTGCTCCAAATCTCACCGAGTTCACCCATCAGAATGTCGTCCGCGCTGAACAGAAACGACAGCACAACGACGGCGTACGACAGCACCCACGCGACGATCGCAACAGCGCTGCCGCGCCGCTGGCGACGCATCAACGAGAAGGAACCCCTCAACACATCGCCCGCAGGGCGCAACCGATTTCCTGCCTCCTCGGCGAGACGGGGAGCACGATGATCAGTCCAGACCGAACCGTCCCAATAACGATACTGCGACTCGTCGTCTGGATCGGTGTACCAGTTCGGCGGAGGCAGGTCTGGCACGGGGTCTAACTCTATCTCTCGGGCGTTGGTTAGCATGCCACATGCCCGACTATCGGATAATCGACCGTGACGACGACCTGTACGCCACCGTCGACATCTTGTGTCAGGAGGACCGCTACGCCCTCGATACCGAATTCCATCGGGAACAGAGCTACTGGCCGAGAGTGGCGTTGGTGCAGATCGCCTGGGGCGACCAGATTGTCCTGATTGATCCGTTGGCGATCGACCTCAAGCCCTTGAAAACGCTGATGGACAGCGATGCTCTTGCGGTGATCCACGCTGCCACCCAAGACCTCGAGGTTTTGGAACAAGCGTGCGGCGCGATTCCGAAGCGACTGTTCGATACTCAGATCGCTGCAGGATTCCTCGGACATTCAACGCCCTCGCTCGCGTTCCTGCACGAACGCGAGTTGGGAGTTCAACTAGCCAAAGGCAGTCGGTTCACTGACTGGCTCGAACGCCCCCTCGGTACCGCTCAACTCGATTATGCGGCCTCAGACGTGGCTCGATTGCTGGAAATACACGATCGTCTCGCGTCGAAATTGAACGCTCGCGAGCGGATTTCATGGGCCGAAGCCGAGTTTGAGATCATGCGGTGTCGCGATCGAGCCCCCCGTGACCCCGACGAAGCGTGGAGCAGGATCAAAGAGGCCCGCCACCTCAAAGGACGAGCACTGGCGGTAGTTCGCGCGATTGCTGCATGGCGAGAGCGTCGTGCGGCTGAACTCAATCAACCGGTTCGATTCGTACTGTCTGACTTGGCCGTCGCTTCAATCGCTCAGGCGATGCCGACAAGCCAAAAAGCCCTCAGCAAGATCCGCGGTATAGACCGTGGAATGGTCAACGGGCAACAGGGTATTGAGGTGCTCAAGACGGTGAAGGAGGGCCTCGACTCAGGTTGGCGACCACCCCGAAGTCCAAAACGCAACACCGACACGCGGGACTATCGTCCCGCGGTCACATTGGCCACCGCGTGGATAGCGCAAGTCGCCAGGGACAACGAACTCGATCCCGCTCTTCTGGCGACCCGGGCAGATGTGGAAGCCTTCCTGCGCGGCGACGACGACCCCCGTCTCGCGCAGGGATGGAGAGCGCGACTCGTCGGTGACCACATTCGAAGCCTTGTCGACGGCAACGCCTCGCTGGCCTTCGATAATGACGTAGTCGTGTTGGAAAAACGATCAAGTCTGCCAATAACGTGAGCAACGAAGTTGGAGCAAAGTGGCTACTCGCTTCGGATTTCTGCGATCAACCGATACAATGCGTGCTCACCGTTAGCACCGTCAAACTGGAGCTCGCAAAGTGAAAAAGGGGCGACACAGGCGTTACGAGGAAGCCCGTGAGCTTAAACGCTCACACGATGGCGACTTTGATCGACTACTCGAGGATCTCAATGACGACAGCGGCGAACTGCTGAAACCTGAGCATTTGGCTTGGGCTGATGAGTTCGCAGATGAGGCCGACGACACTACCGTCGGGGACTCTTCACGACGCAGCGAATAGCTAACGGGTGTTCGGCGTTGACGCGCCCGCTCAGTTGCCTGTTTCGTCGAGGATTTCATCAAGCTTCAAGATGTCGTCTTCGGTCACGACACCGATGAACGCGCCACTGGCATCGGTCACTGCCAGAATGTCTATCTGAGCTTCCTCCATGGCCGCGACGGCGTCGCGTAGAGTCCACGACGGTTGACCCACCGGCAGGTCCGTAGCCATTTGATCGCCGATCGCGGTCTCCTCCCATTCTCCGCGATCGAGTTCTGAGATGTCATCAAGACGGGCAAGCCCCAAGAAGTGTCCGCCTTCAACAACCGGAACGACACGTTCACGGCGCCCCAACACATGAAAATAGACGAACTCCGAGACGGTGGCGTCGGGGGGAACCGTCATCACATCGGTCGACAGGATCGAGGTGAGCGGAAGCGTGAAGCGTCGTTCGAGATGACCGAGACGAACCGAACGCTGATAGTCCGCTACCGAAGACGGTCCAGCCACCACTTGGCTGACGGCGGCTGCGACGAGCGCCGGAACCACGAAGCTCCCTACACCACCGGTTGACTCCGCCACGAACATCACGGCCGCGATCGGAGCGCGATACCCGGCGCCCAAGAAGGCCGCCAGACCTAGGATCGGATACAGGGTCGTCTCATCCTTGCCTATGGCTTGACCAACGAACTCGCCGAGCACCACGCCGAGAGCAGCCAAAGGAATGAACAAGCCACCCACGCCGCCGGCAAAAACAGTCGTGATGGTTGCAGCCATACGCAGACCGAACAACAACGCGATCAGGCCTAGACCCCGATCACCTACCACCCACGCCATCGCTTCAGTGCCAGGACCGAGCGTGAGTGGGGATTCGAAAACCACTTCCGCGACCCAAGCCAACACCGCCAAGCCGATGCCGCCGAGCAGCAGTCGCTTCGGCAACGAGTACCGCTTGGCCCCGGCTTTGCTGCGACGAACCAGCCAGGCAAACCCGCGACCACCCAACCCGGCTGCAATTCCCAACGCCAGCGCGCCGGCCAGATCAATCAGATCAACCCCGAACACTGAACCGCCGGAATCACCGAGAACTTCGCCCCCGCCTGCCAGGAATGGAACAACCGGTTCGGTGCCAACCAAGGAGACGAAGGTGACATAGCTGGCCGCGGAAGCCAACAACGACGGCAACAGGGCTTGGGGTGTGACGTCTTCGCGATACGGCGCCTCCATCGCAAAAATCACACCTGTGGCGGGGGCCTTGAACACTGCCGCTATTCCCGCAGCGGCCCCTGCCGTGAGCAGCAGTCGGGCTTTGTCGCGTCGCAGAAATGACCCGGTCTTCTCATGGACCCATAGTCCGATCGAAGACCCGGCGTAGATCGAGGGGCCCTCCATGCCGACCGCCCCGCCCATGCCGATAGTGGCCACGCCGGCCAACAACTTGCCTGGAAGATGGATAATCGGCAAGCGAGGGTGTCGCTCGTGAAAGGTCCGAATGTACTCGTCGGAGGTTGCTCCACTAGTTCCCCGACCTACCCAACGAAGCACACCGTTGGCAGCGAGGATGCCTACCACCGGGGCCGTCACCAAGACGATGAGTGATTGGTCGAACAGCCAGTGGAGCAGCACAGATTCGGTCAGCGCCTCGAAGAGCGCGACCACGACTGCGACGATGACGCCAATAGCGACCGACGCACCCAGAAGTCGAACGTCTTGCCCTGCAACCACAGAACCCAGGTACTTCTTCACGAACTCTCTTTCATTGCGCCGTTACTCTCACAGCGTCGGCGAACCTGCGGATGAGGCAGGAACACTCTACTTCCAACATCGTCATGCTCACGGGCCTTTATGTAGTCGACCAGCCGTTCGTACTGTTCGGAACCGATTAGTTCGATGATCTCGCTTCGCAGACTCTTCCAAACAGGGCGGTCTTCGCGAAACGCCAGCGGATCATCGGTGCACCACCAGGCGAACTCCACACCCCCCTCGCCCCAATCACGACGTTTCCACTCCCTCAACACGTGATTGATATGGCCATTTTCCTCGGTGTGCTCGTCGTAGCGGAGAGGAACCTGCCAGCAGACATCGGGCTTCCAGTCAATAGGGCGTTCACCACGGGCGATCGCGGCCTGATGAAGAGCGCAGCCCGCACCCTTGGAAAACCCGGGGCGATTCAACAGTATGCATGCATCATCGATCATCTGGGTGACTGTGTCTCCGTCATCGTTGGTGCAGATGGCACCGCCCATTGCCGCTGCTTGTGCTGCGAACTGCCACTCGTCGTCAGACAGCCGGGCGATCTGGGCTTCGATCGTGTGGCGGTCCGCATCGCTTACAAAGTGTGCTCCGTAGGTGCAACACCCGTGCTCGTATTCGGGTGCGAACTCCGTCAATACCCCAGGGCAGCCCTTTCCGTAGATGCAGCCGTAGTTGCTGGTCAAGAACGTGACATCAAAATGCCATGTAGCACCGTCCGCGTCGTCGAAACTGACCCACTCGCGAAGATCCGGTGCTTCCATTGCCACGACGGTAACGCCGATTGTGCAGATCGCGAACCCGCCGCACGGCTACCAACGATACGGTACGAGCCATGGCTCAGGAGTTCGATGAGATTAGAAGCCGACTCGAGACTATTGCCGAAGAACTGGCGGATCTCGCGATAGTTCGCCTGAGGGAATCGATAGACGCCGGCGGCCAGGAGTTGCCGGTTGACGAGAGGCGGCTCACCCGAGCAAGACGCGCGGTCGAAAAGGCGATACACCTCCTGAGCGAACCCGACGAAAGTGTGTTCTGATCCCGTCCGCTCCCGGTCCCTAACTCGCCAAGCCGCTTGACGCCACCACCGGGATGGTGGCGCGGCGTGATCGACTTGTGGGCAACGGCAGACTCGACGGGTCGACGCGGCCGTAGAGAGTTGTGCGCTGAGCCAACGTACGTCCCAATGGTTCTACAACCTTGCGGAAATCGGCCTCGCTCACCGTGGTGCCATGAGCGGCACCGGCTGCACGGGATATGTTCTCGTCCATCAGCGTGCCGCCAAGATCGTTGGCACCAGCCTGAAGGAGTTGAGCGATGGAGCCGAACCCGAGCTTGACCCACGAACCCTGGATGTTGTCGATTCGACCCCGATAGGCGATTCGGGCGACCGCGTGCATCAACAGGACCTCACGCCAGGTCGGCCCACGCCGCGAGCCGCGACGAAGATAGATCGGTGACGCCATGTGAACGAACGGCAGCCCGACGAACTCGGTGAATCCGCCGGTCTCCTCCTGCAGGGCCCGGGTGCGAAGCAGGTGATGGGCCCAATGCTCAGGCCGTTCAATTGAGCCGAACATGATCGTGACGTTGGAGCGCAATCCAACCGCGTGCGCTGTGCGATGGGCCTCAAGCCACTCGTCGCTGGTGATCTTGTCAGGGCAGAGCACCGCCCGGACATCGTCGTGCAGGATTTCTGCAGCCGTTCCGGGAAGGGAACGTTGCCCAGCGTCACGCAGACGTCCCAGATAGTCGGCGAGGGGTTCCTGATTTCGTTTGGCCCCCTCGGTAACCTCCAAGGCGGTGAAGCCGTGGATGTGCATGTCGGGAACGGCCTCGTGGACCGCACGGGCTACATCGATGTAGTAGTCGCCGTCGAAGTCCGGGTGGATCCCGCCCTGCAGACAAACCTCGGTGGCGCCTCGCTCGGCCGCCTCGATGGTCCGCTCGGCCATGTCGTCCAGCGTCAACAAATACGGTTTGCCCCTCAGGTTCAGCGATAACGGTCCTTTTGAGAACCCGCAGAACTTGCAGCGAAACGTGCAAACGTTGGTGTAGTTGATGTTCCGGTTGGCCACCCAGGTGACTTCATCACCGACAAGTTCGGCACGTAGTTCGTCTGCCAGGTGAGCTACCTCACCCACTTCGGGGCCTCGAGCTTTGAACAGAGTGACAATCTCGTCGAAACCCACGTCCTGTCCCGCACGCACTCCCTCGACGACCTCCCCGACAGCTCCTTTGGCGCTGCGGGGGCCGGGCACCAGCACGCTCGGGTCGCCGCCGGCGCCGACATACCACTGGCTGGATATGTCACCCACGAGCTCGTACTCCGCGCCATCGTCAACTTTGGCTTTCTCCATGGTGCGCTCGGGCCAGACCGAACCCGGATCGTCGCGCCCGAACCCGTCCGAGTCGCTTCGATCCATCACCGCGAAATGCAGGTTTTGATCGATCCAGGTGTCCGGGTCGCGGACATAGCGAGGATGTGCGGTAAGTCGAGGCGCCAGTGTGTGACCGGCAGCTTCAGTGACCTCCCGGAGCCGCTCCAGGTCGGGCCAGGGGCGTTCGGGGTTCACGTGA
Organism: Acidimicrobiaceae bacterium; assembly: GCA_009845995.1. Classification (GTDB taxonomy): domain Bacteria; phylum Actinomycetota; class Acidimicrobiia; order Acidimicrobiales; family Aldehydirespiratoraceae; genus VXYK01. The sequence continues at coordinate 187,966 of VXYK01000035.1, read as the reverse complement.
TCAGCGGTGACAGGGGAGACTCCACCCCAATCGCTCACGCCTGCTGAGAGCAGATCAGCGAAGTCGTCCGAGAGGTTCGGCGGTGCCTGCACATGCACGTCGGGCGGCAGGGTCAGGCGGGCCAGGGCGATCGCCTCCAGATGCGTTTCAAGCGGGCACGGGTCCGCCCGGTGCATTGCGGTGCCTTCCTTGGGCAGAAAGTTCTGGACGATTACTTCTTGAACATGTCCGTGACGGCGGTGAGACTCCGCAATCGCCTCAAGAGCGACCAAGCGATCCTCCCGGGACTCACCGATACCGACCAGGATGCCGGTCGTGTAGGGGATGCGCAGCTGCCCAGCCCACTCGAGCGTTTGCAGCCGACGCTTCGGCGCCTTGTCCGGCGCCCCCCGGTGGCACTCAAGATCCTCTCGCAGGGTTTCGATCATCATCCCCTGACTCGGCGCGACCCGGCGCAGTTTCTCCAGTTCGTCGGCGTACATGGCACCCGTGTTCGCGTGCGGCAACAGTCCAGTCGCGTCGAGAACCAGTTCCGCCATGGCTACGACATAGTCGACAGTGGATTCATAACCGTGGCGCGTGAGCCAGTCCCGAGCGACCGGGTAACGACGTTCGGGTCGCTCACCCAGCGTGAACAGAGCCTCGTGGCAGCCTGCCGACGCACCACGCCTGGCAATTGCAATGACGTCGCCAGCACTCAGGTAGGGCTGCTCCAGACGTGCCGGCGGCTGGGCGAAAGTGCAGTATCCGCACTTGTCGCGACACAGCATGGTGAGCGGAACAAAAACCTTGGGCGAATAACTCACGACCTTGCCGTGCGCTTGGTCTCGAATACGCCGCGCCGCTGTCATCAACTCCTCAAGGGGGGCGTGAAGAAGTTCATCGGCCGGCATGTTCTGAAACGCTACTCGCTCTGATCGAGTTCACCCGCAGCGGCCAACGCTCCAGCCAGGAATGCGGCTCTCTCGTAGACGAGTGTGAACCATCGCTCCGCGGCCGTCTCCTGGCCCGGCACCGGCGGTCGACCCAACGAGTTGAGCAGGGCTCGAGCATCGCCCGATTGTGCTACGACTTCTTCCGGCGCCGGCAGCAACTCAGGATCTCCCCAGAACTCAATCGGGTTTATCTTGGCTGCCGCTTTGCGCCCACGGGATTGGGCGTTTTGGCGACCGGCATTGGAGTTCGCCGAATTGCCCTTGTTGCGATTTCGCGAACGCGATCGTTGTCGGGTCGAGTTGGCGGTTTCCTCGTTCACGGCGTCAGCCCCCTTCGCTCTCGACCGGTGGTTCGGACTCGGCAAACTCCTCAAGTTCCGACGTGTCAGAGAATTGCGGAGCTTGGGCAAAAGCGATCTCCGTATCGGAATCGACATCGAGCAACGCGGCGCTGTCTATCCCGAGCACAGCTTGCAGTTGGTCGGCGTTGAGATCACCGATCGAACTTGACTTGGGCAGCGTCAGACTGGCTATCTGGCGCTTGCCGGCGACGATTTCCTCAACTCGCTCGTCGATGGTGCCGGGACAAACAAGACGATGGCAGATCACGGTGTTCTTCTGCCCTATTCTCCAAACTCGATCTCGAGCCTGGTCTTCTACCGCAGGATTCCACCAACGGTCATAGAGGACCACGTGGTTGGCTGCTGTCAGGTTGAGACCCGTGCCTCCCGCCTTGAGCGACAAGACCATCGCACCGGCTCCTGAAGAGCCTTGGAATTCAGCCACGAGACGATCTCGGGCACCTCGGGCCAAACCTCCGTGGTAACAGGAGATCTTGTGGCCGCTCCATTCGGAGAGATGGTCGGCCAGTATCTCTCCCCAACTCGCGAAGTGGGTGAACACGAGCACTTTTTCGTCCGCTGCGAAGACATGCGAGAGTATCTCGTAGAGACGGGCGAGTTTCCCTGAACGGCCCTCGACGCCTTTGTCATCGTCTTGATAGTTGAGCGGATGGTTGCATATCTGCTTCAGAGCGGTGATTGCTGCGAGCACCGCACCCTTGCGTTCAGGCGTTCCTGGTTCGCGATTCGTGGTTTTGAGAATCAGGCTGTCGATGACAGCTTGATACAGACCGATCTGTTCTGGAGTCATCGGACAATGATCGAGTTCGTCGATGCGATCCGGAAGCTCAGCGGCGATCGCGGGTTCGGCCTTGGTTCGCCGATACACGAGAATGCCGTTGAGGGCTCTCAGCGCTTCCTCGCCGCCGCGCTTCGCGCGACTCCCGTTGGCACGGGCCCCGTTTTTTTGGGAGTTGGCACCGTTCTTGTTGGGCGTCAACTGGGCTATGAATTGTGCACGCGGGCCCAGAAGATTCGGGTTCGCCCAGTCCATGATCGCCCAAAGATCTCCTAGACCGTTCTCAATCGGCGTCCCGGTGAGGGCAAGGCGGCTGCCGGCCTCCAAACGACGGAGTTGCTGGGAGGTTTCGGCCAACGGATTCTTGATGGCCTGAGCCTCGTCGATGACGACCTTGCCCCAACTGAACTTGCTGAGTTGGTCCATGTCCCTCACGGCCGTGCCATAGGTGGTGATCACAACATCAGCTGCGCGAACGGCTGTTCTCAGCGCCGAGCCCTTTGCTCGGTTGGCACCGTGATGAACCAGCACCTTCAAGCCGGGGACGAAGTTCCGCGCCTCGCTGGCCCAGTTGCCGACGACCGCTGGGGGAGCGATGACCAGCCCGGTACCAGAGGTGGACAACGCCAAGCTGGCCAGCGTTGTCGGCGTCTTGCCGAGACCCATGTCGAGAGCCAGACAGCCTCCCAGACCGGCGTCGTCGAGAAAATGAAGCCACACAAGTGCGTCTGCTTGGTAGTTGCGCAATTCACCGGTGAACCCATCCGGCTTGGTGGTTGGATTCTCGGGGAAGTTCTTGACACTGCGCAGAAGGTCGGCCGCCCAGCCCTCGCCCACGATGTTGATGCCACCCGCAAGCGGGGAACCTTCCAGCCCAAGCGCGTGACGAAGCATGTCGGCGCCGGTGAGCCGTGTCTTGTCAGCCCTTTCGGCCAACGCAGCCGCAGCCTCTGCCAGATCTGCCTTGTCCAGTTCGACCCACTGGCCGCGCGAACGCACCAACGGACGAGCCTTGGCAGCCAACTGGGCGATTTCCGCAGCACTGAGCTCGACTTCGTCGAACACCGCTGACCAGCGAACGTTCGCCAGTTGTTGCGCGCCGACCACAGTCTCGTCAGTCTCGGAGGTCAGGCGCAGTGACGCCACCGCCTTTTGGCGCCGCATCGCCGGAACTCTCACATCGAACCCAGCCGAGCGGAGTCGGTCCCCGGACTCCGTCATCAACCTCCAGGCTTCATCCTGGGACAGGAACACTTCACCGCGGCGTCGACCCCCCAGACGCATGAGTTCTGGGAATAGGCGCTCAAGCCTCGACAGATGGGCCACGATAATTTTCGAGTTCAACTTCGATGCGAGCGTGATTGCCACTTCGGCCGGTATCAAGTTTCCCTCGTCGTCGGGACACAACACGGCCACGTGCCAGGCTCCAGCGTCATCGGGCGGATCCAACTGCACCACAAGGCGAACTCCAACGGTGCCCAGTACAGGAAAGGCCCACTGGTTGAGACGACGTACGAGTTCTCCGCCAGCTTTCGTCGGAGCGAGGAAGGGAGTACCGCCGAGGTGGGAGACAGCCGCCTCAGCAACATCAGCGCGCGTGTTGATTTCAGGTGGAGCCGCCGGGGTCTCCAACTGGCCTGCGGCGAAACCCACTATGGCGTCAGTCAGGTCGGCCAACGCGGCCAGCGTGAACTTCTCTTTTTCTTGTTCGCGACTGCCCAACATGGCTGCGGACGGCACCGACCGAACCAAACCAGCCAGCACGTCAGGATCGATCAGGGCCGGCATCCAGCGGATCCGGAACGTGCCGTGGTCGCTCGCTGGATCTTTGCGGCGACGTTTTGACTGGACCAACTGCGGGACGAAGCGACCTTCGGCAACCATCTTGATCGCCACAGCGGTGGCGTAACCCATCCAGGTCACACTGGTTCCGACATCGTCGTCGTTGGCGGTGCGTCCCAACGGAGCCAACCAGCCGATCACTTTTTCGATCGGGGCCGAAACCGTGCTTGCCCTTCCACTTCCGGGAATTTTCACCGTGGCTTGTTGATCCCAGTCGGAGGTCACCCCGCCGAGGGCTTTGATTCGCTGCAACACCAATTCGTGATTCTCGGGGCGTTGCTGATGGCCCGACGCCCAGGCAACGATCCGTCCATCAGACCGCGACAGGTGCAACTGGACCACCCCGGGAACCGTCCCAGCGCCCTCGAGGGCCGAACCTCGGCCCGGCGCTGGAGTCAGCTCGCTTTCATCGGGTGGGCCGACCAGTTCGGTCAAGCCCGCGTCGATACGCCAGCATTCAGCATCAAGATCCGCCAACACGACGTTTCGCTCCGGGCCGCGCAGTTCTCTACGAGCTACGGCAAGACGCGCTTCAGCGTCGTCCAGCAGACGCCACAGGCTCTCGACCCAAGCGGCTTTGCGTTCGTTCAGATATGCGACATCCTCGGCGGTTGACAAACCGTCAAGGTGGGATTGGACCAGTCGGTCGAGTTGGCTCGACGTCAGGGGTACCCGTTCGATAGTTGTAACTGTGTTCTCCTACGGCTCGCGACGCCCCGGGTCGGTATGGTCCCGTGCGTCCGTGATCAGCACCATCTGGTGCCCGTCGTGCCTTTGCCGCCCGCGACGGGAGGCACCTGACACAACGACCATCGCCCGCTCCGTCAGCGGCGACAGCCCCCGCAGCGAAACCTGTCGGCAACTGCGGTTCGTGAATCAGCCTATGCCCAATAGTCGGTTTTTCAACCTTCGTCTGAGCTCTGAGGCGTTGTTTCTCGCTCTTAGTTCGAGTCGACTTTGGTTTCCAGCGCTTCGAGCAACTCATCGAAGCTCTTCTCAAACGAAGCCACGCCTTCGGTCTCGAGTTGCTGGGTGACGTCGTTGATATCGATGCCGAGTCGGGCCAAGTCAGAGAGCACCGCCCTTGCTTCGTCGACACCCACATCGATGGTGCGAGCCACCGTCCCATGGTCCTCGAATGCCGCCATCGTGCTGTCAGGCAGAGTATTGACGGTGTCAGGCCCGATCAGTCCATCGACATACAGCGTGTCTGGATAGTCGGGATTCTTCGTTGACGTCGAGGCCCACAAGGGTCGCTGCACTCTCGCCCCGCGCTGCTCCAGTGCTTCCCAACGAGGCCCCGAGAATGTTCGTTGGAACAATTCGTAGGCCAATTTGCCACTTGCCAGCGCTGCTCTGCCCTTGAGTTCCTGGGCACTGGCAGTACCGATGACATCAAGGCGTCTGTCGACTTCTGTGTCCAGCCGGCTGACAAAGAACGACGCGACACTGGAGATCGCGCTGAGATCACCCTCCGCTTCCTCAAGACCCGAGATATACGTCTCCATGACCTCCGCGTAGCGCTGCAACGAGAAGATCAACGTGACATTGATGCTGCGATGCTCAGCAATCATCGTGCGGATCGGCAACAAGCCTTCGGCTGTACCCGGGATTTTGACATAGAGGTTGGGGGCGTTGATCTGCTCGTGCAGCTGACGCGCGGCCTGCGACGTTCTGGCACTGTCACGGGCAAGTTTCGGATCGACCTCGACCGACACGAAACCGTCAACACCATTCGACTGGTCGTACACGGGTCGAAGAATCTCGAGCGCGGCACGAATATCGGAGGAAACAAGCGTCCAGTAGGCGGCTTCCACGCCCATGCCTGCACCGATGGCGTCGGAAAATTCTTCGTCATAGTCTTCCGAACCCAGGATCGCGTTGGTAAAGATTGACGGGTTCGACGTCAGCCCGCGCACACCTTGAGCGACCCAGTCCTCAAGTTCTCCGCTCGTGATCCAACCTCGTCGAAGGTTGTCGAGCCAGGGGCTTTGACCCTGTTCCATGAATAGTTGTTGTAGGCGAGTCATGACACCTCCATGTCGACAGTCATCGCACGAGTTTTCAAGTAGGTCCGGTGTTCAAGCAGGCACAGCGCTCAATTTGGTGATGGCGATCGAGTCTCAATCAACGCCCGCGCTCGCGCCGCCACATTGGCGGGGTTGATCCCATATTCGAACATGACAACATCGCCGGGAGCAGACGACCCGAAACGGTCAACGGACACGACATCGTCAACCCAACGATGCCAACCCATTGAAGATCCGGCTTCTACGGCCAAAGACGGGATGTCCCGCGAGATGACCGAGGCTCGATATTCGGGTGACATCTGCTCAAAGAGCTCCCACGAAGGCATCGAGACCACCCTCGCCACAAGCCCCTCGGCGGCAAGTTCAGCAGCTGCAGCAAGACAAAGCGAAACCTCACTGCCAGTGCCGACGAGCGAAACAACAGCGTCGTCGGCTGAAACCAGGACATAGGCCCCAGCGCCTACGTTTCCAGAAGATGTTCCCTCGAGAACGGGTACGTTCTGGCGACTGAGGATCAACGCGGTGGGCCCGCCCGAAGAAATCGCTACGCCCCACGCCGCGGCAGCTTCGTTGGCGTCAGCCGGCCGGATCACCCTCAGTCCTGGGATGGCCCTCAAAGACGCCACCTGCTCGACCGGCTGATGCGTAGGGCCGTCTTCGCCGACACCGACAGAATCATGGCTCCAGACAAATATGGCGTGAGCACCGGAGATCGCGGCGAGTCGGACCGCCGCACGCATGTAATCGGCGAACACCAGAAAAGTCCCTACGACAGGAATCGAGCCACCGTGTAGCGCCATGCCATTGGCGATCGAACCCATGCCGTGTTCTCGAACCCCAAAATAAATCTGGCGACCTCCCGGGTCAGCGGCCGAGAAGACCCCATGATCGGAGATCACCGTCCCCGTGTTGCCCGTGAGATCAGCGCCTCCTCCGGAGAGTCCTGGAACGACCGAAGACAGAGCCTGAAGCGTGACATTGGACGCCTTGCGCGTAGCGATCGAGTCTCCCGCGTCGAACGTTGGCAGTGATTCCTCCCAGCCCGGCAACCCGGTACCACTGAGCTGTGATTCCAACGACGCCCTGTCGCCATCAAAGGCCGCTACCCGTTCCTGCCAAGCCTCCCGAGCGACGCTGCCTTTGAGCCCCACCTCCCGATACTGGGCCACAACGCCAGGTTCGATGTAGAAGCTCTTGTCCGGTGGGAGGCCGATCAGTTCTTTCGTCGCGGCGATCTCCTCGTCGAAGATTACATAACCATGAGCACCTGGAGTATCGGACGATTCGGGTGCCGGGGTGCCGATGATTGTCCGGACTATGACCAGACTGGGCCGATCAGCAACCGACATCGCCTTGCGAATGCCTGCTTCCAGCGCATCAAGATCCTCGCCGACCTCACCGAGTTCGGTGACGTCCCAGCCATAGGACCGGAAGCGAGCCGCGGCGTCGTCGCTCAAAGCCAGTTCCGTCTCTCCGTCGATAGTTACGTGGTTGTCGTCGTAACACAGAACTATCTTGCCCAAGCCCATGTGACCGGCGAGCGAGGCCACTTCGTGGCTCAGGCCCTCGCTTAAATCTCCATCGCTGCAAATTCCGAATATGTTGTGGTCGAACAACTCCGCGCCGTAGGTCGTACGCAGTTGCGCCTCGGCGATGGCCATTCCGACCATGTTCCCCACACCCTGTCCCAACGGCCCCGTAGTGACTTCAACTCCGGGCGTGTGGCCGACCTCCGGATGCCCAGGGGTGGCAGAACCCCATTGACGGAAATCTCGCAGATCATCGAGCGTGAGACCGAAACCAGCGAGATAGAGCATCACGTATTGCAGGATCGAAACATGCCCAGCGGAAAGCACGAACCGATCCCGATCCGGCCAGTGGGGATGCTGGGCGTCATATTTCATGATGCGGCTGAACAGCACATGCGCCAGCGGAGCCAACGACATCGCGGTGCCCTGGTGACCCGAGCGTGCCGCGTGGGGTGCGTCCATGGAAATGCCCCTGATAATCGCGACGGCGCGTTCGTCAAAATCGTGCATCAATCCTCCCGGTCACGGATATCTCGGACCTTACCGTTAGCACTGCGGTCGATCGCGTTTCTTTTCTTGAGAAGCTGGCGCCGCCGCTTCGCAGGTCTTGCGGGTTACGGCAGATCGACTGGAGGCAACAGCGTGTATGGCACGGTGATCGGCTCCCCATGCCCGATCCGACAGCGCGCTTCAACTGTTCGGTAGTCGTCGAATTCCAGTTCCGCTCGTACAAGGCGATACGTGAACTTGCCTGGCTCCACATCAAAAGGCTGGACACTGCGAGCGATCTGAGAATCACCGCTGTGATAGGTCACTTCGAGTACGCCTCGACCGCCGCTGTCTGGTGGACAGCGGATGATGACCACCAGATGTGGAGCCCAAACCAGAGGAACCGGCGTGGGTGCGACAGCACTGAACTGGATCCCCTTGAGATCGATCCTTGTCGCTGGTCCGGGGACCGTACGGAGATCGATTTCGTCGATGAACAGAGCGGACACGATCTCCATCCGATCCACGTTAGCGGGGAGCATCGCGGTCGCCCCACTACGCTTTACGGCGTGGGTGAGACCCCAACCCGAGAAGCAATCGTGACAGCCACCCGTCGACTGTTCGCCGAGCGTGGTTTTGACGGCACTTCGCTCAACGACATCGCCGCTGTGGTCGGCGTCCGCAGACAAAGCCTGCTCCACTACTTCCCGACCAAGGAAGCGATGTATCGCGAGGTATTCGAACGCGCACTCGAGGAGTGGCACGAACGGGTCGAAAGCGCAATTTCCCAAACCTCGGCCGATGGTTGGGAACTCGTCGACTATGTGCTCACCGCCGGGTTCGAGTTTTTTATGCACAACCCCGATTTCGTGAGGATTGTGCGCCGCGAGGCACTCGCCGAAGGAGGCACGGGACATATCGAACTCGGACTTGCTCTGAAACCCCTGTTCGAGCGTGCGGCTGCGTACTTCGAGCAAGAGATGGAAGCCGGCAGGTTTCGTCGCCATGACGCCGAGCAACTCCTCATCACCGGTTACGGTGCCCTCTTGTCGTATTTCAGCGACGCACCGTTCATCGCCGACCTGCTGACGCGCGATCCCCTCGACGACGATGCGCTGAAGGCTCGTCTGCAACACGTGAGAGACCTGTTTCAGGCGGCCCTTGAGCCGACCGCGTGACATGCGGGCCGGCCGGTACCATCGGACACAACCAACGCTGTGAGCGCCTAGCCTGCTGTCAACATGCGTCGGTTGTTTCTTCCGTTGCTGATACTGGCCGTGGTGATCACCGCCAGCGTGCTTGCCGACCGCGCCAATCGCGCCGCTGACGCCGGTGAACCCGACACAACTGTTGCAACCGATTCGCTCGGCACACCCATCGTCAACGTCCGCCGTATCCCGGAATGGCTCCGGCAGCCAACCTCGAATCAGGAGTTCGAAGAGGCCCTTCAGGGCGTGTTGAGCCAGCCCGACGTTCCTGTGGATCGCTGCCTCCGGGTCCACCGAAACGGCACCGAGATTGCTGTTGAGAACCCCGATTCAAGTCTGACGCCTGCAGAACTCCAACGGTTTGTCACGGTTGCCGCTGTCGAGAGTTTGGGGAGGGAGACGGTTTTCGTCACCAAGGTGGTCAGCAACGAAGCGAGTCCTGTCAACGAGGGTGTGCTTGAGGGCGACATCTGGCTGGTGGGCGGCGCAGACCCGGTGCTCTCCACGAACGAATATTTGACCCGGTTCGATGATGACCGCGCATCAACGAGCCTCGACCAACTCGCAGCTGAACTTGCCGTCGAACTCAGGCGTAGAGGTATTTCCGAAATCGGTGGGGGAGTGGTCGGAGATGAATTCCGCTTCTCTCCCAGCGAAACCGACTATGTCGGAACCGTTTGGACCGAAACCGACAACGCCGACAATGTTGTCGGCCCTCTGTCAGGTTTGCTGGTCAATGACGGATTCCTATGGGATCGTCAAACCAACACTGTCACTCGGTCAGAAGACCCCGCCGCTATGGCGGCTGGGATCCTCACGGACCTTCTGGTCCAACGCGGAATCGCTGTAACTGAGGAACCGACGACCGGAGAACAACCGGCTTCCGCCGAGCAGATCCTGCTAGCCACAATCGAGTCTCCACCCATCGAAGAGATCGCCCAGCGGGCGCTGATCGACGGCACGACCGCAGAGATGCTGTTCAAAGAAGTGGGCCGCGTCAACGGCCTGTCGCCCGCCTCCAACGACGCCGCCTTCGGGATGTTGATTACATTGCTTCAGCAGGGACTACCGGTCGAAGGAAGTCTGCCACTGGACGGTTCTGGATTGTCGAACAGGGGCCGAGTCACGTGTGACTTGCTGATGGGGATCGTCGAGCAGAGTCCCGAAGGTGGCATCGTCAGTTCGTCACTGAAATCGATCCGCACCAGTTCCCTGGCCGATTGTGCACCAGCGGGTGCATACAACATGAGGATTATCAGCGCTGACCGTGGCCACATCACCGCTCTGGCCGGTGAGATGACCGCCGACAACGGCTCGCTCATAACCTTCGTGCTGATTGCAAACGCCGACACTGTCGTCGGAACGGACTCGTTGGGGCCATGCAACAGCGTCCAGCGGAGCTTGCTTGAGGCCATCGCGCGATACCCCGACCGCTATGGACCAACGCCCGAGTCCATAGCGGCCCTCGCACCGGTACCAGCGCCCGAAACCCAAGGTTGAGCGTGCGCGAACTGCCGATGTTCCCTCTTGAGCAGACGGTTCTTCCCAGCGCAATGGTCCCGCTGCATATTTTTGAGGAGCGGTATCGCGCGCTCGCTCGTTTCTTGGCAGCTCTCGACGAACCCGAGTTCGGCATCACCATGATCGAACGCGGACGTGAAGTCGGGGGAGACGACTTGCGCACAAATGTAGGGGTCGTCGCGCGGGTTGTTCAGGCCGAGGAATTTCCCGACGGTCGTTGGGGGATGATCGCCATGGCGACGCGGCGCATCCGCGTCGAGCGCTGGTCCGCCGACGATCCATATCCCAAGGCTTTGGTCGAGGACTGGCCCGACTCAGACACCGACATCGCTCCAGAAGCTCTCAGTCAACTCACATCGGCACTCGAACGGATACTGGCTGCTACTCGACTGCTGGCACCCAACCGCAAGATCAATGAACCCGCGGTCAACTTCGACGACCCGACCTACGGAGCTTGGCAGTTGGTTGTATCAGCGCAGCTCGGTGCCCTGGACAATCAACGCTTGCTGCGCGAACCGGGCTGGCACAAAAGAGCCGAACTGGCCCTTGAACTTTTCGACCAACGAGCCGAAGTCCTCGAAGCGCTCGTAGGATAACGACTGCGATGGCTGACCGAATGGGACCCGGCGATTTCTACGACCTTGTCAAGGACTACGCGCGTCAAGAACTCATCGAACCGCTACGACCGATTCCCCGATGGATCGCGTTCGGGGTGGTGGGGTCCGTCCTGCTGATGATCAGCGGCATCTCCTTGACCATCGCGACGTTGCGGATTCTGCAGGAAGAGACCGGCAGCACATTCACGGGCAACCTCAGTTGGGCGCCCCATGCGATCACTCTGCTCGGTGCCATCGTCGTGCTCGGACTCTTGGCGCAACAGATCCGAAAGAGGACGTTGTGAGAGCAGAACAGACAGACGACCCGGACAGAATCACCCGTGAAGACCTGGACTCCACTCTGCGGTCTGTGGTCGGAGAAGTTGAGCAGCAAGCCGCGGTGGGCGCTCGACGATTTCTGCCCGTAGCCATAGGTGCCGGGGTCGGGTTGCTGATGATCGCCTACTTCCTGGGACGCCGGGTCGGTGCGACCAGATCAACCGTTGTCGAGATTCGGAGGATCTGACACCCGTGGGTCGTTTTGCACTGACCTCGCTGTTTGAGACCGTCCGGGTAAACAGTTTCCGCAAAGGTCTCTTGGGGGGATCGCGCGTCTGGCTGGCGGTCTTCATAGCACGCTTCGTACTGCGTTGGCTGGCCAAGGTCACCAAGCGAACAGAGATGCCCGTGAAATACTCCGAACGATTGGCGTTGGGCGAATCACTCGTCATTCGTCACGTCGAACCTGACTGAAACGAACTGCTGTAGTGACTGCACGCGGGCCATTGAAAGCAGGCGAACCGGTCTTGCTTATCGACCGCAAGAAGCGCCGCTACCTGATCGATTTAGCCGCAGGTGGTGAATTCCATTCCCATTCGGGCGTTTTGAGCCACGACGAACTGATCGGCTCAGACGAAGGCACTCTGTTCAGGTCCACACGAGGGATGACTTTCATCGCGCTTCGACCCACGATCACAGACTTCGTCTTGAAGATGCCCCGAGGTGCTCAGGTCATCTACCCGAAAGACATTGGCCCGATCCTGATATTGGCCGACATCTTTCCCGGGGCCCGAGTCCTGGAAGCAGGTCTCGGAAGCGGAGCGTTGTCGATCGCCATGCTGCGGGCCGGTGCCCACATAACCGGTTACGAGATCCGCGAGGATTTCCTTTCCAGAGCGGTCTCCAACGTCACCCGATTTCTGGGGCCCGAGGTCCTCGACCGGTACGACGCCGACATCCGGGATGCGTATGCGGGTATCGGTACCAGCGACCTCGACCGTGTGGTGCTCGATCTACCCGAGCCGTGGCAGGTGGTGCCCCACGCGCAAACTGCCCTCCGCCCGGGAGGGATCTTTGTGGCCTATACACCGAGCATCATGCAGGTCGCTCAACTCCACGCCCGATTGGAGAACTCAGCGTTCGGCATGGCCCAGACAACCGAGGTGCTCAACCGCGGCTGGCATGTTGCCGACCAAGCTGTCCGTCCTGACCATCGGATGGTCGCTCACACGGGATTCTTGACCAGCGCCCGACTTCTCAGCGAGTCGCCGAAGATCTAGACCTCAATGAAGATGCACTCGCCGGGGCATTCTTCGGCTGATTCGATGGTCGCTTCTTCCTGGCCGTCCGGAACCACCGCAAGGCCCTCCGGGCCGCCGGGGTCCGAGAAGATCGTGTCGCCTTCCCTGACGTAGGCGAGGCCATCGTCGAGAAGAGTGAAGACATCGGGGGCGATCTCTTCACAGAGACCGTCACCGGTGCAAAGATCCTGATCGATCCAAACCTTCATGAGTCGTTGCGACCTCGTGTGTGAACGCGGGTGGCGACCCGCTTAGGCGATTCCTTCCCAGACAGCATAACCCCGAAAACCAACGTCTTGTAACCGGACATGCAGTAAATTTCGTAACGGAGCGCGTGGTTGCCCGCCAACCGGCGAAGATGCATCCACGAAAGTACCGCTCTGGCGTCTAGGGTAACGCCGAGGCAAAAAGCAGGAGGCAGCGTGGAACACTCAGAGGCAGAGGCTGAGATATATCGACTCCGCATGCGTTTTGCCGAGCTTGAGGATGAACTCACGGAGCTCAGACGACAACCGCAAGACTCCCACGATCGCATAGCGACACTGGAGGAGCGCCTGAGCGAGGCGAGAGGGCAGCTCAGCCAAGCCGTGTCTCAAAATGAGAAACTCGCCTACACGCTGCGCGAGGCCCGCGAACACATAGCCACCCTGCGCGACGAAGTAGCCAAGCTGACCCAGCCGCCCTCAGGCTACGGAACGGTGTTGAACATCAACGAAGACGGAACTGTCGATGTGCACGCCAGCGGTCGAAAGATGCGGGTGTCCGTGCAGCCTGAACTCTCCGGAGAGTTGATCCGTGGTCAGGAGGTCGTACTCAACGAGTCGCTCAACGTGATTCTCGCACGCCGTCCAGACCGCTCCGGAGAGGTCGCCATCCTCAAGGAACTGCTCGACGGCAACACTCGAGCGTTGATAATCGGACGCGCGGATGAGGAACGTGTCGTTGAGTTGAGTGACTCCGTTCGCGAAGCTCCGCTCCGCAGCGGCGACACCCTGCTCATCGACCCTCGTGCCGGTATTGTCTTGGAGCGTTTGCCGAGGCCCGAAGTGGAGAATTTGGTTCTCGAGGAGGTTCCGGACGTCTCCTACGCCGACGTTGGCGGACTAGACCAGCAGATCGAAGAGATAACCGACGCCGTCGAATTGCCCTTCGTCCACTCCGCGTTGTTCTTGGACTACAACCTTCCGGCCCCGAAGGGAATCCTCCTCTACGGCCCTCCCGGCTGCGGCAAAACCCTGATCGCAAAGGCGGTCGCCAACAGTCTCGCCAACAAGGTCGCTGAGGTTTCGGGAGACAGCAAAGCGCGCAGCTTCTTCCTCAACATCAAAGGTCCCGAACTTCTCAACAAATACGTCGGCGAGACCGAACGCCAGATACGCCTGGTATTCCAACGGGCACGAGAAAAAAGCGAGGAAGGCTGGCCGGTGATCGTCTTCTTCGACGAGATGGAATCTCTATTCCGCACCCGAGGCAGCGGTATCAGCTCCGACATCGAGTCCACCATCGTCCCGCAGCTTCTCGCAGAGATCGACGGAGTCGAGGCGCTCCGCAACGTGATTGTGATCGGCGCATCGAACCGCGAGGACCTGATCGATCCGGCCATCCTGCGTCCAGGCCGACTCGATGTAAAGATAAAAATCGAACGTCCGGACGCAGAGGCTGCCGTGCCGATCTTCTCGCGCTACCTCACCACTGAAGTGCCGATCGATGAAGCCACGATCGACGCCCAAGGCGGAGGTGATATTGACAAGGCGATCCAGCACATGATCGAAGAGACTGTGCGTGAGATGTACAACACCGACGCCGAGAACCGATTCCTGGAGGTCACGTACCAGAACGGTGACAAAGAAGTCATGTATTTCAAAGACTTCTCCTCGGGAGCGATGATCGAGAACGTCGTGCGTCGAGCCAAGAAACTCGCCATCAAGCGAGAAATCTCAGGTGGCAGCCGTGGTATCCGCACGGACGACCTGCTGGCTTCGATCCGTCAAGAGTTCAAAGAACACGAAGATCTCCCCAACACCACAAACCCCGACGACTGGGCCAAGATCTCAGGCAAGAAGGGAGAGCCGATCGTCTACGTGCGCACGCTGGCTCACTCCAACGAAGTGCACTCGGGCGGGAAGTCGATCGACTCGGTGTCACCTGGGCAGTATCTCTAATTCACCTGTACGCCTATGACAACCAGGGAAAACACGTGACCGGCACCGCGAGTTCAACCCTCCTGTACCAGGAGGCTACGGCCAACGTCGAAGATGCCGCCCGGGCGATCGACATGGATCAGAAGGTTCGACGCGTGCTGTTGAAACCGATGAACGAACTCATTGTGAACTTCCCGATCCAACGCGAGAACGGTGAACATGAAGTGCTCCAGGGTTACCGAATCCAGCACAACAATGTGCTGGGTCCCTTCAAAGGGGGGATGCGCTTCCATCAGGGCATGGATCTCAACGAGTCGCGCGCGTTGGCAACCTGGATGACTTTCAAGTGCGCGCTGCTCAATCTGCCGTTCGGGGGAGCCAAGGGTGGCGTCGCCATCAACCCGGCGCATTACGGCACAGCCGAACTCGAAAGGGTTGTGCGCCGATTCACCCACGCGCTCGGAGAGAATATCGGTCCCGAATTCGACATCCCGGCCCCGGACATGGGAACCGACGCCCAGACGATGGGCTGGATGATGGACACCTACCTCAACTCGCGCGGACCCGGTGAACGACAGAACGCACGTCGAGTCGTCACCGGCAAACCTGTTGAACTGGGAGGAAGCCTGGGCCGTGAATCGGCAACCGGACGGGGAGCGGCCTACGCCCTGCGCCACCTGTACGGCCAACTGGACCGCACTCTGAGCGGACAGAGCGCCGCCGTGCAGGGATTCGGGAATGTCGGCTCCCACGTGGCCGCAGCTTTCACTGAACTCAACATGAAGGTTGTCGCCATTGCCGACATCAGCGGGGTGGTCTACAACCCCGAGGGTCTCGATATCGCCAAGTTGACGCTTCACGCCTCGCAACACCGAGGCGTGGCGACCTTTGACGCCTGTGACACGATCACCCCCGAGGAGTTCTTCGCGCTCGACGTCGATGTGCTCGTTCCGGCTGCTTTGGAATCACAGATCACCGCCGAAAACGTCAACGACATCCGGGCTCACACGATCGTTGAGGCTGCCAACGGGCCTGTAACCGCCGAAGCCTCGAAGGTTCTCGAAGAAGCCGGATTGAACCTGATCCCCGACATTCTTGCCAACGCTGGTGGTGTGGTCGTCTCCTACTACGAGTGGGTACAGAACAAGACGAGCAGCCGTTGGACAGCACGCGACATTGATTCACGCCTTCGCGACGCCATCTGGGACGCCTCAGACCGAGTTTGGTCAATTCGCAACGACAGAGGCTGCAGTTGGCGACAAGCTGCCTACATCGAGGCTTCCAACTTGTTGCAGAAGGTTTACCGGCTGCGCGGCATATTCCCGTGAACCTCACCATAAACCTCGAACGACTCCGGACCAATTACCAGATCATCCGCGAGCAACTCAACGGTGGCGAGGCCGCTGCAGTGGTGAAGGCCAACGGGTACGGCCTTGGTTGCGTCGAAGTGTCCACCGCTCTGGCGCAACAGGGGTGCCACCGTTTCTTCGTCGCGCAACTCGCTGAGGGACTGCTGTTGCGAGAGGCCATTGACGATGTGGAGATCCATGTGTTCAACGGAGCCATGCCGGGCACCGTTGACGACTTGATCGAGCACAGATTGATCCCGGCCCTCAACAGCCTCGAACAGATTGAACGGTGGGCCCAAGCAGCCAAGGAGCGCCAACAAGAACTGCCGGCAACCATTCATATAGATACCGGGATGAACCGGACCGGCCTGGGCGCAGACGAAACTGCCGTGCTGATCGACGAAGCGTGGCGCTTGGATGCGCTCAATGTCGTTCATGTGATGAGCCACCTCGGATCCGCCGACGTGGCAGACAGCACCCAGCCTGCCGAACAACTGAGACGGTTCGAGGCGCATCGCCGGCAGCTACCGATGGGTTTCGCTTCGCTCGCCAATTCGGCCGGGATCTTTCTGGGTCCGGCCTACCACTTTGATCTGGTTCGCCCGGGAGTCGCCTTGTACGGAGGCAGTCCGCATCCCGACCAGAAGAACCCCATGCAGCAGGTTGTGACCCTGACGGCACCTATTCTGCAGGTCCGCAATGTGGTCGTCGGCGACTATGTGGGGTACGCCGCCACACACGCTGTCGACAGACCCGGAAAGGTTGCCACGATTCCTGTTGGTTACGCCGACGGTTTCCTTCGCTCTGCTTCGAACTCCGCAGTCGCCTACGTAGGATCGGTGCAGGTCCCCATTATCGGTCGTGTATCCATGGATCTCATCACACTCGATGTCACCGAGGTCGCAGATTCCGAACTGCATTCCGGTGCGCCGGTCGAGCTGATCGGTGACCAGGTTCCAATAGACGAGGCCGCACGGCGCGCCGGAACCATCTCACACGAAATGCTGGCCGCGCTCGGTGCAAGGTACAAACGTTCCTACGTCGGGGAACTCAAGAGCCCGGCCCGAGCGGCCGGTGAGCGGCCCGAGCGGCCCGGTGAGCGCAGCGAACAAGAGCGGAGAGGATAGGGTCGGCGCAATGTCGATTCCCAAGACCATCGGTATCGAAACGGAATACGGGATCGTTCATCGCGGGACCGAAGACCCGAACCCGATTGCGGCGTCCTCGGTGCTCATCAACGCCTACCTCTATGCGGCCGGGTACCGAACCGAGGACAGCAATGACACCGTTCATTGGGATTTTATTGATGAGACACCAGGCATCGATGCCAGGGGCTATGTGCCAACCGCAGCGATGCCTCCGGACGTTGAAACCCATCTTGTCAACGCTGTGCTGACCAACGGCGCCCGCTACTACGTCGACCACGCACACCCCGAGATCTCCACACCCGAGTGTGCCGACGCGCGTAGTGTCGTATTGTACGACCGAGCCGCCGAGTTGATCGCCCATCACTCGATGGCCGCGGCCTCCGAGATGCTGCCGCCCGACCAAGAACTGGTGCTCTACAAGAACAACAGCGACGGGAAGGGCAACAGCTACGGCTGCCATGAGAACTACCTTGTCGACCGAGCGACTCCCTTTGGACGCATCGTGACTCATTGCATCAGCCATTTCGTCACACGGCAGATCTTCACCGGTGCCGGCAAGGTTGGTTCCGAAATACCTGGTCAGAGCACCGACGAAGTGCCCTATCAGATCACCCAACGCGCGGACTTCTTTGAAGAGGAAGTCGGCCTGGAGACCACCCTGAAGCGGCCCATCATCAACACCAGGGACGAACCCCACGCCGATGCTCGCAAGTACCGTCGACTCCACGTGATCGTCGGCGATGCCAACCCTTCGCAGGTGTCTACTTTCCTGAAAGTCGGCACCACCGCATTGGTGCTGGCCCTCATCGAAGACGACGCCTTGCGTCGCGAGTTCATCTTCGCTGCACCGGTAGCTGCTATTCGCCAGGTGTCTCACGACCTGACCCTCACCCAGCCGCTTGAAATGGTCGACGGAACGACTGCCACGGCGCTGGAGATCCAGTGGGAACTGCTTGACCAGAGCCGAAAATACGTTGAGGCCAACGGCGTCGAGAACGTCGGTGGAGTGGTGGCCTTGGAGGTGCTCGACCGCTGGGAATCGGTGCTCACAGGCCTTGAGGTCGATCCCATGAGCCTCGCATCGGAACTCGATTGGGTTGCCAAATATCGTCTCATCGAAGGGTACCGAGAACGGCACGGGCTTGATTGGAGAAACGCTCGCCTCCGCGCACTGGACATCCAGTACCACGACATGAGACCCGAGCGCTCTCTCGCCAACCGAGCCGGCTTGGAACGAATCGTCGATGACGCTGACGCCACTAGAGCAATGAGCGAACCGCCGAACGACACCCGGGCCTTTTTCCGCGGCAAGTGCCTCCAGCTGTTCTCCGATTCGGTGGTGGCCGCCAACTGGGATTCGCTCGTGTTCGATGTCGGAACTGATGCACTGCGTAGAGTGCCAATGATGGAACCGTTGCGCGGTACCGAAGCTCATGTGGGTAACTTGTTCAATGAGTGTGACTCTGCGACGGAACTCCTTCGACGCTTGGGGTCATAGAAATGGAGACGATTAATGGCTGAACGCGAACAAGTACGCAAACCAACACCGGTCGAACGCGAGCCTGCTGAGCAAGCGTCCCCCACAGCTACCGAGCGCGGCGAGGAAATCAAAGCCGAGCTTGACGAACTGCTCGACGAGATAGACGAGGTTCTCGAAGCCAACGCAGAAGACTTTGTGAAGAGCTACATCCAAAAGGGCGGCCAGTGAGGACGACCTCCGTTGACTCCGAGAAATCTAAGATAAGAGCGCGCGCAAATTGGCAAGCCTTCGAGTTGCAGCCCGTTGTTCCCCGCTCTTGGTTCGCTTCGCTCACCGGGCCGCTCGGGCCACGGCCCCGCAAATCAAGCCGTTCGCGCCCGGAAATCTCCTGCTTATTTGCGGGGCCTCTAAGAGCCGACTCGACGAACTGGAGAAGTCCGAGGTGAACCTTCCGCTGTTTCGACCGCACGACGATCCCGGTCCGAGCTTCGCGGAACTCTTGCGGCGAAGCGGATTCGAGAACCAGATCTCGCCTGAGAGCATCTCCTCGGACAGCACGTCGCCGATGAAAGTGCCGGTCTCGGATTTTCGGCACGGCACGACCTGCGTCGCTCTGCGCTACTCCGAAGGTGTGCTGCTCGCCGGCGACCGCCGGGCGACCTCTGGGAATCTGATCAGCCATCGCAGCATTGAGAAGGTCTTCGCAGCTGATCGGCACAGCGGCGTCGCAATCGCTGGCGCTGCTGGACCCGCAGCTGAAATGGTGCGTCTGTTTCAACTCCAGTTGGAGCACTACGAAAAGGTTGAAGGCGAGGCATTGAGTCTTGAGGGCAAAGCGAACCAACTCGGCCAGATGGTCCGCAGCAACCTGCCCGCCGCAATGCAGGGGTTGGTGGTCGTTCCGATCTTCGCCGGCTACGACGTGAAACTCGACGAGGGCCGTCTTTTTGAATACGACGTGACTGGTGGTCGCTACGAAGAGACCGAGCATGCCACGACGGGTTCGGGCAGTTTTCACGCCGGAACAGTCTTGAAGCTCGGCTATCACGCAAATATGGACGCTGGAGCTGTCACCGACCTGGCCATCGCCGCGCTGTTCGAGGCGGCTGACGAAGACTCAGCAACCGGCGGACCTGATCCCGTCCGGGGGATCTATCCGATCGTCGCCACGATCACGGCCGAAGGTTACGAACGCTTGGAGGACGACGAACTGGCCGAACGTACCAACGCGCTCATTGAGCGTCGCCGAACGCAGGCAGACTCGCCATGAACATGCCCTTCTACGTAGCCCCCGAGCAGGTAATGAAGGACCGCGCCGACTACGCCCGCAAAGGCATCGCGCGAGGCCGCAGCCTCATAGCCTTCCGCTTTGTCGACGGAATCGCCATCTGTGCAGAGAACAAGTCTTCGACGCTGCGCAAGGTGAGCGAAATCTACGACCGGATTGCCTTCGCCGGAGTAGGCAAATACAACGAGTTCGATCAGCTGCGCATAGCCGGAGTACGCCACGCCGACCTGAAGGGATATGCCTTCAGCAGAGGGGACGTTGATGCGCGCAGCCTCGCCAACCAATACGCCCAGATTCTCGGACAGATCTTCACGCACGAGATGAAACCGATGGAGGTAGAGATTCTGGTGGCTGAGATCGGTGCGGACGATGGCGACGGCGATCAGCTGTTCCATATCCTCTACGACGGAACAGTCGTTGATGAGGAAACGTCAGTTGTGCTCGGTGGCGAAACCGAGACGATTTCGGATCGCTTCGGTGAACTCGACGGTGTGCCGGATCTCGCTGACGGTTTACGCCGGGCTATATCTGCTCTCAGCGGTCCGGACCGTTCGTTGACCCCTGCTGAATTGGAAATCGCGGTGCTGCAACGAGGCACCGGCCGGCGAGCATTTCGGCGTCTTGATGATCCCGAGGTTGCGCGCCTTATCAGCGACTGATCTACCAACGGCGTCGGCGGGGGTCTAGGTTGTTCGACGTGCAGCGTCGAATCTTTGGAATCGAAAACGAGTACGGAGTGACCTGCACGCTGCGCGGCCAACGACGCCTCAGCCCCGACGAGGTGGCGCGTTACTTGTTCCGGCGGGTCGTTTCTTGGGGACGCTCTAGCAATGTCTTTCTTGGCAATGGTGCTCGCCTCTATCTTGACGTGGGCAGCCATCCCGAATACGCCACTCCTGAGTGTGACTCGGTCAGCGATCTCACCGCCCACGACAAAGCCGGCGAGCGCATCCTCGAGCAGCTCCTGACCAGTGCCGAAGAACGGCTCTCTGAAGAAGGCATCCACGGGGACATCTATCTGTTCAAGAACAACACCGACTCGGCAGGCAACAGCTACGGCTGCCACGAGAACTACTGCATTACCCGCAACGACGATCTCAGCGTCTACAGCGAAGTGTTGATTCCGTTTCTCGTCAGCCGTCAGATCTACGCCGGCGCCGGGAAGATCCTGCAGACGGCACGCGGGGCCAGATATTGCGTAAGCCAACGTGCTGAGCACATCTGGGAGGGCGTGTCGTCGGCAACGACACGCTCGCGTCCGATCATCAACACCCGAGATGAACCACATGCCGATGCCGAGCGGTACCGTCGCCTCCATGTGATCGTCGGCGATTCGAACATGAGCGAATACACGACCTTTTTGAAGGTCGGAGCCTGTTCGTTGATGTTGCGGATGCTCGAGGAACCACACGTCGTGCTACGAGACATGACCCTGGAGAACCCCATCCGTGCTATCCGAGAAATCAGTCACGACATGACCTGTCGACGGCGCATCCGCCTTGCCAACGGCCGCGAAGTGTCGGCGCTCGACATCCAGAGCGAGTACTTGCAACGAGCATTGCGCTTTGCTGAACACCACGAGCTCGGCGACGAGGAGCAACTGGCGCTCAAGATGTGGGAACACTGTCTGTCGGGGCTCGAGAACGATCCGTTGAAGCTTGACCGAGAGATTGATTGGGTCATCAAATACAAGCTGATCGAGGGCTACCGCGCTCGCAAGAACCTTGAGCTGTCCGATGCCAAGGTCGCGCTGCTTGATCTCCAATATCACGATGTGAACCGCGACCGTGGTCTCTACTACAGGATGCAACGGCGGGGGATGGTCGAACGCATCGTCGGCGACCGAGAGATTTCCCAAGCAGTCGAAAATCCGCCTGAGACCACACGGGCACGCCTTCGTGGCGAGTTCATCCGCCGAGCCAAGGAGCAGAGGCGGGACTATACGGTCGACTGGGTGCACCTGAAGTTGAACGATCAAGCTCAGCGCACCGTCCTGTGCAAAGACCCCTTCAAAGCCCAGGACGACCGGGTCGAGAAACTGATCGCTTCGTTGTAACACAGAACCCAGCACAAAATGGACAAGCTCGAACGCCTCCTCAACCTGACCGCAGCTCTTCTCGACGCCGACCGGGTACTTTCCGCGGACGAGCTGCGCCGTCGGATCGGTGGATACCCGGAGGCCAAAGCCTCATTTCGACGGACCTTCGAGCGTGACAAAGAAGACCTCCGCAAGATGGGCATACCGTTGCGAGTCGAGAACGTCCCGGGTGCCGACCCGCCCGTTGACGGCTACCGGATCCTGCGCTCGGAGTACGCGGGCCGCGACCTTCGGCTCGAACCGGACGAATTGGCCGCGCTTCACCTCGCAACCAGCATTGTTCGACTTGACGGCGGTGAAACAGGGCTGCACAAGCTCGGCGGCACGACCAGCGGCGCCATCGACGCAACCGAGGTCGGTCACGTCCCCTTCGACGAGAACCTGGCGGCTTTGATCGCAGCAGCCGCTGATCGCCAGGCGGTCGGATTCACTTACGCCGGCATCGAACGCGCGGTTGAGCCGTGGCGTCTGTCGTTTTCGCGGGGCCACTGGTACCTCTCGGGTTGGGACCGAGTGCGCGAGGACCAGCGCCTCTACCGGGTGGACCGGGTCTCGGGCCCTATCGAACTGCTCGACAACGCCACTCAACCCGTGGGAACGCCGACGGATCCCAGCAGCTTGCGGGGTTGGGAACTCGGCGACGAGACCCCGACAACCGTGCGGGTAGCCGTCGACCCCGATCAGGCTGCCTACCTCCAACATCTGATCGGCGAGGACTCGACGCAGCACGACGAAACAACGGTCGTCACTTTCGAGGTGCGCAACCGCGAAGGGTTCCGTTCGTTTATTCTCACTTTCCTCGAGCACGCTGAGGTACTCGATCCTCCAGAAGCTAGAGAAGACATCGTCTCCTGGCTGGAGGCGCTCACATGAACCCCGCGCCCACATGAACCCCAGACTGACCGCCTCGGAACGGATGATCCGTCTTTTGGCTGTGATTCCCTGGGTCGTCGAGCAACAGGGGGCTCCACTCGATGAAATAGTGGCTCGCTTCGACTACCCGAGATCTCAGCTTGTTGAAGATCTGACCGGAGTCGTGTTCTTCGTCGGAGTTCATCCGTTCACCCCGGACTCGATGATCGAAGTCGACATCTCCGATGACGAGGTGCAGATCCGTTACGCCGATTGGTTTTCGCGTCCACTGCGTCTCACTCCCGGCGAGGGGGCGCGGTTGCTTACCGCTGGACATTCTCTGATCGGCGGTGACTTTGCTACGGGTGACGAAGGTGACGAAGCTGCAAGCCCGTTGTTGCGTGCACTCACCAAGCTGGGCATGGCGTTAGGCGAAGCAGCCGATCAAGCTGTGGAGGTGCGGCTCGGCCACGCACCGACCGAGACACTGCCGCCATTGCGGTCTGCGCTGAACCGAGGGGAAAAGATTGACATCGAGTACTACACCTACGGGAGGGACGAACTCACCCGACGCATTGTCGAACCACTGAGGATTTTCAGCGACAACGGCAACTGGTACCTTCACGCCTGGTGCCATCGAGCGACTGACGAGCGAATATTCCGCGTCGACCGTATTCGTTCAGTGCGGCTGACCGGTGAGTCTGTGGAGCATCAAGCAAGCGACTCGGGAGGGTCCTTCACCCCTCACGGCGACGATCCGAGAGTGCGTCTGCGACTCCATCCCGACGCTGCTTGGGTAACTGAGCAGTACCCGACCGAATCGGTCGAAACCGACTCGCAGGGCCGGTTCGTCGTGACCATGGCAGTGTCCGCCGCTGGTTGGCTTGAACGGTTGATGTTGCGGCTCGGTCCCAAGGGGGAGATCGTTTCAGTGGATCCGCCCCTGTCAGCGGGTCTCGTGTCAAACGCGGCGAACAGGGTCTTGGAACGCTACCGATAGCGCTGGCAGCTCTTGAACGGACCACCCCTTCGGGCGTGCCCGGCGGTATCGTCTTGTTGGTGAGTGCCCCTGGGGTTTCGCCCAGTTCACCAGATGGCTTACCAGTTTCGGGAACTACGCCTGTGCAGCAGACCCAATTCACAAAAGATCATTCGGGTCTGGACAATGCCGCTGAGAACGACGACCTCGACTCGGGCGATGAGGACGTTTCGATCCCGAAGCCCGACAGTGCACAGGAACTGCTCCGGACGTTGGTGGAATGGCTCCTGGTAGCTGTTTGCGCTCTGGGATTGGCGCTGTTGATCCGGATGTTCCTCATTCAGGCGTATTACATTCCATCGAGTTCCATGGAAGACACTCTCCACAAGGACGACCGAGTTCTGGTCAACAAACTCAGCTATCGCTTCGGTGATATTCAACGCGGGGATGTGATCGTCTTCGCCAAGCCGGACGATGCGCTAGGGGACATCAACGATTTCATCAAGCGGGTAGTCGCTCTACCGGGAGAGACAATCTCCTTTTCGAACGGCCAGGTTCTGATCGACGGCGAGACCTTTGATGAACCGTACGTAGACCGACCCAGCACCTTCGTCAACGGACGGTTGATGGACTGCGCGAACGAACCTGCCTCGGTTGATTATTGCCTGGTCCCAGAAGGGACGGTGTTCGTGATGGGGGACAATCGCGAGGGCAGCACTGATTCCCGTACTTTCGGTCCGGTGGAGATCGACTCAATCGTTGGCCGAGCATTCATCAAACTCTGGCCTCTCGGTGACATCGGTTTCCTGTGAGCAACGGTTGGCCGGTGTTGCGGCGCCTCAGTCGAACGTCGCCGCTACCGCCACCATCCGCTCAACGTGGTCGCTGTAGACCGCGTCGATGCCAATGTCCATCAGAGAAGCCAATTGACGCTCATACTGCGCGTCCCAACCGAAGGCCAGCACCTCGAATCGGTGAAAGAGTGCAACCAATCCCGCTGTCCATTCACCCTGGCGCAGGTTGACAGCATCGATACCAGCGGAACTGAGTTCGGCGGCGCGACGCTCGGGTCCACTCGGCAAACGTTGCATGGCGGTCGAGTTGACGAGGCGGACATCGGGAGCGACTCGGCGCCATTGCGCCAGCAGGTCCAACTCATGGTGGCAGATCCACAACCGCTGTTCGGTTCGATATTCCCGCGCTATCTCGATGATCGGAGCGAAGGCGGCCGGATCTTTGAGATCCAGGCTCACGGGCAGGTGAGTGCCGACCGACTCGTATAACTCAACCAGCGTGCAGATGTGTGCTTTCAGGTCGGCTCGGTTCGTGTCTTTGATCCACTTTCGCGGGAACCGTCGGTGGAAACCGTCATGATCCAGTACCACCTCGCCGTCGTTGGTGAGCCACGCATCTGTTTCAAGTCCGGTGGCTCCCAGACTCACAGCTCGGTTGAACGCAGCGATCGTGTTCTCCCGCTCAAGGGTCCTGGCGCCTCTATGCGCAAACAGGATTGCCGGACCTCGCAGGGGCGCATATCGCGTCGTCATGGTGTCAGTATGCGCGCGCGGCCACTGAGAAACGATGATGGCCCTGCGGTACGCTCGCACCATGAGTTGGACATTGATACTGGTGGCCACCGCAGTAGTCGTGTCGTTGGTGGTGCTTGCTGTCTCGCTGCAACTGGTCTCTAAAGAGATGGCGCGGTTGCGCCACTCGATGCGTCGGGCGCGCGCCGCAGCGGTGGCTCAAGACGATCTACGGCATCTGACCGTCGAGTTGAGCACTAGAGCGTCAGAACTCGACCAGGTTACGAGGATCCGCCGACTCCGCCCGCGTCGCCAATCCATCGATCGGTAGGCTCTGTCCATGGGAAACCTGGCTGGAATGGAAGTGGTCGTCATATTGTTGGTGGCGTTGGTTGTGCTCGGTCCGAAGAAACTGCCCGAAGCCACTCGCCAGGTTGGTCGGGCACTCAGTGAGCTGAAACGAATTTCCAGCGGATTCCAGCGAGAGATGCGCGAAGCAATAGAAGACCCGGTCGTGGAGGCCGAAGCTCGCGCAAAAGGGGCACGCGTGACAGCATCCGCTGCGGCAGTCGACCCTGCCAACCCGAAAGACACGAACTCCGCTGCGGAATCTCCAACAGAACCAGATGCCGAGATCGACAGCGGCAGCTCAACGGAAACTGAAGCCGCTGCTGAAACCCCTGATTCTCAAACCTCTACTTCATGAGTCCAAAAGCAGAGTCGTCCATGACCTTGATGGAGCACTTGACTGAGCTCCGTCGTCGTATCGTCATCTCCCTCATTGCGATTGCCGTCGGCGCTGTCGCTTGCTGGATTGCCTACCCGTGGATTCTTGATTTCCTGCTCGAGCCGTATTGCCGCTCGCTCCCCGAAGCTGATCGAACAGCAACCGAAGTGTTCGGAAGCGGATGCCAGCTCTATGCTCGCAACCCGTTTGAACCCTTCAGCGTGCGCGTCTCGGTCGCGGGTTACGGAGGATTGATCGCGGCCATGCCGGTTTTGCTGTGGCAGCTCTGGCGTTTCGTGGCTCCCGGCCTGTTCTCCCACGAGAAGCGTTTCGCGATCGCCTTCATGGTCAGTGGTGTAGCGCTCTTCTTCGCCGGAGCGGCGTTGGCCTACTGGAGCATTCCTCGGGCGCTTGAGTTTCTGTCTGCTCTGGGCGGTGAAGACCTCGTTGAGTGGTACGCGCCAAACGAATATCTGGGGTTTGTCATCAAGATGATTCTCGCGTTCGGGATCGGCTTCGAGTTCCCGATAGTGCTGATTTTTCTGCAAGTGCTGGGCATCGTCGAAAACGAATCGCTTCGTGGGGTTCGGCGCTACGCGGTTGTCGGCATCGTCGCCCTCGTCGCGGTGATAACGCCAAGCGGTGATCCATTCACTCTCTCGGTGCTGTCTGTGCCCATGTATCTCTTCTATGAGTTCGCGATCTTGTTCGGCCGCATACGAGATCGAAGAGCCAAAAAGAAGGCCGAATCGCAGTGACCATTCGCAGGGGTTCAGACTGGGGGAGACCCGCAGCAGTCCCCGACGATGCGATCTTCGTGAGTAGCGATGCCGAAGCGAACCAGGTGATCAGCGGACCTCGGCGAGCGCGCAAACCCACCCCGCCGTTGTGTCTTGTCGGCGGCGATCTAGCCCGGACACTGGGCGTTCGCAACAACGAGGCGTCGCTACGGGCGGGGGAGGGGACTCATCTGCGAATTGATCTGGGTGTGGCGCTGCTCGACGGCCGTATCTTCTGGTTTGTCTCCCATCTCATCGCGCGTCGTTCCTGGTGGCGAGGTCCGATCGTGATCGCGGCCAACGCCGCCTTCATCGGCGACTTCAATGTGGCGCCCAAAGCGCACCCCTCCGACGGACGACTGGATCTCATAGAAGCGAACCCGACCTTCAGCGAGCGTCTGAAGGCCCGCTCCAGACTGCGATCAGGCACTCACGTACCTCATCCCCAGATCAAGATTCGCCGCTGCGCAGCCGCGCAACTGCAGCTTGAACGCCCCACGCCGATAACTCTCGATGGAATCGCTCACGACAGGGCCGAGACATTGAGCATCCGCGTGGAACCCGATGCCCTCGATATCTGGATCTGACGGACCCGACGCTGTCAGATTTCGCCGCTTGAAGCCTGCTGGAGTAGCCGAGCCCCTCTAGAATCGCCGGATGGATGTGATTGAGGCGAAGAAAACAGTCCGCTCCGAGGTCGAACGCCTGACCCCGAAGTTGCTGGAAATCTCGCACTCGCTTCACGCGAATCCCGAACTCGGCTTCGAGGAACACCATGCTCACGAGGTTCTAACCGCCGCGATAGAAGACGAAGGCCTCTCTGTTGAACGCGGAGCGTACGACTTGTCGACCGCTTTCGATGCCCGCGTCGGGACCGACGGTCCCACCATTGCGGTGTGCTGTGAATACGACGCTCTTCCCGGCATCGGCCATGCCTGTGGTCACAATGTGATCGCGGCCGCGGGGCTCGGTGCCGGCCTCGCCGCAGCTTCTGTCGCGGAGGCTCTGGGCGGACGGGTGGCCATTCTCGGAACTCCGGCCGAGGAAGGCGGCGGAGGCAAGGAGTTCATGATCCGTAGAGGGGCCTTCGACGATGTGGACGCGGCGATGATGGTGCACCCTGCCGATCACGACATTGAGAAAATGCAGGTCATAGCGGTGCACACAGTCGACGTAACCTATGAGGGCCAAGCATCTCATGCCGCCGCCGCCCCTCACATGGGTCGCAACGCGCTCGACGCTGCCGTGCTGGGCTACAACGCCGTGGCCGCGTTGCGCCAGCACATCCGTCCCAACGAACGTATCCACGGCATCTTCACCGAAGCCGGCGAGAAACCCAACATCGTCCCTTCGCGAGCAGCCGCTCAATGGTACGTACGATCCGGCAACATCGACAGTCTGCAACGCCTCAAGGAGCGTTTCACGGCATGCCTTGAAGCCGGCGCCTCGGCGGCCTGTTGCGAGATGCACAGTGTTTGGAAGGATCCTCCGTATTACAACATGATCGACAACACGCCGCTGCTCAACCTCTATGTGAACAACTCGGCGGCAAACGGTCGTGTGGTGAGTCCCCAGGACCAAAAGAGAATCGTGGTTGGCAGTACGGACATGGGCAACGTCAGTCATGCCGTTCCGTCGATCCATCCGATGATCAAAGTTGCGCCACGGGGCACCGCTATTCACACACCAGATTTTGAGACCCATGCACGCTCAGAGGCAGCAGACCAAGCGGTAATCGACGGTGCATTGAACATGGCCATGACCATCGTTGACTGTTGGGGAGACCCTGACGCGCTACCCGCCATCCGCGGCTCTTTCTCGACAAGCGAATAGCCTCTGCACGAATGACGGTCTATATCGCCGAGGACTTCAGCGCCGACGAGGCCGACATTCTTCGTCGCTATTTCACGAATCTGGATCAACCTGTATTCGCCCTGGTCAACCTTCCCGAAGTCGTGAAGGGAGCGCTTTTTGCCAGATACTCTCGGTCACCTTTGAGCCTTCGTCGGCTGTTTCTTCAAGAGTTCGTGGGCGACCTCGATATTGAAGGCGACCAGACCATCGATGCGACTGTCGGATTGCGGCGTGCAGAAGAGCTGTACGACAGAGTCTTCTTCGAGTACGGCGACGACAGCGTGGCTCAGCTCGGCGGTGTCCACCTGGCTTGCGAACAAGCTTCCAACATTCTGACCAAGGTCCTGGAGTGGGGTCGCCTCATGGCCTACCTGGAGCAGAGCACGCGCTACATCGCTTATGACCAGCGATTGGGAGGGCGCTACC
Source organism: Acidimicrobiaceae bacterium (assembly GCA_009845995.1). Classification (GTDB taxonomy): domain Bacteria; phylum Actinomycetota; class Acidimicrobiia; order Acidimicrobiales; family Aldehydirespiratoraceae; genus VXYK01. The sequence continues at coordinate 158,449 of VXYK01000035.1, read as the reverse complement.
GCTACTACCGCGACCCGCAAATCTTGAGTTCGCAACTGGGCACGCGTTACGTCGCAGACATGGATCGAATCTTCGACGCCTACTCGAAACTCATCCCGCAAATGCAGGCTTTCTTTCGCGAGGTTGTTCCAAAAACCGATGGTGACAGCGATTTTGCCTACCGCATCGCGATACAAGCCAGGGCGCTCGACGCGATCCGTGGAATGTTGCCGGCGGCGTCTTTGTCCAATGTCGGAATTTACGGCACGGGTCAAGCATACGAAGCACTGCTGCTGCGTATGAGAAGCCATCCTTTGCCCGAGTCCCGCTCATATGCCGACCTGATGCTGACCGAGCTGCGCAAGGTGATCCCGTCATTCCTCAAGCGCGTTGATCTTCCAGACCGTGGCGTGCGCTCCACGAATTATCTGACAGACACGCGCGACTCGATGGAAGCAATCAGCGATCAGATTTTCGGTTACGAGACCGGGGGAGTGGTCGACGACGATGTCGTCGATCTAGTCGACTTCGATCCCGAAGGTGAATTGAAGGTGGTCACCGCCTGCCTCTATCCCTACACGTCTCTCTCCGAACGCATGCTCGAGGCACGGGTTCACCAGATGTCTGTCGAGGAGCGCATCGAAGTCATCAAGGCCTATGTGGGGCAGCGGGACAACCGCCGCCACCGGCCCGGGCGAGCCTTCGAACGAACAGGTTATCGCTTCGACGTACTTTCGGACTACGGCGCTTTCAGAGATCTTCAGCGGCACCGGATGCTCACGATCGACTGGCAGCCGCTCTCGCCTCGTCATGGATACGTCATGCCTGACGCAGTCGAGGCAGCCGGGGTCGCCGAGGAGTACCGCGCCGCGATGGCGCGCTCCGAATCACTTCACAATGCGCTTGTCGGAGAGCATCGCGACAGCGCTTGCTATGCGGTGTCATTGGCTTACCGAATTCGCTACTCGATGCAATTCAATGCCCGTGAGGCGATGCACATGCTGGAGCTGCGAACCACGCCACAGGGACACGAGGCCTACCGGCGTATCTGTCAACGGATGCACGCCCAGATCAGCGAGAAGGCGGGGCACTTGGCGTTGGCCGAGGCGATGCGCTTTGTCGACTACTCCTCTGACACGCCGTTGGGCCGTCTCTCTGCAGAACAACGCGCGGAGAAACGGCGCCAAGACCGCGATCTCGGTTAATCCGCTTTCTGAGGTTGCGTCGCGCTTCGCATTGTCTATGATCCGCGGCAACATCTCTGGCTTCAGGAACCAATGGTGAACGACAACATCTCTGAAAACGACGACATCTCTACAGACGAAGGCCTCGACGACGAGTTCGACCACGACCTGGAAGAAGAAGACGAACTCAACGACGACGACCTCAACGACGACGACCTCGACGAGGACGAACTCGACGACGACCTCGACGAGGACCTGAACGACGATGAAGACGACGACGTAGAGGCCGATCTCGACGACGACCTGAACGATGACGATCTCGATGACGACGAAGACGACGTGGAGGCCGATCTCGACGCCATCCTCAAGGAGCGCATTGCGGCCGGCGACGATCAGGCAACCGACGACGAGGAGGAAACGAGCACAGTCCGATCCGCTACCGCTGCCTCTGGAGAAGCCGAACCGGTGATCGCCCGCGGCGACAACGAGTTCTCGTGTCCTCACTGCTTTCTGCTGGTGAACAGCGCGGCAGTCGTCGACGATGAATGCCCACATTGCGGTGGGCCATTGGGTGTCACGTGAGCGAAGAGGAGAAACTCGGCGAGCAATTGCTCGATCTTTTTGTCTATGCACCCATCGGTTTGCTGTTGGAAGCCAAGGATCTGATCCCGAAACTCGCCGATCGCGGCAGGGGTCAAGTTGCTTTGACTCAACTTGCAGGCAAGGTCGCAGGCAATCGGGGACGAGCCGATACGGTTCCTTTGTTTCGCCAGCTGCGTGAGGCAGCGGGAACCGCCGTGGGCTCGATGACCGCCGATGAACGCGAACTCTCCGATGAACTCGATGATCGCCGCGAGTCGAGCGGTGACGACTCCGCGTTGCCAATCGAGGACTACAACGCCTTCTCCGCGCCACAGTTGCTCGAAAAGTTGGAAGCGCTCGACCAACAGCAGCTCGACACAATCCTCGCCTACGAACGGACTCATCGAGACCGCCAGACAGTAACCAACCGAATAAAGCAACTGAGCGTGCGCGAGCACTCACCGAGCGACTGATCGTGGAAGTTGACGCACGCCGGGCTGTGGTCGCTGACCTAGCTGAGGTCACCCGGATGTGCTCGGATGCGATCGAGGAACTACGCCCCAACCGTGGGGGGGCCGTGTGGTCCCAACGCGAAGCCCGCTCCGAACCCTTGGACGTCAGCTTGCGCTCGACCATGGATGCCGGGCTGCTCGCGGTCGCATGCATCGACGACACGATCGTGGGTTATGCAGGAGTGGACCTGGTCGAGCTCCACGACGGCAGCGTTCTCGGCCAAGTCACCGACATCTACGTTATGCCGGAGGCCCGAGGCGTGAGCTGCGGCGAGGCGCTCATTGAACTCGTTGAGAGGTGGTGCGTCGAACAGGGGTGTATCGGCATCGACTCGATCGCCCTCCCCGGGGACCGTGAGACGAAGAACTTCTTCGAGACTTTCGGCCTCACTGCCCGGGCTATACGCGTCCACCGGTCGCTAAGGGACTGACCGAGAGCGTCGGTACCGCTGTCTCAGCGACCCTTCCAGACAGGGGGTCGCTTTTCGATGAAAGCCCTCGGGCCTTCGGTGAAGTCCTCTGTTGAAGCCAAGCGTGTGGTCGCCCTGCCGCCTTCAATGATTCCCTCCCGGTCAGATTGGGTGGGGGCTTCAAGGATGAGGCGACGACTCTCGCGTACCGCCAATGGAGCGTTGGCGGCGATTCGCTCGCCAAGCGCGCAGGCAGCGGCCATTACCTCGCCAGGTAGACACAGTTCGTTGACCAACCCGAAGTGGTGGGCTCGCTCAGCGGACAGCGTGTCGCCAGTAATCGCGAGCTCCATCGCGATATTGGGGGGAAGCACCCGGGGGAGACGCACCAAACCCCCTGCGGCGGCCACGAGTGAACGCTTTACCTCAGGTAGTCCAAACTTCGCGATGGTCGAAGCGACCACTAGATCGCAGGACAAGACGATCTCGGTGCCTCCAGCAACAGCATGACCATCAACCGCGGCAATGATCGGTTTGGTTCGCTCACGAAGGACGATGCCCGCGAAGCCTCCACGTTTGGTGCCCAGAAAGGCACCGTTTCCCGCAGCGATTTCTTTGAGGTCGGCTCCTGCGCAGAATACCGGTCCATTGTGGGCCAGTATCCCGATCCAGAGATCGTCATCTTCTTCAAGTCGATCAATCGCCGATTCAATGGCTGCGGCCATCGCAGGATTGATGGCATTGCGAGCTTCAACGCGATCAAGGCGCATGATCCCGATATGGCCCTGGGCTTCAAACTCAATCATTGCCGACTGCTCCAGATTGGGGCGTCGATGCCGATAGTGGTGGGGGAGGGGCGTCCTCTTCAACACCATCCGCGGCCGGTTCTTCTGCCGCAGGTTCAGCAGGCGACTCGTCAGCATCGGGCTTTTCGTCAGCATCGGGCTTTTCGTCAGCGACGGGCTCTTCGTCAACAACGGGCTCTTCTTCAGCAGAGGGCTTTGCCGCAGGTATCTCGGGTGGGGGAGGGGGCGCAATCCGCCGGTTGGCACCGCGTTTTTTGGGAGCGGATGTTGTGACTCCGAACAAAGCGGCAATCTCAGGAACCTTGGCGGCCAGCTTTCGTACGGTGGCGAGTAGCTGATCATTGGGGTTTTCTGGCAAACCGTGAGGTTTCACCTGGGAACGAACAGGCGAGAACGCTACCGCGTCGAGCACGGTGGCCCATCGTTGTTGAGCTACGTCGCTGCTCAACGATTCCGAGGCCGCTTCAGTCAGGCGCTCGGCCATGTCGATTGGAAGCGGAGACCCCGCTTTCGGCGGTCGACTGCTGAGCCGCAGAGCGCGAACAATCCGACCATCGGCAAGATGTTGCGCGATCTCGTTGAGCCACGAGCGATGTTCGCTCTCCACCCGGGTCGACAGGCCCTCCCGCAGTTTCTCAGCAAGTTCACGGGACTGCTCGTCGCGCGCGCCGCTGTCGGCCGCTACCACGACACTGCGGATATCACGCAGGTCAACGGTTTCGATTCCCGAGATCGCAGCTTCAGCCCGGTCACGCCATTCGGCAGCTTTCAACACCGGAGTCATTTTCTCCGCCAGCGCAACCAGTGGTTCTGATCTGACCTTTGGAATACCGTCAGCCTCTGCCATCTTGTTCATTCGCTCGATCGCCTTGCGCACCCCTGGAACACCGCCTTTGAGAACCTCTTCAGCGAGTCCATGTTGGATCTCGGGCATGTCTGCGAGCGCGGCACGGCGGTTCGCATTTCCGGGGCGCAGACGCGGAGCTCTAGGGGTGGAGGGAGGTTTGGGACGGTCCTGTCGAGCACGAACGTTGCGTTTCCTGCTTCGTTGGTCCCGTGGCGAACCAGCGCCGGTTGTGCCGTCTCGCTGACCATCTCGCGCCTTGCCCGGACGGTCGCCACGTCGAGAATCGGCGCGCTTTTTTTCAGCGGACTGGGCGTCGCGGTCACCGCGCCGACGATCGGCGCCCGCTCGTTCTGGACGTTTCGTGTCGCCGCGACGTTTATCTTTGCGATCAGCACGCTTTTTGCCTCGGGGCGCAGAGTCAGAGTCCCGACGGCCTCCAGCGGCTCCGCGGGCACGCGAGCGGCCCTTCGGAGCGAGTTGAGAGGTCACCAAGGGTTGCTCGCGACCCGAACCCAGCAGTGGCAGGGTTTCTACTTCATTTCTTGGAGCCCGCGTCGGCAGAACGGTTGTGATCTCCAGTCCATCGAGGGTTGCGTCAGCCTCAACCCTGAGGACATCTCCGACACCAACGCCCTCGGGGATCAGTCCACCATCGAGGGTTCCCTTTGGTTGCTTCGCTCCTGCAGCGCGCCAAGTCCACTTGCCATCGGCGCGATTGGAGGTGAGTTCGATTTCCAGCCTGCGAGCCACGGTCAAGAACCGTATCGGCCAGTTCGGTATCCGCCGACCCGAACGAGGAGTGGGCAGCGTGAGACTCGAAACGCCGGAAATCGTCGTTATGTTAAGTTAGACGGTTGGCTGGGCGAATCAACTGTTCAAGAGTTCAATTTGCTTTATGTTAAGTTGTGGCGTTTGTTGCGGCAATCCGTCTATCTGGAGGATCAATCGATAGCCGTGCTCGGTTTGGGTACTGTGCAACAAGTGGACCAAGACGGACGCATCGAACTCACGCTGCAGCTCTGGGGCCGGGACGACCCCGACGCCTTCGAAGAATACTTGGACGCGCTCGTTCAGCTGCTGCCACGCAACAACGGGGCTCTCGAACGCAGAATCGCCGATACCGACACGGAAGCCGGAATTCCCGACGCGGTACTCGTGGTGTCCTTTCCGGACAGTGCCTCGGTCGACGGTTGGTTGCGCGACCCGCTGCGTTCAGACCTGGAAGACCTCGCCAAACGAGCGGTGACCCATTCATTGATAACCGACAGCCGGCATCGGCGTCCGCCGACAGCGCCCGAGAACGGAAACGTGGTGCTCCTACAGCCCGAAGGAAGTGATCTGGTCGAGCCGCGACAGTCACCAATCCACGGCACCGGTGTCTTCGCCATCGTCGAGCTCGAGCAAGGCAAACTCATTGGCCGCTACTCAGGGGCGCCTACCATGGTCGACGGAAAGTACGTGCTGTGGATAGAAGGTGATGATGGCACCTGGGAGGGTGTGGAAGGGGCCGGCGACCTTCGCTTTTTGAACCACAGCCGCTCCCCCAACGTTTTTTTCGACGGTTTGGACCTGTATGCGCTTCGCGACATCAGTCCCGGTGAGGAATTGCTCTTCGACTACGGCGAAGACTGGTCAGACACCCCGTAACGGCACCTAACGCTCATGTTCACCAACGGAGGCTAGTGACAGCCGCAGGCGGATCACGCGAGACTACAAACGATGCATGAATCGACCAGAGGCCAACTCTTAGTTGCTGCACCATCGCCGCTCGACAACAACTTCTACCGGTCCGTCGTTTTCATGCTCGAACACAATCAAGACGGAGCTATCGGAGTGGTCCTCAACCGCCCCAGCGAGCTCCCGGTGTCGACAGCCATCGACCGGTGGGCGGACCAGGCCACCGAACCCGCTGTCGTCTTTTTGGGCGGACCTGTCTCGCCGTCGTCGGTTATCGCGTTGGCCTCATACCAACACGACCACAGCGATGAGCACTGGAATCGGATTCTCGGCAGCATCGGAACGGTCGACCTCGAACTGGCTCCCCAGGAAGTGCCCGGGGTCGACGGAGTAAGGATGTTCGCCGGTTACGCCGGGTGGACCGGCGGCCAGCTCGAAGCCGAACTCGTGACCGGCAGCTGGTTCGTGGTCGATGCAGAACTGAGCGATGTCCACACCGATACCCCTGGGGATCTTTGGTGGGATGTCTGCGGTCGCCAACCAGGATCACTGCGCCACTTGGCACACTACCCGTACGACCCCCGACACAACTGAACCTCGTCGGCGGGTTCAACGACCATCTCTGGAGTGAACGATGAGGATCGGATTTGTAGGACTCGGCAACCTCGGCAGCAAGCTCGCAGGCAGTCTTCTGCGAAACGGAGTCGATCTCGTCGTGCGCGACCTCGATGAAGCCGTGGTGCGATCGTTCATCGAGCGGGGTGCAACCTCAGCCGCGTCGCCCAAAGAGCTCGCCGAACGCTGTGACGTCGTGATCACCTGTCTGCCCTCGCCGGCAACCTGCGCTGAGGTGATGGAGGCCGCGGACGGCGTGCTCGCCGGACTCGACCGAGGCAAGCTCTGGCTGGAGATGTCGACCACCGACGAATCAGAGGTGCGCCGTCTCGCGACTTTGGCTTCCGAACGCGGCGCCATGCCGATCGAATGCCCGGTGTCGGGGGGTTGTCACCGTGCCGCGACAGGCAACATCTCCATCTTCTGCGGAGGCACCCGAGAAGCGTTCGATCTGGCTTTGCCGATCCTGGCGATGATGGGGCGCAAGATCCTGCACACTGGTCCGCTGGGATCAGCTTCGATTCTCAAGGTGGTGACCAACTATCTCGCTTCGGTCAACCTGGTGTCGATCGGCGAAGCCTTCGCCGTGGCACATCAGTGCGGGATCGACTTGACCACCGCGTACGAGGCGATCCACATCTCCTCGGGCACCTCTTTCGTGCATGAGACCGAAGGCCAGGTGATCTTGAACGGCTCCTACGACATCGGCTTCACCCTCGATCTCGTGCAGAAGGACATGAGCCTCTTCATGGATCTCGCGGAGCGCGCGGAACTGCCTCTCGAAGTCGCCCCCGTGGTGTTGGAGATGTTCAACGATGCAGCCACGCGGTACGGGTCCCGTGCGCTGAGCCCGCGGGTTGTGCAGCGTTACGAGGACGCCGTCGGCGCCGAGTTCCGCGCCCCGGGATTCCCCGCTGAGCTGATCGACGACGAACCAGAACAACCAGGTTACGAAGTCGTGATCGACCCCGGCTAGCGGTTCGGGCTACGAAGATTCTCGGACTGGATGAAGATTCCCTCGGCTTGGGCACACAGAGTGTCGCCGGCGTGCAGCGTGCCCTTGGCAAACACTTTCCGTCGTTCGCTCCGGTCAAACCAACCCCTCATCTGCAACGGCGTGCCCAGAGGCGTTGGCGTGCGATAGACGATGGTCAGGGTGCCGGTGTAGCCACCGATGCCGTTCACCACGCAGGCGCTCCCGAGCAGTTCGTCGAACAACGCCGCTATCACGCCGCCATGAACACAATCGGGCGGTCCGTTGAAAGCGGCGCCGAATGTCACCTCACCGTGGATCTCGAAGTGCTCGTCGGCGGCGACCCTTCTCATAGTCGCTGGCGGCGAAATCGGGTTCAGCACACCCACCAGCGGGCTGTACGGAAAGAAGTCCGAAGGATGTTCCGCTCTGAACGCCGCAGGCGGAGCCAACTTCTCAGGTTCACCCTCGGGCACGTCCACTGTGGCTGGCATCTCATAGACCAGAGCGGACTGCATTCTCATTCCCGGCACGACTCGTGGTCGCAGATCGTCGCGCAACTCGCGGATCTGCGCGATGGCGCCCGTGAGATCCGTCCCGTCGAGATCGGCGGTACGAACGACCTCGATCAACTCTCGGACGGCCTGATTCAGTTCATCAGGCGGAGACAGATCGTCTTGTTGGGGAGCATGCATTCTCCGAGACAGTAGCCTCCGTCTGGCTTCGATGGCACTCTGACCGATACGATCCGCGCCGTGAAACGATACGACAACAAAGTTGCACTCCTCACCGGAGTGGCATCGGGAATCGGACGAGCTACAGCCCAACGCCTCGCCGCGGAAGGGGCCTGCATCTTCGGTCTCGACATTGATGAACAGGGCTTGGCCGCCACAGAAGCCCAGATCCTTGCCGATGGCGGCAAGATGTCCTCGAGGGTCACCGATGTGCGCTCAGTCGACGAGTGCCACGCCGCCGCCCAAGCCTGCGTGGAAGCATGCGGAGGAATCGACATACTCGGCAACATCGCCGGGATCGCCAACCAACGCCACGTTCATCAAGTCACCGAAGAAGACTGGGACTTGATGAACGATGTAAACCTCAAGGGAGTGTTCTTTCTGACTCAGGCCGCTCTCCCCCACATCATCGAGCGAGAAGGCAACATCATCAATATCGCCTCGAATGCAGGACTCATGGGGCAGGCCTTCACGGTCCCCTACTGCGCCACCAAGGGGGCCGTCGTCAACATGACCAAAGCCCTGGCCATGGAGTTCGTGAAGCACCCGATCCGCATCAACGCCATCGCCCCAGGTGGCGTTGAAACCTCCCTAACGGCCAATTTCAAGGTGCTTGAGGATGCCGACTACAGCCTCATGGCGCGCTACACGGGCGTCAGACCCTCGAGCCAACCCGAACAGATCGCCTCACTCTTCGCATTCCTGGCCAGCGATGAGGCCGGCAACATCCATGGCAGCATCGTCAGCGCCGACGGCGGCTTGACCGCCGAGTAGGAGGAGGAACACAAGTGTCTGAACAATCAGAGACCGCGTTTACAGATCATCGCTACGTGGGCAAAGTCGCAGCCGTTACCGGAGTCGCGAGCGGCATGGGCCGATGCATCGCACTGCGACTCGCCTCTGAGGGTGCAACCGTTTTCGGCATGGACATCAACGCCGAGGGTCTCGACGAAGTCGCAACCGAGGTCGCCGACGCCGCCGCGGCAGGCGGAGCGATGCACACCAGGGTCATCGACATAGCCGATCCGGCCGAATGTCACGCGGCCATCGCCGAGTGCGTGGCCCAACACGGGCGACTTGACGTGCTCGGCAACATTGCTGCCACCTCCTGGATGAAACACGCTATTGACGTGACCACCGACGACTGGCGAAAGATGTTCGCCATCAACGTTGACGGCACGTTCTTCATGTGCCAGGCGGCACTCCCCCACATCCTCGCCAGCAAGGGCAACATCATCAACATCGCTTCCAACGCGGCCTTCATGGGTTCGGCGTATCTGGTGCCCTACTGCGCAACCAAGGGCGCAGTGGTGCAGATGACCCGGGCCCTGGCTACAGAATTCGTCAAGGAGCCGATTCGCATCAACGCCATCGCCCCGGGCGGAACGGACACGCCGATGAACCGGGACTATCAACTTGCCGAGAACACCGACTTCAAACTGCTGAAGCGATCAATGGCCTTCCGTCCGCTGGACAAACCCGAACACATCGCCGCGCTATTCGCCTTCCTGGCGTCGGCTGAAGCAGCCAACATCCACGGCGCCATCATCAACGCCGACAGCGGCATGACCGCCACCTGAGACTTGGCCTTGCCCGAAGTCTTCGTGCTCGGCGTCGATCTCGACGGCGTTTGCGCGGAACACACCCGCGGATTTCGTCGGATTGTCGCCGAAAGGCTCGAAATATCTGAAGAGTCGTTGACTCTGGAACGAGGATGGAACTTTGAAGAGTGGGGATTCGGTCCGGACGACTTCGAAGACCACCACCGATACGCAGTCACCGAAGGCCGAATGTTCAGGGACTTGGAGGTGATCGACGGAGCCGCCGAGGCGTTGTGGCGGCTGTCCGATGCCGGAGTGTGGATTCGCATCATCACACACCGTCTGTACGTCAACTGGGGCCATCAGGTTGCCGCTGGCGACACGGTTGAATGGCTGGACAGGTCCAACATCCCCTACCGCGATCTGTGCTTCCTCGGCGCCAAGCCGGAAGTGGAAGCCAACCTCTACATCGACGACGCGCCGCACAATGTCGAGGCTCTGCGGGCGGCAGGCAACGAAGTGATCGTCTTTGACCAGTACTACAACCGGCACCTGGAGGGTCTTCGGGCGACCAACTGGGACGAAGCCGAAGAGATCGTGATGGAGCGTTTCACCCAACACTGCGGGAACTACGGCGTGCAGACCCAACTTCCCGGTGTTTCCGGCACTCTGGGCCAGCGCCTCGGCAACACCTGAAGCCCTGTCAGGCCCGGGCCGCTCGGGCCCGGCGGCCCTCGATCTCTCCGAAGAACTGGCCGGCGGTCTTTTGGATGCCGTATGACCAAGTCGGATACGCGTGCACCGTCTGAGCCAACCGACCGGTGAACAGACCGGCGCGCATGGCCAACGCCGCTTCGTGGATCATCTCCCCGGCCCTGGGCGCCACAATCGTCGCCCCCAGAACCTTGCCTCCGAAAGCGTTTCTGGTGACAGGCCTCGGACCTGCAATCAACTTGATGAAACCCTGCGTGGCGCCGTCGGTGATCGCCCGATCCATCTCATCTAGCGGCAACTCCGCCACTCGACCGCCGCGGGCCGCGGCTTCAGACTCGGTCATCCCAACACGGGCCACTTCGGGTGTTGTGAAGGTCGTCCACGGCACCCAGCGAGTCCGGAATCTCCCGCGCACCCCTTTGCCGAGTGCATTCCCGACAGCAAGGCGGCCCATCTCGTCGGCGGCATGCGTGAACGGCAGCTTCCCGGTCACATCGCCAACCGCGAAAACGCCGCGAACGCTCGTTTCGAGACGGTCATTCGCCTCGATGAATCCGCGAGCATCCATTTTCACGCCGATCTCCTCCAGTGCCATGTCGGCGGAATTCGGAACGCGGCCAACCGCAACCAGAAGACGTTCAACTTGATGAGTTCCGTCAACCGACACGAGTGTGACCGAACGCCCGTTGCCCTCTCTCTGCCCGGCAGGTTCGACACGCTCAATGGCTGTGGGCAGGCGAACATCTACACCTGCTGAGCGCAGGACTCGAGCCACAACCTCCGAAGCGGCCGGTTCCTCGGCGGTCAGCAGGCGCTCCTGCGCTTCGAACAAGGTCACTTCGACGCCGAACCCCGCGAAGGCTTGGGCCAACTCGCAACCAACCGGTCCACCTCCGATGATGCCCAAGCTGACCGGAGCATCCGAGAGGCTGAAAATGTCCTCGTTGGTCAAGGTTTCAACTGTCTCGATACCCGGGACCTGTGGAATCTGGGGACTGCTTCCCGCGGCGATGACGAGACGTGGCGCGGTGACACGCCGTTCCCCCACTACAACGGTGTCGTGAGTTGCCAGTCTCGCCCGGCCCTCAATGACAGTCACCCCTTTTGAGCGCAGCACCTCAGGCGTCTCAGTTGCCGCGACACGTTCGACGGCCTCGGCGACCCGTGTCATGGCGTCGCCGAAGCTGAGACCATCCTTGGCCGCGGCAATCAGGGTCTTGGACGGAACGCAACCAGTGAAGGTGCAGTCGCCTCCCAGCGGCCCGTCACTGATCAACGCCACGTCTGCGCCCTGCCAGCGAGCTGCCCGTGCCGCGCTGAGACCGCCGGCACCGCCCCCGATGATGATCAGATCGTGATCCATTCGAGGCCTCTCTGAGATCAATAGTGTTCGTCGAGCGCTGATCGGAATTCACCGATCAGTTCGGCCACACCTTCCGGACCCCCACCATCAAGCATTCGTTGCACCATCGCAGAGCCCACGACCACTCCGTCGGCCTCCGCGCACACCTCGACGGCCTGGGTTGGGGTTCCCACTCCAACGCCCACCAGCACCGGCCGGTCGGTCACCTCCTTGAGACGCTTGGCGATGACTTTGGCACTGTCTGCCAACCGGTCGCGAACCCCGGTGATGCCGAGGAGCCCGACGCCGTACACAAACCCGCTGGAACGCTGGGCAATACGCACGAGTCGTTCGTCGGGAGTGGTCGGCGCCGCCAACAGAACCGTTTCAACCCCCGCGGCATCGGCTGCGTCGGCCCAGGGGGTCACCTCCTCAAGCGGAATGTCTGGGAGAATGCAACCCGACACGCCGCTTTGCGCCAACGATGAGGCGAAACGTTGGTAACCCATCCGATAGGCGATGTTGCCGTAGGTCATGACCGCGGTCGGAACACCGATATCGGAGCCCCGCAGCCGGTCGAGAATCAGTTGCGGCGTGACTCCCGAAGCCAGGGCCTTGTCGTTGGCGAGTTGGATCGTCGGGCCGTCCATCACCGGGTCGGAAAAGGGGATTCCGATCTCGATGGCGTCGGCGCCCGAGACCGCTGCGGCCTGGATCGTTTCGAGCCAAAGCTCCCCGAGTCCACCCGTGAGATACGGAACGAGACACTTCCCCCCAGTTTCGCGACGCGTCAGCAGTGCCGCTTCAAGTGCACCCGTCACGCCAACACGTCCATCATCTGCGCAACATCCTTGTCACCGCGGCCACTGAGGTTCAACAGCACCGTCTTGCCCGCCAACTCTTCGCGTGCCTGCACAATCCAGGCCAGACCGTGGGCCGATTCAAGGGCGGCGATGATCCCCTCCGTGCGAGCCAGAAGCTGAAACGCATCCACTACCTGCGCGTCGGTGACCGGTTCATAACGCGCGCGTCCGGTCGCTGCCAGATGAGCGTGCTCAGGGCCGATGCCGGGATAGTCGAGTCCTGCTGAGATCGACTGCGCCTCAAGCACCTGACCCCATTCGTCCTGCATGAGATAAGAATGCGAGCCGTGGACAATGCCTGGAACGGCGCGTCCCACGGCAGCTCCACCCGCTGGTTCCACACCAACCAAGGCGGCCTCCGTGTCTGCGAAACCCGAGAAGATGCCCGCCGCGTTCGAGCCGCCGCCAACGCATGCGACCACCACATCAGGCGAGCCGCCTCCAAGCAGAGTGGCGCACTGTTCGGCGGCCTCATCACCGATGACGCGGTGGAACTCACGCACCATCCAAGGGTACGGATGGGGACCCATCACCGAACCCAGGCAGTAATGGGTCGACTCGACCGCCGCCACCCAGTGGCGCATCGCCTCGTTGACCGCGTCTTTCAACGTCTTGGAGCCCGACTCCGCGGCCCGTACCTCGCTGCCGAGGAGTTTCATGCGAAAGACGTTGAGTTCTTGGCGAGCAATGTCAACGGTCCCCATGTAGACAACGCATTCCATATCGAACAGCGCCGCTGCCGTCGCGGTTGCGACACCGTGCTGACCCGCTCCGGTCTCGGCCACCAGACGAGACTTGCCCATGCGTCTGGCCAACAGAGCTTGGCCCAAGACGTTGTTGATCTTGTGGCTGCCGGTGTGGTTGAGGTCTTCGCGCTTGAGCAGAATCCTGCAGCCCAGCTCCTCGCTCAGATTCTCGCACTGGGTGACCGGCGACGGGCGACCCGCGTAATGCGTCAACAGATTCTTGAGTTCGTCCCGAAACGCCGGATCTGCCCATGCAGAGCGGAAGGCGCGATCAAGTTCTTGGCAAGCCGGAACCAGCGTTTCGGGCACGTATATGCCGCCGAATTCGCCGAAGCGGCCTTCAGCGCTGGGGTCTGCCATGGCGTTCTGCGGTCTTTCGACAATGTCTGACGCTTCCGCGGACATCAGAAATCGTCCTCCCAGTTGTAGGGCACATCGGGCACCTCGACCCGGTCGCGCATGCGCACCTCTGTGAACGCGGCCCGCGCGGTATCGATGAAACGCCGCATCTTGACCGGGTCCTTCTCGCCAGGAGCACGTTCCACACCGGTGGACACATCGACGCCCCAAGGAGCCACCTTGTGTATCGCTCTGCGAACATTGTCGGCGTCAAGACCACCGGCCAACAGCAGGGGTATGCCTGAGAGCGGCACGTTCTCAACAAGACTCCAGTCGAAGACTTCTCCGCCGCCGGGAGTCGGCGAGTCAATCAGCGCCACATCCGCGTTGTAGGACGCGACATCGGACAGTCCGGGGTCGATGGCAAAGAACCCTTTGATCATTCGCGGTACCCGACTCCTGACCTCCCGTGATTGTTCAGGCGACTCGTGTCCGTGCAGTTGCGCCGCTCCCAACCCTGCGCGATGGATGATGTTCACCACCCGGTCTGGAAGTTCATTGCGGAAAACCCCCACCGTCAGCACCTCGGCCGGGAGCCGACGAGCGATGTCGCGTGCCCGGTCGACAGCCACCTGGCGCGACGACGGCGCAAACACGAAACCCACCGCGTCCGCTCCGAGAGCGGTCGCCAACAGGGCGTCTTCCTCGCTCGTAATACCGCAAATCTTGATGAACATGGACCCGACGCTAGCGGCCCATAGGTGCCCACGCTGACATTAAGCGAGAGCGCGCGTGAACAGGCAAGCCTTCGAGTTGCAGCCTGTTGTTCCCCGCTCTTGGTTCGCTGCGCTCACCGGGCCGCTCGGGCCACGGCCCCGCAAATCAAGCCGTTCGCGCCCGAAAATCCTCTGCCAATTTGCGGGGCCTCTTAGGGCGAATCGGTTGTCGCGGACCTGTCCGATCACAGTCCTTTGCCCGCTATCGGGGTGAGGATGTGAAACCCGGGTTCGCCTTCGAGCAGTCCGCCGACCACACCGAGCAGCGAAGCCATCGTTTCTGATGAGCTGTGTGCTCCCATCGCATCAGAATCGCTGTAGAGCTCGTAAACCCAGACAAGATTCTCGTCGGCCTGGTCCGAGCACAGAATGTAGATCTCGGTTCCGGCCTCCTGGTTCACCTTCTCCAGCATTGGTTCGAAGGCGTCAACCAGTTCATCTCTGGTACCGGGCTTGAGGGGAAGTTTGGCGATTACTGAAACTTTGGACATGCCGCGACTCTACGTTGGCTGGGCGCTCAGAAGGCAATTCGGGGCGCGCGGTCAGTTCTGCCTATTCGCGGGGCCTCTCAGCTCGGCGCTTGGACCGTTGCTTTGACCCCGTTGACCGAGACCAAAGAACCCGGCTCTACTTTGCGCATCACCGCGGCCAGGCCCACGTTGGCTGCCGCCGAAGTCACCACGCCTGATTCTCGACCGTCGAAGGTCACCACCCCGCCCGCTTCAAGGGCCTCCTCAGCAATAAGAACACGCAGTGGACGGGGCACGTTTCCGCCGCGGCTGTCGATCCGCGCCACCAACTCCTGACCTGTGTAACAACCCTTCGTGAAACTCACGGATTGCTCAATCAGGTTTGCCCCACCCTCCGCCGGGATGGTGTTGTCGCCGATGTCAACGCCAAGCCTCGGCACCGCGGCGCGGATCCGGGCCTTCTCGAATGCGCTGTCGTCGATTTCGATCCCGCTGGGAACAGCCAGTCCGACATCGAGATGGTCCGAGCCGGCAAAGCCGGGCCAGCGGAACGTCGCCGTCAGCGCAGCTTGAGTCGGAACGGTCAGTGCGGGATCGTTCTCCTCGGGTTCCGCGTCAGTGGTTTGTGTGCGCAACGAGAGCATCCGCCAACCATCGAGAATGCTGAAATCAACCGCGGTGCGGAGTTTGAATTGTTCGAGCCGTTCGACGAGCGGCGCAGCCCAACCGGCTTCGACGTCGATATAGAACCGGTCATCCGCGATGCGATGCAGACGGAACCAAGCCGTGAGCTTCCCCGTCGGTGCCAGGATCAACGACCACTCCGACTCATTCGGGCCGATGCTGTCAATATCTTGGGATATCTGGCCCTGCAGATACGACGAGGCGTCCTGGCCGCAGACTTCAACAACATCTCGGTCAACAACAGAGGCGAACATGTTCAGTGGTTCCCGCTCTGATTTGTTGAACCTTCTGAACGCGTCGCGCTCATGCGGCGAGCAACAGGAACCGCTGCCAACAGGGCCTTGGCTTTGTTCTGGCACTCCAGGTGCTCGTCTTCTGCCACAGAGTCCGCCACAATGCCCGCTCCGGCCGAGACCGTCGCATGGTTGTCGGCAACGAACATGGTGCGGATCGTGATAGCGGTGTCTATGCGGCCCGAGAAGTCGAGGTAGCCGACGACACCGCCGTAGGGACCCCGCTTGACCGGTTCGAGTTCGTCGATGATCTCCATGGCTCGAACCTTCGGCGCCCCCGACAGCGTGCCCGCGGGCAGGGTTGCACGCAGCACATCGATAGGCGTGGCCCCGTCTTTGAGTTCGCCGGACACTTGAGAGGTGAGGTGCATCACGTGGCTGTAGCGCTCAAGGGTCATCATCTCGTCCACCTGGAGAGTTCCGAACTCAATGACTCGACCAATGTCATTGCGGGCGAGGTCGACGAGCATGATGTGTTCGGCGATTTCTTTGGGATGTTCACGCAGTTCAGCGGCCATCCGACGATCATGTTCGTCGGTTCTTCCCCGCTTTCTGGTTCCCGCAATCGGACGAGAGATGACGCGACCGTCGAGAAGCTGCACCATCGGCTCAGGTGAGCCTCCCACGATCTCTAGGTCATTGTGGCGCAGGAAGTACATGTAGGGACTCGGATTGAGCTGACGCAGCACGCGGTACAGATCGAAGGCCTCAGCGTCGAGTTCAAGATCGAACCGCTGAGCCAACACGACCTGGAAGATGTCGCCGGCGAGAATGTACTCGCGAGCCGCTTCAACCGCCGCGCAATAGGTCGCCTCGGACATTGTCGAGCTCACTTCGGGAAGCTCTTCGTTGCCTTCTGCTGGAACAAAGAGCGGTTCATCCAACCCCCTCGCGCCCGCCTGGGCCAGAGATTCAAGCCGTTCCAGCGCGCCGTGGTAGGCCGCTTCGATCATCTTGTCATCCGCGTCATCAGCGATGATGGCGTTGGCGATGAGCGTGACCCGCTGCTGCCAGTGGTCATACGCGGCGAGTTCACCGATGATTGAAATTACGGCATCGGGGTAACCGAGATCGTCGTCTGCCACGTTGGGGAGGTGCTCCACTTCGCGGACCACGTCGTAACCGAGGTAGCCGATCAGACCACTGTGCAGCGGTGGCAGGCCTTCGACATCAGGCGCTTTGTAATAGTTGAGGAGCACCTCGAGGGCCGCGAGAATGCCCCCGCCGGTGTCGATGTCAACACCGAGATCACCCTCAATAGTGATATCTCCGTTTCGGGCGACGAGGGTTCCCAACGGGCGGCGACCCACGAACGACCAGCGGCTCCAGCGATCACCGCCGTCCACCGACTCCAACAAGAAGCCCTCGTCTTCGCCAACGACCCTGCGGAAGGCACTCACCGGAGTACTCAGGTCGGCGAGCACATCACGCCATACCGGAACCATGCGATGCGAACGCGCCAGCGAGCGGAACTCTTCGAGATCGGGTCTTATGGTCATCGAATCAGGAGTAGGTGAGCGAATCTGGATCGGTCACTGTGCGGTAGTAGCAGGTCGGGCGGGTATTGCCACTCTGGTCCTTGGTGTGGCACACGCCTGTGCCGGCTTTGCGGACGCGGTACAGGAGGCTGTTCTGCTCGCAGTTGACCTTCACCTCGACCAGGTCGAGCAAGTCTCCGCTCGTCGCGCCCTTGTGCCAGAGTTCTTCGCGTGACGTGGAGTACAGCACCGCAGACTTTCGCTCGATCGTTGCTCGATACGCCTCTTCGTTGGCGTAGCCGATGAACAGGACATCGCCTGAATCGGCGTCTTGAAGCACCACCGGCACGACCTGATGGCCAGACCGCCCGATCTTGGCGACCTTGTCAAAATCAAGTGCGACCGTTAACCCCTCTTCTGTGGCCGATCCATCCGCAGACTCGCTCATAGATGCCTAGCTTACGTGCCGTACCCTCTCTCCCCGTAGGGTTTCCCGCTCTTGTTCGCTTCGCTCCACCTCCCGCTCATGTTCGCTACGCTCACCGGGCCGCTCGGGCCACGGGCGGGCCGCTCGGGCCACGGCCTGCTACGCAGGCCTCTAGGGTTTCCGCTATGACTGAAACATCCGATAGCTCTGAACTTGCTCGCGTCGACGCTGTGGGGCTCGCCGAATTGGTGCGGTCCGGTGAGATCAGCCCCCGCGAGTTGATCGACGACACCATTGATCGCATCGAGCGGATCGATCCGCAGATCAACGCGGTGATCCAACCGAGCTTCGACAAAGCCCGGGCCATCGCCGATTCCGAACTGCCGGACGGACCGTTCCGCGGCGTTCCGATGTTGCTGAAGGACCTCTGGCCCTGCTCGGTGGGCGACCCTTTCCACCTGGGCGTGCTCGGCCTCAAGAATGCCCGGCATACAGCCACCTTCGACGCCAATATCACCACCGCCTACCGCCGGGCCGGCTTCGTGCTGTGCGGTCGCACCAACAGCCCCGAGATGGGCTTGGCGGCCACCACCGAACCGCTGTCCTATGGTGCTACTCACAACCCGTGGGATCTGTCTCGCAGTCCGGGAGGTTCATCCGGAGGTGCCGCGGCTGCCGTCGCGGCGGGAATGCTCCCGGCTGCCAATGCCAGTGACGGCGGCGGATCGATCCGGATTCCGGCTGCAATGTGCGGACTGGTAGGACTCAAACCGAGCCGGGGACGCATCTCCCAGGGGCCGCACAACGACGAGTGGAGCAACAGCGTTCAACACGTCGTCTGTCACACCGTGCGAGACAGCGCGGCGATTCTGGACGCAACCGCCGGGCCATTTCCAGGTGACGGCGTAGTCGCCCCCGCTCCCCCAGCCCCCTACGCGGAGATGATCACCCAGGATCCCCCGCCTCTGCGAATAGGCATGCTGGCCGCCTCGATCCGCAGCAAGATTCCGATCGATCCTGAAGTGGCCGGCGCGGTCCATGAGGCCGCTGTCCTGCTTGAGCGGCTGGGCCACACCGTGGACGAGGACTCGCCGGCGACGTTGCACGACGAGGAGTTGATCGGCTCGTTCGGTCCCGGTTGGGCAGTCGGAGTGGCTCGTTCTTTGGAGCAGTTGGGCGAATGGATAGGCCGGGACCTGACCGAGAATGATGTCGAGCCCATGACCTGGGTTTTGGCCCAGCGAGGACGCCAGATGCCGGCGTTGGATCTGGCTCGGAGTACTGACGCAGCAATGACCTTCCGGCGCTTGATGGCTCAGTGGTGGTTGGACGGGCACGACCTGTTGCTGGCTCCCACCTGCCTGCGACCGCCGGCAAAACTCGGGGAGATGTCGGCCAACGCCAAAGACCCCGCCGAAGCTGTGCGCACCACGCTGGCGTACTCGACAATGACTGCTCCGTTCAACACCACCGGCCAGCCGGCGATCTCGCTGCCGCTCGCCCGCTCTAGCGGCGGTCTGCCGATCGGCATCCAGTTGGTGGCGGCCTACGGCAAAGAACACGTGCTGCTCCAGGTGGCCCGCCAACTCGAACTCGAAGTCAACTGGGCAGACCAGCGCAGCCCCCTGCACCCGTGATCAGCCGACAGCGACTGCCGGCTCAGAGGTAGAGACCGGTGGAACCTTCGTCGAGGCGCTCGGCGGCGACTGCGTGGATGTCGCGTTCGCGCAGGATGATGTAGTCGTGGCCTCGGACCTCAACCTCGTAGCGATCCTCAGGGTTGAACAACACCTGATCTCTGGGTTCGAGGTTGCGGACGTTGGGGCCCACCGCCACAACCTCGGCCCAAGAGAGCCGCTTGCCCACCTGTGCCGTCGCTGGGATCAGAATTCCCCCCGATGACCGGCGTTCTCCCTCCGCTTCGCCGAGCGACACAAGGATCCGGTCATTGAGCATCTTGACTGGAAGTCCGTCGTCGCCTGAGAGGTCACCGTTCCGCTTTGAATTGGTTGCCACCACGCCACGTTAGCGGTCGCTGTGCGAGATAGACGCTGTGGATTAACCGAAGATCAGTGCGGGGGTCGGACGGTGACGTTGTTGGCGGCTAGAACTCGCTTGGCGTCGGCAACGGTGTACTCACCGAAATGAAAAATGCTTGCCGCCAGAACGGCGTCAGCCCCGCCCTGTGTCACCCCTTCGACCAGGTGTTGCAGAGTCCCCACGCCTCCGCTCGCGATCACGGGGATGTCCACTGCGGAGGTGACAGCCGCCGTGAGCGGAATGTCGAATCCGTCTTTGGTTCCGTCGGTGTCCATGGAGGTGAGCAGGATCTCACCGGCGCCGAGACGCTGCACCTCTGCGGCCCACTGGAGCGCGTCGATACCGGTGCGGGTCCTGCCTCCGTGCGTGTAGACCTCGAAAGCACCGTCTCGGCCCTCGACACGGCGGGCGTCGATAGCCACCACGCAACATTGCGCTCCGAACTCTTCGCTGATTTCGCTCACCAGAATCGGTCGTCTGATCGCCGCGGTCATCACGCTCACCTTGTCGGCACCGGCCATCAACAATCGACGAGCATCGTCAACGGTACGGATCCCGCCGCCGATGGTGAAAGGGATGAAGACCTGTTCGGCTACTGACCGAGCCATCTGAACCGTGGTGTCGCGTTGGTCTGAAGAGGCGGTGATGTCCAAGAACACCAACTCATCGGCACCTTGGGCATCGTAAGCAGCCGCAAGTTCAATGGGATCCCCGGCGTCGCGGATGTCCACGAAGTTGACACCTTTGACCACCCTGCCGGCATCAACATCAAGACACGGAATCACCCGGATTGCTCGCACCGTCACGAACCTGCACCCAACGCGGCGACCGCTCTGGCCACATCAACACGGCCCTCATAGAGCGCCTTACCAACAATCGCTCCGCTGAGTCTGCGCCCCTGCACCTCGATGCGGTTCAGTTCCAAGAGGTCACTGAGCGTGCCTACTCCCCCACTGGCAATCACGTCGGTTTGAGTCACTCCGAGGATCTCAGAGAGCCCGGCAACATCTGGTCCGGTAAGGGTCCCGTCCCGACGAATATCGGTGACCACGAAAGCGTCAACCCCGGTGTCAGCAAACGAGCGAGCGACCTCAGCCACACTGCGACCAGAGCCGACGAGCCAGCCGTCGGTGGCCACCTCTCCCGACTTGGCGTCAAGTCCTACTGCCACCCGGAATTGCTGCGCCAAGGTGACCACCAGTTCGGGATCGCGCAAAGCCGCGGTGCCAATCACGACCCGTTCCACCCCTGCGTCAAACAGCATCTGTGCCGCCTCCACACTGCGAACGCCTCCACCGGTTTGAACGGGCACCGACACCGCAGCGGCAATAGCCGCAACAACCTCTCGGTTCTCGGGGACCCCGGTGCGAGCGGCATCCAGATCCACAACATGAATCCACGGCGCTCCCGCTTCTGCAAACGCCACCGCCTGCGCCACCGGGTCGCCGCCGTAGTCGGTCTGTTGGCCAAAATCTCCCTGATAAAGACGCACACACCTGCCTTCGAGAAGATCAATCGCCGGATATAGATCCATCAGGCTGCGACCTTCGCCGAGTCGCTTGCGAATGCGACGAAGTTCGACAGGATGCGCAGACCGGTTGCGCCCGACTTCTCGGGGTGGAACTGCGCAGCCCAAACATTGTCGCGAGCTACTGCCGCGGTGACCGGTCCGCCGTAGTCGCAAGTGGCAATCACCTCTTCGCCGGCGTCTGGGGCATAGGAATGAACAAAGTAGACCCAGGCTTCGTCACCGAGGTCGGTGAGCATCGGATGTTCTCTGTGGATGTCGAGCTTGTTCCATTGGATTTGCGGACGCTTGACCGTGTCGGCCAACGGTCGCACCAGCTGAGGAAAAACGCCTAGCCCGTCCATCTGCGGCGCCTCTGCCGAACCGGAGAACAGCATCTGCATCCCGATGCAAATCCCGAAAAACGGGATACCGGCGTGGATGCGGTCGAGCGCGACCTCATCAAGGCCCCGCTCTCGCAGCGCCCTCATACAGGGTCCGAAAGCCCCCACCCCCGGGAGCACGACACCGCAGGCGTCGCGGATCAATCCCCGATCCGCGGTGAGCCTCGTGTCGGCTCCCACATGGGAAAACCCCTTGTGCGCCGAGTGCAGATTGCCGATGCCATAATCAAGCACAGCCAAAAGCGGACGCTCTGGCGTCTCTGAAACACTCATTGTCTACAGAGTGCCTTTGGTCGACGGCAGCACGTCCCCTTCGACTTTCACCGCATCGCGCACCGAGCGAGCCACGCCTTTGAACATGGCCTCGATGATGTGGTGGGTGTTGCGGCCCCTCCGTCCGATGATGTGCAGGGTCACGCCCGCCGACACCACGAAAGCGCGCCAGAACTCCTCAACGAGTTGGGGATCAAACGGCGGGTCTCCCAGGATTTTCTCGCCGGGGAAGTCGACTTCATAGTGAAAATACGGACGTCCCGAAAGGTCGAGCACTATCTCCACCGCAGCCTCGTCAAGGGGTACGACGTTGGAGGCGAAGCGACGCACGCCCCGTTTGTCGCCGAGCGCGGAGGCGAAGGTCTCCCCCAGGGCGATGCCGACATCTTCAACGGTGTGGTGCGCGTCGATGCTCAAATCGCCTGTGGCCTTGATGTCGAGGTCGAGCGACCCGTGCCGACCGAGTTGCTCGAGCATGTGATCAAAGAACGGCAAGCCCGTCGCGATGTCGGTATCGCCGCTTCCGTCCAGAGCCAGTTTGATCTCGATTGCTGTTTCCTTGGTGACACGGCTCGTGGCGCTGGTCCGCGGTCCGCTCAGTTCCTTGTTCATGTGAGCACCTCTCTCAGGGCTTCTAGGAATCGATCATTCTCTCGGGGAGTGCCGACAGTTACGCGTAGACATCCTTCGAGGCGCGGCCATGAGGAGCAGTTGCGAACCAGCACGGAACGATCAACCAGCTTCTGCCATACCACCTCGGCGGAGACCTCCTCGGGGCGAATCAACACAAAATTCGCGCCGCTGGGCCAGACCTCGACCGGCATCTTGGCCAACTCTGCGACCAGACGCTCTCGCTCGGCCACGAGTCTCTGCACCCGTTGTTGCATGGCGTCGACGTAGTCGAGCGCCACGGTGCCTGCAATCTGAGTCATGGCGTCGAGATGGTACGGCAGAACGACTTTCTCAAGTTCGCCGACGAGCCATTCGGGACCCACAAGATAGCCGAGTCGTGCCCCGGCCATCGCCCAGGTCTTGGAGTAGGTACGTGTAACTACCAGCGGGACTTCGTCGCCGAGCAACGACATTGCGCTCTGTGGGTTGAACTGCCCATATGCCTCGTCGACGCACAAGAGCCCCCCGACACCGGAGACCAATCCAAGTACTTCTCCTACGTCAGCGGGGTCGTCAACCACCCCCGTCGGACTGTTGGGCGAGCACAGAAAAGTCACCTCAGGTTTGTGTGACTGAATGACGCGCCGCGTTTCATCGATATCGAGGGCAAAAGCCGGCCCTCGCTCGCCGGTCACCACCGAAGTACCCGTGATCCGGCTCAAGTGAGAATGCAGTGCGTAGGTCGGTTCGAATACCGCGGCTGTTCGTCCTGCGCCTCCGTAGGTCAGCAGCAGCGTCTGCAACACCTCATTGGATCCGTTGGCTGCGAACACCTGCTCCGGACCAACGCCGTGGAGTTCCCCGATGCGTGTTCGCAACCTCATGGCGGAGCGATCCGGATATCGGTGCCAACCGACGCGATCTGCTGCGTCGGCCACTGCAGCACGGAACTCGGCGGGAGGTGGCTCCGGGCTCTCGTTGGTGTTGAGACGAACCTCAACTTCTAGTTGTGGTGAATGGTAACCCTCCATCAGAGCTATAGATTCACGCGGCATGGGTCGAGGGTTCACAAGCGAGCCTCCTGGCGGATCCGAATCGAGGCCGCGTGGGCATCCAACCCCTCTGCACCTGCCAGTGCAAGTACATGGTCGCCGAGCATTGCGAAACCTTCCTTCTCGGCGGTGACGATGTGGACGTCCTTCATGAAATCGCGCACGGTCAACGAGCTCGCAAACCGAGCCGTGCCGCTCGTTGGCAGCACATGACTGGGTCCCGCCACATAGTCGCCTAAAGACGCTGGTGTCCAAGCGCCACAGAACACTGCGCCGGCGTCCCGCACCATGCCGAGCAGAGCTTGAGGATCAGCGGTCTGCAGTTCAAGATGTTCGGGTGCAATGTGGTTGGACACTGCCATTGCCTGGACCGGGCCGGAACACAGGACTGCGTAGCCCGAGCGGGCCAGCGTCGACTCGATATCGCTGCGCCGTGGTGCCTCGCACGCCAATCGCTCTACCGACGCTGTCACCTCATCGGCAAAACTCTCATCCCAGGTGACCAACCAGGCCAGTCCATCAGGGCCATGCTCAGCCTGCACGATCAGATCGATCGCGGCGAACTCGCTGGGCGCCGAACCGTCGGCCACCACGACCACCTCGGACGGACCCGCAAAAGACGACGGAACGCCGACCAGCCCGGCAACTTCTTGTTTGGCGACAGCGACATACGCGTTGCCCGGACCGACGATCACGTCAACACCGCGAATCGTCTCAGTTCCGTAAGCCAAAGCCCCAATCGCTTGAGCACCTCCCACCGCGAAAACTTCATCCACACCAGCCACAGCCGCCGCGGCCAGGGTGACGTCGGGGACGCTGCCGTTCGAGTCCGGGGGCACGCACACGACCACCTCCTCCACACCGGCGACGCGGGCGACGATCGCGGTCATCAGCACCGTCGACGGGTATGCGGCTCGACCGCCGGGGACATAGCAACCGGCGCGTCGCACCGGGTGATGCCTGCCTGCTATCACTATCCCAGCACCCTCTACGTCCACATCCTCGGGCATCTGGGCCCGGTGATAGACGGCAATTCGCTGTGCCGCGGCTTCCAAGGCGGTCCGCACCAGCGGGTCGATTCGATCCAGAGCGGCGGCAATATCGGACGGTGACACAGCCGCCGAGGCAAGTTTGACGCCGTCGAACTGCTCGGTGAACTCGCGGATCGCGCTGTCGCCTCGCTCCCGCACCGCTTGCAGTATCTCGCGTACCACAGTGACCGGCCCGCCAGAGGGCACCTCAGGCCGTGGCAGGCGGTCCGCGACATCGCCGTCGAAATCACGAAGATCTATTCGTGTTAGCACGACAACACGCTACCGGTCGTGGCGGGGCGCTCAGGTGGAAATTACGGGCAGACTGCAACGATGGATTCTGACGCAGCCGAACTCTCCTCTCTCACCACAGTGATATCTGATGTCGCTCAACGGATCGCCGAAATGGCGAACCGCCGCGGAGCCGACCCCGACGATCCGGTTCTGGCGCGACTCCACGAGATTGAACGGACACTTGTCACAGTCGAACGAAGGCTGCGCTCCACCGCTCGTGACCTCGGTTGAGAACGCCTCACACCAACAACAGAGCGCAAAAGAACTGCGCTGGCCTCCGATCAACGATGCCACCCC
>VXYK01000035.1:0-132937 GCA_009845995.1 Acidimicrobiaceae bacterium | reverse complement strand
CCCCTGGGTGCCTACGCCCCCCCACAACCCACTCAGCGCAAAACAACGGGGGGGGCCGCCGGGCCCGGTGGCCACCGCATGGCGACACAGGGCGGCGGATCCCTCGTATCGCCGAGTCGGCCAAGCGGCGGGTGCTCGGCCAGACTGTCAATATAGCGCTACTGCTGCGGCTACCGCTACGGGAATTTTGCGCTGTTTCTGCAGAAATCAGGTACCGCCGCCCTCCACAGACGGCACTTCATAGGTGGCTCGACGGGCAGAAATCGTTGAGCACGCAATCCTCGCATCGTGGTCTTCGGGCAATGCACACGCGACGCCCATGAAGGATCATGCGCAAACTGAAATCGCCCCGTTGAGACGCCGGCACCATCGGGTTGAGTTCAAGCTCAATCTTCACTGGATCCGATTCTTCGGTGATTCCCAACAGGTTCGAGAGCCGGGTGACGTGCGTGTCCACCGGAAGTCCAGGTTGGCCCAGAGCGACACTGCGAACGACATTGGCGGTCTTGCGGCCCACACCAGGGAGACGTACCAGATCCTTCATAGCCGACGGGACTTCGCCGTCGTACTCCTCAACTAAGATTCGCGACATTCTCACGAGGCTCTTCGACTTCTGGCGGAACAACCCGATCGTGCTGACGTAAGGTTCGACCTCGCTGGAATCCACTTCAGCGAGCGCCCACGGATCCGGGAAACGGGCGAACAGTGCCGGCGTGGCCTTGTTCACACCCACATCAGTTGCCTGAGCCGACAGAATCGTGGCCACCAACAGCTCGAACGGGTTCCGATGGTCGAGTTCACACTCCGCATCGGGATATTCAACGCTCAGACGCTCGTTCGTGACACGAGCGCGGCCCTTCGGTGATCGTGGCTTGGCCATAGTCCGAAGCTACGCTAACGCCGTGGCGCTGACCATCGAGGGACCAAATGAAGGCGACTGCAAATGGTCGCTCATCGCCGCTGAAGATCGCCGTCAATTCGACCTGAAGGCAAGCTTGACAGAGTGGCTCGCGGCGCACCGCGACGAGACCGTGCAGCTCTGGCTGCGCGAGGTCGACGAACAAGCCCATGCAATCGCTGTGGCGTTGGGGTTCGAGCCGTACCGCGATCTATGGCAGCTGCGTTGTGACCTTCCGAACAGCCCATCGGGCCTGGACACTAGACCTTTTTCAGAATCTGACATCGACACCTTCGTAGCGGTCAACAACCGGGCGTTCCACTGGCATCCCGAACAGAGCGGTCTCACCGCGGCTGCCGTTCGCCGATCAATGTCCGAGCCTTGGTTTAATGCTGATGGCTTTCGGTTGCTGCACAACGATGAGGGCAGGTTGATGGGGTTCTGTTGGACAAAAATCCACAGGGACACCGATCCCAACCTCGGCGAGATCTACGTGATCGCGGTTGACCCCGACTTTCACGGCCAAGGTTTGGGCAAGCCGATGACGTTGGCCGGTCTCGAATGGCTCGCTGCGCAAGGTCTGACCGATGGGATGCTCTACGTGGAGTCAGACAACCATGCCGCCAACGCCACGTACGCGGCCATTGGTTTCAGTCGCCACCACACAGACCGCGCCTACCGCCTTAAGAGCTGACCGTGCTGTGAAGATCGACCCTGAGAACCTTCCGGAGGGCGACGACAAGCGCGCCGCGGTGAGGTCTCTGTTCGACCGCATCGCCGGGCGGTACGACATGGTCAACCGGGTGATCACCTTCGGACTCGATGTCCGCTGGCGACGCAGCGCGGTGTCCGCCTTGGATCTCAGCGCCGGGTCGATCGTGCTCGACCTGGCCTGCGGTACCGGCGATCTCTGCCGCGAAACCTCGCGCGTGGGGATGGTGCCGATCGGTGTTGATCTTTCGATGGGGATGTTGATTGCGGCCCGTACCGATGCGCCCCTGTTGCACGGCGACGTGTTGGCACTCCCTGTCCAAGAGGGGGCGGTCGACGGAGCGGTGTGCGGGTTCGCCTTGCGCAACCTCGTGGAACTTCCCGGTTTTTTCGAAGAGCTGGCTCGGGTGATCCGGCCCGGCGGAAGAATCTCTCTGCTGGACGCAGCCGAACCCGAGAACAAGTTGTTGCGCCGGGGTCATCGGATCTACTTCCAGAAGATCGTGCCTCGCATCGGTGGACTGCTGTCGGACCGCGCGGCATACCGTTACCTGCCGAAGTCGCTGGCCTACATGCCTGCGTGGACCGAGTTGAAACAGCAACTGGAGTCTGCAGGTTTTGTTGACATCGAGCGTCGGGTCTTCCTCGGCGCTCACCTCATCACCGCCACTCGCGGAGGCCTGGAGGCCGAGCGGATTGTTTCTCTAACGGCAGCGTCGACGCGAGGCCGTGGCCCGAGCGGCCCCGTGAGCGTAGCGAACAAGAGCGGAAGATAGGCTCCGGACATGCGTCACCATGGTGTGCATCATGTTTCGATCAATGTTGACGATGTGGACACGAACCGCGCCTTTTATATGGAGGTTCTGGGGTTCGAGCCGATCGATCGACCAGACCTCGGGATCGGGGGCGCCTGGCTGCAGATGGGACCCCAGGAGCTTCACTTGGTCGAACTCCCCATGCCCTCAGGGGTAGGGCCTCACTTTGCGTTGCAGGTCGACGACATTGAAGAGGCCTCGTCGGAATTGTGCGGCAAGGGAGTCGACGTCAGTGCCATTGGTGACATACCGAATGTCTGTCGCCAAGCTTTTTTCAACGACCCCGCAGGTAACCAGATCGAACTCAACCAGCGGCTCGGCTGACCGGCGCTCGAGCACTTCAGCCCGACAGGGCGATACCCACCGCCATGCCCAGCCCGGCGATGAGCTGCACTCGACCGGTGGCTCCGAGCACCGCGACGAGTTCGGATCCAACGGCTTTGCGGCGCACCGGTCTGATGGCTTGCAGAGCAAACGGCAGACCGACCAGAGCAGCAACCGCGAATCGGCCTGTCGTGATCGTTATTAGCACTGCGACAACCATTGCGAGCACTTGCATCACCACAAACAGCCGGCGTGTTCGCGCATCCCCGAGTCGAACCGCCAAGGTGATCTTCCCAGATGCAGTATCGCCGGGAATGTCTCGCAGATTGTTGATCACCAGCAGCGCTGTCGCCCACAACCCGACGACCGCCCCAGCGCTCGCAGCCAGGCCGTCGAGCTCTTCGGACAGCACGTAGTTTGTGCCGATGGTCGCGACCAACCCGAAGAAGACGAACACGAAGACCTCGCCGAGGCCGCGGTATCCGTAGGGACGAGGTCCTCCGGTGTAGGTCCAGCCCGCGATCAGGCAACAAATGCCGACCGCAAACAATTCAGGACCGACGACCAATGCCAGAAGCGCGCCGAACACTCCCGCAACGGCGAAGGCGCCGATCGCCGCACGCTTGACAAGCTGGGCACTTACCAGACCCGAGCCAACCAGACGCAATGGTCCAGTCCGATCGCTGCCGTCGGTGCCGCGAATGCCGTCTGAGTAATCGTTGGCATAGTTCACACCCACCTGCAACGCCAGCGCGACCACCAACGCTGCTCCCGCCCGCCACCATTGGGTATCGGCGTTCTCTCCGACCGCTGCCGCGGTCCCCACCGCTACCGGAACAATCGCCGCAACGAGGGTGCGCGGGCGCGCTCCCGACCACCACAGCGCCACGCCGGTCAGAACGGCCGAATCGTTCACATCCGCTCCAAGAAGTCGCCCACTGTCCGAACCAGCAAGTCGTGCTCAGCGGCGTGGATCCTGGCTTCGAGACTCTCGCGGTCATCGTCAGCACGGATGGGCACAACTTGGGTTGCGAGCACAGGACCGTCGTCAACGCCCTCGTCGGGCACGAGATGGACCATCACACCCGTGCGGTCAAGACCGTCGCTCAGATGAGCATGCCAGGCATCGTCAATGGCGTGCGCACCGGGGAACTCACCGGGCAGCGCTGGATGAAGGTTCATCACCCGGCCTGGGAAATGGCTCAGAAACTCCATGGTCAGCAGATGCATCCAACCGGCCAGCACAACCAGGTCGGGGCGATGACCGGAAACGATTCCGGCCAAATCGGCGTCGTAGCGGCGACGCGCTTGCGCGGGGTCGTCAGATGTGTCCAGGTAGGGCCGCAGACCAAGAAATGATGTCGGTATCTCGTTCGTCGACGCGCGTTCAAGTGCATATGCGTCCCGGCGATTCACAATGACACCGACAATCTCGGCGTTGAGGTCGCCATTGTTGACCGCGTCGAGCAGCGCCTGAAGATTCGACCCGGCGCCAGAGGCGAGGACCACGATGCGTGGTGTCAACGCCAATCCCCAACGAGGCGGACTCTCTCGGGGGACTCACCCGAAACACCCTCGCTCTGAACACCCTCACTCTGAACACCCTCACTCGGAAACAAGTGCCCAACCGTCGCCAAGCCGAGTTCTTCGATCAGCGGCTGCTGAGCCCGGTCCACGACCACAATCATGCCGATTCCCATGTTCCAGACCCGAAAGGCCTCGTCATTGGGCAAATCAGCCCACTTGGTCAACGTCGAGAAAGGTCGGGGAACATCCCATGAGCCAAGATCAATTCGAGCACTCAGATCATCGGGCAGGACTCGGGGGAGGTTCTCGATCACTCCCCCGCCAGTGATATGGGCCAGTGCTTTGGGCTGAACTCCTCGTTGTTGCAAGCAGTCAATATCACCGATGTAGCACTTGTGCGGGGCGAGCAGGAACTCGAGCATCTCCTCGTCGGCTTCATGTTGCTCCAGCAACAGCCGAATGAGTGAGTAACCGTTGGTGTGGGGGCCGACACTGCTCAATCCGACGAGCAGGTCGCCCGCGCTCAGCTGCTCAGTTTTCGGCCAGAGGGCTTCCCGGTCGACGACTCCGACGATCGTGCCGGCGATGTCGGTCGCCCCCGGCATGTAAACGCCCGGCATCTCTGCCGTTTCGCCGCCCAGCAGAGCACAACCCACTGCCTTGCACGCTTCGCTCATTCCCGAGACGATTTCGAGCACTGTCTCGGGCACCAGCGATGCCGTGGCTATGTAGTCGAGGAAGAAGAGCGGGCGGGCGCCCTGCACCAAGATGTCGTTGACGCAATGATTCACCAAGTCGAGGCCGAGGCCCTTGTAGCGCCGGTAGCGCGCCGCTAGATCCACCTTGGTGCCAACACCGTCAGTGGATGCCACCAGCACCTTTCCCGGGCCCAGGTCATCAGCCGCGAAGAGTCCACCGAAAGCTCCGATCTCCGAGAGCACCGCCGGTGTCGCAGTGGACGACACAGCCTCAGCCAGAAGACGAACAGTCAGATTCCCTGCGTCGATGTCCACACCGGCTTCGCGATAGCTCTTCACGTCCTGACCTTCATGCTCGGGCCTTCATATTCTGACTTCACGTCTGAACCTCACGGCCGATGTCGGAACGGAACTGAGCGCCCGGAAATGACACGGCAGCTACTCCTCGGTAGGCAGCCTCGGAGGCGTCGCTGAGTTCAGGTGCCAGAGCGGTCACCGCCAGCACTCTCCCACCAGCCGTGTGCGACTGTCCGTCGCCGATTGAAGTCCCAGCGTGAAACACCTTGCAACCAGCCGCGGCCGCGGCCTCGAGGCCGGCAATCGGAACCGAAGCGCTGCTTTGGACCGGGTAGCCCGCAGAGGCCATGACAACGGTGACCGCGGCGCTGTCGGCCCAACCGATATCGGTGGTTGACAGCTCGCCGGCACAACAGGCCTCGAATATCTCATACAGGTCTGACTCAAGCAGCGGCAACACCACCTGTGTCTCCGGATCGCCGAATCGACAATTGAACTCGATCACTTTCGGCCCAGTGTCTGTGAGCATCATGCCCGCATAGAGCACGCCTCGATAGGGGCGGCCCTGGCGCGCCAGCGCTGCCAGAGTCGGAGCCAAGACCTCTCTGCTGACCTGGTCTATCAACTCGCTGGTGGCAATCGGCGAGGGGTAAAATGCGCCCATCCCACCGGTATTGGGACCCCCATCGCCGCTCAGCAAGCGTTTGTGGTCCTGAGCGAGGGGCATGACCCGAAAGTCGGTTCCGTCACAGAAGGCCAAAACCGAGACCTCAGTGCCGCGGAGGCGCTCCTCGAGCAGAATCTCGTGGCCGGCTTCACCGAATCGATCCTCGAGCAGCATCGACCTGATCGCTTCTGCAGCTTCGACCTTGGTCTCGGCGACGATCACTCCCTTGCCCGCAGCCAGACCAGTGGCCTTTATCACGGGCACAGCCGAGAGAGCTTCAAGATGTTCCAGCGCTGCTGCGGCGTCGAAAAAGACCGCGGCGTCACCAGTTGGAATGCCGTTGGCGTTGAGAAACTCCTTGCAATGCGACTTGGAACCCTCGAGTTCCGCAGCTGCGGCGCTGGGTCCGAAGGCGGGAATTCCAGCTTCGTCGAGCGCATCAACGAGGCCCATCACCAACGGATCTTCGGGGCCGACAACGACCATCGCCACGGCTCGGGTTCGAGCGAACTCCACAATTCCGGCTACGTCGGTGGGTGCCACCGCCGCGTTGCGACATTTGTGCTCGACCGCGGTCCCGCCATTGCCCGGTGCAACGATCACTTCTGCGACCCGCGGCGATTTGGCCAGCGACCAGGCAATAGCGTGTTCCCGGCCACCGCTGCCGATGACCAATACCCTCGCCGACATGTCTGCTAATCGCTCCAGACCGATGAGAACTCTTCTTTGGGATTCAAGCTGAGTTGCACGAAGCGCATCGACTCGAACGGATACTTGCCGGTGAAGCAGGCGTTGCAGTAGCCGTTCTCTGAACCGAGTGCGCGCATCATCGCATCAATGGACAGATACGCCAGCGAGTCCGCTCCTATGTGGTCGCATATCTCCTCGACCGAGCGATGAGCGGCAATCAGTTCATCCTGGCTGGCCATGTCGACGCCCATGTAACAGGGGCTGATGATCGCCGGACACGCCACTCGGACGTGCACCTCGGTTGCACCTGCGTTGCGCAACATCTTGACCAGCGGACCCGAGGTTGTGCCGCGCACGATCG
Organism: Acidimicrobiaceae bacterium; assembly: GCA_009845995.1. GTDB lineage: Bacteria > Actinomycetota > Acidimicrobiia > Acidimicrobiales > Aldehydirespiratoraceae > VXYK01. The sequence continues at coordinate 125,949 of VXYK01000035.1, read as the reverse complement.
AATCGTCAACCAGCACCACCCGCTTGCCCACCAGGTTGTCGGCCAGAGGATTGAATTTCATGGCCACGCGAGCAGCCCGCAGTTGCTGCGTCGGTTCGATGAAGGTGCGGCCCACATAACGGTTCTTGATAAGTCCCTCGGTGTAGGGAATCCCGGTCTCCTGCGCGAATCCAACTGCGTGCGGCGTGCCCGAGTCCGGGACCGATACCACCAAGTCACCTTCAACGGGTGCTTCTCTGGCCAGTTCACGTCCCAGACGCTGTCTGGTCGAATGCACCAGGTTGCCATCACAAATCGAATCCGGCCGAGAAAAGTAGATCTGTTCAAAAGTGCACAACGCCCGTTCCTTGGCAGTCACGCCGCGTTGTGCTTCAAGCCCGGAATCGCTCAGACGAACAACCTCTCCCGGTGCGACCTCGCGAACAAACTCCGCTCCGATGGTTGAGAAAGCGCAAGTCTCTGAAGCGAGGACATAACCACCGTCAATCGCACCGATAACCAGCGGCCTCAATCCCCAGGGATCGCGCACCCCGTACACGGCATCACGCGTCAAAATCGTCAGCGCATAAGCACCCTCGACCCGCGACATGAGAGTTCGGATCCGCTCCATCCAATCCCCCGACGCGCCGGTCAGCAGGTGGACCATGACCTCGGTGTCGCTTGACGTCTGTAAACCGACTCCCCCTTCAAGCAGTTCGCGGCGCAGCATATGGGCATTGACGAGGTTGCCGTTGTGTGCCAGACCCAGCGGTCCGTCGAGGGTTTCAATCAGCTGCGGCTGGGCGTTGCGCAGACCCGAACCACCGGTGGTCGAATAGCGGGTATGCCCAATGGCGAGGTCGCCGGGAAGCGTTGCCAGATTCTCTTCTTTGAAGACGCTGGCGACCAGCCCCAAACCCTTGTGCATGTGAGCCACACCGTCTCTGGTGGTGGCTATACCCGCGGCCTCCTGACCACGGTGCTGAAGCGTGTGGAGCGCGAAGAATGCCAACCGCGCGGCGTCTGAACCAGAAGTGTGGATTCCGACAACGCCGCATTCCTCGTGGAGGTCGTCAGACAGGCCCCACACAGAAATCACCTGTCGGTCAGAGCCTGCCGCAAGGCGACAAGCGTATCTAGGAGGTCGTCGGGGTCATCACCGACAGCTGTCATATGACCCATTTTTCGGCCTTTTCGAGCTTCGTGTTTCCCGTAGAGGTGAAGGTGCACACTGCTTGCCGACAAACCACCGCCGGCCCGCAAACCACTGTTCGCCGCGAAGACTTGCGACCAATCCGGTTCACCTTCGAGAAAAAGGTCACCAAGGAGTTGCACCATCGCGGCTGGTCGGCAACTCCCGTCCCCGAGCGGCATACCGACCGCGGCACGGAGTTGTTGGGAAAACTGGCTCGCCGGCGCAGCCTCGATGGTGCAGTGCCCTGAGTTGTGGGGGCGAGGAGCCACTTCGTTGACGATCAATCCGTCAGCGGCGTCGAACATCTCGACGCACATGACGCCCACCAGATCCCACTCGTCGGCTATCCGAGCCGCTATGGCGGTCGCTTCGCGCGAGCGCTCCGCGCTGAGGTGCGCCGGCGTGACTGTGCTGTCAAGAATGTGGTTGACATGATGGTTCTCCATCACGCCGTGGTCTACAACATCGCCAAGATGAGTGCGGGCCACGATCACCGACAGCTCCCGTTCGAAGTCCACGACAGACTCGACCACCAAGCGTTGAGACCCCAGGCGCCGCCACACATCTGCGACTTCGTCGACGCGCTCAATCCGTGCCTGTCCTTTGCCGTCGTAGCCGAAGCGCGCGGCTTTGGCGATCACCGGCAATCCAAGTTCGTTGACCGCGGTCTCGAGTTCCGACTCGCTGCTTGCCGAGCGCCACGCAGCCACCGCGACACCCGCTGTTTCCAAAGCGCTCTTTTCTGCGCGGCGGTCCTGGGCTGTCGCGATGATCTTGCCGCTGGGGCGAACCTCCAGACCCGCGCTCACTGCTGCGTCGGCGATCCCGACGTCGACATTCTCGAACTCCCAGGTGATCACATCAGATTCTGCGAGCAGCCGTTCGATAGCAACTTCATCGTCGAAAGCAGCAGCAATCTCGATCTCCGCGACCGTGCCTGCAGGACTGTCCTTTTCTCCACCGGTCAGCACAGCCACTCGGTAACCGTGCTGGTGGGCCGCGTAGGCCAACATGCGTCCGAGTTGCCCACCTCCGACGACACCGATGGTGGATCCGGGCGGAAGGGGGGCTTGGGACTGTCGCGTTGTCATGGATCTAGTTCGAGCGCTCGGATACGGGCGGCCTGCTCGGCCCGGCGCGAGCGCAGGCGATCGGCCAGCTCGGAATCGTCGTTTGCGAGCATCGCTACTGCCAAGAGCCCGGCGTTGGTTGCTCCGGCGGGACCGATCGCCATGGTCGCCACCGGAACTCCAGCCGGCATCTGCACGATCGACAACAGGGAGTCGATGCCGTTCAGGGCACGGCTCTTGATCGGCACACCAATGACCGGAACCAGCGTGTGGGAAGCAACCATTCCAGGCAGATGGGCGGCTCCTCCGGCACCCGCGATGATCGCTCGCAAGCCTCGTGACTCAGCGTCTCGGGCATATTCGTCCATGAGGTCGGGGGTTCGGTGCGCCGATACCACGCGGCATTCATGGGCCACACCGAACTCGGCAAGCACCTCGGAGGCGAACCGCATGGTCTCCCAATCCGATTCGCTGCCCATGATGACGCCTACCAGCGGTTCACCACTCACGCGCACCAGCGGTTCACCGCTCATGCGCTCTGCCCTCGGCTACTCGCCCCACGCAGCGAAGTTTCGCATCCCCCGCAACCACAGTCGCGGACCCTTCCAGAAGACCCATTCGTTCAGAGGCCGAGCGAGTAGGCTGCATATGCCATGCTCGGAACGCGAGGCCGTGGCCCGAGCGGCCCGTGAGCGCAGCGAACGAGAGCGGGCAAACAACGTCTTTCGACGCGGTCACTTCACCCACCCGCGCATGCTGTCAACCTACAAACTCCTGATAGCGGCTTCGACACGGGGGGCAGCCGGGTACGGGGCAGGTGAGAGCGAGGTGCCTGTGAGCAATTCGAAAGCCTCCGCGTAAACGTGCGCTGCTCGGCTCGCCGACATCGGATCAAGCAAGGGCGGCTCTCCGTCGCCGCGGTAACCTTGCTCAACATAGACAAGTCGAATGAGCTCCTTGTCGAGGTTTTCGGGTTCGAGCCCCTGATCAAGGCGCGTTTGGAGACTGGACTCGCGCCAGTATCGCGAACTGTCGGGGGTGTGAACCTCGTCGATAACGGTGAGCCGGTCGTGCTCGTCGAGTCCGAATTCGTATTTGGTGTCGACCAGGATCAAACCCGCGTCCGCGGCGATGTTTCTCCCTCGTTCAAACATCTCCAGCGCAACGGTCCGCACCTCGTCCCAGCGCTGGGCGTCAACGAGTCCCTCGGCGACAATGTCTGCCTCGGTGATCGGCGTGTCGTGTTCACCGTCAGCCGCCTTGGTGGTCGGGGTGATGATCGCCTGCGGCAGCTGCTCGTTCTTGGTCATTCCATCGGGAAATGACATGCCGTATATCTGGCGCTGTCCGGCGGCGTACTGTGTCCACAGGGCAGTCGAAGTAGTACCGGTTAGACGGTCTCTCACCACGACCTCCACCGGCAGCGTCCGGCACTTCCGCCCGACGGTCACGTTCGGGTCCGGTACGGCCAACATGTGCGACGCGACGATGTCGGAGATCTGGCGGAACCACCATGCCGACAGCTCATTGAGGATCTGACCGCGAAAAGGCACCGTTCCCAGGACTCGGTCGAAAGCTGACACCCGGTCGGTCGATACGAGCACCAACCGATCGTCGAGGTCGACAATGTCTCTCACCTTGCCCCGTCGCAGAGGCCCGACATCTGCCAACGCTTCGGCATCAAGCCCGTCGAACGGGGCCTCTTGGGCGGGCGTCAGGTCGAACATCATCTGGCCGCCGACACGAAGGACTCGAACAAGGGCAGTCCAGACGCGCCTGGATTTCCGCTCGGTCGCTGCCAATCGAGCACATGGTCTTCTGGATGGGGCATCAGTCCGACTACTGCTCCCGTCTGGTCGCAGATCCCGGCTATGTCTGCGCTGGAACCATTGGGATTAGCAGGGTAAACACCTCCGGCTGCGCGGATCGAGTCCGAAGCATCGGGTGACACTGCTCCGCAGTTCTGATACCTGAAGGCAACCAACCCCTGAGTTTCGAGTTCGTCGGTCACCGCGTCGGTGGCACTGACGAAACGACCCTCGCCGTGCGCAATCGGACAGCGAATGAGCGTGTCTCCGATCGATTGCAGCCAGGTGCTTCGAACCGTTGGTTCCACTCGCAGCGTAACCCAGCGGCATTCGAACTTGCCTTGAGAATTCTCGGTGAGCGTCACCTGGCGGGCACTGTTCACGGAGTCACCGGCGAGCGGACCCGGCAACAGTCCGGCCTTCACCAGCACTTGGAAACCATTGCAGATTCCCAGCACGGGCTTTCCCGCGGCCACCACTTCAGACAGCTCATGGCCGAACCACAACCTCAACTCCAAAGCGAGTCTTTGCCCAGCCCCGAGCGCGTCGCCGTAGGAGAACCCACCAGGAATCAACACGCCGGCATGGTCGCTCACCTTCACGTCGCCTCGGCGCAGTTGATTGACGTGAACGATGCGCGGGCATCCGCCGGCCATTTCAATTGCCTGCGCAGCGTCGCCATCACGGTTCGTGCCCGAAGCATGCACAATGAGGATCGGAGGCGCGCTCACGACAAAGGTCGCCCTGTGAAAGCCGCCACCGCGTCTTGAAGCTCCACAACGATGCTGGTGCCGTCTGCGGTGCCACCGCTTTGGGCCGCGACTCCCAGGGTGATCCGGTCGTCAGCGGTCACCTCGCCGATCCGTCGACCATGAGCACCCAAGATCGCTCCCAGCGCATCTCGGTCCCCGGGCAGCGCTGCCAGAACGAGTCGGCCGGGCCCCTCATTGGTGAACGCAACAAACTGATCAGATCCGTCAGCGGGGACCACCACCGCGACACCGCGCCGCGCGGCGATCGCCATCTCGGCGACAGCTACGGCGATGCCTCCATCGCTGCAGTCGTGCGCGGCCGTCACCAATCCCGCCTTGATGGCCGAATGCACGGCTCGATAACGCGGCAGCGGGTCATCGAGAGGTCGGGGGACTTCGTTGGCTCCGAGATCGTAGACCGCGTCAGCCACGGAACCTCCCAGCGAACCACTCCCCTCCCCGACCAGCCAAAGATCGTCACCAACAGCCATGCCGCCCGAGTCGATCGCCCGGTTGAGGTCGGGAACCAAACCCAGTGCCGAGATCAGCAGCGTGGGTGGGATTGCTCGCCCCTCAAACTCGTTGAAGAGGCTGTCCTTACCGGAGATGAACGGCATCGCGTAGCGACGGGCTCCGTCGGTACAACCCTGCACGGCGCGCACCAGACTGCCGAGACGATCGCTTTTTGTCGGGTCTCCCCAACAGAAATTGTCGAGCAGCGCAACCCGGTCGGGGTCGCCCCCTACGGCCACGAGGTTACGTACCGCCTCATCGAGAGCGAGCAGCGCCATCGCGTAGGGATCATGCTTGCCGACTCGTGGGCACAAGCCGTTGCTCAACACTGCTGCCAACGGCGTGCGGTTCGTGCCGAGCGGCTTGACCACCGCGGCATCACTCGGGCCGTCGGCGTTGCGTCCGACAAAGGGGCGTACCACGGTTCCTGCCCTGACCTCATGGTCATAGCGGCGCACAATGTCCTCTTTGCTGGCGACATCTGGATGAGCCAACAGTTCGAGGAGAATCTCGTCGGTGACCGGAGGCGACTTGACCGCCGCAGGGGACGGTTCAACCCAGGTTGCCGTCATTTCCCGTCGTGGCAACCCGTTGTGCAGGAAGTCCATGGACATATCGATCACTGAGGTGTTGCCATGTCGAACCAGGAGGTCACCGGATCCCGTGAAGCTGCCAAGATCAGTGAGTTCCACGTCCCAATCGTCGCAGAGCTTCTCCAGAGCGGGCAGCGACTCGGCGGGAACAGCCATGACCATCCGTTCCTGGGCTTCGGACAACCAAATCTCCCAGGGCTGCAGACCCGGATACTTCAGGCGCACCCCTTCGAGGTTGATCTCCACTCCGAGATCTTCGCCCATCTCGCCGATGGCCGATGAGAAGCCGCCCGCGCCGCAGTCGGTTATGGCGTTGTACAAGCCGGCTTGACAAGCCCGTTCCACCACTTCAATGCAGCCTTTTTCGGTTATCGGATCACCGATCTGCACGGCCGCGCCGACGCTGTCCGCCGTCGAGGTGTCCATCGTCGCCGACGAGAAGGTGGCACCGTGGATGCCGTCTCGGCCCACCCTGCCGCCAATGGATACAACCCGGTCGCCGACGCGTGCGGCGGTGGGATGCGAACCATTGCGCAACAGCCCCAGCGCACCGCAGTAAACCAACGGATTGCCGACATATCCCTCGTGATATACAACCGCACCGTTGACGGTGGGCAGACCCAGCTTGTTGCCATAATCGGCGATTCCGGCCACCACTCCATCGCGGATGCGTCTGGGGTGCAGCACCCCTGTGAACAATCGCTCATCGGGCAGATCGGCGGGACCGAAGCACAATACGTTGGTGCAGGCTATGGGCCTAGCCGAGACCCCCAGAATGTCGCGGACCACTCCGCCCACGCCGGTATTGGCGCCGCCGAAGGGCTCAAGGGCGGACGGGTGATTATGGGTTTCAACCTTGAAGGCGAGATCGAACTCGTCGTCGAAGGCGATGATTCCGGCATCATCAACAAACGCGGACCGAAGCCACCAAGGATCAAGTTCCTCGGTCACCTCGCGCAGAGACTGCAACAAACCGTCGTGCTGGGTGACAGTCCTTTGGCCATCGGCCGCTACGTGAGTCAGCTCGATCGTTGCCCGAAAGGTCTTGTGTACGCAGTGCTCCGACCAGGTCTGGGCCAGTGTCTCAAGCTCCGCATCGGTCGGGTCCCGCCCGATGCGGTCGAAATAGGCTTGGATCACGCGCATCTCATTGATGTCGAGCGAGAGCACCCGCTCGCTGCTCAAAATCTCGAGTTCCGCATCGCTGAGGTTGCTGAGCGGTACCGATTCAACCTTGGTGTCCGCTGAGGCTTGGGCCACAAAGGTCGGCGGCAAGCTGCCTTCACATGACTGCTCGATGGTGTCGTTGGCCAGTAGCCGCCTGGTGATGGTCGCCACCGCTTCGTCGTCGAGATCTCCGATCAGGTCGTAGCGGATCGCCGTCGAGACCCGCAATTCCTCCAGCCCCAGTTGCTGTGCCGCGCGCTCAAGTTCTCTTGCTTCAACATCGGTTACGCCCGCGAGTGCTGCAACCTCTATTGCGCGGCCCTCAACCGGATCCGCTTCACCTGTGGAGTATTGCGCGACAACCGGATCAACCAGCACTTCGGTGCACAGCCGATCGACATCGGCGTCGCTCAGATCGCCCGTCGACTCAAGGTGATAGATCCGAGAAACACGACAATCCACGAGTCCGGCAACCCCAACGAGGGGAGCCGAGGCTACGACCGCTTCACCCTCTGCATCGCGATGTGGCGTGACAGTAACTCGCAGCGTCATGTTGTGATTCGCTGCCCAGAATGCCGGATCAACCCAGTGCTCTGGATCAACTCAGACGGCAGCCTTCTCCAAGATATGGATACCACACGCCGACCCTAAACCGATGACATGCGCCAGGCCGACCTTGGCATCTGGGATCTGCCGATCTTCGGCTTCACCGCGAAGGTGGGTTGTGACCTCATAGACATTGGCCACGCCGGTGGCACCGATGGGATGGCCCTTGGAGATCAAACCTCCCGACACGTTAACCGGTGTCGTGCCGTCACGAAACGGGGCACCCGAATCGATGAAGTCGCCGGCGGTGCCACGCTCACACAGGCCGAGGTTGTCGTAGTGGATCAACTCAGCTGTGGCGAAGCAGTCATGCAATTCGACAAGGTCTAGGTCTTCTGGTCCGACACCAGCGGTTTCGTAGGCCTTGGCCGCCGCGTTGCGGGTCAGAGTGTTGACATCGGGTTGTACCTGGCTCGATTCGGTGTAGGGATCCGAGGTCAGTACAGAGGCAGAAATCTTGACTGCGCGCCTGCGAACGCCCAGCGGCATGCTCTTGAGCCGTTGGCCTGAAACCAGCACGGCTGCGGCCGCCCCGTCTCCGGTGGGACAGCACATCAGCAGGGTGTTGGGGTAGCTCATCGTCGGCGAGGTCATGATTTCTTCCATGGAGAACTCTTTGCGATACTGCGCCAACGGATTGAGCGTGGAGTGCAGATGGTTCTTGTACGCCACTCGGGCGAACTGCTCGAATCCGACGCCGTCGTAGTCGTTGGCGTACTCCATCCCCGCCTGGGCGAACACTCCCGGCATGCCTTCAGTACCGATGTAGCCGTCTATTCCGGTGACAGCGCCGTAACGGCCGGAAGGCTCGAAGACCTTTTTCTCCTTCTTGGTGCCCGCGCCGCCCAGCAGGCCCATCTTGCCCATCTGTTCAACACCGACAGCCAAGCCCATATCGGCCTCACCTGCCTTGATCGAGAGGTAGACGGTGCGCAGCGCGGTGGCGCCGGTTGCGCAGGCGTTGGTGACATTGAACACCGGAATACCGGTTTGTCCGATCTGTTTCTGGATGCGCTGTCCCATTCCCGTCGAGGCATTGAACAGCGACCCTGCGGCCAGCACATCCATGTCATGGATCGTCACGTTGCCGTCTTGGAGCGCGGCCATTGACGCTTCTGCTGCCAGATCAACCACGTCTTGGTCGGGGTAACGTCCGAATCGGGTCATATTGGTACCCAGAATCCACACGCTGTCATCGCTGATCTTGGCGGCCGACGCCTTCGACTTGTCTGCTTTGGAGTTTTTTGTTGTGGCCATCTGCTGGAGTGCTTTCTGTGCGGATCAGGGGTTCAGGCGGGTTGGTAACCGAAGGCGATCGCTTCAGTGCCATCGTCGTCAGTGCCGATGGGATAGGTGGTGAGCTTCAGCTTCATACCCAGTTGCACCACTTCTGGGTCCGGATCACAATTGACCACATTCGACCTGACTGAGGTGCCGTCTTCAGTTTCGACGATCGCGGACACGTACGGAGCGGGAATCCCCGGAGCAGCCCGGTGCACGATGGTGAAGGCTTTCAATCTGGCTCCGTTCTTGACCCGGACTTTCTTGAACTCCCGCATGCCACAGCGGGCACAGGCATTGCGCCGGTCGAAGAAACGAGCTCCACAGTTCGTGCATTCGTTGGCAATGAGGTGCGGACGTGAACCCAACCGCAAATAGCTGACCAACGGGACCTTGGCTGGGTTTTCCGCTTCCATCGAAGCCCTCCGATGCGGGTTCCACACTGCCGAACGCCGCCGAGGTTATCTATGCGCCTCCGCCGACACCAACTGCGGGCGGCAAACAACAGCCAGAGAATGCGCGCCGCATTCGAGGGTCACCACTCGCCACGGTGAATGACCTCGTCGAGCACGCGCCGGGGGCGGCGCTGACTTTGCGAGAGCCTGTCGGGACGTCGGTGGCCGAGAGCAATTGCTCCTATTGCTCGAAACGACGGGGGTACTCCGAACCGTTCTCGGACCGCAGATTCATGTTCGAACAGCCCGAAGAACAGCGCTCCCAGTCCCGCGTCTTGTGCAGCAAGCAACAGGGTCTGCACCGCGGCTCCGCCATCGACGAACCAATATGGGACGGGCCACGCGTCCAGCGATTCGCCCAGCGTTGTATGCGCCTTGTCGGATTCGTTGTATCGCTTGAGATAAGCCACTGGGTCAACCCACAAGATGACAATGACCGGGGCGCTCAACAGAGACGGCCACGCGAAATCCGCACGTCGTTCTTGGGTCAGAGTGGTGTCCCAATACGCCGACACGTCAGGTGCTGTATCGAGAACCAACCACTCCAACGCGGCGGTATTCCCAGCTGAGGGGGCTCTTCGCGCAAGGTCGATCAACTCTTCAATGATCTCGACATCCAGCGGATCGGTTGAAAACGCCCGGGTCATCCGTCGACGACGGACGATTGCGGCAAACCCAGAGTCGCTCAGAGCAGCTTCTCGAGATCCTCGGCCATGGCCCAGCCGAACGCGATCAGCGTGTCGCCGGCTGTTGCATCAAGATCGTCGAACTGCGCAATCACCGCCACAGGCACCTTCTCGGGTTTTGCGCTGGCGTGATCAAGTACAACCGGATGCTTGCCTTCACCGCGGACGATGAAAGCACGATCTTCATAGCGGCTCGGCGCAATGCCGAAGCGTTTGGCCAGCCGGCGGCCCCACGCACGCTCCTCACCGGAAGCCTTGTGGTTCGGTCGAGGGACGATGTCGTCGAGAGACTTGTAGGCGTCGAAGGCTCCCGCGTCATTGATCTGCGTACCGACGAGTACGTCCTCGTCTGGGAACGCCAAAACTGAACGCCGGAGTTGATCGGTCATTATGGCCCGAAGCACGGTGTCGCGTTTGTTGTTGCGACAGATGTGAGCCGCACCGATCAGCAGGCTCGGGGTGCCCCCGATCCGCTCGAGCGTGCAGTACGAAAAGCCTCTGATCTTGCCGCCCTCGCTGGCGACCGTGACCAGCACCCACTTCTCGCACTGCTTGGACAGCAGGCCCACTTCGAAGGCATTGGGAGACGCCGCACAGAGATCAGCCATCTCGGTGAGTTCGGCATCGCTCACGGCGGTGCAGTCCTTGGTCTCCACTTCGATGGCCATGGCCGCAGCCCCCACTAGTCGTGTACCGGATTCTCGTATTGACTTCTCGTCAACTCGCCCGAACAAACGGGCTATTACAGTCTTAGGCCTTCGTAGCCATTTCGCAACTTCAGAACCCTCATACAAGGATCGAATTCGACCCCAACAGCTCGCGAAGCTCCGCAACTACCCCGTTTCCACGGTCCACCGCGTAGTCATCGGGCAGTCGAAAGACCCGCCGATCACTGAGATGGAGTTCCACAGGACACTCGCCCGGATGAGCTTCGAGCACCGATTTGAGTTCATCAATCTTGGATTTCTCATGGTGCGCTACGTCAAGACGGAGCCGCACGGGCGGGTTCTTGCTCGGTTCCTCGACGATGTCGATCTCCATTGCGAGCAACTTCGCGGCGTCGTCACTGCCGCCACCTCTGCCTCTCGATGAACGACCGCTTTCCTTTCGTCCACGCACCAGAACAATGGCATCGTCGTTCAAAGTCTGTCCGAACTCTTTCATTGCGCTCGGGAACACCACGACCTCAACGGAACCTTCGAGATCCTCAAGGTCGAACAACGCCATCAGTTCACCCCTGTTGGTCCACTTTCTCTGCAGGTTGGTGATCGACCCGCCGACAGTCACAAGAGACCGGTCCGGTTCGTCGAGCAGTTCTGAAACCGTTGCGGTGGCTTTGCGACGGATCTGATCCTCATATCCGAACAGCGGATGATCCGACACGTAAAGACCCAGCATCTCCCTCTCGTAGGCCAGCTTCGACTTCTTGTCGAATTCCGCATCCGGAATCTCCGGGCGCTCATCGAAGGTCGGGCCTTCGTCGAGATCGCCGAACAGCGACATCACACCCATGTCATGTTCACGCCGTCGCTCCACGGTCATCTCGGTGATCTGCTCGTGAACCTGCAGGAGCCCCTTGCGGGGATGGCCGAGCGAATCGAAGGCACCGCCCTTGATCAAAGACTCGATCGTGCGCTTGTTGAGAGATTCGAGACTGATCCGTTCAACAAAGTCGACGAACGACTCGAACGGCCCGTTGGCATCTCGTTCCTCGAGCACCTTTGCTACGAAACCCTCTCCGACATTGCGGATAGCGGAGAGTCCGAAGACGATCCGCCCCGGAGAGGACGGTTTGGGATTCAGGTCCGGTTCGGGCGTGAAATCCGATTCCGAGCGGTTGATGTCGGGTACTCCGACTTCGATACCCATCAGCCGGCATTCGTTCAGGTACACCGCAGCCGATTCGAGCCTCGTCTTGACGCTGGTGAGCAGGGCTGAAAGGTACTCGACCGGGTAGTTCGCCTTGAGGTAGGCGATCTGGTAGGCCACGTAGCCGTAGCCGTATGAATGGCTCTTGTTGAAGGCGTAGTCGGCGAACCTGGCGATGATGTCGAACATCTCGTGTGCCAAGGAAGAGTCGTAGCCGTTGTTGACCACCCCATTGACGAACTTCTCCTGCTCTTGGGCCATCGCCTCGCGAATCTTCTTTCCCATCGCCTTACGCAGCGAATCGGCTTCCGCGAGGGTGTAGCCCGCGAACTTCTGGGCCATCCGCATGACGTTTTCCTGGTAGATCATCAGCCCGTAGGTTTCGCTGAGCAGTTCCTCGGCATGCGGATGAATGAACTCCACAGGTTGGCGACCGTTCTTCCGGTCGGCATAGTCGTTGTGCATGTTGGCCGCCATGGGACCCGGCCTGTAGAGCGCGACCAATGCTGCAATATCGTCGAACGAAGTGGGGGCGAGGGAGCGTATGAGCGCCCGCATGGGTGTTGACTCAAGCTGGAAGACCCCGATTGTGTCGCCTCGCTGCAACAACTCGAAGGTGGCTTTGTCTTCGAGGTCCACCGAGTCAATGTCGATGGTCTCTGCGCGAGTCTGCGTGATGAGAGTCAGGCAATCGGCGATCACATCGAGGTTGCGGAGCCCGAGGAAGTCCATCTTCAACAGCCCCAGGCTTTCAACCCCGTGCATTTCGTATTGGGTGACGATCGGCGTTTCCTCGAGACTCTTCCTTGCTTCCGGTTTGCGCTGGATGGGCAGATATTCGGTAAGCGGCTCGTCGGTGATCACCACTGCCGCAGCGTGAACGCTGTCTTGCCGACGCAGACCCTCAAGCCCTTTGGCCACCTCCACCACCCGGGCTATATCGGGATCATCGTCCACCATGTCGCGCAACTCGGCGGCGGCCCGGTAACCCTCGGTGTATTTCGGGTGCTCTTCAAAGCAGTATTTGAGTGGGGTGTCTCGACCCATCACAAGTGGGGGCATGGCCTTTGCGACCTTGTCTCCCAAGCCGTACGGGTAACCCAACACTCGGGCCGCGTCCCTCACCGCGGCACGTGCTTTGATCTGTGAGAACGTAACAATCTGAGCGACGTTGTCGCGTCCGTACTTCTCGGCCGCGTAGCGGATCACTGCGTCGCGGTGGCGGGTCTCGAAGTCCATGTCGATATCGGGCATGGAGAGCCGCGAAGGGTTCAAGAATCGCTCGAACAGCAGGTCGTACTTGATCGGGTCGAGGTCGGTGATCTGCAGTGCGTAGGCAACTGCACAACCTGCGGCTGACCCCCTCCCAGGACCTACTCGAATGTCCTTTTCACGCGCGAACCGGATGAGATCCCAGGTGATCAGGAAGTAGGCGGAGAAACCCATGCGGTCGATCACACCGAGTTCAAAATCGAGCCGCTCGATGATGTCGGGGCGCAACTGGGATCCCCAACGGCGTTTCGCTCCGGCGTAGGTGAGGTCGCGCAGGTAGTCGGTGTCGGAGGCGAAGCCCTCAGGAATGGGAAATTTCGGCAACTTCGGTTGTCCGAACTCAATATTCACATCGGCTCGCTCCGCAACCCACAGGGTGTTGTCGCATGCCGAGGGAATCTCGGCGAACAGCCGACGCATCTCAGCCGCCGTCTTCAGATAGTGCTGATCTCCGTGAAACTTGAAACGGTCGGTGTCGCTGAGCAACGACCCGGTCTGAACGCACAGCAACGCGTCATGGGCCTCTGCGTCGTAGGAGTGGGTGTAGTGGCTGTCGTTGGTGGCCACGATCGGCGCGTTGATCTTGCGGGCGATCTCCAACAGTTGCGGGTTGGTTCTTTTCTGCTCAGGCATCCCGTGGTCCTGAATCTCAATGAAATAGTTGTCCCTCCCGAAGATGTCCTGGAACCGTGATGCCTGCTCAAGGGCCAATTTTTCTTGGCCCTGCAGCAACGACTGGAGCACATGGCCGCCGAGGCATCCGCAGGTGGCGATGAGCCCTTCGTGGTATTTCTCGAGCAGTTCGAAGTCCGCGCGAGGCTTGTAGTGATAGCCCGTGAGAAACGCCTGACTGGAAATCTGGATTAGGTTCTTGTACCCGATGTCGTTCTCGGCGAGCAGTATTGCGTGGTAGTAGAGCTTCTGTCCGGACCCGGTGCTGCCACCCGAATCATCGGTGCGGCCGGTGCGATTCGGGCGTTCGGCGCGTGACTCGTGGGCCAGGTATATCTCGCTGCCGATGATCGGCTTTATCCCGGCGTCGCGGCAGCCCTGGTAGAACTCGAGGACTCCGTACATGTTGCCGTGATCAGTGATTGCCAAGGCGGGCTGACCGTCAGAAACCGCCGCGTTGATGGCGTCGTCGACGCGCGAGGCCCCGTCAAGCATCGAATACTCGGTGTGGACATGTAGATGGGTGAACGAATCGCCCAAGCGGACTCCTTTTCGAAGCTGAAGGATCTAATGCTGAAGGATCAGGATCACATATTTGTTATTTGGAACCTACCCTCCACTACCGGTTACGTCCATACTCGATCAGACATTGCACAGTGACGTGACGTCGGCACCATAGATCACAGATAGGTTCCGGGACGCTCGTCGCTGGTGGAGGAATGATCGCTTTGCGGGGGGCCGATCTGCCCCCGCATCGATTGGAGTTGCTGCTGCGCCGCCATTTGCTGGGCAAACAACATCGCCTGCATCCCTTGGACAAGCCCTTCGAGCCAGCCGACAAGTTGCGCTTTGGCGATCTGCAGTTCGGCACCCGAGGGTGTGTCATCACTGCCGAAAGGCAGTGCAAGTCGGCCTAGTTCCTCGCGGAGATCCGCAGACAGCGCCACGCCGAGTTCAGCAATAGATGTTTCGTAGATGTCTCGCAGGCGGTCCCGGCTGGGTTCGTCTAGGTCAGTTGCACGGACCTCGTCGAGCAGCTGTTTCATCATGGTGCCGATGCGCATCACCTTGGCTGGGTGATCGATCGTCTCCTCTATCTTCTCCTCGGAATCTTCTGCATCGAGAACTTCAGGGCGCTCAAGCAGTTCCGGAGTCTCGCCAGGATTATCAGAGTGTTTCTGGGGGTCGGACAATACTGTGCTCCTTGGTCAGATGGTCGAGTGTCAACTCGTAAAGGTTAGGACCGGAATGAGCATCTCATCTGGTGTCAGCGAACCATGGCGACCGACCAGTTCGATCCTGGGGCTATCGGCTGGATCGGTGAAATACCAACGATCTTTGGCTACTAGGGCCACGTCCCCGAGCCTTGAGCGGGCAGCATCTGTCACTTCGGGACCGAACCACCCCTCATCGATCATCTCCTCCACTCCGTACACCCAGGCGCGATCAGAGTGCGATGACACCGCGGCGGTCAGAAGTTGCCGTTGCCGACCCGGTTCGGAATGAAGCCATCGAAATCGAGCTTCTCCGCTTTGACTGCGGACATGTTCTGTCACCTCGGGGGCAAGTGCGGTGGCATTGCCGAGACAGTCGACCAATCCGTGGTCCGCCGTCACGACGATGGCTGTGCCACGTGGTAACGCCATCATCAGATCGGCCACCATATTGTCGCAGGCAACCAACTCTGCGTCGTAGAACTCACCGAATCCACGAAGGTGAGCGGTCTTGTCGATCCCGTCGTAGTAGGCATAGACGAACGGCTCTCCGTCGGCAATGGCTTGGCGCACCTCCACTGCAATCGCCGGCATTGTCTGCCAGCCGCGGTGGCGCACGTCGGCGAGATGCGCCATCGTGAACCCGCTGTGTCCGAACTCGGCGTTTTGCACCACCACCGGTCGTTGTCCGCAGAATGCCGGCTCAAGTTGAAACTCGCTCGGGAGTATTCGCTTTCGAGCATCGCCGCTTGGTGTGCTCCAACGCAGGGTGTTCAGCACTTCTCCGTTCACGTGAATCCGATATCCGACCACCCCATGGCGACCCGGCGCGCTACCTGTCACCAGGGAGGTGAGCGCGGTGGCGGTAGTTGACGGAGCCACTGTCGTGGCGGTTCGTTGTGTCATCGACATCAACGTCGGCGCCAAATGAGCCCGCTGCTGCAATTGATTCCAGCCAAGCCCATCAAGGAGCAGCATCACCACGGCGTTGCTGTCGAGAATCGCTTCATCGAGCAATGAATCGGCTGGAAGCGTTCGCTCAAGAAGCGCCGGTACAAGGTCCGCTATGCATCCTCCGCCGAAGGCGGGCATCATCGGTTCGGGCTCGTGCATTCGCCCAAGTCTTACCACGACCGCGAGGTTCACGTAGGCTCTGGGGAATGAGAGTCTCGACTAGAGGTGACTACGCCGCTCGCGCGCTGCTCTCTTTGGCGCTGCATACCGAGGACGCCCCTACTTCGGTCCGCGAGATCGCCGAACGAACCGCTCTCCCGCAGCCTTACCTTGAACAGATTCTGCTCGCGGTCAAGGGGGCTGGGATCGTGCGCTCGAAGCGAGGCGTCGGCGGCGGGTACGTGTTGACCCGCGATCCAAGCGAGATTCGGCTGTCGGAGATTGTTCGAGCCGTTGATGGACCGATCACCGCAGGTGATTTCTCCGAACCTCACACCGACGGAGCCTGCGATCACGAGGGACAGTGCGTTCTGCTGAGCATCTGGGGTGCGGCTGGTTCGCACATGCGTGACTTCTTGGATTCGTTCACTTTGGCTGACATTGCCGCGATGTCGCGGGGTGAGGCTCCTTGGCCCGCTGCCGAGGACTTCTAGCCCGAGCAGAGCTGCAACGTACCGACAAGATCGGCCGCCAGAGGCGACTCCAACTCGACCCTCTCGTCGGTGACCGGGTGACGGAATCGAAGTGCACAGGCATGCAGAAAGGGTCGATCCAACTCAATACCGGGTCGATGCCCGTCGTAGGCGCGATCCCCCACTACCGGGTGGCCGATTGCTTTCAGATGTACCCGAATCTGGTGGGTGCGTCCCGTTTCGAGGCGACACTCCAGCAGTGACGTCTCACGAGGTTCGGCGAATCGCTCCACGACCTCATAGTGGGTCCGTGCCGGGCGTCCGCGGTCAATCACCGCCATCCGGGTCGGGTGTCGCGGTGAACGCCCGATAGGAGCGTCGATCGTGCCTCGGTCAGCTTCAAGGTGACCCCAGGCAAGCGCTTGATAGACCCGTTCGGGCTCGTGGGCTGACATCTGGACGACGAGTTGGCCGTAGGCCTCAGAAGTGCGCGCGACGACAAGCAGACCCGAGGTCGTTCGATCAAGCCGATGGACGATCCCCGGTCTGTGGGGTTCTCCTACTGAGGCGATTTCTGGATAGCGGGAAAGCAGACCATTGACGAGCGTGCGATCTTTGTGTCCCGCGCCCAGATGGACTACAAGGTCCGCTGGCTTGTCGACCACGAGGATGTGCGGGTCTTCATACACAACGCGGAATTCCACCGCGGGGTCGGCAGTTGGTCGAGGGTCCGTCGGTACAGGGACCAATGCTTCGATTGTGGAACCAGTCTCGACACGGGCTGAGCCTGAAGTCGCGACCACTCCGTCGATCGTCACAGCGCCCTCATCGATCATTCGTGCGGCGACCGACCGGCTCACCTCGGCCATGAGTGCAACAACGCGATCAAGCCGTTCATCTGCCAACGCGAAAGGAATCTCCTCGCTCAGCGCACGCTCATTGCTCAACGCGGCTCGCCCGCTCGAGTCATCGTCGCTGAAGGCTGCCGACTTTGTATTCGACACGTTCCGCCGCCCAGGGGATCGCGCGGAGACGTTCCTGGGGAATGCGCAGACCGGAAACTACGCAAATACCATAGGTACCGGCCGCAATTCGGTCTAATGCGGCGTCTATCTGATCGACGGCAACTCTTGCCTGAGCCGACAGCGCGAGATCGCGTTCACGCTCCACCGCTAGCGTGTCACCTTCGCCGCTCTCTTCGTCGAACTGCACGTCACCGGGTTCGCGCCCCTCGATGAGCGCCTCTGCTTCGGCACGATAGATCTCTTCGGAGTGAAGGTACTTGGCCCGCTCGGCGAGGAGTCGCTTCTTCATCTCTTCATTGAATTTCTTTCCGAACGGTGACTTCTTGACCGCCCGCTTCTTGGCAGGAGCCTTCTTCGCTGGAGCCTTCTTGGCGGTGCTCTTCATCGCCGCGGCCTTCTTGACCGCCCGTTTCTTGGCTGGTGCCTTCTTCGCGACAGCCTTCTTCGCTGGAGCCTTCTTGGCGGTGCTCTTCATCGCCGCGGCCTTCTTAACAGCAGCCTTCTTGGCAGGAGCCTTCTTCGCTGGAGCCTTCTTCGCGACATTCTTTCTCGCCGCGCTTGCCGAACTCTTCTTTTTCGTGGCCATACTGCCGGTCCTTCACACCTGTGACCGACGCATGACCGCCTCAGTCAGGCCGCAGTTTAGCGGATCCGCGGGTTGACGAGATCAGCGGCCGCCCAAGAACCAGGGAGACCTTCTCTGGTCCTCATCCTGATTGAAGAACGCTGATAGGGCGTCATCGCTGTCTATTCGCATATTGTCTCGCGAAGCCGCTTCTCGAAGCTGAGCCAGGAACGGTTCCTCGTCGCGCCCCGCTGCGACCGCTTGCGGAAGCTCTTCCTCACCGAACAGCTGAGACATGGTTGGACCACTGTCAATCTGTTCGTCTTGCACGGTTGGTTCGTCGATCGACCGCTGTTCCTCCAAGTCTGCAGCAGTAACGAACCGCGGCTGGCGATTCGCGGAATCGGTTGAAGCGACAGAATCTTCGCCTGCAATCTTGAGTGGTTCGTCGACCTGCAGCGAGTCGATCTCATCATCAAACACGGCTGCCGCGTCCAGACCGATAACACCATCGGGTTCGGCTTCGACGCTGCGGTCCGAGTCGTCTTCGACCTCAAGGACTCCCATCTCATCCCGACCGTCACCGTCAGGTTTGGATTCAGCAACTTCAGTGGACGGCGCAGATTCAATTCGGAAGGTCTCCGGTGACATGACGAGATCGGTCAGCTTCGACAACGACCTCTCGATCTCTTGGCGTTGTTCAACCACGTGCCGCTCAAGAAGTTCGAGATCCTCTGCGAGCTGGGCCCGTTGCGCGGTCAGTTCGGAAATCTCCGACTCATACTTTTTCCTCTCTTCGATCGCCGCCGCAGCTTCCCGCTCTTTTGCAAGTTTCTCGGCGTTGGCATAGGTCGATTCGGCGTACTCGTCAGCTTCGCTACGAATCTGTACTGCATCCGCATGCACGCCGGCGATTGTGGCCTCGGCCTGGCTCTCGGCCGTAGTGACGATTTGTTCGGCTTGTTCACGAGCTTCGGCAATCAACTCGTCGGCAGCGTCTTGGGCTGAAGCAAGCGTTTGGGCAAGCGCTTCAGTCGTCTGTTCAAAGTCGGTTGCCGAAGTTTCAACCTCAGAATCGCTGCGGTCGTCAGAGCTGGGTGCGCCGACCTCGACCTGCTCAGCGAGAGAGGCCAGTTCTTCTTGCGCCCGCGAAATCGCGTTGCTGACCTGGTCAACGTACGCATCCACCTCATCGGGGTCGTAGCCCCGCCAACTCTCGCGAAACCTGACCTGTAGAAGGGAAGACAAATCGTCCATGCTCGGAATTGTAGAACAGGGGGATCCTCGAATCGGGGACGCTACCTGCAACCTTGGCGACGCGAAGCGCCTGCACCACCAGAGAACACAGCCTCTGGTTCGTTGGTAGTTGAACAGGGTTGGCTGCTAAGAGGCCCGAGCGGCCCGGCCCGCGCCCGAGCGGCCGGTGAGCGCAGCGAACAAGAGCGGGGGGTGGAGCGAAGCGAACCAAGAGCGGGGAACAACGGGCTGCAACTCGAAGGCTAGCCAATTTGCGCCCGCTTTAGTGGTTGTAGCTCTCGTCATCGGGGGAGGTCTCAACGGTCGGGCGCACCCTAGGCTCGGGTGGCGTGATGAGAAACACCTGCTCGGCAACCCGCTCCATCCTTCCTTCGAGGGCGTAGCAAGCTCCGCTAGCGAAGTCGAGAAGCCGGCGTCGAGTGTTCCGCTCGGCGTTCTGCAGGTTCATGATCACAGGCTGGCCTGCTTTCAACCGCTCACCTAACCGCGGAGCCTCTTCGAAGATTGTCGGGGAGGCCGAATGAGGGTTCGTTGTCGATGGCCTGGTCGGGGGATCATCGACGATCCGAACTGCAGACGCTCCGGCCGCCGCTTGAGCCCGCCCATCCGCGTCCGCCTCCGTGTACGCGGGATCGACCGGAGCCACTGGGCGTACGGGCTGGCCCACGGAATCCGAAGGCATGATCGGACGCACTGTTGCGCTGCCAGGACCCTGCCTCAAGTCGTGTCTTGTCGCCGCGGCGCCGGTGATCGCCTCTCCCCCAGGTGGATACGCGCCGCCCGTCACCCGATCGTCGTAATGCTCGTATTCCTCGTCTGATCCGAGCCCAAGATAAAACAGTGCTTTTTTCAACATGCTCAACACCTGCCTTCAGGTCCAAATGTAGCGCTACGACGACCACCGGTGGGCAACCTCAACTGATAAAGCACTCTCGCGTAGCTCAGGCCATTGGGCAACAGACTCGTCATCGCTCGATTTTCTGTTGTCTTGGAGGCCGCGGGCCGAACAGATACGTCCCGATCCGGACCATTGTCGAACCTTCTTGAACCGCGATCTCCAAGTCTGCGGTCATCCCCATAGAGCACTCTGCCAGACCTAGTCGATCCACTAACCCGCGAAGCATTGCAAAACCCGGGCGGGCTTTCTCCGGTGCCCCTGTCGGTCCTATGCCCATCAGCCCGATCACGTTGAGTTCAAGGTCGGTCAATCGGGCGACCAAGTCGGGGGCTGTCGCCGCGGAGCAGCCTCGTTTGGTCTGTTCGCCTGAAAGGTCAACCTGCACCAACACCCGGGCTCGAGGAGATCGTCGCGCTAGTTCCTCGCCGAGGTCGAGACGGTCGACGGATTGCCACACATCGACAATAGAAGTCAGCTTGCGAATCTTGTTGCGTTGCAGACCTCCGACGAAATGCACCTGAGGACGATTCAGACAGTCCGCCAGCAACGCTCGATTCTTGTGCAACAACTCCTGTGCGTAGCTTTCGCCAATGTCGGTACAACCAGCGGCGATAGCGGCTGCAACGGTGTCGGTGGCATGGCCCTTGGTAACTGCCACAACTCGTACGTGCTCGCCGTTCACCGCAGAGAGGCGCTCGCGTACCTGCGACAGGCGGCTCGCAACGAAAGCGGCGTCAGTCATCTCTTCTCCAGCCATGCCACCGTTGTCTGTCGCTCTGATTCGCCACGCGTGCGGTGTGAGTACCAGCGGCTGTCGGCGGTGTCGAAGGGCGTCGCGCTCTTGGGTGGACCGACGACTGAGAACGAAGAGACACCCGCGTCGCGACATTGCGCCGAAACTGCCGCGCGAAGATCCAACGCGGGTGAGCCTTCGGTAGTTGTCGAGCGCACAGAATCACCCGCAACAGACGCCACCAGATCCAATTCGGCAGAACCGAACTGATAACCCGCAGGGGCGATGCATGGACCCAGCAGAGCGTGGATCTCTTCGCCTCCGAGACCATGCAGTCGGTCAAATGTTGCCCCAATCACGCCTTCGACGATTCCCCGCCAGCCAACGTGCACAAGTCCTACCAGGCCCTCTCCTGCGAGCACCAGCGGCGCACAATCAGCCGTCTGAACTGACAGCACCGCATCGACACAGGCGGTCACACTCGCGTCCGCATGCGCCCCACACTGCGCTCCGGGCTCATCCACGACCACGACGTTCGCGCCATGGACCTGCTGCAACCACGTCCAAGGACCTGGTGCAAGGGAGCTACGTGCCCGAGCCAGCAGTTCAGGGTTGCTGCGAACGGCGAAGTCGCCGTCGCATCGCTCCGAGCAACGCACACGTGCGAGATGACCGGAGCCGGCGGGAAGGGAGCGCTCAATCACGCGCCGCCTCCGCTACCTCAAGAAGGATGGAACGTCGAATTCGTCACCGAGGTCGAGAGCTTCGTCGCCGAACGAGGCGAAGACGTCCGCTATCGGAACGTCGCCGGTCGGTTGCGAAACGAGAGGATCGTCGTATGCGATCGTTTGGCGAGGATTCGGACGTGATTCATCCCAGCGGTCGAATCCAGCGGCGATGACCGTGACTCGGACATCATCGCCCATCTCATCATCAACCACTGTTCCAAAGATGATGTTGGCGTCCTGATGGGCGACTGCGTGAATGATCTCTGCCGCCTCGTTGACTTCCAGCAGACCCAAGTCGGCCCCACCGCTGATATTGAGCAGGATGCCACGAGCGTTTTCGATCGAGGCCTCGAGAAGCGGACTTGATATGGCATCACGCGCGGCCGCGACAGCTCTGCCTTCGCCGGTCCCCTGGCCGATCCCCATCAGAGCACTGCCGGCATCGGTCATGATGGTCCGCACATCAGCAAAGTCGGTGTTGATCAGGCCAGGGGTGGTGATCAAGGTGGTGATGCCCTGAACACCCTGAAGCAGGATCTCGTCTGCCATTTTGAACGCGTTGAGAACGGAGGTGTTTGTGTCGGACACGGTCAGCAGGCGATCGTTGGGGATGACGATCAGGGTGTCCACCTTCTCCTTGAGTTTCTGAATTCCGGTTTCGGCTTGAACTGATCGCCGGCGCCCCTCGAAGGCGAAGGGGCGGGTGACAACCCCGATCGTCAGCGCCCCCTCCGATTTGGCGAGTTCTGCGATCACAGGCGCGGCCCCTGTCCCCGTGCCGCCTCCCTTGCCTGCGGTGATGAACACCATGTCCGCCCCGCGAATCGACTCGCGGACTTCGTCAAGGTGGGCTTCTGCGGCCAAGCGTCCAACTTCTGGATCGCTGCCGGCACCAAGGCCGCGGGTCAAGTCGCGGCCGATATCAATCTTCTCGTCGGCATCGCTCATCAACAACGCTTGCGCGTCGGTGTTGGCGGCGATGAACTCGACGCCTTTCAGTCCTGCATCGATCATCCGGTTGACAGCATTGACGCCGCCACCGCCAACGCCGATGACCTTGATGACAGCGAGATAGTTTTGCGGATGAGACATCGCTTGTGGTCCTCAAACTTGAATCGAAAAACTTGAATCGGAATCGCACCGAACAGGTACTAGTCAACCGATGACGGTATACGAGTGCGCGGCTATATTCGCGGACGGTCAGTTGATTTACTCTGCTTTCGCCGGGCGTAGCCGGAGCCGTCCTGGCGAACAGGGTGTGGCAGCCGGGGCGTAGCCGGAGCCGCGGCGGTGTTGAAGGGCGAATCAGTTGATTTGCGCCCAGGCACTGCATACGGGGTCGCGTCGGATGGTCGGAAAGTCGGGGACAGCCACATCGATCACCCGAATGCAGGTGAGATCGACCCCGTTCAAGACGGTTCTCAGTGCCTGAACCTTGTCGCTCAGAAGAGTCGCTTCGCCAAGATGCGCCTCCGCTTGGCCGACAAGATCCAATCCGACCACTCCCCTGGCTTCAGGGGACGCACCCGGGCTGTAGGTGACCGCTTCAATCCACTGGAGAAGGTCGTCTGGCAAGGTCGCGATCAAGGCGAGTCCCGGCCGCGACTGCGGCTCAACCTCTCCCAGCGCGGCACTGGCTTCAAGAGAAATCCTCGGCAACTCTTCGTACTCCAGGCCGCCTTCGGCCATTATCGTGCCGGTCGCATCGACCACCGCGACTCGACCATCTTCTTTGGCGAGTTGCGCAACTGCAATCCTCTCGACCACTTCAATGTGCACTGTGCTGGGCCACGACTTCTCAACATCGGCGCGCAGCACCCACGGGAGCGCTTCAAGATCAGCCTTGATCGGGCCGATCTCAATGTCGTTGAGGGGAGTTCCCTTTTCAAGCCCGATGCTCTGTTGTGCCTCCGCGAGCCGAGACGGGCCCAGCCCCGTGATCTCCACGTGATCCAGATCGAGCAGCGGCGAACGCAACGCCGCCCAACCACAGAAAATCAGTCCCAGAATCGCCAAGCCAATCAGGATGAAGCGGAGCCGACGTCGACCTTCGGCGCGGCGCACGGCGCCACGTCGGGCACGAAGTCGAGGATCAATGTCGGTTACGGTCGTCATCGGCTGTCGGGGTGAATGTCAGTACCGCTACCAAACACGTCATCGAAGCCCAGCAGTTGAGTCTCGTATACGAGTTCTATACCGTGGCCCTCGAACACGAGCCTTTGGATCTCTTTCATCAGCGACAAAATGTCCGCCGCGCGTCCGTTTTCGTCGGCTTGGATGAAGTTTGCGTGCTTCGGAGACACCTCAGCAGTGCCGATCCGCAAACCCTTGGCTCCTACCGACTCAATGAGCCTCCCTGCGCTGTCACCATCGGGGTTGGTGAACACCGATCCCGCATTCTGGCCGCCAGGCTGATTGGCCCGCCGCCACTGCACGATCTCAAGCAGCTGAGCCTTGCCGGCAGCCGAATCGCCTGGGATCAACTCGAAGTGGGCCTCCAGCACCAGTTCGGTCGCACGCACCGACGAACTGCGATAGCTGAACTCCAGATCTTTGTTCGACCGCCACACATGCTCGCCGGTGCGGAGGTCGACCAGTTGAGCGGAAGTCAGAGAATCCTTGATCTCAGCACCGTGCCCACCAGCGTTCATCCGCACCGCGCCGCCTACCGATCCCGGAACTCCCACAGCCCACTCAAACCCCGCAAGTTCGGCGTTGACCGAAGCGCGAGCAACAACCGGCAACTTTGCAGCGGCACCGGCAACAATGGTCTTGTCCCGAACGCTGATCTCAGCGAAGTCTCGGCCGAGCACTATCACAATCCCTGCGAATCCATCGTCGCTGACCAACAGGTTGGATCCTCGGCCGACGACCGACAGCGCCACATCGGAACTTCCCTCTGCTCCCGCGAGCACCTCACAAAGCGTCGACACATCGTTACGGGTATCAACGGTCACGAGCGCCGCCGCACAACCCCCGACGCGATAGCTGGTCAACGGACCGAGCGGCGCGTCAAACCGAGTCTTCTGCGACAGCTGACTGGACCGTAACGCTTCGGCTGCGACGCTCAGGCTGCTCGAATCAGCGGGATTACTCATTGCGCTGTCTCAGATTGAACTGTCTCAGATTGCAGCCGTTCGAGAACCGCGTCTGGGACGTTGGTCAGATCTCCAGCGCCAAGAGTCAGGCAAAGATCACCGGGCCTGAGACGTTCGGCAAGCAACTCCGCGACATCGCCGAGGTGGGGTTCATAGGTTACCCCGGTCTCGGGGTGAGCGCGCAGAATGGCGTCCACCACCAGCTTTCCGGTGACTCCCGGGCGTGGCGTCTCGCCGGCAGAATAAATGTCTGTAACGACAACCTCATCGGCTTGCAGGAAAGCATCTGCGAAGTCCTGGCCCAGCGTGGCGATCCGACTGTAGCGATGGGGTTGGAACACGGCCACGATCCGCTTCCAGTTGCCGTCTTCGGCTGCGCCCAAGGCAGCCTGAACCTCCGCCGGCAGATGCGCATAGTCGTCCACAAACGTGACCCCTGAAGCTTCCCCCCGGAATTCGTAGCGGCGAGCCACTCCTCCGAATTGCGACAAAGCTCGACTCGCGGCATCAGCCGGCGCGCCGAGTTGGAGCGCGACTACAACGGCCGCGGCCGCGTTCAGCGCATTATGGAGTCCCGGCGTCGGCAAATCGACACTGACCACATCCTCCCCGAGATGCTTCAGCGAGAACGAGACAGAGGCTCGGCTCTTCACAATCTCTACAAGCTGGTAGTCAGCCGCCGAGGTCGTCCCGTACGTCACCGCACCCAGCCGTTGCGCCAGCGCGAACCCATCGCGGTCGTCCGCGCACATGACACAGTTCGCCGCGCCATCGCCGAATTCAACGAAAGCATCGTGGAGCGCAGAAGGTTCTCCTCCATAGGTTTCAAGATGGTCCGGCTCAATATTGGTGATGACGGCGATTTCGGGACCCAGCGACAGAAACGTGCGATCAGATTCATCGGCTTCAATGACCATCCACTCACCAGCGCCCCAGACTGCGCCTGAGCCGATCTCGTTGATGTCTCCGCCGATGATGAACGAGGGCTGAAATCCGGCTTCGGTGAGAACCATCGACAACATTGAACTGGTCGTCGTCTTCCCGTGCGTGCCGGCGACGGCGACAGTTCGTCTCTGTTCGGAGATGGCCGGCAACAAGTCCATTCGTCGCAGCACCTCCATTCCCAGCCGACGAGCCGCGATCAGTTCGGGGTTGTGATCTGGAATCGCACTGCTGATAGCCACCAGTTCGGCCTCGGCAACGTTCTCGGCTTTGTGGCCTATCGTCACAGCAATGCCCTCTGCACGAAGACGTTCGACAATGAGACC
Organism: Acidimicrobiaceae bacterium; assembly: GCA_009845995.1. Lineage (GTDB taxonomy): Bacteria > Actinomycetota > Acidimicrobiia > Acidimicrobiales > Aldehydirespiratoraceae > VXYK01. The sequence continues at coordinate 99,659 of VXYK01000035.1, read as the reverse complement.
TTCTTTGAGGTCGCTCCCAGACACCTCATGGCCCATTGCTGCGAGCACGGAAGCTATCGCGCCCATGCCCGCGCCGCCTGCACCTATCAGGTGAATCCGCCGCGGAGTACTGAGATCAACGGTCATGTCTCACTCGGCTTCTCAAGAGGGCGCTTGGCATGGCGCTCAAGCAGGTCGACGACAGCTTCCGCGGCGTCGGGCCGTCCTTGTGCCTTGGCCGCAGCAGACATCGAGACTAGACGCGGCTCGTCGCCCAGCAGCGCATCCACCTCTAAGCGAAGCCGCTCGCCATCGAGTTCGCTGTCGGGCACCACCTTCGCGGCATCGCTTTGCGCGAGAGTGCGCGCGTTCGCGGTCTGGTGATCACCCGGAGCGCCGGGAAGCGGAACGAGAATCGCCGGCACACCTGCGATAGTCAGTTCCGCGACCGTGCTCGCTCCAGCCCGACACAGGACAAGATCGCTCGCGGTATATACCGAAGCCATGTCGTGCTCAAACTCAACCAGTTGAAAGACCAGATCATCGTCGGCTCTCAGAGCCTCATCGGGTGTCATAGACGAACCCGTCTCAGGCGCGGAGCGCGCAGCCACTCTGGCCTTGAGTTCCGCGTAGTCACGCTCACCGGTGATATGGCGGATCGTCAGATCATCGCGACCGCGCCATTCCCCAAGTGTCGCAAAAAGCGCTTCGTTGATTCTGCGAGCGCCCAATGACCCGCCGAACACACACAGCAGTTTGCGGCTCGGGTCAACATTGAGCCGCTGACACGCCGCGCCTCTGTGAGCTGTCCGGTCAACATTGCCCATCTCGGCGCGCACCGGGTTGCCCGTCCACACCGCTCTGGGCAGATCAACGTCCGGGAACGGCACCGCTGCGGCCTTCGCGAATCTTGCACCCAACCGATTGGCCGCACTCGGTACCGCGTTCTGTTCGGCAACAACGACAGGCACCCGCCAAACAACCGCGGCGACCACCGCAGGAACCGAAGCAAAGCCGCCAACGCCGACCACCACCGCCGGCCGCCATCGAGCCATTCGAACGATGGCTTCCAGGATGGCCGTGCAAAGTCCGACCACGGCGCCCACGTTGCGCAGCGTGAGTTTGCGAGCGATGCCCCGGCCTCGCAGAGCCGTCAAGGTGAACCCTGCCTCGGGCACCATCTTGGTTTCGATTCCACGGCGACTGCCCACGTAGTGAACGGCATCTGTGCGCTTGCAACGCGACACGATCTCTTCAGCAATGGCCAGCCCAGGAACAACGTGTCCGCCCGTTCCTCCGCCGGCCACAACAGCCCAAACGCGCCCAGAGCTCGTCATCGGCCTTGGCGGGCGACGTTGAGCAGGATCCCCGTGGTCGCCATCACCACCACCAACGAAGTCCCGCCGTGTGACAACAGTGGGAGCGTCACCCCGACCGTCGGCACCAACCCCATCACCGAACCCAGGTTGAGACAAGCCTGAGAGAAGATCCACGTGGTAATGCCGACTGCCAGCAGCATCCCGAATCTGTCGGGTGCCCTCAGAGCCACCATGGATCCCGCAACTCCGATTCCGAGATAGAGCAGGATCACGGTACTGGCCCCGACAATTCCCAGTTCTTCCGCGATCACCGCGAAGATGAAGTCGCTATGGGCATAGGGAACGAAACCCCATTTCGCCAGCCCTTCTCCCAGACCGGTCCCGCGGATTCCGCCAACCGTAATGGCGTGAAGCGACTGGAGAAGCTGAAAACTGGCTCCATCGGGATCGCTCCAAGGATCAAAAACGCTCAACAAACGTTCACGACGCCACGTGGTGTTCCAGACGACCGCTCCGGCCATCACAACTCCGGCCGCGCCCGTAGCCGACAGTTGGCGCAACGGTGTGCCCGCCCAGAACAGCATCGTCAGCGCGATCACCCCGAGGATCAAGGTGTTGCCGAAATGAGGTTGCAACATGAAAAGAAACGAAAACAATCCTGTACAGAACAGCACCGGGAACAGAGTGGTGCGCGCGTCGCGAATGTCTCGGCGGGGCCTTGACAGGACATCCGCGACGAACAAGATCAATGCAAGTTTTGCGACCTCAGACGGCTGAAACGAGACAACACCCAGATCGAGCCAACGAGTCGCGTTGTTCTGGCTGACTCCGAAGCCCGGGACCAACACCAAAGAAAGCAGGAACAAAGAGCTCACCACCGCAGGAGAAGTGAAAATCCGCCAGTGGTGGTAGTCGATTCGGATGGTCACGAACATCAGAATCAGACCGACTCCAGCCGAAGCGGCTTGTCGACTGAACTTGCTCCAAGCGCTCCCGCTGTCTGCGATGCTGACAACGGCCGAAGCCGACAACACCATCACCAGACCGAGCACGACAAGCGCACTGACCATCACCAACAGCGACAAGAACAGAATGGTGCGCCGCCCCACGGGAGCAGTCGCGGTTCGCTTGTCACGGGCCTTTGAGCGGACCGGGCGGATCGTGCGGGACTGCTTGGAAGCAAGATCAACAGTCTTCATCGTTGCGCCCCGACCGCTCTGATGAAATCTTCACCACGCTTCTTGTAGCTCTCGTACCAGTCGAACGAAGCGCATCCCGGACTGAGCAACACGGGAACTCCGCCTCTGGCAAAACGGCGGGCACGTGTTACCGCATCGTCCATATCCGTAGCGACTTCGACAAGATGTGTTGCCGAGAACGCGCCAGCGATCTCGCCTGAAGCATCGCCGATGGCTACTACCCCTACGACACCGCTCGCTTCAACCGCCATCTCGGCAAGGTCAACCCCTTTGTTCTGTCCTCCCGCAATCAAGACGACCTGACCGAACCCGCGCAAGGCGGCCAGTGTCGCATGCGGAGTGGTCGCTTTGGAGTCGTCATAGTAAATCGAACCGTCAATCTCGCCGATCGGCACAATCCTGTGGGGCAACCCGTCGAATTCGTGACAAGCCGCCGCAACTGCGTCGAGTGTCGCGCCAACGGGCGTGACCGAGGCGGCCACCGCCAGGGCAGCTTCAATATCGTGGGGAAGAGCACGCCATAAATCTGCCACGTGAGCGAAAGGCCCCTGGGGCCCGGTCAACTCGCCTTTGGCGACTCGCCAATCCCCTTGGCATCCTCCGAAGGTCACGGTACGCAGATCCGACCTCACATGGCGCATCACAACCGGATCCAGAGCATTCGCCACACAAACCCCGTCCACTGCGAGGTTCCGCCATATTCGGGACTTTGCATTCTCGTACGAGGCCAAGTCGAGGTGCACGTCAAGATGGTCGGGCGCGAAGTTGAGCCAGGTGCCGACTTGAGGTGTGAACTCACGGGTCCGCGCAAGCCGAAACGAGCTGGCTTCCACAACGAACACTTCAGTGGAGTGATCCCTTATGGCTTCGACCAATGGAACATCGGTGTTCCCGGCCGCAACTGCTTTGATTCCTGAACGCTTCAGCGCATCGGTGCACAACTCGACGACGGTGGTCTTGCCGTTCGTGCCGGTGATCGCCACAACTGGGCGATCATCCCATTGAGCGGCAAGGTCGAACTCCGAAACCAGCGGCAACCCACGCTGTCGGGTTAGCTCAAAAACCCTGTGGTCTTCAGCGAGCCCCGGAGTCGGGACGACAAAGTCAACCTGATCCAAGCACTTGTCCAGCTTCGCCGGCGGCTCCAGAAGTTCAATTCCGAGTTCGTCGGCGAATCCCCCGACGAGTTCGTTCGGTTTGTCGTCGAAAGCCGCCACCGCATGGCCCCGCTCAACGAGCGCTTTGGCTACAGCGCGATTGGTCAGGCCGAATCCTCCAAGAAGTGCCCTTTTCCGACCGCGGAGATCCAGCGTGATCGTTTCGCTCGCTGTGGTCATGCTGTGAACCCCGCAGCAATAGCGTCGCGATAGAAAATCCCCAGACCAACTGCGGTACACAGTCCAGACATGATCCAAAGCCGCACGATTACAGTCGTTTCAGGCCATCCCGCGAGTTCGAAGTGATGGTGGATCGGGGCCATCCGGAACAGGCGCCGCCCCCCGAATCGGTGGAACACAACGATCTGCAGAATCACCGAAACGGTCTCAAGGACAAAGAGGCCGCCAATGATCGGCAACAGCAGATGAGTGCTCGTGGACAAGGACAGGGCCGCAAGACCGCTGCCAATGGCCAGCGATCCCGTATCGCCCATGAAGATCTGCGCGGGTGCCGCGTTCCACCACAGAAAGCCGACGATGCCGCCGACCATTGCGGCGGAGATGACCGCCAGGTCCAGCGCCGCGGGGTTGCTGTAGTTCTCAAGATGGCGGAATTGCCAAAAGGCGATCAAGGTGAACGCTGCGAAGCAGATCACTCCAGCTCCAGCCGCCAACCCGTCGAGTCCATCGGTGAGGTTGACGCTGTTGGTGGTCGCGATGATCAACAGCACAGCCCAGAGCATCCAGCCGATCCGTCCGAGTTCCCATCCTGGATTGTCGAAACGAGTGAAAGCGAGCGTGGTGTGAACACTGGTGAACTCGGTCATCAAGAACGCGAAGCCAACAGCCACGACCAGCAAGCCAATAATCTTGGCTCGCTTGTTGAGTCCGCGATTGCGCGCGGCCACAACTTTGATCCAGTCGTCAAGCAAGCCGACTGCGCCACCGCCGACGATGCACATCAACACGAAGATGCCCCGCAGTGTGTAGATGCCTCCGAAAAAATCTGAGATGACGTAACCCAGTACCGTGCCCGACACGATCGCGACTCCGCCCATCGTCGGCGTTCCCGCCTTCGTATGGTGCCCCTCCGGCCCATCGCTCCGAATCGGTTGGCCGATCTTGTGCTCGGTCAACCATTTGAGCAACAACCTGGTTCCGAACAGCGACACAATCATCGACACGGCAGCAGCGATAAGCAGGCGGTTCACGACGCCACCCCGGTTCGCAACTGCAACTCTTCTTCCGCAACCTGCCGATCATCAAAGGAGACCACCTGAGAGCCGATCGTCTGTGTCGTTTCATGACCCTTGCCGGCAAGGAGCACCAGGTCTCCTTCACGAGCGACGTCGAAGGCCGCACCGATGGCTCGGCGACGATCGACTTCGACGAGATCTGGAGGAATCGGCATACCTGAAACGATGGCAGAAATGATGTCTTCGGGGGGTTCGTCTCGGGGATTGTCACTCGTGACGACAACCCGATCAGCGAGACTGCGGACGACTTTCCCCATCATGGGGCGCTTGTCGTGGTCTCGGTTCCCACCGGCACCGAAAACAACGATCAGGGAGTTCTTTGTCACAGCTCGTGCTGCGGCCAACACAGCCTCAAGGGCATCGTGAGTGTGGGCGTAGTCGACGACCACCGAAAAGGGCTGGCCCTGGTCGATCACCTCAAAGCGCCCTGGCACCGAGGGTGTCGTCGCCAGTGCCTCTGCAACATCGCCGGGCCGGTGGCCGAGCGCTACCGCGATCTCAGCGGCCATCACCGCGTTGGCGACGTTGAATTCTCCGGCCAGGGGTAGATGCACCGCTCGCTCACGCCACCGGAATTTGTTCATGTATCGATCGAATCGGAGGGAGTCGACGAGATGAGCGCCAACCGCTATGACCGGGATGTTGATCTCATCGGCCAGACGCAATCCGAATTCACTGTCCACATTCACGATGGCCAGATCGCTCAGTTCAGGACTGAACAACCGTTGCTTGGCGGCAAAGTACTCCTCGATCGTGCCGTGATAGTCGAGATGGTCGTTGCCCAGGTTGGTGAACGCCGCCACCGTGAACCGACAGCCGTCGACTCGGTGCTGCGCCAGCCCATGAGAGGAGACTTCCATTGCTACCGCGGCGACGTCGCGAGCAACGGCGTCCGCCAGGAACCGCTGCAGTTCGGGTGCTTCGGGGGTGGTCCGCTCACCTGTCAAGGTTCCAACTTCCGCTACGGGGACACCCAGCTCAGACAGCAAGCAGCTGAGAATACGAACAGTGGTCGTCTTGCCGTTCGTGCCGGTGACACCAACGAGTTGCAGGGCTCGGCTCGGCTCGCCGTGTACCGCCGACGCGACCGGGCCGAGAGACTCGCGAACAGAAGCGACCCGCAACTCCGGGACACCGAGTCCCAGGGGGCGTTCCACCAGCACGGCAGCCGCTCCGGCTTCAACCGCGTCGCCGGCATAGGAGTGTCCGTCGCTTGAATCGCCCGGTATCGCCGCGAAAAGTGCTCCGGGCACCATCGCTCGCGAATCGTGGCAGACATCACTGAGTTCGATCTCAGCCCACTGCGGTTTCGACTCGACGCGAACCAGGTCGGCTACACGAGCCAGTTCCAGGCTCATTGGACCGACTCCTGACTCTCCTGGGGCTCAAGAGCCAACGGGGCGACCGCGGGGTCTGAGCGGATGCGTTGTGCGGCAACGGTTTGCTCACCGAAGGGCGCTAGATGCAGTTGGCGGACCGAATACCCGGCCAATTCGGCGAAGACCGGGGCGGCAACGGCACCGCCGGTGTAATTCTCACCTTGCGGATCGTCGATAACGACTATGGCGCTCAACACTGGTCCTCGGTCGTTCTCGACAATTCCCACGAAGCTGGCTGTGTAATGCCGTTCCTCCTCTTCGTCCTCCTCACTGCAGAGATATCCGGACACGTCACCGCACGGTTGCCATGCAGTACCGGTCTTGCCCGCGACTAGGAATCCGGGCAGGGCGGCACGCCGGCCGGTCCCGGAGCTGACCACACCGCGCAACATTTCCATCACGGTTTGTGCGCTCTGGGGTGATACGACCCTTGTCTCGGTGTGCGCTGGATTTGCGGCACTACCGTCCGGTTCACGGTCGAGCACAAGCTTCGGAGCAATGCTGACCCCGCCGTTGGCCAAGGTGTTGTATGCCTGAATCAGTTGCAGCGGTGTGACGGCAATACTCTGTCCGATCGCGGTGTTCGACAACAGGAGGCTGTGAGAGTCGAGCTCGTCGAGGATCCCTGGGCTCTCACCGGGAAATGCCAATCCGGTCAACTGCCCGAACCCGAAGTTCTCGAACGTCTGCTGGAGTGCGTCTGCCCCCAGTTCCTGAGCCAGCAACACCGTTCCGGTGTTCGAGGAGTGCCCCAGGATTGTTGAGGGAAGGTTCTCCACAGTCGTGCCGTGGGCCAGTCGATAGTCGTGGTACGCATGGCTTTCCACGTCACTCTCGCGCGCCACATAGACCGTCGCGGGGACCTCGACTATTTCGTCGACTCCCCATGCGCCATTGTCGAACACCCCCGCGAACGTGATGCCTTTCATGGTTGATCCAGGTTCGTAGGTCCACACGGCTCCCAGGTTGGCGTTGCTGCATTCGACCTCGCCCGTCTCTTCGTCGCGCAAGGCACTTGCCATGGCGTATATCTCGCCTGTACGGGGATTCGAAACGATCGCTATGGCCGTGGTTCCCTCCGTTTCCCGCAGTGCTCGCGCCAGGAGTTGTTCTGCTTCATATTGGATGTTGCGGTCGATGCTCAGTCTCAGTTCCTCGCCGGGTGTATGGGGTTCGACTACGTGGTAGCCATCGGGGATCTGCACGGCTCCGCCCAACTGAGTCTGGCGAAGGGCGCGACCCGGGCTGCCTTCGAGTTGTTCGTCGTACTTTTTTTCCAATCCCGAGATTCCCACCTGTTCGGTGTCCACCCGACCGACAACAGACAGGGCTGAACAGGACCCGTTGGGGTGTTCGCGGTACTGCTCGGTCATGATCCATATCCCCGGGAGCCCAAGCGCCGCGACTGCTTCCCCGACCTCGGGTTCAACCTGGCGTTCAAGGTAGACGAAGCTCTTGTCGCTGCGAAGCCGTGTGGCCATCACGCCTGGATCGGTCCCCAGCACGGTGGCCAGTTCCGCGACAATGTCATCAACGTCGACGGGATTCTCGGAGTGCGCGATACCGCGAGGATCACCGACGATCGACGGCCGCGGCACCGAGAACGCGAGCAGGCGTCCTTGGCGATCCACGACATTGCCGCGGGACGCATCGATCTTCTCTTCGCGCAAATAACTTCCGACGTTGTTCAGCAGGTCATCGTCGGGACTCAACTGCAGGTCCACCAGCTTCCAGACGAACCCGGCCGAGACGAGAACCAGCACGGTGAATATCACGCCGACTCTCCATGGGTTGACTTCGACACTGCCTCGATCCTTATCGCCACGGTTGTTGGAACCGCGCACACTCGTCAACCTGCTCATCGGTTCGCCGCAATAGGCGGGGTGAACGGGTCGATCTGGGCCGGAGGAGCCAATAGTCCGGGTGCCAAGGGCACCAGGAGCGCCACTTCGGGGGCTGGAACGAGCCCGGCTCGCGTGGCAGTTTCAGAGAGACCTTCGGGCGAGTCGTACCAAGCACGTTGGGCCAGGACCTTGACTCGCGTTTCTCGAAGTTCCTCGATCTCGGTTTGTATGGTGTCAATCTCGGCCTGTGTCTGGATGTCGCTCGCAAACAGACCCGCGACAACAAACGCGATCACGACTGCAAAGGAGGTGACGATCGTCAACGCGGGCCAGATCCGTTCTTTCGTCTGAGCGGCGGGCTTTGCCGATGCCACCCGCAGATTCGGCTCAGAAGCCGCGGGCTTCGGTGCCGACCGTGGAGCCGTTCGGGCGGTTTGCGACGTTCGGGGAGAGGCGCTGGAAACCATCACTGCGCCGTTTCGAGTTTTTCGACTGCTCGCAATCGTGCTGCTTCAGACCTCCGATTGCCCGCTACTTCATCGTTGCCGGGTTTGCGAACGCCGCGCCACAGCAACCGAACCGTTGCCTCCTGTCCCAAAAGAGGTGGTAGACCCGGGCGAGGCGGGGTCGACTCGCCGGCGGCGTCTCTGAAACACCGTTTTACGATTCGGTCCTCTCCGGAGTGGTAGGCCAGAACTGCACATCGTCCTCGCGGCGCAAGCAGCGAGAGGGCCTGGGTGAGTGCGTCTTGGAGGATTTCCAGTTCTTGGTTGACCTCGATGCGTATGGCTTGAAACGTCCGGCGAGCAGGATGGCCCTTGCGGCGTCGAACCGCGGCCGGCACGGCGCCGCGAACGACCGCTGCCAGTTCGGTGGTCGAAGTTACCGGCCGGGCTGCCACGATCGCGCGTGCGATTCGTTGGGCGTTGGGTTCGTCGCCGTGGCGCCGCAGAAGCGAAGTCAGCGCACGCTCGTCGTAGCTGTTGACCACTTCAGCACCGGTGATTCCCCCACTGCGATCCATCCGCATGTCGAGCGGACCATTTTGCCGATAGCTGAAACCCCGCCGCGCTGAATCGAGTTGGGGTGAGCTGACACCGAGGTCGAAAAGACACGCCGAGACTCTGTCGTGTCCAAGTTCACGTACCACTTCGGTGATCGCATCGAAGCGACGATGCATCCCGATTACTCGTTCGCCATGGGGCGCAAGCCGGGTGCATGCGGCATCCAGTGCCTCCTGATCACGGTCGAGCCCGATCACTGAGAGACCCTCGTTGGCATTCAACAATGCGTCGGTATGTCCGCCACCACCGAGAGTTGCGTCGACCACGACACCATTGGGCACGTCGGACAGCACCGTGACGACTTCATCGAGCATCACCGGCTGATGAAGAAATTCGCTGCTGGGATCAAGTTCGGCCATGAATCGTGTTCCATAGGGTCTGCAGTGGTCTTCGCTACTCAAGTGGTTGACTCTGAATCGGGAGGTCCAAGCCCGTATTCGCGGACAATCGAGGAAACGAACTTGGCGGCGCCTGAGGGGAAGACAGACGACCAACGGGCCGGGTCCCATACTTCGATTCGTTCAAGGACTCCAGCCACGACCACATTGCGTCCGAGGCCTGCCAATTCCCTGAGATGAGGAGCCAGACGCATACGGCCCTGTGAGTCGGGGACTACTTCGTCGGCGAGGCTTGCGAAGGCACGCAGGTGGTCCATGTCCGCCCGTCCTTCCGACACTTGTTTTCTGAGGTGTGTCGCCATTCGCTCGAACTCATCGGGCGGGAGGATCGCCAAGCAACGATCAAGCGGAACAGTGACTGCTCCTTGGGCCAACTTCGAACGAAAGGTCGCAGGAAGGATGAGTCGGCCTTTGTCGTCGAGCGTGTGTTCGTAAGTTCCCATGAACTTGGCCATTTCGCACCCCCTGTCTTACTCGTGGATCAATATGGCTCCCTTATCCACCATATCACTCCACTATACTCCTATACACCCCACAAATTTGCAAGTATCTCTGGGCGCGCGACAGCGAACGAGGTGCCACCTCTGAACGGTTATTGAGGCAGGCGGGCGCGCAGCAGATCGAGGATCGGCAAGTCCCCGATCTCATACACCTGCGACTGCCACTGCGCGACGGCTTCAGAATCCACCGCAACAGTCAGCAAATCGGCTGTCAGTTTCGCAGAAAATTTACGGTGCACAATCGTTTGAAAACGGATCCAGTCACGAGTCCGCCGCTGACTCAATCCGACGATCTTTTTGCCGTCGGAAAAAACTTCCCCAGGACCGCGACCCAAGAAACAGACCATTTTCGACCAGACATCGTTGCTTGCAGGACCGCGATGAACCGACACGGAAGGTATCTGTGCGTCGGTGAGCGCCAACGCAAGAACCTCACCGAGCCAGTCCGCCGCGACCACCACATCGTCGCTCCACAGCGCGTCACCAGAGGGCAACCAAACATCGATCCACACATATTGACCAGGAACCAGAAGCACCGCTCCTCCCCCACTGCTGCGACGCACGATCGACACGTCAAGCGCAGAGGCGCATTGCGAGTCGACCTGGCTCTCGTGTTGGGCGCTGCCGATCACGAACGCAGTCGACGGCGTCTCGAAGACACAAAGAGTCCGCTCAGGTTGGGCCGGAGGGGCAAACTCATGAAGGGTTGAAGCGCTGCCGTGAAGATGCTTGACGACCCAGGTCACGCTGAGCGGCGCTGGTAGGTCAGGTACTGCAACCAGGCGACCGGCATCGATCCCGCAGCAATCTCAATCCAAGAACCTGGCGGTGGCGGGCCGGGAGGGCGCCGAAGCCGCATGGAGGTTTCCGCGAGCAACCGATCACGCTTGTTGGCATTGCAAAGCCGACACGCCGCCACGACGTTCTCCCACCTATGGCAACCCCCACGACTGCGGGGCACAACATGATCGACTGTCTCCGCACGTGAACCGCAATATTGGCAACGGTGGTCGTCTCGAACGAAGATCCCGTGGCGGTTGGGCGACCGATGACGCGCATAGGGAACCTTCACGTAACGCGACAGCCGCACCACAGAGGGCTCAGCCAAAGCCAACCGTTCAGAACGCACAAGCCGCCCAGAAGCGTGCAGCAATTCGACCTTGTTGGCCAGCATCAAACAAACGGCTCGGCGAACCGGCACAACCGCTAGGGGTTCGAACGTTGCGTTGAGAACGAGGACTCCGGCCATGGGCGAACGCTAGCCCCTCCGCCTGCGCTGGTTCTCAGCTTTGCACCAATGCAACCAAACAACCACGTCGCTCGCAACAACGCGAGACTCGGGATCTCCGTATTGGGTAGACAGCCGAAAGCGAAGCATCTCTGGATCCGGCAACGGCAGAAAGGGACGACGCCGCAACCAGTCGTCGGGCACGAAGCGTCTTGCCTCGAGCAGCGCCGTTGCCCACAAGGAGGGTCGGCGGATGACCGCCCCCAACACTGCGAACATGACGCGTTGCTGACTCATCGGCACTGTCTCATTGTTCCCCGACGCGATGTCCCGAGCCGCTGAAACCAACTGCCGCGGCGCCGATCAAAGGACCCTCTGCAGCGAGACCGGCGGGAACGATTCTTGTGCCGACAGAATGCTGAAGCTGAGCTACTCGGTCGCATTCGAGTTGAGCCGCCTCAAAAAAGACACCGCCATAACCGAGCGCTACGGAACCGGCCACTACCGCAAGCTGCAAATCAAGCAGGTTGGCAACTGAACCCACTGCGCGGCCCACCATTGTTCCCGCTCTCGCCCTTTCATCTGCAGGGGCCTCGCTGGCCGGAGCCCCGGTTCGAAAGGCTATGGCTGTGCCGCTCGCTTCGCCTTCGAGAACTCCGCGGACGTGACCAGGCAATTCCGTGCCTTCCGGTTCCACGACAACGTGTCCAATATGTCCCGCGTTCCCGAGAGCTCCGTCGAGCAGTTTGTTATTGAGAACAATCCCGCCGCCAACCCCGGTTGACACAACCATGGCAATGTAGTTCGACACTCCCACTGCCGCTCCAAGCCATCCTTCGGCCAGAGCCAGAGCCTTGGCGTCGTTGTCTACAAACGTAGGCAGCCCGGTGAGTTCCGCTACCCGGGAACGGAGCGGAAAGTCACGCCAAACTCCGATGTTGAGTGGAGACACTTCCTCACCGTTGGGGAGCATCGGACCGCCAGAACCGACGCCGCATACGTCAACCGGGTCAAGATCAAACGACTCGACAATCCCCGCTAGTCGACCGAACAGCTCCTCTGCGTCGCTCGCCCCCGTGGAGTCGACTCGGGCACGCCCGCCAATCTCACCAGTGTCTGTCACGGTCGCAACCTCGAACTTGGTTCCGCCAATATCGACCGCAAGCGCAACAGGCATGGGTTGAAATCTAGTTAGCATTGGTGCACTTGGAGACACTGTGAGCACAATCGGCCCTTGGAGACACTGTGAGCACAATTGACGGCAGCCCGGGCATTCCCCGAGGTTTACCAGCCGATGGTGCAGTGCCGGATCCCGCCCCCCAAGACGAGTCCACCACCGAATTCCAAAGAAACTTCGCTTCGATCGTCGCCAATATCGAGAGAGTGATCCGCGGCAAGGCCGACGTGATACACCTCCTGGTACTCGCTCTGGTATGTGACGGCCATGTGCTCATCGAAGACGTTCCCGGCGTCGGCAAGACCAGCCTCGGAAAAGCTCTCGCTCGCAGCGTTGACGGACGATTCGGGCGAGTCCAGTTCACTCCCGACCTCCTTCCAACCGATGTGACCGGGATGTCGGTTTGGAATCGAGCGAGGGAGACTTTCGAGTTTCGGCCCGGACCGATCTTTTCCGACGTGCTGCTGGCAGACGAGATCAACCGCGCCTCGCCGAAAACACAATCTGCTCTTCTAGAAGCGATGGCTGAGCGCCAGGTCACCTCCGATGGCGTGACCCACGAACTGGGTTCTCCGTTCATAGTCATCGCAACCCAGAACCCGATCGAACACGAGGGAACATATACGCTCCCGGAAGCCCAGCTCGACCGCTTCCTCATGCAGTTGGCAATCGGCTATCCGGACCGTGAGGCTGAGGACCTGATTCTTGAATCGCACGAAGGACCCGGCAATTCGGTGGACCAGCTTTCCTCAGTCGTTTCTTCAGAAACGGTCAGGGAAATGTCCAGGTCGCTTGAACAGATTTACGTAGCTCCGCCACTGCGTCAGTACCTGCTCAATCTGGCCAGCGCCACGCGCGGACACCCCTCACTGTTGCTGGGACTCTCGCCGCGCGGCGTTTTGGCGTTGCAGCGCGTCGCGCGGGCCCAAGCAGCCGCTTGCGGACGCCGATATTCGATACCAGACGATCTCAAGGAACTGGCCCGCGTGGTGCTCCCCCACCGACTGCTGGTAACCCCCGAGGTGCGCATGCGCGGGGTCCGAACCTCTGATGTGGTCACCGAGATCTTAGACAGCGTTCCTGTCCCGCGGCCCGAAAGATCCTAGCGTGCCGACCCGGACGGGCTGGTGGGTCCTGATCGTCAGCGCAGTCCTGGGAATCTTCGGGCGCCTCGTCGGCGGGATTGAGTTCTTGATTCCCGGCGCCGCCGGGTTTGCCGCGGTGGCTCTCGCGCTGCTGCTGCGTTATCTCCACCCTTCTCGGGTCACTGTCAAAAAGCGACTGTCTCCACAGCGCGTGCCCGCGGGAGACTCAGCGCGCGTTGATATTGAGCTGCACAATCACCAGTCTCGACGAACCCCGCTGCTTCGTGTTCATGACGCGGTTCGGGGCACCCCTGGTTTTTCTTTGAACGTCGCCCCGATCGAGGCCACCCGAGGCGTCGCGCGCGCTTCCTACCGTCTGAACACCGCGAGCCGCGGACTGCATGAGGTCGGCCCAGTAACGATCCACGACAGCGACGCTTTCGGCCTCGTGGAGCGAAAACACGTGATTCCCAGCTTGCTGCGGCTAGTTGTACATCCTCGCCTGGAGCTCATCGGCCAATTTCCAGTCCCCTCCGCGGAGGACTCATTGCTCGGCAAGAAGCACCACCAAGCGCTCGGTCTGAGCGACGAAGACTTCGACGGGCTTCGCCCCTACACACCCGGTGATGACCTCCGACGCGTCCACTGGTTGTCCTCGGCACGCCAAGACGAACTGCAAGTCCGACAACCTCGCCCTCCGCGGCACGGTCTGCTCTCGGTCGTGATCGATACGAGACCACCGGGCGATCTTGCAGCTGCCTTGGACATCACCACGTCCGTTGCTGGTTCAATCGCAGCCTCGGTACTCGCGGCCGGCGACGCCACGCTCATTGAGACGACTGACGGGCGCTCCACACGACGGGTGATCGGAAGTTCACAACTCGACTCGCTGCTTGAGTTTCTGGCGCTGTTGGCAAACGGTTCGCCACAGATACACGCGGCGATTCCAAGCAACAGCGGCACCGTCATCGCGGTTTCGGCTGATCCCGTCCTCGTCACCGACCTCACCGCACGGCGCAATTTCGCTGAACGACTGGGGGCTCAACTCGTCATCACGACTGATGTCGACGCCTGGGGGCGCGACAGCCACGGACACCGTTCACCGGGCTGGATTCATCTCACTGCTCCCAACCAGCTCGGGGCGCTATTGCCCTCAGACGCCCGCCGATCACCCGAGTTCGCGTGAACCCGCGTCAGACAACCACCGCCATCGCCGAGGCTTCGCTGATTGCCGCCTCAGTAGTCGCCGTGATCACCCTCGAGCGCTTGTTTGTCGACCTTACGTTCCTGCGCGACGTCCTGTTGATGGTGATCGCCTCTCACTTGGTGGCAATTGCCTGCCGGCGCGCCAGGTTCAAGATCGGACTGTCGACGATCTTCAGCACTGCCACGCTGATTCTGCTCGGAAGCGCAGTTTTCTATCCGGGCGACAGTTCATTCGTCTTCCCGACAGCGGAGACAATTCGCGCTCTGTCTGAGGACCTGTCAACCGCTGGAAGTGTTTTCGCCGAAGATTCCGCTCCGGTAGAGCCATTACGGGGTTTTGTGGTGAGCGCGTCGGCGCTGATCTGGTTCGGGGCGTTCCTGGCCGATTCGGCGGCCTTCCGATTGCGATCCTTTCCTGAAGCGATCGCTCCGGCAACTTCGGTTCTTGTGTTCACCGCTCTATTGGGGGTCGATCGCAATCAGGTGGCTCATGGCATTGCATACACGGCGGCGATCACTGCGGTTCTTCTCTCAATGCGCGCGCTCAGCAAAGCCGACAATGAGATCTGGATCGCGACCAGAGCGGGCCGAGGCGTGTCCACAATTCTGAGGGTGGGCGCCATTTTCGGCCTGATGGTTGTCGCCTTCGGGGGGTTCGTCGCTCCTCGTATCCCCGGCGCCGACTCTCGGCCGTTGTTCGACGTCACCGACTTGGACGACCCGATGTCAACCCGGCACATCACCAGCCCGCTTGTCAATGTCTCAGCTTCGTTGGTCGAACAAAGCGATCAGGAGGTCTTCTCGGTCAGAGTCGCCGAAGACGACCGTGACTACTGGCGTCTGATGGCGCTGACGAGTTTCAACGGCAGCCAGTGGGAACGCACATCGAACTTCGACGAGGCTCGCGGCCCCCTCGGCAGCACAGTCGACCCGTCTGTCGGAAATCGGACGACGCTGACCCAGACGGTGACCAAGCGTTCAAGGGGCGAAGACGATATCTATCTCCCGGCCGCGTATGAGCTCAGCCGCGTGCTCGACGATGGCGGAGTCAACCTCGAATACGAAATAGCCACCGGTGCTCTGGTGTATCACAGGGACTCCCAAGAGCTAGCAGAGCAGGGATTTCGTTACACGATCGAGAGTCTGATCCCCGATTTCGATCCCTCGCTGCTACCGGACCGGGCAGCTACAGGATTGAGCGGCGAGTTCTTGGCCGAACATATTCAACTCCCGCCGATTTGCGGTCCCGGGGAGTCGACTACAACCCACAATTGCTGGCCGGAACGAATCACCAGCCTCTCCCACCAAGTCACCCAGGACGCCACGAACGACTACCAGCGGGCCAGGATGCTGCAGGATTTCTTTCGGAATCCGGCGAACTTCAGCTACGACCTCAACGTTGCCAGGCAGCACAATGTTGCTACCGCGGAGGATTTCCTGTTCGACGTCCGAAGGGGATACTGCGAACAGTTCGCCTCGGTCTTCGCTGCAATGGCCCGATCGCTTGGAATCCCCACGCGGGTGGCAGTCGGTTACACCTGGGGCTCCTGGGATCCAGCGCGCCAAGAATACGTCGTGCGGGGGCAACATGGCCATGCTTGGCCGGAGGTGTATTTCGCAGGGGTGGGCTGGATCATGTTCGAGCCGACCCCGGGCCGTAGCAGACCCCACGATTCCGACATCACCGGTCATTCAGACGCACGCCAGTACCCCAGCAACCGACTCGGGGCGCTGGCGGGGTTGGTGCCCGAGTCAACCCCGTTCTTGTTCGGCGGCGGCCGTCAGGGAGCACCTGTTCCCCGTCCAACCGCACCCCTGAGCGGTGCGGGTCCAACTTCTGTGACCGACTCTCAACCGCCGGAGATTCTCGACGTGATTCGCCTGGTTCTCATCGCTGTCGCAGGTATAGCCGCACTTGCCGCCATCTCGCCCGCCATCAGGGCAATCCGCCGACGGAGGCGTTTGCTGCGAGGAGCCAACGACCCGGTACAGCGAGCTGAGATCGCCTGGGACGACGCAATCAGGGCGCTCGGCTTGCTCGGTTTGTCGCCCAAAGCGCATCAGACACCCTTGGAGTTCGCCGCAGTGACCGAACGCTTCCGCAGTGATCTGGGACCGCTGCTGTGGGAGCTGGCCGCCAACGTCACCACGCTGCGTTACTCCGACGCCGTGATCGCCGACCCCGACGACACCGACCTGGATCGTGCACGGTACGGCAACGAGTTGGCGCTTGGAGCCAAGGAGGCTTCGGCGCACATTGTTGATCGCTGCCACAACCTTGCCGGCTTTCGACGCGTGGCCCTCGCGGCGATTGACCCGAGAACCCTTGTCGACTAGGCGCGTTCGCGAGTAGGCGCTGGTAGACGCTCAGTTACAGGCGGTCGTCGGGACGTTGAAACCGTTGACGCAGGCGCATACCAGCCCCTCCGACCGCATCACGCAAGGTGCCGCCCCGATAGTGCTCGGTCATCTCCTGGAGCCCGGCTCGGCCCAATTTTCGAGCGTTGTTCTCGAACCACAGGACGCTCGCCAGCATCACCGCGAATCCGAAGAAAGCGAGCAAGTAGTGGACCGACAGCAACAAGACCATCAACGTGACGCCTACCAGGAAACTCAGGGTCGCCCACTTGAGGTTTCGAAATGCATGCGTGTAGATGGTCGTCTGCGCAACCTCGCGCGCCAAAGCCGGGTCGCTCTCATAGAGATGGTCCTCGATTTCGTTGAGAATCCGTCGCTCGTCTTCGGATAACGGCACCGATCATTCCTCCAGATCAAATGGCCGACACCTACAGTGTCGCACAGCTTGCGCGCCAAACCAACGCAAGGACTAGAACGTGCTGGGATTGAGAACTCATCGCTTTGATACCGGTCGTATCCCGCTCTTGTTCGCTGCGCTCCGCTTCCCGCTCTTGTTCGCTGCGCTCACCGGGCCGCTCCGGCCGCGGGCGGGCCGCTCGGGCCACGGCCTCGCTCCGGGGCGACCTGTTCGGGATCAACCCGCTCGGCCTCTTGGCTAACTCCTCCGCTCGTTACCTGCGAGCCGACAAGCGGCTGAACCGATCCCGCAGACCCCACCAAGTCACCAGCACCAGTGCTTCGGCAACGATGCGGGGCGACATCTTCGATTTACCTCTTACCCGGTCGACGAACGAGATCGGGAGTTCACGAACGGTTCCACCGACACCCAACATCCGGTAGGCCATCTCGATCTGGAAGCCGTACCCATCGGCTCGGATCTTCTGAAAATCGATCTTGGCGATCGTTGTGGCCCTGAAGGCTCGGTAGCCGCTGGTGGCGTCGGCGACGTCCATGCCCAGAGCAAATGCGGCATAGCGGTTGCCCCATTTCGAGAGCAGCCTGCGATGCCAGGACCAGTCGGGAATCGATCCTCCCGGTACGTAACGGCTGCCGATGGCAAGGTCCACTCCCTGCTCGATCGCCTCAAGAAGTCGTGGGAGCACCCCTGGATCATGTGAAAGGTCGCTGTCCATCGCCACCAGAATGTCGAATCCCTGCTCCAGTCCCCGGCGGAATCCGTCGCGGTATGCGGATCCCAGACCTGATTTGCCGCTGCGTCGCAGCAGTTCAATGCCGACGAACTGCTCGCCCAGGGCCTCTACAACCTCTGCGGTGCCGTCCGGTGAGGCGTCGTCGACGACAAGCACCCGGGCCTCGGGGCAGGCCTGACGCAAGCGGTCGATCACCTCAGCGATGTTCGCCGCCTCGTCATATGTCGGAAGCACAACGAGTGAACGCACGGCCGAACTCTATGCGGCGCCATCGCCGGCGCGTCGGTAGGATCGGGGCAATGACGACAACCTCTGCTCCCAACAGAATCGCACGTGTGCTGGCCGTGCTGTCGATTCTGCTCGGTGGGCTCTGTGGAGGCCTTATCGGCTATGTGGTCACAGACCTTCAATGCCACGACGGCTGCCCCACCGGAGCGGGAGTAGTCGGCGTGTTCAGCGCGATTGCCTGCGCCGCGGGGGTTGCCGTTGTGGCCGTTCTGGCCTTGCGGGCGGCTGCTGAGTGGAACCAGCGAGAAGCCCGTGAACGAGCCCATCAAGAACGTGGCCTTACCTAGCGGCCGAAAATCTGAGAACATCGTCTCTGTGAGCACACGCATACTTACCGTTGAGGACGACGAGCGAATCCGAATGTCTGTGAGACTCGCTCTTGAAGATGAGGGCTACGAGGTAGCCGAAGCCGAGTCGGGCGAAGACGCGCTGCTCGCTTTCGGCCAAACCCCGGCCGACGTCGTGTTGATAGACATAATGCTCCCCGGGATGGACGGGTTCGAGGTGTGTCGATCGATCCGCAAGGTCTCCGATGTACCGATCGTGATGGTCACGGCGCGAGCCGACACTCACGACGTTGTCGCCGGTCTCGAGGCAGGAGCCGACGACTATCTGACCAAGCCGCACGCACCAAAAGAACTGTCGGCGCGGATCCGGGCGCTGCTGCGTAGAGTCCGCACCTCAGACCAGGGCGTTCGACAGCTTGTGTTCGGTGATCTGGAGATAATCCCAGACGAGGGGGTGGTTCGAGTCGGTGCGGAAGAAGTCCATCTCACCAAGACCGAGTTTCGGCTTCTGGTGGAGTTGGCATCCAACGTCGGGCGAGTGTTCAGCCGCGAACTGCTGCTCGAACGAGTCTGGGGTTACGGATATTTCGGCGACGGCCGTCTCGTGGACGTGCATATTCGGCGGCTTCGTACAAAAATTGAGCCCGATCCTGCCAACCCTCGTCACGTCGTCACCGTCCGCGGCCTGGGCTACAAACTGGCGGCGTAGGAGAGTTCGGCGATTGTGTCTCGTTGGGAAAGACTCGGTCTACGGGCGAGGATCACGCTCCTTTTCGCATTGGGGGGCCTGCTCTTAGCCACCGCGATCGGACTGTTGACCTTGACGCTGACGCGGCGAAGTCTCCTGGTGGAACGCGACGCGGCGGCGCTGGCGTCCTTTGCCGAAAACGGTCAGCGGTTCCAACGTCAGATCGGAGATGAACCCGCCGCGGAAGGGGTCGCGGCGATTCTGGAATCCTTGACGACCACCTCGGGTGCGTTGCCGCTGGTCCGATTCGGTGACGAGTGGGTGGCGCTGAACCCGGTCGTGTTCAGTGAGGAAACGGTGCCCACTACGTTGCTGCAGCTCGTCTCTGAGGGAGCAGCGGGTCGCGCCCGGGTCAATCTGAGCGGCGAACCTGCCATCGTCAGCGGCGTCCAGCTCCCGGGTCGCGATGCGGCGTATTTCGAGGCGGTGCTCATCGGCGAAGTCGACGACACCTTGAACTCGCTGGGCCTGATTCTGTTCGGCGTCGGCACGGTCACCACCCTCGTCGCGGCTGCGTTCGGATTGTGGGCATCGCGTCGCGCGCTGACGCCGCTGGCTGATATTCGCGCGGCTGCTGAATCACTGGCTGCAGGTGATCTGAAAACCCGGCTCGATCCGCCGGCAGATGCCGACTTGGCTTCGCTCTCAGCGTCGTTCAACGGCATGGCCCAGTCGCTTGAAGACCGGATTGACCGCGATGCCCGTTTTGCCTCAGAAGTCAGCCACGAGCTTCGTTCACCGCTGATGACTTTCAGCGCTTCAGCAGAGGTTCTCAACAATGATCGCTACCAAATGTCGCATCGCAGTCAAACCGCTCTGGCGCTTCTGACCGATGACATTGCTCGATTCACCCAACTTGTCGAGAATCTCCTGGAGATCAGCCGGTACGACGTCGGTACGGCTGCTCTGCAGGCTGAACCAGTCTTTTTCGCTGAGTTCGTGCGGCACGCAATCAGCTATTCGACCAGACCTGATATTGCGCTGTCGGTCAGCGAAGACGGTGAGTCTTTGGTGATCGTCGCTGACAAGCGTCGTCTCGCGCAGGTGATTGCCAATCTCATCGACAATGCGGACAAGTACGGCGGGGGCAACATCGAGGTCGAGATTTCCAGCGAACAGGACGTGGCGTTCTTGGCGGTCCAAGACCATGGTCCGGGGGTCCCAGCAGCGGAGAGGCTGGTGATCTTCGACCGTTTCAGTCGGGGCTCCTCGGGCGGGCGACGCGGCCACAACACCGGTACAGGACTGGGGTTGTCGCTGGTCTCAGAACATGTGCGACTGCACACCGGGGAGGTTTGGGTTGAGGATCGGCTCGACGGGACGCCCGGGGCCCGCATGGTGGTTGCATTGCCGATAAGAATCGACCCGGATGACGATCAGTGAACCGGATATTGAACACGGCACTGATAGTCGCGGTGCTCGCAGCCGGATGTTCGGTTCCGACTGACGCGCCGGCATCGGAGATCGCCACCAGCGACCTGCCGGAGAACCTGCGGCCGGGCTACACCACGACCACGACAACCGCACCGGTGGTCCCCACTGAGCCTGCCACGTTCTATCTGATCGACCAGGTCGAATCGATCGTGGTTCCGGTCGTCAGGGAGATCCGCCCGTTCACCACCAACGCCGGTCGGCTCCGGCCCCTCTTCGACGAGTTCCGCACCGAGGACGAGCGAAATATCGGCCTGGTGAATCAGTTGCTCGAGTTTGATCTGTTGAGCGCGACGCGCGACCGCGATCTCTTGACGATCAATATCACCCAGGACGATCCCGAGGCTGATGTGAGTCCGATTCTGCTCGAAGCCGTGGCCCAACTCGTTTGGACCGCCACCGAGCCTGGGAGCAACGTCAACCGGGTGCGCGTATTGATCGACTCGCAACGCCAAGCACTCCCGACCAGTGCTGAGACAACCGACGAGGACCAAACGGTCGACCGCAGCAACTACGCCTCCTTCAACCCTGAATCTCAATCTACCGATGAGCCTCAGCCTGAAGATGAAGATCAAGGTGGCATAGAGGGTTAGCGATCGGCTCGTAGCCGGACCCTAAGAGGCCCCGCAAATAGGCGCTGATCTGCAGAAATGCCTGAATCTCCGACTGAAGCTTCGGCATCTTGACCTGCGGCTTTGCTTGGAGCGGCCACAGTTGCAGCAAAATCCGTTGAGATTCTTGTCACCTATTTGCGCGCGCTCTAAGGAAAAAACGTGCGCGCCACCGACAGCAGATCAGGGTGCGTGTACTTCAGCGACGCGACACACTCATCAAGACGCATCCGCACGACTCTGTTGTTCTGAAACGCAACCATCGTCCCGAAGTCGCCTTCGTGTGCGGCGGTCATGGCCGCAACGCCGTACCAAGTGGAAAGCACTCGGTCCAGAGCCGAGGGTGTACCACCGCGCTGGACATGTCCGAGCACCGTTACCCGCGTCTCGAACCCCGTGCGCTGTTCGATCTCTTTGGCAACAACGTTGCCGATTCCGCCGAGTCTGGCGTGTCCGTATTCGTCAATGGTCGGTTCTGAGACATCGAGCGTTCCCGGCGCCGGGGTCGCCCCCTCCGCGACTACAACTATCGAAGAGAATCGCCCTCTTTGGTGCCTTCTCCTGAGCGATTCGCATATCGCGCTGATATCGAACGGCTCCTCGGGGACCAGCACTATCGTGGCTCCACCGGCGATCCCGGCCCAAGTGGCAATGTGTCCCACGTGACGACCCATCACCTCAACGACGATCACCCGGTCGTGAGACTCTGCTGTGGTCCGGAGTCGATCGATGGCGTCGGTGGCGGTCTGGACCGCCGTGTCGAATCCGAACGTTCGGTCCGTCCCCGCGACATCGTTGTCGATCGTCTTGGGTACACCAACCAACCCGACCCCGTCGGCGTGAACTCGGGCGGCAGCTGAGAGCGTTCCCTCTCCTCCGATCACAATCAGAGCATCAACACAGTGTCGAGCCATGGTGGCTTTCACACGCTCGACGCCGTCGTCGAACATGTACGGCTGGTCTCGACTGGTCCCCAATATCGTTCCTCCGCGGGTCACCAGCCCTCGGCACGCTTCAACATCGAGTGGCATCTGGCGATCATCCAGCAGACCGCGCCAACCGTCGAGGAATCCCACAACCTCGTCGCCGTAGGTTCGTTCGGCCTTGCGCACCACACCCCGGATCACCGCGTTCAGCCCGGGACAATCGCCACCACCGGTCAGCACCCCGACTTTCATTCCAGCGACGCTACCAACAGATAACGTCGGGTCATGGGACTTGTCTTAACCATCGATTCGGGCACAACCGGGGTTCGCACTTTTGCTGTCAACGAACAGGGCGTGCCCCTCGGCTTCGCCTATCGGGAGTTCACCCAGCACTTTCCAAGACCGGGTTGGGTGGAACACGATCCTGAAGAGATCTGGCAGGCGGTCCAAGAGACCCTTGCCGAGATCGTCGAGACGAGCACTGAACCCGTCAGCGCGATCGGCATCACCAACCAGCGGGAGACGGTCGTGGTCTGGGATCGGCGCAACGGCCGACCCCTTCATCGCGCCATCGTCTGGCAGGACCGGCGCACCGCTACGCGATGCGAGCAATTGCAGGACGGGGGGCATCTCGATCTCGTGCGCTCCACCACAGGACTGGTCCTTGATCCGTATTTCTCCGCCAGCAAACTCGAATGGCTGTTCAACGATGGGGGTGTCACGCCCGACGAGCATGTCGCTTTCGGTACCGTCGACTCATGGCTTGTTTGGAAACTCACGGGTGGGCGCCATGCCACCGACACTTCCAACGCCTGCCGCACGCTGCTTTTTGACATCGGCACAATGTCGTGGAGTGACGAGATGTGCGCGCTGTTCGGGGTGCCGATGACCGCGCTGGGCGAGGTGTTGCCGTCTTCTGGCCGATTCGGTGAGACGACGGACGACATTGCGACGGGTGCCAACGTGCCGGTCAGTGGGATCGCCGGAGATCAGCAAGCTGCGCTGTTCGGTCAGACCTGCTTTTGGCCCGGCCAGGCCAAGAACACCTACGGGACTGGCTCCTTCGTTTTGATGAACGTTGGATCCCAGCGACCCGATCCGGTCGAGGGCCTGCTCTCGACCGTGGCGTGGACCATCGAAGACGAGACGACATACGCCTACGAGGGAGCGATCTTCGTCACCGGAGCGGCGATTCAGTGGCTGCGCGACGGACTGCGCATAATCGACGATGCGGCCGAGACTGGGCCATTGGCCGCTTCGGTGGCCGACACCGGCGGTGTTGTTTTTGTTCCGGCACTCACGGGACTCGGCTCGCCGTACTGGGATGCGCGGGCACGCGGCACGATTGTGGGTCTCACCCGCGGTACCGGTCGTGCGGAAATCGTGCGCGCCACGGTCGAATCGATGGCCTACCAGAGCCGCGATGTGATCGAAGCGATGTCTGCCGCTTCGGGGACGGTTCTTTCCGAACTCCGAGTTGACGGTGGTGCCTCGGTGATGGAATTCCTATTGCAGTTCCAGGCTGATCAGCTCGGTGTGCCGGTTGTGCGCGCATCGGTCGCCGAGACCACCGCGCTCGGGGCCGCTTACCTCGCCGGGATTGCTGAAGGGGTTTGGAGCGGACTTGATGAAGTCGCCGGTCTTGCGAACCGGTCCGATGCCGACCGTAGATTCGAGCCGAATCCAGACCGCGGGCGAGCCGACGCAGACTATGCCCAATGGCAGCGAGCGGTGAGTCGGTCTTTGGACTGGGATCTGACCGAATAGGTCCGATCAAGCCGGTGTCAGCCGAGTTCGGTCAACACAGAGCGCAGTTGACGTATCGCTTGGTTGATTCGCTGTTCGTTCTCGATTAGGGCGAATCTCACGTTGCCTTCACCCCCGGGACCGAATCCGACGCCGGGAGACAAAGCGACATTGGCCTCGGTGACGAGCATCGACGCGAATTCCACTGAACCCATGTGTCGATACTGTTCTGGAATCGGTGCCCAGGTGAACATCGTCCCTTTCGGCGGCTCAACCTCCCAGCCAATGCGGGCAAGTCCATCGCAAAGCGTGTTGCGGCGGCTCTCATAGATCTGTCGGGCCTCGCTGGGGAAATCCGCAGCTTCGTTCATAGTCACGGTTGCGGCGATCTGCACTGGTTGGAAGGAGCCATAGTCGAGATAGCTCTTCAACTTCGCCAGGGCCGCCACTGTTTCGGCGTTGCCGACCATGAAGGCGACACGCCAACCCGCCATCGAAAAGCTCTTCGTCATCGAATAGAACTCGACCGCCACCTCTTTTGCGCCCTCGGCCTCGAGGATTGAACACGGCACGTATCCGTCGTATCCGAGGTCTGCGTAAGCGAAGTCGTGGACCACGATGACATCGCGCTCACGCGCAAAATCGACGACCTGTTGCATGAAATCAAGGTCGACGCACGCTGTCGTGGGATTGTGGGGAAACGACAGCACGATGACCCGCGGACGAGGCCAGGAATACTCGAAGCGGATCCTGAGAGTGTCGAAGAAGTCTTCCTGATTGCTCGTCAATGGCATCTCCCGGACGTTCGCACCGGCAAACAGTGGAGCGAAGAGGTGGATCGGGTACGACGGCGAGGGTACGAGAACTGAGTCGCCCGGCTCCAGCAGGATCCACATCAGGTGGCTGAATCCCTCCTTGGCGCCGATCGTGTTGATCACTTCGGTCTCCGGGTCGAGTTCGACACCGAATCGCCTCTGATAGAGGTCAGCCACCGCGGCCCGGAGCTTGGGGATGCCTCTACTGGAGGAATATCTGTGGTTCCGGGGGTTCTGGGCCGCTTCAATCAGCTTGTTCACCGCTGTGGCGGGCGAAGGAAGATCGGGGTTGCCGAATCCAAGGTCGATCACATCTTCACCGGCCCGCCGTGCCTTGATCTTCAACGAGTCGATGATCGTGAACACGTAGGGCGGAAGCCCGTTGATCCGGCGGAACTCCATCACTGAACGCTACTGGTCTTCGCCGGGAGCACCGGTGTCTCTGGGAGGTTCCGCGTCTCCGGAAGGTTCCGGGTCTCCGGGAGGTTCGTTGAACCTGAATCCTCTTGTGAAAGCGTCGACGAAGGACTTTCCCGTCGCTGCCACCGCGGCCATGGCTTCCGGATCTTCGATCACCCGCTCAGTGGCTTCGACCAGCCACTTCAAAGACGCCAAGACCGCTTCAGCGGCCTCCCGCACCTCATCGAACCGGCCTTCATCGTCGACCACCGAATCACTCTCAGCCATGTCGGTTGCGTTGATCGGCGGCAGGCGCCCTCACGACGAACGGCTTTCGACGTGGTTGGTGAAGTCCTCCAGAGCCGTGCGCAACAAGCGAGCCTCAGCACGTCGTTTGACGAAGCCAGGCAGCGGTACCTTCAGAACGACGGCTAGGTGATACACGACTTCGGTTGATCCGGGGTCTGATTCGACCGGCAGGAATTCATACTCGCCGTCTAGACGCCTGGTGATGTCACCTCGCTGCAAACGCCAGGCAAGCCGACGCGGGTTGGCGCCGTAGAAATACCGCAACGTGTATGTGGTGCTGCGACCCATGGCCGCGGCCCGGTACTCCACATCGACAGCTCGGCCCTCGTCGTCACGCGAAAGGACCCGAGCCATCTTGATGTCGGAGGCCCATTCGGGGTATTTCTCAAAGTCAATCGCCGTGGCATAGCACTGCTCGGGCGTCGCCATGATTGTCGTTCGTTCGGTCGCCTGATCAACCATCGCGTCCGACCCTAACCGCTTTGCGGGTCGGTTTGGCGCACCTCGAATTCGCCGAAGCGGGCACACCACAGTCCTGTGAGACCCAGGCCCCAAACCGGGACCAGGATTCCGAACGCCGCCGACGTGTAAATCCGTATCGACGCCGTGACCAGTGCCACAACTATCTGGACCGCGAGCGATGTCAGCAGGATCTGCTGAACCTGCCTCGGCGCGCTTCCCGCCGCGAAGTACAGGCCTCCAATACCGACGACATGGTGACGACTTCTCTCCACGGCGAGCAAGAAGGCCCGGACCATCGCGGCCGTCCCAGCCACGAACAAAATCAGAGACACGACCAGATTCGGCCACTGGAACCCCCGCGGCCAGATCGTGGCTGTCACCGCTGTGACGGTGAACACCGACGTGCCGAACCATGACCAGTTGAGAATGGCTTGACCCGGTGCCCATTGCTCTCGGCTGCTCATCGTCGGACCATGGTATTGATCGCCGTAGCCAGCTGAGGGGCCAGAATGTCGTAGGAGAAATCTCGTTCCGCTCGCTCCCTGCTGGCCCGCGCCATCGCACCTCGGCGTTCGTCATCGTCTAGTAGCTGCGAGATCGCCGCCGCAGCGCAGTCGGAGTCGTCGGGATTATCGACTATCAAACCGGTTTCTGAATGGACGACGGCTTCGTGCGCGCCACCACTGCGACCCGCCACCTGAGCTGTGCCCGCCGCTGCCGCCTCAACGAAGACTATGCCGAAACCCTCTTGTTCCAGTCCGCCCCAGCGGCTGCGACACAGCATCGTGAAGACATCGCCGCAGCCGTACAGCAGGTTCAAGGCATCGGGGTCTACCCTGCCCAGCAGCCTCACCGGTGCATCCAGCCTGGCGATCAAGGAACTGAGGCGCCGCCGGTCGCGACCAACACCGGCGATAGCAACGCAGACCTCAGGATGGGCCCTACGAATCGCAACCGATGCTTTGATCAGTGTGTCCATCCCTTTGCGAGGAACCAGACGACTTACCGACACGACCAGAGGGCCATCAGCGGGCAGGCCGAGCTCCGATCGCGCGGCTCGTTTGCTTTGTTGGTCGAGTGGCACGAACCGTGCGGTATCGACGCCCGGCGGAATGATGCTGACTGGTAGGGCGCGCCCCAACGAGCGCTCAGCTTGCTGTGCGGGATACCCGCCCGCCGCGATCACTCCGACAGCTCCGCCGAGTACTCGATTCAAGAGACTGCGGACACCGGGAATCCGGCCCGGAATCGTGACTTCCGCACCGTGCAGGACAACTCCGTACCGCAGCTTGAGATGGGGGCCGATCAGGCCGACAGGAACAGCGGGGTCGAGGATCACGAGTTCCGCGTCGTAGTCGCTTGCCAGTTGATCGACCCGCCGCGCGAGCAGAGGGTGGGGCAACAGCCAAGGTTCGCGACTGCGGACAACCGTGAACGGTTGTGCCGCGTCGAAGGCAGCGGCGTTGGCGTGAGGCGTGCTGTAGACGACCACGTCATCGGGCGGGAGGCGCCGCCAAAGCTCCCATAGATAGTTCTGAATGCCACCGATCTTCGGTGGAAAATCGTTGGTGACCAAGAGATGGCGGACCACAGCACGCAACTATGCCACGGCGGACACAGGCCGCTGGAGTTCTGCTGACACCATCTCGTCGAGGGAGTTGCTCCCCGCCAACTCGCCCAATAGATCGTCTCTGCTGAGTCGGCGAGCCGCCCAAACAGCGTGAGCCACGACGACCGGCGAGTGATGGGCCAACATATTGGTCAGAACCTTCCCGGTTCGTTCATCGTCGCCTCGACCGATGTTGCCCAGGACCACCAGAGCATTGCGGCGCAGGTAATCGGGATCACGGTCAGGCACATACCAGCGACCTAGGCGAGCCATCAACGTCTGATCGTCGAGCTCCAAGATGTCGAGGATGGGGACCCAGGCCCCTTCATCGCTCTGCGTTGCAGGTTTCTTGCGACGAATCTGGTTCGGTGGACAAACGTCTTGGCAGTCGTCACAGCCGTATATGCGGTCACCGAGCAGCTCGCGATATTCGACCGGGAAGGAACCCGATGCCTGCAGCAGCCATGCCAAGCACTTGTTTGCGTCGACCACACCGGGGGAGATGATCGCCTTGGTCGGGCACCCGTCCAGACATTTTGTGCAAGTTTTGCAGCCGTCTTCGACTTCGGCGACCCTTTCAATTCGCAGGGGTGCGTTGGTCAGGACCGAGCCGAGCACCACAAGACTGCCGATGCCAGGCACCAACACATTGGAACTTTTGCCCCACCAACCGATGCCCGCCCGGTGAGCAGCCGCGCGGTCGACGAGGTGATTCTGGTCAGCCAACACCAGAGCCGCAAAGCCCGCCGCTCGAAGGGGTTCAGCAACCCGCTCGAGGGCAGCGCGCAAAGACGCGTAGTGGTCTTCTGAGCTGTAGGTGGCAACCCTTCCAGTCGGTTGATCGGTCGGACGCGTGGGGAGTTCGCGTTGGTAGTCGTATGCGCCGACAATCAAACAGGTTGCGTCACTCATGGTCCTGCGAGGATCCGTCGAACGGTCAGGGTTTCGGTAGGTGAACTGCATGTCACCGCTCAGACCCTTGGCCTTGCGTTGCTCAAGTTCAACGCGGGTGCGTTCAAAGGGGGCCGCTTCGGTCGCCCCCACCGCGGCCAGCCCGGCGGCGCGCCCAATGGCGACGAGGTCGGCAACGGTCGGAATCACCTGTCCATCGTGGCACGACGAACGAGAAATGAGACACAACGGGCCAATAGCGCTGACACGCGGCTGCTGACACGCGGCTGCTGATCAACCGGCGCTCGAGCGCGGAACGAACCTGCTTGAAGGGACGAGCCCCGCTTCGTTGAGCAATTCATAGGCCCGCCGTTCCTCGAAATCGAGAACGACCGGGGTGCCCTCCGCGTGGCCGACAAGGTAACTGACCACGCAGTCGTCACACGTTTCCGTGTGCTGCATCACGCACATGTCGCAGTCGATCATCAGCCCCTCGTGGGTGCCCGCAGAAGCGCCGCAATGAGGATCCAGCTCATCGCTGACCAGTCGAAGATGAGTGTGTTTTCCCATGCCCCCAAGTTACGCAGGGGGTGTGACACTGCTAGATAGATCGACGCCGTGGTCATAGATTGGCACGATGGTCAACGCCGATGCTCCAGATACTTCGGCGCTCGCGGACGAACCATCAGCGACAACAGCCAAGCGCAACATCTCCCGACGCCAAGTCCTCCGATTGGGAAGCGGAGGCGCTCTCGGGTTGGTCATCGGCGCCGGTGCCGGATGGTTCGACCGGGCTCGCGATCCGAGCCCGAAGATGGTCGCCGCACCAACCCCGACCCCTGCCGGCACCACCACCAGCACCACAACAACAGCCGCACCGGTAACTGTGACAGGTATCGGCGAAGTCGACCCGCGCATCATCACGCTCGGTCAACGCGTCGTTGAAGTGACCGGCGAAAACGACATAACCGAACTGTTGGCAAAACTCCCCGCAGCTGATCAGGACGGTGACCCGCTCGAGCGTGCCGCGGCTCGCGTCAGAACTGATTTCGAAACGAGCGACACGATCACCGTCGACGGATGGATCCTTGCCGCATCCGAAGCAAGAGCGGCCGCGGTGATCGCACTGTTCTGCTCAGAATCAGCAGAATCAAAATGCTGACCGACGCTCGCACACTCAATTCCGGCAGCTCGCACCAAGCCGACGTGTGCATCATCGGCGGAGGCGCCGCTGGCATCACCATGGCAATGGAACTGCTCAACTCCGATCTGCGCGTTCTGCTGCTCGAATCGGGAGGTACCGAATCGGACGCTGCCACCCAAGCGTTGGCACAGGGTGAAAGCATCGGCGCCCCCGTGACCTCGCTCGACAATCCGGTGAGCCTCGATCAGACACGGTTGCGCTACCTCGGCGGGACCACCAACCATTGGGCCGGTTTCTGCCGACCGTTGTCCCCCATTGATTTCGAAACGCGAGACCATCTTCTCGTCTGGGGTTGCCTCTCGACTATGCAGACATGGTTCCCTACTGGGATCGGGCTACTGAATGGGTTCGCATCAGCGACGGAGACTTCTCGGTTGATACCTGGGAACGGCGTCTGGGGGTCAGCGCTCCGCCAATCGACACCTTCGCGGTCGAGCCGCTGGCGTTCCAGATCACGTTCCCGACGAAGTTCGGGGACGTGTACGGGGCTGACCTCCGCGCCGCGGCCAACATCGAAGTCCTGCTTCACGCCAACGCGGTGAACCTTGCCGGCGACGACGGGCAAACGGTCACCCATGTCGACGTTGCCACTCTGAGCGGTGTTTCATTTTCGGTTGCGGCACGAGCCTATGTACTGGCTGCCGGCGGAATCGAGAATGCACGTTTGCTGTTGGCATCGACTGACAATGACCCGGCTGGTCTGGGCAACAGCAACGATCTTGTCGGCCGCTATTTTTCCGAACACCTGCAGATTTACGCCGGTTTCGGGGTGCTTGAGCCAGATTTCAACGATGTCAGCGGATTGCGGGGCGGCGAAGTGGCTATCACGCAGGGCAGGCATGCCGGTCATGTGCACGGTGCGAAGTTCGCGCTCGGACTCACCGATGCACACCTGCGTTCAACCGCAACAACAGGTGTTGAGCTGCAATTCCTCCCCGGTCGTCTGCCCGACGGAGTACCGCTGCAGGAGCAGGGAATCGCCGTTGGCGAGATCAGCGCGCTGATGGCCCATACCGGGCCCGAGCCAGGTACCGCCGTATATCTTCAAGCCTTGGCCGAACAGGAGTTGAATCCACAGAGCCGCGTGATGTTGGGAACCAGCACCGACGCTTTGGGAATGCGACAGGTGCAACTGGATTGGCAATACACGACGGCTGACAGACGCCGCGTTATAGCCGGGCTCCGAGTGATGGCCGAGGCCATAGGTGCAGCCGATTGGGGACGGGTCCAACTCGTTTTGGGCGGGGTCCACGCCGATGCGCACGACCATATGGTCAGCGGAGAATTCCTCAGCATCTTCAGATCCGTTCCCGACGAGATCGACCTGTCAGGGTTCCCTGTCGGCGTGGGGTTTCATCACATGTGCACGACCCGCATGGCCGACAGCGCCGCCGAAGGGGTCGTCGACCCTGACTGTCGCATGCACGAAGTCGACAATCTCTGGGTCGCAGGAAGCAGTGTGTTCGCCACAGGCGGGACGGCAACACCAACTATGTCGATAGTGGCACTGTCCATTCGTCTCGCCGACCATCTGCAAGACTTGCTGGCGTGATTTCGCTGACGGCGCTATATCGGGGCTGTCCTTGACATCAAACATGTGTTCGTGCAGTGTTTTAGGGTGCTCGAACAAACGTTCGCATACCAGCAGAGCTTCGAGGATCTCGGTACTCCTTTGTACGAGGTCACCTTCGTCGTCATAGACCTGGAAACAACCGGTGCTTCCGCCGCGAACTGCGCGATCACCGAAATTGGCGCCGTGAAGCTTCGCGGGGGTGAATGCCTCGGCACCTACCAGACGTTGGTCGACCCCGGATGTGCGATCCCACCAGAGATCACAGTCCTCACGGGCATCACCGGGGCCATGGTGATGCGAGCACCTCGTATCGAAGCAGTGATGCCATCGTTGCTGGAGTTCATCGACGGCGCGGTGATCGTCGGGCACAACATTCGTTTCGATATCTCCTTTCTCAATGCGGCTCTGACACAACTCGGCCGTCCCCGCCTGGCGGCACGCTCGATCGACACGCTCGCTTTAGCTCGCCGCTTGCTGCGCGACGAGGTTCCCAATTACAGACTCGGCACACTTGCCGATCGCCTGCGATTGAGCCACAAACCCAGCCATCGCGCTCTCGACGACGCGTTGGCGACCGGAGACCTGCTGCATTTTCTTCTCGAGCGGGCCGCCACGTTGGGAGTATTGGGGCTCGAAGACTTGATTGCGCTTCCCAAGCTCGCCGGCAGTCCTCAAGCCAAGAAATTGAATCTGACCGATGGACTCCCCCGCGAACCCGGTGTCTACATGTTCCGTGACGCTCGTGATGAAGTGCTCTACGTCGGCAAGGCCGCCAACTTGCGATCTCGGGTTCGCAGCTATTTCTCCACCGACGAGCGGCGCAAAGTCGGCCAACTACTGCGCGAGACACATCGCATCGACCATCAGGTTTGTCGCAACGGTCTTGAGGCCGCGGTGTTGGAGCTGCGGCTGATCCATCAGTATCTGCCGCGCTTCAATCGGCAGGGGACCCGGGCCGGCAAGTATCCCTACATCAAGCTGACTCTCAACGAACGCTTCCCGCGCCTTTCGGTGGTGCGAAAGGTGAACAATGACAAAGCGCTCTATCTGGGTCCCGTCGCATCGACACGAGTGGCAAAACGAATCATTGAGGCGATCCATAGCGTGGCACCTGTTCGGCGCTGTGGTATCGCGTCGAGGGCGTCGCCGAATGCGAGTATCTGCGCTTCAGCTCAACTGGGGGTCTCGTGTTGTCCGTGTTCTGGGGCGACGTCTGAAGCCGAATACACCGCAGTCGTCGAGGAGTTGGTCACCAACTTGACGTCGCGGCCCGATCTTCTCCTGGCCCCGCTGGCAGCAAGAATCGAGAGGCTGGCGACCGACCATCGATACGAAGAAGCCGCCGATGTTCGAGACCGAGCCGAGGCCTTGGCGGGGCTGCTGCGACGGCATCGACGGTTCGATCTGCTGCGACGAGCCGGACGCCTGCGTTTGCGTATCGGCAATGGCTGGGTTGAGCTTGTTGGCGGACGACTCTCGCGCAGCGGCCATGCAGGCGACTCCGACGAACTCTTCGCCCCAGTTCACCCGTGCACTCCGGAGGCCCCGCCGACGGAGCCATTGCCCGTTCCCCAGCGTGCAGAAGCCGACGAGTTGCTGACGGTTGTCAGCTGGATCGAACGCAATGCCGACAAGGTGACCATAGAGGAAGTGGAGGGCGTGTTGGCCAATCCCCTGCCGGCCCTACCGGTCTTCAAACCGAAGACCAAGAGTCCGGCTCGCCGCACCGCGACCCGCACAGGCGTTGTTCCCCTGCGCCGATCAGCCTCGGCACCCCGACCACGAATTTCGCGAATCGCCTAGAGGCCCCGGAAATAGGCAGCGGATTTCCGAGCGCGATCAGCTTGATTTGCGGGGCCGTGGCCCGAGCGGCCCGGTGAGCGAAGCGAACCAAGAGCGGGGAACAGCTGGCTGCAACTCGAAGGCTTGCCTATTCGCGCGTGCTATTTACTCGGCGGTGAGCGGCAACCTCACCAGGCAGTTGACACCAGAGCCGAGAGCTTGGCTTCTGCGCGCCCGTCGTCGATTGCAGCCGCGGCCGAAGCCACGCCCTCACTGATATCTGCTGCAAGCCCTGCGACAAGCAGACCCGCCCCCGCATTGAGCAGAACGATGTCTCGATGAGGACCGCTGTCGCCCGCGAAGACCGAACGGGCGATCCGGGCGTTCGCCGCGGTGTCACCCCCGGCGATGTCTTCGGGTGAGGCCGAGGCCAAGCCGACCGAGGACGCGGTCACGGTCATTTCGGTGATCTCGCCGTCTTCGAGCGAGAGGATTTTCGAAGGGCCCGTCGTGGACAGTTCATCCAGACCCCCGTCGCCGTGCACAACCAGCGCACGTTGCGACCCTGTGGCTTCGAGCACTCTCACCATTCGCTGAGCCGTGGACCAGTCCCCCACGCCGACAACCTGACGCCTCAGCCGACCCGGATGACTCAATGGACCCAGAATGTTGAACACTGTCTGGATGCCCAATTGCGCTCGCACCGGGCCCACATGACGCATCGCCGGATGAAAAGTCCGAGCGAAGGCGAACCCCAGAGCGATGCTGTGGACCTGCGCTTCGAGCTGGGTGGGGGTCAGATCTACGTCAACCCCGAGCGCCTCGAGCAGATCGAAGCTGCCGGAGGTCGAAGAGGCCTTGCGGTTTCCGTGCTTGCACACCGTCGCCCCTGCGCCCGCGGCCACAACGGCGGTCATCGTCGAGACATTGAGCGCATGCCGCCTGCGGCTGGGGACTCCGCCGGCACCGACGATGTCGATAGTGTTGTCGGGCACCGCCAACGGTGTTGCTGAATCAAGCATGGCCGTCTGCAACCCGACCAACTCCTCAACTGTCTCACCCTTGATTCGCAAACCGACGATGAACGCGGCGATCTGCCCGTCTGTGGCGTCACCGCTGAGGATCGTGGAGAGTACCGCTCTGGTGATGTCGGAGTTGAGGTCAGCACCGTCGGCCAGCGCGCCGAGAACGCCCGGCCAACCGCCGTGATCGTCAATGCCTGTCGCGGTTGTCATAGGTGTCCCGTCCGTCTCTGTGTGGTTCGGCTGGCTAACAACGTGACCGTAGCGCGCTGCTAGCCTCGGCTTCGTGTCAGAGTCTCTGTTTCCTCCGGCCGTTCGAGCCGGTGCATTGACTTGTCTGGCTATTTCCGCACCGGCCGCAGTGGTCCAAGCGAGCCTCTCCGACAGCGGTGAAACCAACCAGTCGAATTGGGTGTATCTCACACTGTTGGCGATCGTGGTCGCTTACCTGTTGGGTGGTGCTGTTGCTGGGAGGGTTGCTACCGACGCACCGATGATCAACGGCGCAACCGCGACGCTCGTCGCATTCGCAGTCGTGCAGACCGTCGCCGCGGTTTTTCGAATCGCCGGTGGCGACGGAATCAACCCGCTGGCATTGATTTTCAACGCTCTGCTCGCTGCGGCGATCGGGACTGTCGGTGGAGGAATTGGCGCGTACGTTGCCAATCGCGCCAGAGTCAACCGGTAGAGAATCGGTTCAACACGGATTTTGGTCAACCAAGAAAGGGCAGCAGATGAAACTCCCAGTTTCGGGCGCGGTGCACGACGAACGCGAGATCGAAGCCGTCGTGGCCGTATTGCGCTCATCGACACTCGACATAGGCGAGAATGTCTTCGAGTTTGAACGGAGGACCGCCTCGCTGTTGTCCAAACAGCACGGAATCATGGTCAACAGCGGATCGTCGGCTCTGCGTATTGCGGTGGACCTGCTGCAGCTCGAGCGCGGCGACGAGATCATCACCTCGCCGCTCACCTTCTCCACCGACATTGCCACCATGGTGCAGTCGGGCCTGGTACCGGTGTTCGTCGACATAACGCCTGACACCTACCAGATCGACCACACCAAGATCGAAGCCATGATCGGGCCTCGAACAAAGGCGATCCTCACCCCGAATCTGTGCGGCAACTGCCCTGATTGGGACGCGATCCGGGCCATAGCCGACGCCCACGGGCTGAAGGTGGTGGAGGATTCCTGCGACGTGCTCGACTCCTGGCAGCGGGGCGAGCGCACCGGTGCCCGAGCCGACATCGCGGTCACCAGTTTTGCCCGCAGCCATGCCATGACCGCCGGCGGTGCAGGTGGGATGGTCGGCGTCGACGACCCGGATCTCTTCGACCTCGGACTTGAGCTGCGGCGCTGGGGACGGCGCTCCGAACCGTACCTGTACGGTTCGCGCAAAGGTCTTGAGGATCGATTCGGCTATCTCGCTGACGGCACGCCCTACGACATGATCTTCACCTTCGATTCGATCGGCTACAACTTCGAACCGACCGAGATCAGCGCCGCCTATGGTCTGGTCCAGCTGGACAAGCTCGACGGTTTCAACCAACAGCGCCGCGACAATTGGCGGCGACTCGATGACTTCATGGCAACACGTGACGGCGTTACCAGCGGCCGCACCACACCCGAGACAGACACAACCTGGATGCGCTTCTGCTTCACCATCGATGATGATCTCAGCATCGACCGCAGTGAAGTCCAGGAACGGCTCGAAGCGCGCGGGGTGACGACGAGGATGGTGTGGACCGGCAATATTCTGCGCCAGAAGGGTTTCGCCGGGATCGAGCACCGCGCTCCGGCTGAAGGACTGCCGAATTGCGACTACATCATGGACAACGCGGTGTCGCTGCCGATTCACCACGGACTGAACGCGGATCACATCGGTTTCATGTGCGAACAGCTCGACGCGGTGCTCGACTCCTAAAACCGAGGCAAAGCGGCGTTTGTTGAGGCACACTTAGTCTGTGACGGGGAGCCGACTGGATGGCCGCGGCGCAGTTCGCTGCGTTGAGGAAGGTCGGGACTCCGTAGGGAAGGGTGCTGGCTTGCGCCAGTCGAGGCGACTCGCAGGAAAGTGCCACAGAAAACAAACCGCCTCAAAGGTTCCCCGAGGGGTACCACCGAGGTAAGGGTGAAAAGGTGCGGTAAGAGCGCACCAGCACCCCGGGCGACCGGGGTGGCTAGGTAAACCCCACCCGGAGCAAGGCCATGCAGGGAGAGGGCGTCCCGTCCGCAGACACTCCCGGGTAGGCCGCAAAGATGGATGGTCATCCACGGAGCCGGCAATTCGGCTCCCGGACAGAATCCCGCCTACAGGCCGACTCCCCGTCACATCCACAACGGACTGTCCGTCGTGAACCATTGGGATCCTGTCGCCGGAGGCTCAGTCGTCTGCGCTCGGTGCGCGGCGGTTGCG
The DNA here is from genome assembly GCA_009845995.1 of Acidimicrobiaceae bacterium. Classification (GTDB taxonomy): domain Bacteria; phylum Actinomycetota; class Acidimicrobiia; order Acidimicrobiales; family Aldehydirespiratoraceae; genus VXYK01. Next base: position 62,839 of record VXYK01000035.1, on the reverse strand, counting down.
CTTGGTTTCAGATCGGCGGCGTTTTGCTTCAACCCGACGGCGCTGTGAACCGCGTGTGGGTTTGGTGGCGGTTCGCTTGCGCTTTGTTCGACTGGCCGAATCGATCCGTTGTTGAATCCGTTCGAGGGCAATCTGGCGATTCCGCAGTTGTGACCGCTCAGCATCCACGGTGACTCGGATCACGTTGCCGAGCCGCGCGATCACTCGGCCGCGGAGGGCTTCTGGCATGGTCGACTCGTCGATGCGCAGAACCGCCTCGACTTTGGTGTTGGACCTGTTGGCGTGTTGGCCGCCAGGTCCGCCCGAGGCGATGAAGCGGAATTTCACCTCGGCTTCTGGAACAGTCCAAGAAGCGTCCGGCGGATTCATGGCCCCATGCGTTTCATGGCCCTAAGTTACGTCATGAACGGGCTATCTGAGGTGCTCTCTGGGAAGTCGGCCTGTACTCAGCAGTGTCCGGCGGTTTTGGGGTTGCGTGAGTTCGAAGCGGCGTATCAGCCACACCACGGCGCAGATCCCGAGCAACTCCAACAGAACCAGGATCTCCAGCGGCCGATCAAACTCCGGCAATGGTGTCGCGGCAATCCCGTCGAGTCCGGCGAACGGCCACCAGAACAACTCTGTTCGCGTCCAGGCCCCTGAGGCCGCAAGAAACACGAAGGTGCCAATGGGCACGCCCAGCAGTCGACGCCGAACCAGACGCGACCCCACGGTCACCGCCATCACGAGCGCCAACAAAGCGACCGAACCGATCAGCGTGTGAAGGACCAACGGTCGCCCCGTTGTGCCCTCGATCAGAGGCAGCACCGCACCGCCGGCAACGTACCGATAGTCGATCGCGGGGCTGTCGAACACGATGAGAACACCGATGACCGCCACTGCAACAAAGAAGACAAACACGTCAGAGCAGAACGATCCGACCGCACTCGTCGCATGACAACACGTCGGAATCCGTGGTGTGTTTCATCCGATCGACCTCCATCGCCGGCATCATCGACGGGCAACCAACGCACTTCCCACCCTCGAAGCGCACAACGGTGGCCGAGCCGAACATTGGGCGCAAACGTTGATAGTCGTCCATCAAAGAACTGTCGAGCGCAGCTTCGAGATCTCCTCGGTTTGAGCGGATGGTTTCGAGTTGAGCGTCTATGTCTGACTCGGCCGCCTCGATTTCAGCGTTCAGAGAGGTGCTCCGCTGATCGATGAGTTCGGCCTCAGAATTGAGAGCGGCTACCTGTGAGGCCAGTGACTCGGCCTCTTCCATCGCGGTGAGAGCTTCGTCCTCGAGATCGCTCTGGCGGTTCCGCAGCGACGCGATCTCTTCCTGCAATGCTTGCAGGTCACGCAATGCGGTGACCTCACCGCTGTACAGCCGAACTTCGTCGGTTTCGATCTTGGCAGCAACGATCTGAGCTTCGTCTTCATAGCGCTTCTGGCGTGTTGCGACCTCGATTTGAGTCAGCGCGAGTTGATCAATCTCGTTGGTGAGACGTTGACGTTCGACTTGTGCCGCTGCCAGCAGATCCCGCTGTGGGAGCACGGCTCTTTTGTGCGACAACTGGTCGGCCTCAACATCAAGGCGTTGAACTTCGAGAAGATCGTGGTGACTCATTCGTTGAATAGCTCCTTGCGGTCAAGACCCCTCATAATGAACTGGCTATGAGACAGTACCGAACTTGGGCGCTCAACGCCGCGCCGGTCTGGCCGACATGACCGAACTGGCGATCATCGGCGCGGGCAGAGCGGCGGTCGTTCATGCGGAAGCCTCGCGCTCCACCCCTGGGGTCCAACTCATAGGGATAGGTGGGCGTTCTTTGGGACGGGCTAGCGCTGTCGCTGCGGAACTCGGCTGCGAAGAACTGACTGTGGACGACATGATCAAACGCGCCGACATGCTCGTTGTTGCCGTGCCTCCGGGCGACACCGGCGAGGTATTGACGAGAATCCCTCTGGAACGTCCCCTTATCGTCGAATCGCCGGTTGCGATGAACTCAGCCATCGACACAGAACATCGACACGCAGCCCATCGGCACGCCGCCCATAGACCAAGGGCCATGCTCGGTGCCAATCTCCTGCACGCGCCGTTGGCGCGTCAGTGGCTCGCGGCGATCAACGATCTCACAGACGTGCACCACCTGGTATTGCGAGCAAACGGGGTCCGCCCCGCCTGGCACAGCGCCAACGCCGATTCCAGCGGCGTGACTTTGGACCTGGGAGCTCGCCTTCTTCCAGTCCTGCTCGCCGCGGCCGCTCAACGAGTGGTGGAAGTTTCGGCCAAGCTGCACCGGCCAGAGGGCTTCGACAGAGCCGGCGAGTTGGACCTCAGGCTTGAAAACGGGCGCTCGATGCGCGCCGAATTCCACTGGGGGGCCGAGCCGCCCGCAGCCGACATTGAAGCCGCTAGCGCCACCGCCGTCGTTTCTTTCGGGTTGTGGCCGTTTCCTGTGCTTGAGGTTGATGGCAACGAAATCGCCTCGGCTCAGAGTCAAGAACCGCTCCACGCCCTCGGATTCGTGTCCCAACTGCAACGCCTGAAGGCTGTCACCGAACAACAGGCGGAGCCCTGGCCCGAACTCGCCAGCGGCGTCGGCACTTTGAGAATCATCGAGGCGGCAAGCCTGAGCGACAGCAGCGGAAAACCCTGTCAGCTCGCCTGAGCCCGCGCCCCGTTCAACACAAGGTTCAGTAGGCGCCGGAGAGTTTGCGGTGGTCCCAGCTGACGACCTTCTGGGGTTCGATCACCACAGCGGTCCGCTTTGCAGCCATTTGGGTAGCCGCCTGCTCCAAGAATTCTTCGGGGATATCGGGTTGGTTCCGTTTCATCACCTCAAGGGCCAGCGGAAACACCTCGGAGTGGTCGGTCACGAGCCGCGCCGTTCCCTTGATCATCACGCCGCGCAGTTGGTCATAGACATCGCCGTCTTCCCACAGGAGGGTGATCCTCGGGTCTCTCTGGAGATTCTTGATCTTCTGGGATTTCGTGTAGGTCTCGAAGACCACTTGCTTGTCCACGTAAGCAAACCACAACGTCGACAGGTGAATGCTGCCGTCGCGCTCGATCGTCCCCACCTGAAGGCTCTTCTGCTCTTCGATGAACGCGTCGACTTCAGCTTCGCTCATGCGGATCACGTCTCTTCTGTTCTTGGCCATGCGCTCAGGCTAGAACTTCCGCACGAGAATAAGAAAATGGCACCCTTGGGGTGCCTTTTTCCAGATTAATTGTTGACGCGATGGTGAACGAAAAGTTCGCTCAGATCACTCGGACAGACAGGGCTTCATCGCCCTTGCGGCCCGGGCCGATCTCGAACTCCACGTTTTGGCCTTCCTCAAGAGTTCGGAACCCGGAACCATCGATGTTGGAGAAGTGCACGAACACATCGTCGCCGTCTTGACGGGAGATGAAACCGTAGCCTTTCTCGTTGTTGAAAAACTTCACTGTGCCCGTAGGCATCTGGGCATTCCTTTCGATTACCGCGGCGTTCAACGTGAACTCCGCACGCACAGCCTAGAGAGCCTTTATGTGAATCCACCGAAGCGCCGGAGAATGTGCTCGTTGTCTAGCGCCCGGTTACAGCATCGAACCCGGCGACGAGTTCGCGAATTCGTTGCTCTGCATTGAGCGCTTCGGGGTCGAAACCCAGACCGAGTCGAAAATCGGTCACTCCGGTCTCGATGAGTCTCGGGACCGGGGACATGGTGGCTTCAATGTCGAACGAACCATCGTCGCGGGTGACAATGCGGAGGTTGGACACCACTTCGATGTCACCAGGGTCGCGGCCTTCGGCGCGGACTGCCGTTCTCATTTTGGAAATACCGCTGGCGATGTCGGCGGCGTCCGGTCCCCAGGGGATCCAGCCCGTGCCGAAACGGGCGAGACGGCGCATCGAGGCCTTGTTGACGGTGCCGCTGACCCAGATGGGCACGCCCCCCGCTTGGGAGGGTTTGGGCATCTGGTGTATCCGCGAGAATTGCAGACGATCCGAGGAATGCTCAGCGACTTGTTGACTCCACAGCGTCTGGCACACCTCGAGAGTGTGGTTGAGTTGCGCCCCTCGATCGCGGTAGTCGAGTCCGGCCGCTTCGTATTCCTCCCGCTGCCAACCGACCCCGACACCCAGATCAACTCTGCCGCCGGACAATACGTCAATGGTGGCCAGTGTCTTGGCCAGAACCACCGGTCGGCGCAACGCCGCGATCAAGATCCCGGTGATGAACCGGACACGTTCGGTCACAGCGGTCATGTGGGCGATCGTGGTCAACGGTTCCAGCCAGTGTCCGTCCGGACCCGTCGGTTGACGGCCGCCTGCGAGACCCCCGGTCTTGGGGTCGCTGTAGGCCTCGAGGTTCTCCCCGAAAACCACATGGTCGGCCAATGCCAGCCGATCGATACCGGCGCGGTCGGCCAACTTGGCCCGCTCCACGAGATGCGTCCAGCCTCCGGGATCGTCGGCCGAGAACGTGATCAGCATCGCAGAGAGTATTGGGGTTGTCGGCATCGCCTACCTCGGTCCTAGCGGTTCACCTGCATGTAAGCACATCGCGCCGACGCGGCAACAAACCGGTGGCAACGATGAGCTGTCAACCACGGCGGCGTCGGCGTCTGCGGGAACGATCCTCATCGCGAACTGCGTCACTTCGGCGACCCGTGGAACTGTTCGGTGTCTGGACGTCTGGCACCGCGATCGTTCCGTCGAGGACGCCCCGGATGAACGACACGTGCGCGGGGGTGTTCCCACAGCAGCCACCGATTATCTCTGCGCCGTCTTGACGCACCCGGTGGGCATGTGCGCCCATGACTTCAGGGGTGCCGCTATAGCTGAGCTCCGCGCCGTGCCATTGGGGTATCCCTGCGTTCGCCTTGGATATGACCGGGACGGTGCTGACCGCGAGCATCTCACCTAACGCGGCCTCGGTGTCGGGTAGGTTGTTGCCGCAGTTGGCGCCCATAGCCACAACTCCGAGTTCGGTCAGGCGTGTGCCTGCCACCTCACCGGTGACCCCCATCATGGTGCGGCCCGCGGTGTCAAAACTCATGGTGACCGCTATTGGCAGATCGCAACTCTTTCGGGTTCCAACAACGGCTGCTTCGACCTCCACCAGCGAACTCATGGTTTCGATCCAGACGATGTCTACGCCTCCGCGGCTGAGTCCCTCTGCCTGTTCGGCGAATGCGGCAACGGCGTCTGTGAATTCGAGGGGCCCCAACGGCGCGATCAACTCCCCCGTCGGCCCGACCGACCCGGCCACCAGGATCTTGCGGTCTGCCCTGTCGGCAACAATTCGACCATTAGCACCGGCCGCTTCGTTGACTTCGATCACTCGATCGTCGAGTTTGTGCAATGCCAACCGATAACGCGTGCCGCCGAAAGAGTTGCTCAAGAAGATGTCGGAACCTGCGTCGACGTAGGCCTGATGAATCTCTTGCACCTTTTCGCCGGCGTCCAGGTTCATCCGTTCCGGTGCATCGCCGGGCATCAGACCTCGAGCGAACATTTCGGTGCCCATAGCCCCGTCAACGATGAGATGGCCTCGCTGCGCGACCAACTCTTCAAGCAGCATGGCTGCTGACGTTATCTGCAGGCCAGCGGCTAACGGCACTGTGTTAATCGGCACAGGGCAAATCAACGAACGTGCTCGCGTTCTTTTGCGCAAGCGAGCCTGACCGGCACGGCGACACGTGGAACACTGAAACCGTGCCGCGCTTTTCATTGAACCCGCAGTCTTCTGAGCGCGGCCCAGCGCACGCTTTGGCTGACATGGTGCGGCTCAGTTCTTGGCTTGTCTGGCCGGTGCTCCTGGTCGCGATTCAATTGTTGTTCTTCCCGGCGCCGGCGGCCTCGATGCTGTCGGGGGTGATTCTCGGACTTATCACTGCGCTGGTAGCGCTGGGTATGTATCTCGTTTTTCGAGCCAACCGGGTCATCAATTTCGCCGCAGGTGAGATGGGGCTGCTACCGGCGGTCCTGTCGCTGATGTTGCTCGTGGAGTCGGGGTGGCCGTGGTATCTGGCATTTCCCGCGGGATTGCTGGCAGCTGCGGCTCTGGGAGTAGTTGCCGAGTTTCTGCTGATTCGCCGCTTCTTCGACTCGCCTCGACTCGTCGTTACCGTGGCGACGTTCGGCGTTGCTTCTCTGTTGGCCCTGATCGCCTTCTTCATGCCCGCATGGTGGGACTCGAAGCTGCAGTCCCAGCGCATCGCACCGCCGTGGGACATCAGTTTCACTGTTGGGACGCGGCCATTTCACAGCAACCACATTCTCGCTCTGCTGCTCGCGCCGCTGGCGATCGTCGCGGTCGGCGCGCTCTTGCGTTACACCCGACTCGGTATTGCGGTTCGGGCCGCTGCGGAGTTGCCCTCGCGGGCTGCGATGCTCGGCATTCCTGTCAAGGGGCTTCAGGGTGTCGTGTGGGGTTTGGCCACGACGCTGGGATTCCTGGCCATATTCTTGCGTGCGGGGATCTACGGCATTCCGGTTGGCGGCCAGCTGGGCCTGTTGTTGTTTCTGCGCTCGCTGGCTGCCCTGACCCTGGGGCGAATGGAGCACTTGCCGACAATTATCGGCACATCCATCGGGCTCGGCATTCTCCAGGAGGGCATCGTCTGGAACTCGGGTGCCATAACCGCAGACGCCAAGATGGGAGCGATAACCGGAGTCGTGATCGTGATCGCATTGTTGACGCGACGAGACCGAGGTCTGCGCTCCGAGATCGACACCTCCAGTTGGCAAAGCACCAGCGAGACCCGTCCGATCCCTGAGATTTTCGCCAAGATCCCGCTGGTCCGGATAGGTCGCGGAATCGGGATCTGTGCGTTCGCATCCGCCATCTTTGCGCTGCCCTACGTGGGTTGGATCTTCGACACCTCGGTGATTCTGCGTTTCGGCGAGATCTACATGTTCGCCATCGTGTTCGTGTCGCTCGGCGTTCTCACCGGCTGGGCCGGGCAACTGTCGCTCGGGCAGCTTGCGTTCAGCCTGTTGGGCGGCGCGGTGGCGGGCACGTTGACGATGAGATACGACGTGGACATCATCTTGGCCGTGGGTGTCGCGGGCATTGCGGGCGCGCTCGCTTCGCTGGTGATCGGCATCCCTGCTCTGCGACTGCGAGGCGCCTATCTGGCAGTCACAACGCTGGCTTTCGGGGTGACGATGAGCCAGTACTTTCTCAATCCCCGCTTCTTTGACTGGGTCCCTGCCCAAGGCGAACGCATCGCTCGAAACCCCATACTCGGGGTGATCGATTGGAGCTCCTCACGCGCGATCTACTACGTGTGTCTGGTGACGATGTTGCTTGCCTTCGCTGCGGTGAGAGGCATTCGCAACAGTCGAACTGGGCGGGTGTTGATCGCGCTGCGCGACAACGAGGCCGCCACTGAGGCATATGGTGTGAGTCCGTTGCGGGCCAAGCTGACGGCGTTCGCGATCGCCGGGTTTCTGACCGCGGCCGCGGGAGCGGTCTACACCCACCATCAGCAGGCTTTCTTCGTTTGGGATCCAGGGTTTTCCATCGGGATATTTGCGGGCGCGGTCATCGGTGGACTCGGCACCGCTGGTGGCGCGTTTCTGGGCGCGCTGTATTTCAACGGATCGTTCTTCTGGTTGAAGGGGAATTGGTTCTTGTTCGCCACTGGGGTGGGCATCCTCGTCGTGCTGTTGGTCGCTCCGCGGGGTTTGATCGGGTTCTGGTACGACACACGTGATTTGGCTGTGCGCGCCCTGGCGCGTCGCCGGGGCATCACCGAGAGCGACATCGCGGACCAGGCCCTCGCAGCTCGTGAGGACTCGCCCGACGGGGGTGTGCCGACATGATCGGTTCAGCCACCGAGCAGACCGGGGCGCGCCGCAATGGTTGGTTGTCAAGAATCGCCGACGGCGGTCCCACGCTCCCGCTGGTGGTGTTCTTCGGCCTCAATGCGGTCGATGAACTCGATCGATCCGCTGCCGCGATCCTGACGCCGGAGATCCGTGAGCACTTTGACCTCTCACGGGCCCGGTACCTGGGTTTTGTCGCTTTGGTCGTGTTGGGCGGTTTGTTGCTGCAACCGGTGGTTGCGATCTTCGCTGACCGTTACCCGAGGATCCGCCTGGCTCTTATCGGCGCGATCCTGTGGGCGCTGTTCTCGTTTATGACAGGCCTGGCGCTGGGGTTGGTGTTGTTTCTGGTGGCACGCGCCGGGTCGGGTGTCGGCAAAGCCGTCAATGATCCAACCCACCGCTCACTGCTCGCCGACTGGTACCGGCCGCAGACTCGGCCGAAGGTCTACAGTCTGCACGCTGCGGCGAACGCCGTGGGAGCGACGGTCGGTCCTCTCACCGCGGGGCTGCTGACCTACTACTTCGGTTGGCGCACGCCGTTCCTGTTCTTCGCGATCCCGACATTGATCTTTGTGGCGGTCGGGATGCGGTTGCGTGAGCCGGTTCGGGGCGCTCAGGAGCGTGCTCTGGCCGGTGGGTCGAGCGAGGCGATCGCCACCGAAGAACTGCCCCCGTCAGCCGCCGAAGCGTGGCGCATGTGCTGGAAGATTCAGGCTCTGCGCCGGATCTGGTTGGCGACGCCTTTCTTGTCGGCCTCCCTCATCGGTTTCGCCACGCTGGCCTCTGAGCTGTATGCCGATGCCTACGGGCTTGACGAAAGAGCCCGCGGGGTCGTTGCGGCAGCCTCAGAACCCGGGCAACTGGTCGGACTCATCATCGGAGCTCGGATCGCCACGAAGCTGTTGGAACGCGACCCCGGTCTCATCTTGCGGTTCCTGGCTTTGGTTTCGGTGATCACGTCGGCTCTCTCTGGTGTGTTCGCGATAGTCCCGAATCTCGCCGTCGCGATCGCCGCGAACGTCACAATCGCCTTGTGCCTGGCAATTGTCGGTCCTGGAATCGTTGCTTCGTTGTCGCTGGCGATTCCACCGCGGGCGCGGGCCATGGGGTTCTCGATCGGTTCGTTGTTCATCGTCCCGGGTCTGCTGATTTTGCCGATGATCGGCTGGATCGCCGATTCGTGGGGCATCCGCACGGGGATGAGTGTGATGGTGCCGGTTTTCCTGATCGGCGGTCTGGTGATCTCAACTGGAGGCAACGTCATCTCCAGCGATATCGACCAGGTGCGCCGCACCACTCTGGCTCGTGCAGAAGTGTTGGCTGCTCGCCGACGGGGCGAGGTGAAACTGCTGTACTGCTCGGGCGTGAGCGCCGGCTACGACGGTGTTCGAGTGCTCCACGACATCGACTTCGAGGTTGACAAGGGTGAGATCGTGGCGTTGCTGGGGACCAACGGCGCCGGCAAGTCGACTTTCTTGAACGCAGTCTCGGGTGTTGTTCAGGCCGACCGCGGAGCAATCATTTTCGACGGACGTGACGTGACTCATGCTCCGCCCAACGAGATCGCCGGGTTCGGCATTGTTCAGATTCCGGGTGGTGCCGGGGTTTTTCCCGGTCTTACGGTTGGCGAGAATCTCGAAGCTGCGGGTTGGTTGACCCGCAGAGACCGTTCCGAACAGCGCGCCGCGCACGACAGAGTCCTTGAAGCGTTCCACGAATTGACCGAGCGCCTTGATGATCGCGCCGCTGATCTCTCTGGAGGTCAGCAGCAGATGTTGGCGCTCGGCATGACCTTCTTGTTGAAACCGAAGCTGTTGATGGTCGACGAGCTGTCTTTGGGTCTGGCCCCGATCGTGGTGGAGCGTTTGCTGAGAATGGTCCGCGAGATCGCGGCTGAGGGAGTGACGGTGATCCTGGTCGAGCAGTCGGTCAACGTGGCGCTGGAGTTGGCGGAGACGGCGTACTTCATGGAGCGCGGGCGTATCCGTTTCAACGGCCCGACCCATGAGTTGCTGCGACGCCGCTATCTACTTCGGTCAGTATTCTTGGGCGACGTCGGCCCCCCTCAGGCACAGGACGAAGCTGCACTTGATGTTGACGTTGACGTTGACGTTGAGGTTGAACCTGATCTGGAGGTTCAGGCACAGCAGGGGTCGGAACTCTTGAAGGTCACCGGGTTGGCGCGACGCTTTGGCGGGGTGCATGCGGTCTCCGATGTCTCATTTTCGGTCGGCGCGGCAGAGATCGTCGGATTCATCGGACCCAACGGCGCCGGCAAGACAACTCTGTTTGATCTCATTGCCGGTTCGACGCCAGCGGACGCTGGCACGGTGATCCTTTCGGGACGCAACATCTCGCGCCAATCGGCGAGCGCGCGAGCGCGCCAGGGGCTGGGGCGATCTTTTCAGGATGCCCGGTTGTTCCCCTCGTTGACAGTCGCCGAAGTGATCGCTGTGTCGCTGGAACGTTGGATCTCTTGGGGAGATCCCGTCACGGCCGCTCTTTACTTGCCGATGGCGTTCGACAGCGAAGCCTCAATAGCCGAACGGGTCGATGAACTCATCGAGTTGATGGGGTTGGAGCCCTACCGGCACAAGCGCGTCCGCGAGTTGTCGACGGGGACCCGGCGTATTGTCGACCTCGCCTGCGTGCTCGCCCACCGTGCGACCGTGGTGCTCCTTGACGAACCCTCGAGCGGGATTGCTCAATCTGAGGTTGAGGCTCTGGCGCCGTTGCTGTCGCGGATGCGCAGCGAGATGGGAGCTTCTCTGCTAGTCATTGAGCACGATATGAATCTTGTAACCGCGATTTGTGACCGGGTCCTGGCACTGGATCAGGGGGCCGTGGTGGCTACCGGAACTCCAGCCGAAGTGCTCAACGACCCCAAAGTGCTCGCGGCGTATCTCGGCAATCCCGTCAAGTAGGCGCCAACGAGAGGAACCACATGCAGCCGTCCTCAGCAGAATCCCAAGGCACCGACTGGCAACGAACACTGAAGCGATTCGGTCCGATTCTTGCGATCGTGTTGGTCGCCGTTGTGGTGATCGTGATCGTGGCCGGTGGCGGCGACGATTCCGGTGATCCCGGCGCGGTCGAGGATCCAGACGACGGCGGGTCGGTTGCCGAGAGTTCGGTCCCCGAAACCGACGGGGCCGAAACCACCGTCGGTGACGATGGCGCAGACCCATCGGTCGAGACGACACCTGACAGTACTGGGCCGGCCCCCGCTGATGACGCTCCAGTCGACACAGGCCTGCCCGACGGGGTCATGACTATCAGCGTGGCCGCGGAACTCGGTTTGGACATTGACTTCGGCCGGCGTTGCGATACTGAGCGCGGCACTCTCGCTGTCCCCAACTTTTTCGCACCGGAGTGTTTCGCTCCTTTCGAGGGCGACAACGGTGGCGCCACCGCGCCGGGTGTGACCGAGGACTCGATAAAGATCGTCTGGTGGACCGCTCGCGACGCCGATCCAGTTCTCAGCTATGTCACCTCGGCAATTCTCAACGACGACACGACCGCGGATGACGAGCACACAATGCACAAACTGGTCGAGTACTACGAGAGCTATTACGAAACCTATGGCCGCAAGGTCGACCTGGTGGTGTACGAAGGTTCGGGAAACATCAATGATGTCGGAGCCGCTAGGGCCGACGCGGTGGAAATCGCCGAGGAACACAAGCCGTTCATGGTCTGGGGCGGGCCCACGCTCACCAATGCCTTCGCCGAAGAGCTCCACGCCCGCGGTATTCCCTGCATCAGCTGCGGACCTGGTCAAACGCAGGAATATTACGTCGATCGACCGGGCCTCGCTTACACGATCGGCAAAGGCCCCGACCAACTCAATGTGCTGGTGGCCGAGTACATCGGCAAACGCTTGGCCGGCGATCCTGCGATCCACGCCGGTGACGAGTCGATGCATTCCAAACAGCGGGTCTTCGGTCGCATATGGATCGAAGCCAGTGCCGCATCGGCGGGGTTGAACCAGCAGTTCGAGGACGCGCTGGCCGACTGGGGCGTGGAGATCGAAGAATCACAGAACTACGTCCTCGATCCGGGCACCCTCCAAGAGTCGGCCTCAACAGTGATAGCCCGAATGAAACAGGCCGGCGTTACCTCTGTGATCTTCAACGGTGATCCCATCGCTCCGCGCGAGTTCACCAACGAGGCAACGGCGCAGGACTACTGGCCAGAATGGATAGTCACTGGCTCGGTGTTGGTCGACACCACTGCCTTCTCGCGAACTTACGACCAACAACAGTGGGCGAATGCCTTCGGGGTGTCGAACCTCGCCGCTCGGGTCGACCGGGTCATCGGCGGGGTCTACTCGCTGTATGTCTGGTTCCATGGTGAGCCGCCCCGAGCCGACGACAATATCGGAGTGATCAATCCCGCGATCCAGACCTTCTACTCCAACCTCCAGTTGGTGGGACCCAACCTGACGATAGAGAACTTCCACGACGCGATCTTTGCTGCTGAGCCGACTCGCCGGGCGTTCACCGCGCCATCGATCTCATACGGGTACGAAGGAATCTGGCCGGCTGAGTTCGAGCCCGATTACCGCGGCGTAGACGATGTGGCCGAGATTTGGTGGGACCCCACGGTCCCCGGCCTTGACGAGATCGATCGGGACGGTGTCGGCATGTGGCGGTTCGTCAACGGCGGACAGCGCTACAAACCCGGTGAGATTCCAGAAGGCCCCCCGGCCGCTTTCGTGCTCGAAGGCTCGGTCGCGATCTACGAGCAGCGTCCCGACGACGAAGAGTTCCCCGACCACTACGAACCGCTACCGGCCCAATGAGCGCGGTTGCCTGCTGTAACGTGCCGGACTAGCCGACCGTTAGTTATTCGCGTTCACGCAGCTCGCGGCGCAGAATCTTGCCGGACGCGCTCTTGGGGATGGCGTCGATCACTTCGAGCAGGCGGACCTGTTTGTAGCTCACCAGATGCTCGCCAACGAGAGCTTGAACCTCATCGAGAGTGACGGTGGAACCTGGAGCGCACACCACGAAGGCTTTGGGAATCTCTCCGGCTTCGACATCGTCAATGCCGATCACCGCCACATCGATGATCGCCGGATGGGTGATGAGTACGGCTTCGATTTCCGCCGGCGGCACCTGGAAGCCCTTGTATTTGATGAGTTCCTTGATGCGGTCGACGATCGAGTAGTGCCCTGCCTCATCGAGCACGGCGACGTCACCGGTGTGAAGCCAACCGTCTGCGTCGATGGTTTCGGCTGTGGCCTCGGGGTTGTTGAGGTAGCCCTTCATCACCATCGGGCCGCGGACCCACAGTTCACCCCGGCCGCCGACATCTTGATCCTCGCCTGTTTCGGGATCCACGATGCGGCACTCGGTGTTGGACACCGCTGTGCCGCTTGTGCCGGGCCGATAGTTCCCTTCGGGAGTGGCGTGGGTGACCGGGCTGAGTTCGGTCATGCCGTAGCCCTGGACGATTTCGCATCCCACGCGATTGGCCGCTTCTTCTGCCAGGTCAGCACCGAGTGGCGCCGCGCCCGAGAACACTTGCTTGAGGCTCGACAGGTCGTAGTTCTCCACGAGCGGAGACTTGGCCAATGCCAGCACCATCGGGGGAACCGCGAAGAAACGGGTGATCCGCAACGACTGCACAAGTGTCAGCGCCGCTTCGAGGTCGAACCGCGGCATGGTCACCACGGTCACGCCGTTGGCGAGCAGACCGTTCATCAGGACCTGCATCCCGTAGATGTGGAAGAAGGGCAGCGCAGCAAGTCCTACTTCGTCTTCGTCGTATTGGAGCACGTGTTCCATCTGGCAGACGTTGGCCACCAGATTGTGGTGGGTGAGCATCACCCCTTTGGGCAGGCCCGTGGTGCCCGACGAGTACGGCAGCACCATCACGTCGCTGTGGAGGTCGACGGCCACCTGGTCGATCGGATCGCCCATGAGCGAGGACATCGGCGTGGTGGCCGGTGCCCCTTGGGGGGCCTCCCCTGCCACGATCACCTCGCTGACGCCGGTGCCTTCGACCGCGGCCAGCGCTACCTCGAGGAACATCGGAATCGTCAATAGCAACGACGCTCCCGAATCCTGAAGTTGGAACCGGACTTCTTCTGCGCCGTAGGTCGGATTGATGGTGGTGATGGTCGCTCCGGCCACGCCCACGGCATGGAACACGACAGCGTATTCGGGGATGTTGGGGGCCATGATCCCGAGCACATCACCGGGTCCGAAGCCCCGAGCGGCCAAACCGCCGGCCATGGCTCGAATTGCCGAGTCGAGCTCTGCGAACGTGTAGGAAGACGACGCCGCGTCGGTGATGGCCAAGCGATCGGGAACGCTCTGCGCGTGCCGCATAACCAATTCAGTTATGGAAACGTCTGGGATCTCCACGTCGGGCAAAGGACTGGTATGGATGATTGTCATCGGGTTCTCTCAAGGCTCAAGTCGTGGTGGATCGTAGCGTGAACAACTTCTGCAGGCTCAGCGGACCCCCGATATGGTGGACCCATCGCCTCATAGACTCGGGAGAGGCGAACAGAACGCAGAGTAGATCCATGGACCCGCTTATCGACCCCGACGACCCCCGCAGAGTTCGGAACCGGAGACCTCTGCGCTCCTTTTTTCGCCGGGTGATGCGGCCGGTGCCCCGTCCCCCCGCCGAATCCGACATCTTCACGGCGGCCCGTCATGTGACAGGTGCGATTGGGGCTGGTACGAGTCCGGCTTACGACGCGCTCGCCGAAGGGGGCGAGAGCCTCAACCGTTCGCTGCGCGAGAACCCGCTGCCGCCGAGCACGCACATCTCGCATCGTGACGCCACCCGCCACAATCTTCCTGTCCCGCTCTCTGAACGATGCATTAAGGACTACCGCGACCGAGACGACACTTAGTCGCAGGTTCGCCCAGACCGCCCGGGGAGGGTCGCGAGGGCGGTGATCCCTAGGGGAAGAAGAGCAGGGCGTTGCTGCTGCGGGGTGGGGCTTTTAGATCGGTCAGGTCAACGGAGTCGATCTGAGCAGTGTCTACGTCCAGAACCGACAACTGCGAAGCCGAAGCCTCCTCGAACCAGGCAACAAACGACGAGTTCGGAGACCAGGCGATCGCCCCGCGCACTTCGGTCGTGAGCGCGACGAGTTCTTCGGCTGCGACATCATAGAGGAGGTCTGGATATGCGGGGCCTGTGGCCGGGTTGACGAGCAGGAGATGAGTTCCGTCGGGAGCGATCGTGACGCTCCCCAAATCACCGGCCAGCACTGTCGGCAATACCGAGTCTGCTCCTGATCGGCGATCAACCAGAACCGGAGTGCATGCCAAAGAATCAACGCAACGAATCTCGACATGATGCGTGGTGTTCGCGGCGATCACCGGCCAGTCAGCGAAATGGGCGAAGCCACCTTGGGTGGTAACGAACGTTTCACCGGTTGAGCTGGTGACGAGCACGCCGAGACCCGGCACATCGAGTAGCGCTGCCCCGACCGGCACCTCAAGACGAACCATGAATACCCCCGAGGCGTTCCCGACGTAGATTTTCACAGGATCGGGCGGCGCGTGAACCACGAGCGCGAGGCTGTGGTTCTCCCCCGCGATGACTTGTCCCTGTGTGGAGAGCTGGTAGATGGTGGGATCACCTGATCCGGCTCCGAGCTCGAAACCGTACGTATCGCCGCTTTGATCGAACATGACGAAGGATCCGAAACCGGCGAGCAGGTCGTTCATGTTCGCGTGTTCGGGCGCCACGATCCTTGCGGGATCGCTGTCGGAAGCAGGGTTGATGATGGCGATGCCGTCATGGGCAACATAAGCGATTCGATGTCGGCCAACGAGCGATGCCAGTTCGTGTCGGGCCGCGGTGCTGCGGTTTGCAGACACGGTCGTGTCGGAGTCGCTTTCGGAGTCACCGCCTGTGTCTGATGCTGCGCCTTCGCTCGGGTCGATGTCCGTGACGGGGAGCGAGCCTTCGGGGGCGCTGCTTGATTCGGGTGAGCCGCGCCAACCAATGAACAACGCCGCCGCGAAAATTGACAGCAGTGCAACCGTGAACCACTTCACCGGGCCGACACGACTGGCGTCCCCGGTGGCTTCGGTCTCTTCTGTGAACTTGCTGGGGTCTGAGTGATCGTGACGGCTTTGGTCGATCATTTGACCGCATGTGGGGCATACGTGTTCATAGAAACGCTCGTCGGCTCCAATCGGCAGGTGCTGGATTCGGGGAGAGCGCGGGTCGTGGTCTCGCTGGTTGGGCTGCTCGGCAACTCGCTGGGTGTCTCGGTGGGTGTCTCGCCTCATCTGAGATCGAATGTAGTTCGCATGCTGCCGTCGGGTTCAGAGCAACTTGTTGCTGATCTGATCACACCCCGTCGGCGTTTAGAATGTGGTCCGTTCGCCAACAACGCTGCGGAGTCGGGAGTCGGATGGTTGTCCAAGAGCCATATCTGGAGATGATCGCCCCTTGGGACGGACGCCGGGTGCCGGTCACTCTGCTCGGTGGATATCTCGGAGCGGGCAAGACCACGGTGATCAACGAGGTGCTGGCTCGGACCGATCAGCCGATCGCGGTGCTGGTCAACGACGTCGGCGAGGTGAATGTCGATGCATCGCTGGTTCGCCGTCGGCATGGAGACACCATTGAATTGACCGACGGATGCGTCTGTTGCAGCCTCGCTGGTGGTTTGGCTGAGGCGTTTGACGGCTTGCGCGACCGGGACACCCCTCCTGATCACGTCATCGTGGAGCTGAGCGGTATTGCCGATCCGGCTCGGGTGGTGCCTTGGGCCTCCTCGCCGGGGTTTTCGCTGGACGGTGTCGTGGTGCTGGTCGACGCCGATCAGTTTCCGGAGCGCTTCAACGATCCTGCGACAGCTGATTCTGTGAAGACCCAGCTTGGGGCGGCGGATTTGGTTGTTCTCAGCAAACTCGACATCGCGGCGGCGGCTGATGAGGCCAAGACTCGGTCGATCTTGCGGGACTGTGTTCCTGGTGTCCCGGTCCTTAACAGCGATGATGCGGTTGCGACTGCCTCTTTTGTCGACTTGGCCACTCGTCGGCCCGGTGGGGTGGCCGATACTGGACCGGCGAACCTTTTTGACGCGCACGAAGTCGCGACGATTGCCGTGCCGAGGCCCATTGATCGTGTCGAGTTTGAAGCCATGATCGACGCTCTGCCCCCGTCGACCTTGCGGGCCAAGGGCATTGCGGTGACCCCCGACGGCACCCGGCTGCTCGCCCAAGTAGTCGGCCGCCGCCGTTCAGTCACCGTGCTCCCAGACGCCGAATCCCAACCCCCCACTGATCTAGTGGTTATCAACCCTCGGCAATAATTTTCATTATAAACTACGCACAATCAACGCTCATTGCGTGTATGCTCGCTCAGAGGAAGGAAAGGAGAAACCGATGGGCAAGAAGACACCATCGAGATCGTTTCAACGAACCCCCAGAGACCAACAGGTGCGCGGCCAAAAACACCCCAAGACCGCTCCGACTCCACCCGTTTCTCAAAAACCGCCATCTCCACCACCGCCGCCAACTTCCAAGAAATAGACCGTGCCAACATCCTTCCTCGGGCTGGCGCTCCTTCTTGTCGTCGTTCCTGGTCTTGGTTATCAGCTAGGACGCGAATCAAAACAACCGACACGGGAACTGGCCGGGTTTAGAGAAACCGTTTCGCTCGTCTTCGCCGGACTTGTTTCGATATCCGTCAGTCTGCTTGCGTTTGGTCTGATTCGCTGGATCGCACCCGACAACACGCCAAATATGGGGCAGTTTCTACGTACCCCCGGCCCTTACCTCCGCGATCACCTACCGTACATTTCCTTTTGGACGCTTGCCGTCACATCGTTCGCTACCAGCATCGCCTACTGCGCAGGCCGTTACTTTCCGCGCGCTAGGGGCAGCCACGCGTACGAGTCCGCCTGGTGGAGGGCTTTCAAAACTGCTGACCAGTACAGAACATACGTGGGTTGTGAACTCACAGACGGCACCTACGTCGGTGGAACGCTATGGACTTACAACGCGACAGTCGAGGAGACTCCCGATCGCGAGATCGCCTTGGCGGCACCTGTCAGCTACCGTCCGAGCGACGACGCGGATCCTGTGACATTTGAGGATGTCGCAATCGTCACGGTGAGCGCGTCAAGAATCAAGTTCATGACGGTCACCTATGTCGATGAGGACCGCGAGGATCAGCCGCACAAAAAAGCGTCATGAGAAATGCATCTTGTTGCGAACGCTTGAGTCGTGGGCCTTAGCCGTTCGGTCACCGTGCTCCCAGAGGTTGAATCTCAACCTCTCACATATCCGGCGGTTGTATCGCCGAGAGCTTGATGCTCAACGAATCGACGCGGCCACCTAGGTCAGCCGACCTAGGTCGATTGGTCCGTCCGTGGACTCTCGATCAGTTCGACACAGGTGCCGTCGGGATCGAGAAAGAACAGCGCCCGCAGATCTGAGGGCAGTCCGGGTCCCATCTCCAGCGCCACGGGCGGGGAGAAGCATTTGACCTCTGCGTCGACCAGCGCGTCGTAGTCCCGGTCGATGTCGTCGGTGAGCAGAGCCATGCGGAAGATCCCCAGTTCGTTGGCCCGCCGTTGAGCCGAGCGTCCGGCTTTCGGTGACTTCCACTCCACCAGATCGAGAGTGAACTGGCCGGAGTCGCGGTCTGAACCACCGATGCGCCAAGCGTCCCAGCTCAGCATGTCTTCTGCGCCGAATCCGTCAACCGGTTGAGGGTCAGCCGAGCTGCATCGCTGCTGCGCTTCCAGTCCGAGCACGTCGCAGTAGAAATGGCGTGAACGTTCCAAGTCGGAGCAGTTCACGTTGACGCCCGCCAGTCGGGTGCTGTCGCCACGGACGAACTGCAGCGGTGTGGCGTCTGGGTCTGAACACAGGAAGTACTCGGGGCCGGTCAGGTCTTCGGCTTCGTTGCCCGGCCGTACCGGTGGCGACCAGACGTCGTACCCGGTCTCGGTCAGTTGTTGATGCAAACCAGCCAGGTCGTCGCTCGTGATGCACAGCCGGCTGAAGCCCAACTCGAACACAGTCTCGGGCGGCGACCCCTCCCCGACCGGAACCTTCCATTCCAACAGATCAAGCAATGCTCCCCCGGCTGCGTCGTCGCCGGCCAACATCCATGCGTCCCACTGCACCTCCTTGAGCCCGAAGGCCGATCCCGGCTGGGGGTGTTCTGGACGGGTGCGGACGGTCGGCCTCAGCCCTATGCGGTCGCGATAGAACTCCAGCGACCGTTCCAAGTCGGAGCAGTTCACATTGACATGAAAAAAACGCAACGGCCCCACATTCATGGGAGCTTGGCTACAACAAGGTTCCAGTTCCACGCAAATGCCGCCGTTTGCGATCGTTCAAGCCGAGCGGCGCTCGATCACTTTTCTCACAACATCGGCGAGAGTGCCGTCGACTCCGGCACGGACACACTCGTCATCGCCCGCCTCCGTAACGAATATACCCCGCCATTCCCGGCAGAACCGGGAAGGCGGGGAGCAGTGCAAAGACCGTAACAGGCTCCTCCAAGATCCACACGACATTCGGCACAGATGCTGAAATTTCCGCCTCAGATCAAAGACCGAAAGCAGTGGAAAGCGTAGGCATGTCCGAGTCCGCCGGCGACGCGTTTGAACGCACATATGAGGCGGCAGACTTGCGTAACGGCACAGCGCCAACGAGGAGGTCCTCTTGGATCAGCACATTTCGGAGTTGATATGTCGCTTTCAGCAGGCGTTCGACCAACACGATTGGGTGGCGTTACGTGAGTGCTTAGATGGCGAAGTCTTCATCGACTACTCGTCGTTTCGCGGCACGGATCCAGCTCGTGTCTTAGCTGACGATTACGTGACCGCAAGGAAGCAGGCGCTGGGCGATCTGGTGATGCAGCACACCCATAGCAACCTCGCTGTCTCGTTCGAGTCCGACGATCACGCGAGGGCCACGCGCGACTATCGGATCGACAGGTTCGAGCGCAACGGTGATCGCTATTTCCACTCGTGGGGTACCTACGAGTTCGGCTTGGTGCGGCGTCCTGTTGGATGGAAAATCTGCTCGATCACCCAGAATCTTCTCAAGAACGAGGGCGATCCGACAATCCACGGCGCTCTACGACCACGAACTGAGAGCCGGCCAAAGATTGCCCGTGTCGACTAGACCAACGCAATCGGGTCCATGGTTTGGATCTCAACTCCTTGGTGTGGAACCGGCACAAAAGGCTGAGAAGTTGTCCTTCGATACGTCGGCTGTGACCTACCATGGCTTCTGTGGCGTTCAGGTTTGAGTGGACGGGGAGCACTCTTCGAGTTGTGCTCTCTGGAATGGACTGTGTATTCAACGGGCGGCGCATAGTCGAGATTGACCGAGCCGACGTCGCAAGGGCCGCGGTTGTCCAGCGACATGAACTTGAGTCCCGCGTCGACCACCGCCAACTCGGATTCGGAACCCACGCCGGTGAGCGATATCCGGGGAGGCGTCGAGTCGGGACCCAACTCGGCCGGGGCGTGGTCGGCCCACAGTTCTGGGCCACGGCTCGCAGCGGACCAGAACTGCCCTTGCTGGTGCTGGACTTGATCGACCACGAATTCGCGAGGGCCGTGCTGGCAGTGAGCGAGACGGATGTGATCGACGCACTCCTTGGGTCGAACTCTCCGACAAACCAAGATTCCTAATCGTCGCGCCAAGTCAGAAGTTCGAGACCACCTCTAATGCCAATGTCATGAGCGCGACCTACCCGCCTTCAACTCCCCCATCCCGTTGCGCCACTGCTCGACGCTACGCAGCGGTTCGCAGGAGTTCGGCGCCGGTTTGGGTGTCGACGTAGGCGAAACTCTGCGGGGGTCTGAACCCCTGAGATGTCTCACGCAGGCGTGTGAGTGGAATCGGCTGGGGAAGGGCGGCTGGGTCTGCAAGCGTCAAGGCTGTGCCTCTCTCGACTCCTTCGAAGTAGTCCAAGAACTCCCGATGGTTGACCCCAGTTCGTGGGCCATATTTCCGCCACAGGGTTGCCAGCCGTTCGGATTCGACACTCGTCACAATGCACGTTCCGACGAGGACTCGCACCGGCGATGTCGCATACAGCAGCGCCCGGGTCGGCACAACGATCTTCGGCTCCGACCGCCTCAGCTCAACCGTCTTGGCACCATCAAGAATCGCGTCCGCAAACCTCGGCTTGAGAGAAAGGACCATCATCCGGCTCTGGTCAAGGGCCTCAAGAGCTCCGCCAGGATTGCTCACGGTGCTGGATTCGCTGGCAGCACCAATCCCCTGTCGTCTTCGGTGTCCGCGACGGTTAGCGGTGGCATCGTCTCGTGCCGCCACTTGTTGATTTCGGGTTTGTTGGCCTTGCGCTTGTTGCAATAGGTGTGCGCTGCCTGGAGGTTGTCGATCTTGTGCAGGCGACTCGTGTAGTACGCCCCCGGTTCGGCGTTGCCACGATCGTTGACGTCAAAGAAGACGAACACCTTCGGAACGATGTGTTCAATCTGAGCGCCCTTCAGTTTCATTTCCGCCCCGCACAAACCGCATCGTCCGCCGTCGCGCCGGTAGACATACTTGAGCATGCTGCGCCGATGGTCATCGTTCCAGCGGCCGGTGGCGTCGGGTTCGTCAGATTCCAGGTAGCGGCGCTGGACCTTATCGACAGTCTTTGCGACCTTCGCGAAGAATCCCTGGGGCATTTTGTCAGGTTCTGAGTTTGATTCCCCTTCAACGCTGGCTCGGGATTCTTCGGACGGCGCGGGTCGATCCGTGTCGCCTGCTGCGTCCACCGGTGACTCGATCTGCAACGTGCCTCGGCATCGCGGGAATTCGGTGCAGCCCCAGAACTGATTGCCTGCTTTCGCTCCCTTGCGCGCGGTGCGCAGGACCATTGGACGCTCGCATCTCGGACAGTTCGGAACCGACTCTGTGCTGTGCGCTGACAATCCGCTCATGGTCCTCTTCCGTCTGGGGTATACCGATACGTTCCTGACAATTCTGCCCGTACGAGTGCCCCCTGTCGCAATTTGCTGTCGCGATGCAGCACGTTACTGTTCAGGCCGTCGCGGTGTTGTGGAGGTGTTGGATGATTTGGAAGAACTCGGCTTGGTCGGATTCGACGAACAGGGCTTCGGGGCCTTCTGGGGCAACTGACGTGAAGGGTGATTCGTAGACGCGGCCGCTCTCAATGGTGCCGTGCTCGGTCAGGTAGTTGATCACCATTTCGACGAAGCGGATCTGGTTGACGTTGTATTGCCTGTCGTCGAGGAACTTGGCGAAAGCGCGCTTCGCGGCGGCCCGGTTGAGTCCCACCAGCGAGCGGATGAACAGCCCGAAGCTGCCGGCCCGTTGTGATGCCTCGGCAAAGGTCTCGTCATCCCCGATTCCGGCAGCCACCAACACTCGCTGCAGACCATCCATGTCAGCCGTAGTCAACGGCTCGCCGCTGCGGACCTTGGCCACTACATCCTCAGCCAGGTTCTCCTTCAGGAAGTGCTGCGCCTTCTTGCGGAACTGGGCGAACTCGTCGCGGCCATCGCCACCACCGGCAGCGCCGCCGCCGTCCCCAGCGTCACCAGCGCCGCCCGTCCCTCCGGTGCCGGGCAAATCAACCACCCTGGCCCCACCGAACTCATCGGCGAAGTCGCTGTAGAGGATGTTCTTGTTGGTGTACTCAATTAGATGCACGAGGTTGCGCAACCGCTTGCGGGCGTCTTCAAGCATCGGGTAGGTGATGCCCGCCCACCACTCGTCGGTCTGGATGTCGGCAATCAGCTCCTGCTGCTCAGCGACCACGGGGATGGCCGTGCCCAGGTCCGCCAGCGCAGAGGCAACGCGGATGATCCGCCGCCGTTGCCGCTCGAACGGGTATTGCCGCAGCAGACCAAGTTGCGCGTTCAGCATTACCACGTCGAAGCGTTTGGCCTCCTCGCTGTCGGCATCGAGCCGATCGGGCAGCTTGGCCACTCGCGCATTGAGTTCAGCCAAGTCTTCCAACGACACCGAATCCCACGCAGCCAACGTGCTGAACCGCTCGACCAGTTCCAAGTGGGGGCGCACTAGGAAGTTGTCGGGGTTCATCGACTCCACAGTCCGGTGCAGGGTGACTGCAATCTCGGCCCGCTCGTCGCCGAGCGCCGCCACCGCATCGAGCGTTTGCAACAGCTCCAGCCTGGCCGAGAACAGGATCTCGCTGAGCGACTTGCCGGTCGATTTTTCCGCCGGCACCAGCGGCTGGCTGAAATACTCCAGGTTCCCGCAGAAGTCGAACACGTTGAAGTGCGTCTTGTGCTCGCCGGGCCCGAACAGGTCCGGACACAGCCGAGTCCCACGGCCCAGCATCTGCCAGAACTTGGTCTTCGACCGCACCATCTTGAAGAACACCAGGTTGACGACTTCGGGCACGTCGATGCCGGTGTCGAGCATGTCCACGCTGATCGCGATGTGCGGTGCCTTCGTCTTGTTGGAGAAGTCGTCGATCAGGCTCTGGGCGTACTTGACCTTGTGCGTGATGACCCGTGCGAAGTTGCCCGCATCCAGCGACGGATAGTTGGCGTCGAAGCGCTCCTTGATGAACTCGGCGTGCTTCTGGTTCTTGGCGAAGATGATCGTCTTGCCCATCCGGTCGCCGCCGGCCACCTTCACGCCCTCAGTCATCAGATACTCGAGCACGCAGTCGACGGTGTCCTTGTTGAAGAGCCACTTGTTGAGTTCGGCGGGGTCGACTGCGTCGGGCGGTTCCAGCGGGTCGCCCTCATCGTCGGTGCCCCAATCCATTTCATCCCAGGCGTCCTTCTCCTCCTCCTTGAGCCCTTCGTACTTGATGCCCTCGCGCACGAACTTGAGCTCGACCGACACACCCTCCGGCGGAACCAGGTAACCGTCGCGGATGGCGTCGTCCAGCGAGTAGGCGTCGGTGGGCACCCCCGTCTCCAGATCGAACAGGTCGTAGGTGTTCTTGTCGACTTCGTCCTTGGGAGTCGCAGTCAGGCCCACCAGCAGCGAGTCGAAGTACTCGAAGATGCCCCGGTACTTCCGGTACACCGACCGGTGCGCCTCGTCAATCACCACCAGGTCGAAGTGTCCCACCCCGAAACGTCGGGTTCTGTCCGCCCGGTACTTGTCGATCTTGCCGACCATCGTCTGATAGGTCGACACGTACACGCGGCCGTCCACATCGGGTTCGGTCACGAGGTTCACCGGCACTGAGTCGGCCAGGTGAGTCTTGAAGGCATTCACGGCCTGGTTCACAAGTGCGGTGCGATCGGCCAAGAACAGCACCCGCTTCACCCACCCGGCTCGCATCAGCAGATCAACCAGGGCGATCACCGTGCGGGTCTTGCCCGCACCGGTGGCCATCACCAGCAGAGCCTTGCGCTGTTTGTCGGTTCCAAAATGCTCTGAGATCGCCCGGATCGCCCGCTGTTGATAGTGGCGGTCCACGATCTCTTCCCCGAGGTCCAGCGCCGACAGTTCCTTTCGAGCCGTGCGCCGCTGGATCAGCAGGGCCAGTTCGTCACGGGTGTAGAAACCCTGCACTCGCCGGGACGGATACTGGGTGTCGTCCCACATCCAGTGCTCGTAACCGTTGCTGCAGTAGATGATCGGCCGCTGACCGGTTTCGGTCTCCAAGCAGTCGGCGTAGAGCTTGGCCTGCTGCTCGCCGACTTTTGGATCGGCCAGCGCCTTCTTGGCCTCCACCACGGCGAGCGGCTTCCCATCCGCTCCCCACAGCACGTAGTCCACGTATCCGACGCCCGATTCAGAAGGCATTCCGTGCACCTCGTACTCGGTGTCACGGCCCTCGGCGAGATCGGTCCAACCGGCTTCGGCCAACAGTGCGTCGATCTTGAACTTGCGGGTCTCGGCTTCGGACCAATCGAACGCCTCGGGCGGGACCGTCTCAGCCGCCTTCTTCTTCGCCACGGCGACCTCAGCTCGCAGCTTCGCCAGCTCAGCGTTGAGCTCCTCGACGGTGCGAGCCGATTCTGCTAGCCGCATCTGTGTAGCGGTTCGCTCCTCGGACTCGTGCTCCAGCTGTTCCTCGAGTTCTTGGCGCTCGCGCAGCGACGCTCGCTGTGCTTCTCCCGCGTCGAGCAGTCGGTGTGGGTTGAAACGCAGCGACAGACTGGGTTTCGACGTGCGGCCGTAGGTGAACGCGAACCAGAGGCAGAACTGGAACAGCGCCGAGACGATCTCGACGGCCTCCAGCTTCGTCGGCGCCTTCGACTCGTGCACCGCACGGTTGCCTGCTCGCTGGATCTTCCGTGCCACGTTGAAGATCCGGCCACCTTCCAGCGCCTTGAACGCGGCGTCGTTCAGCCGTGCACCGAGCGTGTCGTCGTATGGCTCAGGCAGCGCGCTGTCGTGCTGGTACATCCACTTGACGGCCGACTCAAGGCACTTGCGTGCATAGATGACCGCGGCACCCGGATCCGACAGCGTGTACCCCTCGGCCCTCGACGCCGAATCGAACTCCGGCTGGAATTCGGCTTCGAGGAACGAGAACTGCGACTCGCTCACAGCTCCCCCCGAAACGCCCGCTGCTGCAACGACCCGAACAGCGTGTCAAGCGTGTCGGCATGCGCCGAGAGCGAGTCGCGGAGAATCTCAATCTCGCCGACCACCGCCGCGAAGCGACGCTGTCGATCGATAGCCGGCACCGGGACCCGGAGACTCCGAATATTCGCCAAACTCAAGTTGGAAATCGTCCCTGTCACGCGCGAACCCATCATCTGTGCTTGCGCTTCTGGGGTGTTCAACCACGCCGCAAGGTAGACCGGCTCCAGGTCCTGTCCGGTTCGGACGAGTGCCACGGCCTGGTTGCAGTTCAGGGTCGGTGCATCTCTTGGGACGAGCGCTACGCGTCCAATGGTGCCAGCAATCGAGATCAGAACATCGTTTGGCAGCAAGATCGACCGAGCGAGGGCCTTGTTGGTTTCTTCGGATACAAACAACTCAATGCGATCGATGGCAACGCTGCCCGCGACGAGGTCTTGAACTCTGACGAAGGGCACGCCTGACTCGGTGAACTTGAATCCGACGGATGTGGGGGTCGTGCCCTTGGTAACCACATCAACGTATTGCTCAAGCTGACCACGCTCGGCTGCATGCCACTTCCCAAACATGTCGACGAAGACGGCTTGGGTCAAATCGCGGAGTTTGGCGAGCGCCTGACGACGCTTCGTCCGAAGTGCGGCCGTCGCATCCAGTACCTCCGCAATCCGCCGCTGCTCCTCAATCGGCGGCAGCGGAATGAGAAGCCTCTTCAGTTTCGACGCATTGACTCCCTTTTGAACTCCGCCGGCGGACGCGCTCGTGATCTGTCGCCAGTAGCCGGGAGATCGAAAGAAGTGACTTACGTAGCCGGGGTCAGCGACCTCCGGTTGCACTCGAAGTCGAATCAAGTACGACGCAAAGACTGCTCCGTCGGGACACTCGCGAATCATCAGGCTGTTGCCTGTCGACCCAGTTCTGGCGAAGACTATGTCCCCGACCTTGAGCCGACGGGCTTCCACACCCTTGGTCGTATCCGAACAATGGGGCACAGCAGACCAGTCGACTCCGGTTTCTTGCAGATCGGTGATCCGAAGCATCTTCGGACCGATCGGATCTTTGGATGCGGACGCTGTGACGCCATAGTCGACCTGAGCCGCGAGTTCGCTGACAGGAACCGTCCTCATCCGAGGACAACCCTGAGTTCACGGAGACCGGATTGGATCTCGGCTTCCAGCCCCTGCAGTTCTTCGATGATCGAGGCCGGCGAGTCGTATGACACATCATCAAAGACGATCTCCTGATAGCGATTGATGCTGAGGTCGTAGCCGTTAGCAGCAATGTCGGCCTTGGACACGCAGAACGACTGCTCAGTTGGAGCTCGCTCAATCTCTGCGCCAGTGCGCCTTTGCCAGCGGGTGAGCATGTCGGGAAGGTTGTTCCTCTCGCGCTCCGCCGCGGTCAAGTTCCCGGCTGTCACACCGAGTTTGGCCTCGCCGACAAGCGCTGTGCGCTTGTCATCAAGGCTGTAGCCATCGGATTGGAGGTCGTAGAACCATACGAGGTCCGTGCCGCCGGAGTTGGTCTTGGTGAACAGCAGAATCGCCGTCGATACCCCTGCATACGGCTTGAACACGCCGGCCGGCAGCGACACGATGCCGTCGAGCTTCTGGTCCTCGACCAGGATTCGGCGAAGTTCCTTGTGTGCCTTGGTCGACCCGAACAGCACTCCGTCGGGGACGATGACCGCCGCCCGGCCGCCGGGTTTGAGCAACCGCAGGAACAGAGAGATGAACAACAGCTCGGTCTTCTTCGTCCGAGCAACCTGCAGGAGGTTCTTGGCCGTTCCTTCGTAGTCGAGCGATCCAGCGAATGGCGGGTTGGCGAGGATCAGGCTGTATGCCTCGGCATCACTCGCGTAGTCCTCGGCCAGCGAGTCCCGGTAGCTGATATTCGGGTTCTGCACTCCGTGAAGTTGCATGTTCATCGACCCAATCCGCAGCATCGTGTTGTCGAAGTCGTAGCCCGAGAACATCTGGTTGTGGAAGTGCTTCGACTCGTCAGGGCTGGCGAGCGCGCTCGAATGCTCCCGCCGGATGTACTCCCCGGCACCGACTAGGAAACCACACGTACCGCTCGCCGGGTCGCAGATCAAGTCATCTGGCCTGGGTGCCGTCATCTCGACCATCAGATCGATGATGTGCCGCGGTGTACGGAACTGGCCGTTCTTTCCAGCGGTGGCGATCTTCGACAGCATGTACTCGTAGACGTCGCCCTTGGTGTCGCGATCCTGCATCTTGACCTCATCGAGCCCGTCCACCGCCTTCTGCAACAGGGCCGGCGTAGCGATCGTGAGTTTGGCTCCGCTCATGTGCTTGGCGTGGCTGCTCTCGCCGGCCCGTACCTGCAGGAATGGGAATACGTAGTTCTCGACAACATCAAACATCTCCGCAGCCGGGCGGTTCTTGAACCTCGACCAGCGAAGGTCGCCGAACGGTCGGCCCTCAGCGCGCCCTTCCGGCCGGAACTCCTCGCCCTCAGGAAAGATGTCTTCCTCGATCGGCTCGCCGGTCCGGTTTGCCTTGTTCTCCGCAAGCGTCTGCTGCTCGTCCAGCGCCTTTATGAACAGCAGATAGGTGAGCTGCTCCATCACCTCCAGCGGATTAGAGATGCCCCCCGACCAGAAGTCGTTCCACACCGCATCAATCTGCCGTTTCAGTTCTCCCGTAACCATGACCCCCCATTTCAGCCGAAACGCCACTAGCGCGCACTATCCGGCTCAACCACGTGTTCGATGCATCGGCAACTATCGGAGCAACAGTTTTGCCGTTACCGCAACAGAACTGTCCTCGTAGCCTCCAGCTGACATTTCTTTGAGCCTGGCGCGTAGCCATTCCCTGTCCCAGAGCATCCAGCCGCGCTCATCAAAGTGAGATCTGAGCTGATCCCGGTCACGCAATCGTATATTTCCAGCTGCTAGGACGAGCTTCACGCTGGGATCCTTGGCAACAAGCTCAGCCTCGCGCATCTGAATCACCAATCGACCAAAAACAACCCGGCGAAGCGTGTCCTCGTTGAACAACTTGTAAAGTTTCGCGTCAGGATGTCTGTCGTCGGCGAATGCCCCGAATGGCACTCCCGGGGAGTCGAGGTAGCTCTTGCACTCCACCACGAGCAGTTCGTTCGAGCCAGCCCGGTACGCAACAACGTCAAGTTCCCATCGCGGGCACGAAGGTCTGCCAATTTCGCGCTTCTCCTCCTTAGTCAACGCCACTTTGTAGGCACTCTGAACCCAGTAACCATCCGCCCGGAGAATCTCACACACTACGTTCTCAAAGGCATCCACCTCAGAAACGGTACTACGGCCAAGACATCGCTCTTGAGCATCTCCGCTGGCTCAAGACCTCAACCAGGGAATCCAAGAACGGAGAGCGTTCAGGTACGATTCACGTTGAGGACTGGAATCAGTTCGCGTGAGGTTGTTGGCCACGGCGAGCGGCCGCGATAATCAAATCGACGCGGTATGGCCAGTCCGCTCCAAGGTGTTCATTCATCTGCGCCTGGAGTTCCTCTCCCCAGAGTAAGTTGATCCGTGGCATCTCCTTCGCGACTTTGGCCGCTGTACCGGGACCTCGCTCCGTAAACCCTGCGACATTGACAAAGATCCCGCGACTCGCCCTCTCTCCAGTGTCGAGTCGGCCGTTGAGGGCGGCCACGTCGGCCGCCTTCTTCTTGCTGTTGCCTTGGCTACAGGCAATGTAGAGAGTCTCGGCATCGGCACCTGTCCGCCTAGCGATGATGTCTCTTCCACCATCCTTTTGCCCGGGAGTGACTTCGACCTCGTAGCCCTTTGCTTCGTAGAGGGCCGCGATGAGGAACTCAAACTCCCGCCAGTCGATGGTGCTCAGGACGTGTTGATGGGCATCGGTCTCGCCGAGGATGTACCGGGATCGAATGATCGTTGCCGCATCGCATAGCCCGGTGAGGCGCCAGTCAGCCAAGACTCCAATATGGGCATCAAGGTAGGCAGACACAACTGCCAGGGCACGGTCGGGAGACCCCGGAAGAAGGTCCAAGACCCATGTGAGCCCAGGCCAGATTGGCTCACTTGACTTCCCGGCGGTCGCCAATATCGCTCGCCTGTGATACTCGCTGAACTCCGGCCGAGTACCGAGTGAGTCTTCAACTGCTCCAGGCGGGGCCAAGCCAGCAGAACGCATCGCCTTCAGCATCTCAACTTGGAGAGCATCCCATTCGGGGGCTGTGCGTGAGCTCCCCAACATATTGGTGAGGACTCGCCTCACTTCCGATTCGCTACGACTTGAGATACCGCAGAGGTACTCATCTCGGATGGCATCCGTAGGGAACGCGATCACGATGAATTCAGCGGACGGCTGTGGCACCCCTCCTGTCATCACCGAGACCCAGTACTCAAGCTCCTCAGAAGCCACATCCCGATTATTGCGTGCGACGGGCGCTCTGGCGCCATCCTTCGAACCAACCTTGGACGTCCTGAGTTCGCTTTCTCGCAGGTTCACATGAGTCTCGCAACTTGAGCTCTCACGACGATGGTAACGGAGCGTATGTGAGCCTTCTGGCAGCGAGGTCGCCCCGCAGTACGCCGCCGTCATTTTCCTTCAGTTGCCGCCAAGCGTCGAAGCCTTGGAATACGGCTTCCTCAACCTCCCACAGGTGGCGCTTTGAAACCTCAAGGTCGGCCGTGAAGACGCGAAACGTCCTGAGTGCGTTGTAGTCAAGGTGCCGCACGTTCTCGAGATAGTCGTGTTGGCGTGCGTACTCGAACATGAATGCTGCGAAAGCCTCTTCGACCACAATTGCCCGACCACCGTCCTCGACAGCGTCGGTAATCGTTCCCGCCGGACGTTTTCGGTTGAAGATTTTCCCCCGGGCTACAGGCGACCAACCAAGGACCGCAGCGTTCGCCAAGTGAAATGCATCGTGATAGCGGTAACCGCTGTCGCCATAGGTGTTGTCGGCGAGAAAGTTGGCAACGCGCTTCCTGTTCCAGATCACCTCGATCAGCGGTTCGGGCCCGTCACTGGGCGCTGGTCGAATCGTCACGGTGAATGTTCGGGGAAGCCGATGTCTCCACGGCAGCCCATCGTCGAAGTGCTCTGAGGACTTTCGGCGCCTTGGCGCTTCGTCATCGAGAGACGGCCATCGATCAGTAGTTTTGGCCAAGTTGCGCTGAGCAACATCGTCGAGCGAAAGGCCAGCTTTCTCGGCGGCGTTTGCCAGGTACCAGAGAATGTCCCCGAGTTCCTCTGCAACGTTGTCCTTGAAGAGTTCGTACGCCGCCCCATCTCGCAGCCTTTTCTTGTAGGCAGCGAGCAATGTCCCGACTTCACCCGCGAGACCTAGTAGCGGACCCAGCAGCGGGTCGCCACCCTCATCTTCTGGCTTCGGGAAGTGGTCCGTTTGTCGGGAGCGCCGTTGGAACTCAGCAATGGTAAGTGGGTTGTGCGTCATCAGGAATCGATCCCCCATGTGCTCGGTTGTCCGTCACTTGTACAACTTGTCGGCTCGATCGCACCCGCGAGTGCGCCGAAGGCGATGAGGTAATCCATCGGCAGCCAGCCGTATCCGCCCGCTCCCCATCCCGTTCCCCAGCTATTTCGGACAAGCAGGACTCGGTCTCCTTCGTATGTGCGAACTCCTACGACCAAAACGGCGTGGTACGCACCCTGCGATGCAGTCAAAGGAGGCACCTCCATGTTGCCGTCAGGCTCCGCTCGCTCGAACTCATCGGTGACTTCAACGATCAATACAACGACAAGGCCGACTGCTAGCAGGTCCTCAATGTCGTCCTCTATGCCGTCGTTGGCCACAGCCACTGGGGCCAACTCGGCCTGGTACCAGATGGAAGCCTGAGCCGTTGGTGGGGCAGGATCAGCTTCGTGGCTGATCGCAGTATTGAAGGGCCAGTCCGCTAAAGGAGGTTGGCCTTCTGTCCGAAGAGCATCGCTGACGGCTTCCAACGTTGTCCCGTCACGAGAGGCCGTGCCGTCCGCGACGCAGTTAGACCAAAGCGCATCGGGCGCGAGCGGTTCTGGAGGTTGGGTACGGCACGCCTCGTGAGCAGCCGTAACGACGATCGGGATGCATAGCGGTCGGGTTCCTTGTTCGATGGCGGGCGCTAGCATCGCTCTCAGGTCAACAGATGGCCGAGCCAAGCTACGGTTCCGCCTTGCGTCGTAACCAGCCATTGTTTAACGGGCTTCATCCGCCGACACGACCTCGCCCGACCGTCGCCGCTCCCGCGCTACATCCGCCAAGTCGTCATCCTCACGTCTGATCTGGTCGATGCTGAAAGCCCCTCGCCGCTCTTCAACCGTCGCGGTGATTCGGTATTCGTCAACCAGATCAGAGTCGCTGAATTCGTTGCTGAGTACAAACCGTAGGTGCGTCGTGCCCGGTTCGCTCAGCCGAACGCTGAACACTCGGCGGCCCACATAACCTGCAATGATGTTCTCGTTCCGAACATCTTGCACCGCTTCATGCGACGCAGAGGCACCAAGTCTCGCTAGACGCCGACGTCGGATGGCCGCGTCAGTAGGCACCTGAGCACTGCCGTCCGCTACGTATACGTCACCGACCACGGTCGCCCGCTCACCAACAATGGGCAACGGCTCGGGCTTCTGCTTCGGTACCGGTTGCCGCGCTCGATCGACAGCTCGTTTCGCGGGTTTGCGATGTGGCATAGCCTTCGAAACAGCCATGGACAACGCCCCGGAATCTAAAGGAGGGCTATCCGCGAAAGGAGGTGGCGGTTGTGCCGCGGAACGCCTTGGTCTTGGATCGGGACTTCCGACCGACCACCTGAAGCCGGTACTGCGGTCTTCTGGCAACGAAACGACAATTTCGTCATCAGCCCGGACATTCAGATGGTGCCCGTGCCAAGACAAATCGACCGGCCAAACGTCCGCAGCACCTACGACAGGGCGAGATCCCGCGCCGATCAGTTGCTTGACCGACCGTGGTTGCACTCTGAGTACCTCTCGCAGCTCGGATCGGGTGATTCGGTCGAGATGATGCAGTTGCCGCGCGGCCGCTTCGTAACTGACTCCCGCTTCTCGTGCGACCGTGTAGACATCGAGCGGGCCAATTGATGTCGAATTTCGGCGCGACAGGATGCTGTGGACGAGTGGCGGCGGCATTAGTAGCGCTCCTGCGAATACCTGTGCAAGCGTCTCCCGCTCAATGTCCGAACGCCCCAGCACATCCGCCTCTGAGTCGAGTGCACCATCAGGGCCGCCGTCGAGTCGCCAATGACCGAGTTCGTGCGCCGCGGTGTATCGCTGGATCGGGACTGAGCGTTCGGTGGTGACGAGAATCCCCCCCTCGCCTTCTGGCAGGTATGCCCCCAAGAGCCCGTCAAGCGGGAAGAACGCAAGCCACAACCCGAGACTCTCGACCAAGCCGAATACATCTATTTGGCGCGATTGGTCCACGCCTGCTTCAACCAAGAGTCGGCTCGCGGAGCTAACCGCCGCGAGACGACCTGCATACTCAGAAGACACCAGCTACTCCGACCGTTCGGTTCGAACGGTTCCGGGTCGTCCCGCCCCGGCGAGAAACTCGGCGAAACGCAAGACTTGCTCTTTATCTTGATCCGACAGCGCCGCGGTCGCTCGATACAAGGGTGTATCCATATCGACTTCAGCGCCTTCTTCTCCAAGTAGCCAAGCCACGGGCCGCCGATACAAGCGTCCCAAGCGTCTTAGCTCGAACGACGAGACGCGGCGCTTCCCGGACTCGATTGCCGAAACGCTAGCCCTCGGAATGTCCAATGCATCCGCGACATCCTCTTGTAGCAACCCGACATATTCGCGCGCTTCCCTCAATCTTTGGGCAAACGCCATTTCTTCATTTGCATCCAAATCGGGCACATCCGTGCTCATGAACCTTCCTCCCCTTGAACCGATACTTCAGAATCGTCTTGTTCTGTCACTTTGGAGGCCACAGCGATTGCCACCGCCCAGCCGCTCTCGTGTGAGGCGGAGACGTGGAATTTCGCGATACCGAGTGACCGGGCACGCTCGGCAGCCGAGTCTCGCAACACGGCGCTCGGAGCTCCCGATTCCGAAGACACGATTTCGATGTCGTGCGGGTCAAGGTCGCTTATCCCCAAGCCGAGGCACTTCATCACCGCCTCCTTTGCTGCCCACCGGGTCGCGAGCCGTTCTGTGTCGTCGCCCACATCTGCAAGTTCGTGTGATGTCCAACTGCGCTGAAGAAACGCCTGCCCGCCTTCGGATATCAACTGGCTCATCCTGGGGACACAGACAACATCAACTCCGATGGCCGCAACCTCATCACGACCGGCCAGCGCTGAAGCCCTTACAACGGACGTGAGAACTGGGGCGGGCCCGGCTAACAGTGCATCCGCGCCCATCACACTAGCGCCTCTATGGCCTGTACAAGATTTCTTGGCTTCGCAGGGTGACCCGGCTCTGCGTCAGCCATGGTGGCGTGGAGCACCAACTCTCCACACTCCGCTCCTGTCTGTTCGCACAAGAAGTGCATCAGGCGGCTGAGGCCGACCAAGTTCCCGTATGCCTTAGTGATGAGGTACTGGTGTCGATACACGGCCAGGCAGTGCAGCGTCCCATCGAACAAGGTGAGATCGATATGGACCAAGCAGGGAAAGCCACGCATTCGCCGATCTGTCGGAGCATAGATCTGCACCCCAGCAAGAGACTCAGGAAGCAGAGCATCTGCAGCGATGTCAATATCGAGCGTGTTATTGGTTCGATTCCCCCTAGCGAATTCGCTGCGAATCCGAGAAATTCTCAAGTCGAGCTGATTCGTTCCACCAGCTTTCTTGCCTGGCCAGCTGATCATCCGTGCGAAGTAGGTACCGCTGCGATTACCCGGGAACTTCAAGAGCTTGGGTAGCATGCTGAGGTAGCGCCCGTAAAGGTTGCTCGCAGCTGTGTCCAAAGCGCGAGCGGCCTGCTCTTCCAGATCAGGCGACCACGAAAATCCAGGACTTTGGTAGAGCGCCGTCGGAAAGATGGTTCCAGCGACAGTCGCCACGCCTGGCTCTCCCTCCTCGGCTAACGCCCGATCGAGCGCAGCACGGACCGCATCATCTTCAAGGCCCGGGTTCTCGACGGTCATCGCCAAGTGAACGCAACGGCCTCGCGGCTGGTCAACCGTGTGTGCCAGTGCCTGGAACCACGCCTCGCTCAAGGTCTTTGTTGCGGAAAGCAGTTCGCTCATGACCCAACCATTGGTGCTTCTTGCTTGTGAATCTGCCGGTGCAACATCTGGCTCAACGTCGTTGGACTAGCAAGATCGTCCATTTTGAAATCTTGCGGGCTGACGAGTTGTCCGACTCCGCAAGCTTCTTCGACCTGACTGATTACCCATACCGCCGAGAGGCTGGACACGCTCCCGTCGGGCCCACGCGAGCCTTCGCCAACACTCGCGAGTAGGTCAGTCACATGGGCCTCGAGGTCACTCTCATCTAGACCGCGGAGATCAACCGTCTGTTCGGTCCGGTTCAGCGGTGGGGAGAGACTCCCGGTGTCAATGTCTTCTGACATGACATTAATGTTAGAATATCTGACATGGCGTGTCAAGTGATTCCAAAACAAAATCTCGACTTACCCCGGCAGCGCCAACAACGGATGGTGTCTGCGCTGACAACGGTAAACACCATTTGGGAGGGTAACCCAGCAACAAGGGTCGGGGGTCGACTCGATACACCTGCTTGATGCGTTCGCTTCCCCCCAATGAGTATTCGGGAAGAGCCACCCGCGCGTACTTGTCGACCTCACAAAACAGGTTCTGGCAGTCGATGAGTTGAAGGGGACGACCCCATAGGTCCCGAAACTGCGTCGGCGGTGGGACCATCTCAAAGAAGTCTTGAGCGGAGTCCGCCACCGCCGCGATCACCCCGGCGGCATCGAACCCGGCCGTATCCTCGAAGCACTTGCGAATGCCGCGCACAGCTCCCGGGCCTGCGACAACGAACTCCATCTCATCAAAGTCGAAGTGCGTCGAATAGTTCAGATCGATGGCGTACTGAAATGCCAAGAACGGACCGAAAGACGGAACCTCGCAAAGCCGTTCATACAGGGACCGCAAAGATCGGGCTTGCTCAAGTTCAGCCAGAACACCTGTACGTAGCAGCATCTCGACCAGAGCGAGATGGTTGCGATGCTTGCGATCAGCACCTAGGCGGGGACTCGGCATGATGTAGGCCGCTGAGTACACACACCGACCTTCGCTGAGCAATTCGTCCAATACCGACGCG
Source organism: Acidimicrobiaceae bacterium (assembly GCA_009845995.1). GTDB lineage: Bacteria > Actinomycetota > Acidimicrobiia > Acidimicrobiales > Aldehydirespiratoraceae > VXYK01. Next base: position 27,290 of record VXYK01000035.1, on the reverse strand, counting down.
TACCCCTCCGCGCTGAAGCTAGCCGCTGTCGGCTGACCGACTCGGTCAAGCAAATGCTCCCAAGTGTCGATGCGATTGAATATCTTGAACAGTAGGACTCGCAGAATAGTGTCGAGCGCTTCGCGCTCTTGGTCGTAAATTACGCGATGAAGCAGATATTGGCTGACGCGATCCGAGGCGCGGTACGCATTGGTGAACCTGTGACGGGCCAAGACAGCGTCATCGGTCCACGGAGCTTGTTCTCCGCCAACCCTGCGAAAGAACATTGCTTGCCGCTCGGCCGCTAAACGCCAATAAGCCCAAAAAACTTCGGTCACCCGCACCCGCCTTCCGCCTAGTTGGATCGAACGGCTCCCCTCGAACGGCAACTGGCCCTGTTCACGCGTATCGACAGCGATAGACACTGCGATTCACCGTAGCTCTATAGCTGACGTGGAGTTGCGATTGGGGTTTTGTTTTGACGATCTCACGAAGAGAGAACGCAGCAGCTTGTGCTTCCCAGCCGTGTGGAGATCGCGCTCCGAGAGAACTCCAGTTGGAACTGTCATCCGGCTAGCTCGCCACCTTGAGCGGGAGTTCGTCCCAATACTCGCCTTCGAGTTCCCGGCCGCCAGCCTTGGGGGTCCTGCCGCCCCACTGCTTGAAGAAGAACGCGACGGCGGCCTGGGTGCACGTGTCACGAAGCTCGGTGACCCAGTCCAATTCCATGGGCCGGGCGTTGGCCCCAGACTCGCCGCCCGCGATCACCCAGTGGATGTCTGTGAGATCTAACTCCCCGAGCGGACCGAGCAACGGCTCGGCGCTGACGAATTTCACGGCGGCGGGAGTCTTACGAAGGTGATTGATGCGGAACGTATAACGGCGTGACTCGACGCTCACCCCCATCCACAGGTTCGACGGCCAGTCAAGTTCGTCTGCGATTCGACTCAGCCGTTGCGCCCGCTTGGTGAGCACCTGGTAGGTGTGTTGCGGTGTCTCTCGGATCACATCGAAGACCCGACCGATGAAGTCAAGGGGTACGTCCTCGTGGAAAAGGTCGCTCATCGAGTTCACGAAGACGAGCCGGGGTGCGCTCCAGCGTTTCGGAATATCAAGCGATGAGGGGTGGATGGTCAGCTTGAAGCCGGGTCCGCTCGTCCTGGGGTCGCCATCGTTCTGGTACTTCACCGAACCCATCGCCTTGAGCCGCTTCGACAAAGTCAGCGCGTAACAGTTGTCGCAACCGGGTGAGGTCCGGTCGCAGCCCGTGGTCGGATTCCACGTCGCCTCCTTCCATTCAATCGCTGACTTGTCAGCCATGGCCCAATGGTAGAGGCGGGCTATGACAACCGACAGATCAGGGATCAGCGAAAGGCCGCTCGTCCAGAAATCAAGCCACTCGCTCTACGCTTCCCGATTGGAACCAGTGCACCAGCAAGACAGCGGTGTGAACGATCATCTGCGCCAACTCCGGGGGAAGCGGAGTCGGCTCAAGTCGCCCAATCGGACAACGCTTTCAAAGCTGCTTGCCGACGGGGACCGGCGAGACCGGTCCGCGCACCTCAACATCCCACACCCCAACGTGACCCTCCGACCGAGGATCGGTTGCTGAAACGTGGGTTCAGGACTCTGGCTCGCTCTCACCACAAGCCAAGGGACCCCACTAGTTCCGAGGCAAGGATCGAGGTCTGGAGCGCTACGGTCTCGGGCTCCCCTACTCCTTCCTCAGTACGTCCCGCCATCATCGAACCGGTGGCGGTCGGGCCAGCGGCGAAGTGCTCTCGGAGGAAATCGACTGCCTGCATGGTCGTCTCGCCCGCGAGATCGTCTTCTAGTAGACGACCGATGTGTCCGGCGAATACCTCGGTAGGTATCACGAGTAGGAGGCGGTAGATGTCGTGAGCATCCTTATCGACGAGCCGCCGTGAATCCTCGGCCCGATCACCGATCTTGTGTGCTTTCGCGACCAAGAGCGCGGCCGACCCTGCTACCCGCATCTCATAGGAGCGTTGGTCCGCCCGGTCGAGCGAGGCCACAGTCATCCAATCGTTGTCGACGAGGGCCGCCTCGAGTCCGCGTGCTCGCCTTGTCGCGTGCTTGTGGTGCGGTGGGATACGGGCACCTCGGGCCGACTTACGGCCGCCGCCAGCCAGCGCCTCCGGCACCATGAGGTCGACGGGGACGCCAGCCGCGTTTAGCCACGCTCCGGGGTTCTTCATGAGATCCCGGTGGAACCCTCCACGCACCATCGCCGCCTCAATCAACGGATCATCATTGAGAGTGCGAGGATCAACAGCCAGATCACTGTCCTTCGTGGCCTCCGCAACGGCAATCGGAGCACTCTCAGTGCGGAGGTAGATCGCTTGGGCCCCAATGACGACAACTGAGTCGCGATGCTCGTGCAGAGCATCGAAAGCGTCGAGCAGGGCTGAGCGGGAACGGGCGAGAAGATCGTCAGGTTCGCCAGGACTGCTCATTGCGTTTCATCCATTCGAGCAACTCCTCTGCTTCACTTGGGTTGCGACCGGGTCCGGTCATCAGATCCACCACAACCTGAGACGGCGCGGCGACACGCACATCGTCCGCGTTGGTTGCCGACCGCTCGAATACAACCTCGTACTTGGGCTGAGCGAGCATCACGTTGGCTCCCGCATCTGCACGCCGCAAGTCCCAGAGGCTACCGGCCTGTTCTGCGTCGGCTACATAGATCATCGCAAGCCGTGCGGGTGCGTACGCGGCCCATTCCGCTGCCGCCAATGTCCCGGACACCGCGTAGCGCGCCGAATCACCTGACGAGCAGATTCGCTCCATGAGAGCCGGGAGTCCTCGCGGCGCGATCCAGCGCGTCACCTGGTTGGTGCGCACGAAGCCGTAGTCGTCGCTCCAACGGCGAAGCACCTGAGTCCAGTCCGCAACGCTGACCCGGCCGTCGTCGCCACGTGCAGCCATCCCTTCGCGTTCGAGGAACTCCACAACACGATATGTCGACCCCGTCGATGCCTTCGACACCTCCACCAACTCCCGGGCCGTCCAGGCACCAGCGAAATCGGCGATGGCGCGCACGACCTTGGCGGCGGGTTCACCCTTCAATGTTCCACGAGGTCGACCCGGACCTCGCCACGGGTCGCTATCAGCACCGCGATCAAAGAGAAATAGGCCCGGGCGGTCGACCTCCACGCGCATGTTCCCCGTGGCGTCGACGTACGAGATTCCTGCCTCCGTCAGTTTCGCCCGTACGGGTGGCGATAAATAGCGGGCCACAACCAAGCCCTGTGCCCGCGGGAACTCTCGGGCGAACACGTCAAGTCTCTCGCGAAGGCGACCAACATCTCGCCCCTCGACAACACGCTTTGCCTCGACGACCAAGGTGGCAGGCTTCCCGCGCGCATCGCTGATCTCAATGAGAGCATCGGTCCACTTGTCTCGCCCAGAGACACGGCGCGTCGACCAACCAGCCGGCAAGCGCTCCGCGAGCAGCGCCGTTCCCCGACGTAAGACTTCGGTTTCAGTTTCTGGTGCCTCAGACTCCACGACGACATCCCTTCTCCACAATGTTCAGAAAACATTATAGTTCCGTCGCCGTTGGAAGCCACTATATTTCCGAACAAAGACGGACGCGGCGTCGGCAAGTGGGTCGCCTTCGAGATCGAGGCTGGCCCGACCCAGGCTCTCGATAGCGCCCTCGCGGATAAGCAATGCGGGGTCGCAAACGGGGATGAACCGCGGCAGGCTGTTCGGATGACGGACACGAAACGGGCAATTGATCTGTCGGTCGAGGTGATCGGCGACATCGAGACGGTGTGGCGAGCGGTGGCGACGGGGCCGGGGATCTCGTCGTGGTACGTGCCGCACACCGTCGAGGAGCGCACCGGCGGAACGGCCACGGCCTCGTTCGGGCCCGAGCCCGAGATGCAGATTGCCGGCCGGGTCGCCGCGTGGGAGCCGCCGCACCGGGTGGTGTTCGACGGAGGCGAGGGCGTCGACGGCCTCACCTTCGAGTGGACCGTCGAACCCCACGACGGCAACACCTGCACCGTGCGCCTGCACAACGCCGGTTTCGGTGATGGCGATCCACAGTACGACGCCATGGTCGACGGCTGGAAGCTGTTCATGGCAAACCTGCAACTGCACCTCAAGCACTTCGCCGGCCAGACCGCAACCTCGGCGCTGCCGATGGTCATGTGGCCGGTCACGCCCGACGAGGGGTGGGAGATCCTCACCGGCGGGCTCGGCATCAGCGAAATACCCGCAGTGGGCGACCGCCTCGACGTGGCTGCCGACGACGAAACGAAGCTGGGCGGAACGGTCATCGAGACCGGCCCCCGCCGCATCACCCTGCTGGCGGACTCCCCCGCCCCCGGCACGGCATTCCTGACCTCCGAGGACGGAGGCGGGGTCACGATGGTCTCGCTCTGGCTGTACCTCTACGGACCCGAGGGTGCCGCCGCAGCCGAGCACGACGACGCTCGCTGGCGCGCGTGGCTCGCCGACAGAGCCCCGCAGACCGACTGATCCTCAAGCAGCCCGAAGGTTTCACTGCGCAAGGACGGCATAGGGCCAGGGCAGTCGACAGAGTGGCGGAGCCGTTAGTCTCGGTCCGGTGAGCGGGACCGAACCAGCCGAGAACAAGCAGCGGGATCGGACGGAACCTGAGCTTGCGCCCTTGCCGGAGGATTGGGAACGGGCACTCGCCATAGTGGCCCATCCCGACGACCTCGAATACGGAGCGTCGACGGCTGTCGCCCGCTGGACCGCCATGGGCATAGACGTCCGGTACGTGCTGGCCACCCGGGGCGAGGCCGGCATCGACTCCATGCCGCCAAGCGAGGCCGGTCCGCTGCGCTCGGCGGAGCAGGTAGCGGCCGGTGCGTCCGTGGGGGTTTCAGTCGTCGAGTTCCTGGATCACCCCGACGGCCTGGTAACCAACGGAATCGAACTGCGGCGAGACCTGGCCGCGGCCATCCGCCGTCACCAGCCAGAAGTGATCATCGGATCGAATTACCGCGACCGTTGGGGAGACTCCGGGCCCTGGAACCATGTCGATCACCGGGAACTCGGCAGGGCTCTGCCCGACGCCGTTCGCGACGCTGCCAACCGCTGGCTGTTCACCGACGCCGGAGAGCCCTGGAGCGGTGTGCGCTGGATCGCCTACGCGTCCTCCCCCGCACCCACGCACGGAGTCGACGTGACCGATCACCTCGCCGCCGGCGTGGCCTCGCTGCGCTGCCACCGCGTCTACATCGAGAACCTCGGCGACCCGACCTTCAATCCCGATTCGTTCCTGTCCAACAACTGCCAGAGGGCGGGCGAAAGGCTGGGCGTGCAGTACGGAGTCACCTTCGAACTGATCCCCATGTGACCCCCCGCTAGCGGATCAGCCGCCCCAGCCGGACACGGACCGCGCAAACGCGGGTCGGGTTCTTATCGTTGGCAAACCAGCTTGTCGACCAGTTCCTCCACCGGTTCGTCGGAGTACAGGCTTGGTCAATGCGTGTAGGCAATATGTTGAAGAGGTGCAACCACGGTTGCGCGCAACAAGATATTCCGTTTAGACTCACCTCATCTGATAGCTCCCCCGTTGGGGAGCAGCGGGGACCCCTCGGGGTCCTCGCTTTGTTTTATTGGGAGGTTTGTTGGTGGACCGCAGCGCGGTGTTCGTTGATGCTGGTTATCTCTACGCTGCCGGTGGGAAGCTTCTCCACAATGTCACCGCACGCAAAGGGGTGCAGTTGGACGCGTTGAAAGCTCACCAGTTCCTGGCCGGTTTGGCGGAGGCCAAAAGCGATCTGCAGAGACTGCGAACATACTGGTACGACGGGGCGAAAGACAGAATCCCGACAGCCGAGCAGTTGAAGATCGCGGAACTAGCGAATGTAAAGCTTCGGCTTGGGCGTATCAACAGCCATAACCAGCAGAAAGGCGTTGATGCGTTGATTTACCATGACCTGATGACGTTGGCCCGGGAGGGGGCCATCAGCGATGCCTTCCTGTTGTCAGGAGATGAGGACTTACGGGAAGGCGTTAAGGCGGCACAACAAGTTGGAGTTCGAGTGACGTTGATCGGTGTTCAGGCCCCTGATGGCATGCGGAACCAGTCACGCGATCTCGTTAACGAAGCAGACGAGATAGTGATACTTGGCAAAGAAGACCTGTCGAGTTTCATCAGCCCTAGGGTCCAAGCCTCCGAAACGATGGTCGTCGACAACGACCAGACCGCGAAAGCCGAGCTCGCAGCAACAGAGTACGCCCAAGAATGGCTGGATAAGGCAACCGACCAAGAGGTTGCATCACTACGTAGTATCTATCCGCGGATTCCTGTATCGCTTGACGCTGATCTATTCGTTGCTGTTGAGAACGAGGTCGGCGAGAGTTTGCGGGGAAGGGATCCGCTTCGTAAAGCGATTCGCAAACAGTTCTGGCTAACGATCCGATGAAACTCTGGGCGTGCCACGAATCCGAGCGTCACTTGCCGCTGGCGCTGGCGCAACGGAGATGTAGTGATCTGGGATGAACGATGTACCGCTCACTTCGCGGTACGCGACCCCTGGGAGGGCGAACGCGTGCTGCGAAGGCTCCTCGTTGAGGGTGACCGCCCGATAGCCGCGACGTAAGCGACCCCACGGGGTTATTCGTAACGGAGGGCTTCAGTAGGCGACAGGCGAGAAGCGCGAACGGCCGGATAGATGCCTGCCAAAGCACCAATGGCGAACGCCGCGCCGAGGCCGCCCCAGACCGCGATCTCGGGGATGATCACCCGCCATCCCTGAGTCGTCGAATAGCCCGCGGTGACCGCGACACCGAGCAGCACCCCAGCCGCGCCTCCCGCAGCGGACAACAACAACGACTCGGTCAGAAACTGGCTGAGGATATGCCCTCGAGTAGCGCCGATCGCCCGTCGCAAACCGATCTCACCGCGCCGTTCGAGCACACCGATCACCATCACATTGGCGATACCGATCCCGCCGACGAACAGTGCCACCGCACCCAAGCCCAGGAACAGATTCGCAAACTGGTTCTCCGCGGCCTCTTGTGCCTCCAGCAAGTCCGAGGGGCGGCTCACCTCCACCTCCTCTGGGTTCGCCGGGTCGGCCGTGGCGGGCATCACATCGCGGGTGATGTCAATCCAACCTTCGTCGACACGCAGATAGACCGTTGTCGCCGCGCCGTCAGCATCGAAATAGTCGATCGACGCCTGATGCCCGATAATGGCCGCCCGGTCCAGATCGGGGGCCAGCGCAAACGGCTCCAAGATGCCCATCACCTCCACCCAACGGTCGCCGATGAGCACCCGTGGCCTGTGGCTGAGATCCCTGATCCCCAGCCGCTGCGCAGTCACCGACCCCAGAACCACAGCGGGATACTCAAGGGCAGCCTCGGTGAGGAAAGTGCCGTGGGCGACTTCGCCGTTGAGAGTGTCGAGCAGCGCCATGTCGCTTGCCACCACCGAGATGCCACCTGTCTGGCCCGACGGAATGAAGTCGCTGCGGTACACGCCAGCATCGACCGAGGACAAGAAGGAGATCTCCTCCACGCTCCCCACCCGTCCGATCATCGCCACAGCCTCATCGGGGAGGGTGGCGTCGCCGGCGCCGAAACCAGCCGATGCGGTCACTTGCAAGAGGTTGGTACCCAAAGCATTGATCTTGTCGAGCAAATCGGACTTGGACGATTCGGAGAGTCCGAGCACGCCCACGAGCGAAGCGATACCGATGGCGATGCCGAGCGCTGAGAGGGCCGCACGCAGCTTCCGGGATTGAAGCCCCGCAAACCCGACACGCACCACATCGAGCGGCCGCAGCCGGCTCGGTCGGACCCCCGAGTTAGCTGAGTCAGCCGCGCTCACCGTGTCTGTCTCTCATCGGACTGCACCTGCCCGTCGAGCAAACGCACAATTCGCGGCAGTTCTGCGGCGATCTCGTCGTTGTGAGTGACCACGACAATCGTGCTGCCCTCGGCATGCAGCCGCTCGAACAGTTCAATGATCGACGCGCTGGCCCTTGAATCCAGATTGCCAGTCGGCTCATCGGCCAGTATCAACGACGGGTCATGTACCAAAGCCCTCGCGATAGCGACCCGCTGCCGCTCACCCCCAGACATTTTCGATGGAATGTGGGATTTGCGGTTTCCGAGACCCACCCGGTCTAAAGCTGCCGCTGCCCGCTCTCGTCTCTCTCGAGGGGGCACACCCAGATAAAGCAGCCCTCCAGCAACATTCTCCAGAGCCGAGGTGCCCGACAACAAGAAGAAGCGCTGGAACACGAAGCCCAGCTTGCGCCCGCGTATCGCAGACAAATGCCGCTCGGAAAGCTCTGATGTGTCCAACCCGTCGACCAGTACTTTGCCGCTGCTCGGCCGGTCGAGTGTGCCCATCATGTGGAGCATGGTCGACTTGCCGCATCCCGACGGACCTACAACACCCACCATCTCCCCAGGCTCAATGGCAAGGCTGACCCCGTCGAGCGCCAGCACTGGCGGGGTACCTGGGTAGGACTTGGTGGCCGACTGGAGTTCCAACGCCGGGGCGGCTACCTCAGCGACGGTCACGGGATCACAACCTCCAGATCTGGCGCCAATCCGTTGCCGGCGACCTCCACGAATCCATCGGCGAAGAGACCAGTACTGACCCCGACCAAGCGGACACTTCCGTCAGGTAGAACTATCTCAACTGCGTAGCCCCCCTCCTGCAGAGCAAGCAAGGCGCTCACTGGAACGCTCAGCACACCCTGGGCAACCTCAGTCGCGAATCGAATTTGAACGGTGGCTCCCGTCCAATTCGGGTCCACCGACTCCAACGGGGCAACCACCACGTCCAGATATGACGATTCGTCGCTCTGGCCAGTCTCGGGAACGATCACCGGAACAGCGCCCAACTCAACGACTTCACCGTCCACCTCAGTGTCGTCGGGAAGCTTGATCACCACGGAACTGCCGAGCGCGAGCAGGTCCTGGTCGACAAGATCAAGACGAGCGGTGACGCGTTGTGCGGTGACCGTCTGGTCTTGAACCCCGTCAGGCCCAACGGTGCTCGACACCAGTTCCACCGCAGTCAACTCGTAGAGAACCGCGCCCTCATTCACCGAATCGCCTCGCGAGACTTCCAGGGCGCTCACCGGGGCTGGCCCTGCAATGAATACCACCTGTCCCAGCGGGACCTCGCCGGTGGCCATCACGCCAACATCACTTTGCCAGGTGGCAACTGCCTCGGCGGTCGCCGCGTCGAACACCTCATCCACCTCGATGTCCCCCAGATCCCCGTAGCCGAGGGCGACCAAGTTGGTCTCCAGCCACCTGATGTCCGGTCCGGGCGTGGTGTCGATCGACATGGAACGCCATGCGGCTCCCTCGCCATAGAACAAGAACGCAGTGTCGGCACCGGCAAGCAAATCGTCGTAGTCGTCCTTTGCGGACTCCAGGGTGAGTTCTGCTGACAACAGATTGGAACGGGCCCGCAGCAACTCGACGTTGTCCGGGTCGGCGAGGAGATCACTCAGCCTGGTTTCAGCGGACTGCAGGTTGGAGCGAGCCTGCTCGACCTCCAAGGCATCCGGGCCGTCTTGCAGATCCTGCAACCGTTCCTGCGCTGATTGCAGGCTGTTCAGTGCGCTCTCGATATCTGCAGACGACGGACCAGCCACCAAATCAGCCAACGAGTCTCTGGCGGTGTCCAAGCTGGCCAGCGCGCTCTCGATATCCGCAGACGACGGACCAGCCACCAAATCAGCCAACGAGTCTCTGGCGGTGTCCAAGCTGACCAGTGCCGATTCGTGGGCTGCCACATCGGCGACATAGGTCAAGTTGTCATTGAGAAGTCGCTCCGACAGATCCGCCCAGTCTTCTTCGGTCGATGGTGAGCCATACTGTTCGGCTTCGGCCCGAGCATCGGCGATATCGTCGATCAGGGCCGCCGTTTGCCCCTCGTTCAGAGGCAAACGGCTAAGAGCTGTACCACCACACACCGACGTGATCGCCCTGTCGGTCCAGTCGCAGTATTCGGCCCAGGTGATCTCCAGGGAAACCAAGGACAGATCCCGCGCCACTAGCGTTGAGCCGACGCGCTGTTCTGCCTGCTGGATAGCCGCGGTGGCCTCGGCGACGGCGGTCGGATCCAGATCGGCAATCAGATCATCGTACGTCTCCTGGGAGCGGGCGACAGCAGCCTGAGCCGCACCCAACTCAGCCTCGGTGGGCGGAGCAAGCAGGTCATCGTAGGCCTCTTGAGCACGGGCAACTGCAGCCTGAGCCGCACCCAACTCAGCTTCGGTGGGCTCAGCGGTCAAGTTGTCGAGCAGCAAACGGGCTTGGGCGACTGATGCTTCCGCGGAGGCCAGATCGGCGGGTCCAGCTCCAGACTCAAGATCGTCGAGCGCGATCTCTGCGCTGGCCACCGATGCTTCGCCCGATGCAATCCGCTGTTCGGCCTGCGTCACTTGTGAATCGGTGACCATCGAGTCGATCGCAAACAACCGGGCGCCGCGCTCCAGCAGTGTTCCCTCCTCGGGGATCTCCACCACGACACCACTGCTGGGGGCTACCACGACACGGGCGTCGTCGTAAGCCAGTGTGCCCGAGATGGTGGTCGTCTCAGAAAGGTCGCGCACCTCGATCATGTCTGTGTTCAGAGCCAATGCGGCGGGATCGTCTGTGCGCTCGTTCTGATCGTCGACAATCCAGACCACCACACCTCCGGCGACCAGTAGCACGATCAGGATCGCGATCAAGCCCAACCAACGGCGCTTTTGCCTTTTTGCTGGCGAGGTTGGCGGTGCAGTTGACTCGTTCATTGCGGGCATTACTGGTTTCCTCCTGCTTGCGCGCCGCCGCCTCCGAGACCGCCGAGTTCGCCCTGGCAGACTCCGATGGCCGCTTGCACATCTGGATTGGTCGGGTCGAACGCTGGGCCGAACAACCGCTCGCCGGGACTGTCGCCGTCGCCGGTGACAAGCCTGGCCAGCACTGGATCGTCCACCTGGATTCCCTCCGCTCGCAGGCACTGAGCAAACCCAAGCAGAGTGTCCTGCACCTCGGTTACGTTGAAACCGCCTCCGTCTCCCCCGAAGGCGAGACCCTCAAAGTGGTGGCGGCAGACGTCTAATCCCTGCTGAAAGTCGTCTGAGGCCGGGTCGATACCGGACTCTGCGAACATTTGACTCCATTGCACGGTGCCGGTGGCGTCCACAGTCGGATCGACGAAGTCCGGCAGTCCGTTCTCCCTCATGCACTGGGCGAAGTTCAACAACGCCTGCTCGGGATCTGTCTCAGCGGCCTCAGCCTCGGTTTCTGCAGGTTCAGGGTCAACCGCTGGTGCCGCGGCCTCCTCAGCCGCGGCCCCTTGAGAAAATTCTTCGCCGACGGTACGGATTTCAGGTTCGCTGCTTTGGTCAGCGGTTGCCGCCGGGACGGCCCCCGCCTCAGAATCCGAGATCGTGGCGTCGGGTGTCGGCGCGGCGGTTATGAGTGTGTCTGTTTCCAGAGGCTCCACTCCAACCAATGTGGCGACTCCCCTGCTCGAGCTGCCTTGATCGCCCCCGCAGGACGCGGCCATCAGCACTGTGGCAAGCGCTGCTGCTGCCATGAATTGGAGTCTCAAGCCTCTCTCCGTTCTACGTCACACTCTGTCGAACGCTGTCGCGCGCGATCATCAGCCTCGCGCTCCAAAGTAAGCACCCGGTAAGTCACTCGACCACGTGGGCGCGGAGGGACTTGAACCCCCGACTTCTTCCTTGTAAGGGAAGCGCTCTAGCCAACTGAGCTACGCGCCCGGGAAACCAAAGGCTACGGGAGTTTTAGAGAATCTGGCTGAGGAACAGCTTCGTGCGTTCTTCGGTCGGGTTCGTGAAGAAGTGCTCCGGTGGACCCACCTCGACGATTTCGCCGTCCGCCATGAACACCACACGATCAGCGACCTCTCGGGCGAAACCCATCTCGTGGGTCACGCAGATCATGGTCATTCCCTCGGTCGCGAGGTCCTTCATGGTGTCAAGCACCTCTTTGATCATCTCGGGATCAAGCGCGGAGGTGGGTTCGTCGAATAGCATCACCTTCGGTTTCATAGCCAAGGAACGCGCGATGGCGACTCGTTGTTGTTGGCCACCGGACAACTGGCCGGGGTACTTCCGCACCTGATCGGGAATCTTCACACGCTCAAGGAGCTCCATAGCTGTCGCCTCAGCTTCAGCCTTGGGCATATTGCGGACGTTGCGGGGTGCCAAAGTGATGTTGTCCATCACCGACAGGTGGGGAAACAGGTTGAAGCTCTGGAACACCATGCCCGTTTCGCGGCGGATCCCCTGAATCGCCCGAATGTCGTCGGACAGCTCGACTCCATCCACCACAATCGAACCACGGTCGTGCCGCTCGAGGCGGTTGATGCAGCGGATCAGCGTGGACTTGCCAGAACCCGAGGGCCCGATGACCACCACCACCTCCTGCTCCCCCACCGACATGTTGATGTTGCTCAGCGCTTGAAAGTCGCCAAAGAACTTGTCGACCCCCCGCAAGCTGATGATCGTGTCCCCTTTCCCGAGGATCTCGGTTGCGTCTGCGTTGACGACTGTGTCGCTCATCTCACTCCTACTCCTAATCTCTCTTCGACTCTACGACTCTCCTTGGACATGGTGTAAGCAAAAGCCCAATACCCGAGGGCAACGAACGGATAGGTCACGGCCACCAGGCCCTGCCCCAGGAACTCTGTCTGTGCATTGGCCACGTCAGAAGTCTGCAGGAACTCCAGCAGACCGATGATGGACAACAGCGAAGTGTCCTTAAGCAACGAAATGAACTGGCCGACCAGAGCAGGAATCACCGCTCGCAGCGCCTGGGGCAGAACGATCAAACGTTGGATCCTCGCGACGGACATCCCGCCCGCCTGGGCGGCTTCTATCTGGCCTCGGGGCACGGCTTGGAGGCCTCCGCGCACAATCTCGGCGATGTACGCCGCTGAGAACGCGGTGACCACGATCATGGCCCGTGTCAACGGACCCGGAATGCCGAAGGTGATCGGAAACAGCAGGGGGAGCATGAACGACGAGAACAACAGCAGCGAGATCAGCGGAACTCCGCGCGAGAACTCGATGAAGACCACGCATATGCCCTTGACGACCTGCAGTTTCGACTGGCGACCCAGGGCCAAGAGAACGCCGACCGGGAATCCGGCGCTGATGCCAACCACTGTGACGAAGAGCGTCAGATGCAGCCCTCCCCAGTCGTCCCAACCGAAACCGCTCAAGTCGACGGTTCGCAACACGAACCAGGCAATGACTCCGACGACCACCCCGGCAACCCACGACGCCAGCCGGGCCCCGACTCGCCGTTTGAACGGATAGCGGATGTGCCAACGCCACACCCGTCGCGAAACAGGAACGGGTTGACCCGACCCGACGCCGTGTTGTTCGGCATAGTTCCTGACTTCAGAGAGCGTCCACACCCCGAGCAGCCCGCCCACGGCCAACGCCCCCAAACCTCCTGTTCCCGCCAGGACCAACAGCGACGCCAAACCGGCCAGCCCGGACAGGAACAGGCCGCGCGTCCGCAGCGCCGGACTGAGCCTGCGACCCAGTTCGCGCCCCACGACGAACAGTCCGAACCCGACCACCAGACCGAGATAGGGCAAAAGGGTTCGGGCGAAGGAAACAAAGAAGATCGAGATTGCCACTATCGCCCAGAAGCGTCGCAGCATTTCGGACCAAGAATGGGTCTCGACCGGGAGACCCTTCTCTTCCGCATCGGCCTGTTCGGATCGAAACAGGACCCCCGAACCGAACCCCGACGCCCCGACCAGCAGATACAGCGAGGCCCAGACCCGCCAGAGTTCGTCGCGGGGGAATTGCCCGACCATGAACAGAGCTAGGTTGCGCCGGATGATCAAGAAATCCGAAGTGAGCGCCCAGTCCAGGGTTTGAACAAGAGCGAACGCCAGACCGAGACCCATGACCACCGATATCAACGAGTTGTACCAGTTGTTGAACAGGTTCTGCCTAACCCACTCACCTGGCGACAGCCGGTGGTCCGGAGGCAGATCGCTCGGCGCCTCGTGGTAAGGAATGCCCGGATGATGCCCTATCTCCATCAGGCCCCCTTCATCTGAAGACGGCCGTTGATCAGATTGCCGATGGCGGAGAGGATCAAAGAGAACGTCAGGTAGATGAGCATGAGGATCAGCAACAACTGCGGTGCCGGTTGAGAGTTCCCGAACAAGTTGTTGATGATCGAAGTTGTCTCTTGGAAACCGATAGCCACCGCCAACGAGGAGTTCTTCGTGTAGTTCAGAAAGTGATTGATCAAAGGCGGGAAGGCAATCCTGAAGGCCTGGGGCAGTATCACGAACCGATAACGCTGCAGACCGTTGAGTGCCAAGGCATGGGAGGCCTCGACCTGCCCCTTGTGCACCGCCAGTATGCTGCCCCGCACAATCTCGGCAATATGAGAGGCCGTGTAGATGACGAGCGCGAGCATCACAGCGGCATAGGGCATCTGCATCCGGAAACCGCCCGACCAGATCCGGTCCTCGACGGTGGTCTTGGAGAACTCGAAAGGACCTCCCAGAGCAAAGAAGAACGCCAAACCCAGCACGACCAAGGTCGTCAGCGACCACATCACCCTACGGGGCGACGCGCCGGTGTTGTTGAACACCCGAGTCCTCCACACCCACACTCCGACGGCCGTCACGACGCTGGCCAGAATCAGCAGCCGGTAGAGGCCGAAGTTGTCGAGACCGATGATTGAGGGGAAGGCGAACCGGTTGTTGCTGAAGATGAACCACCCACCGAAGGGACGCCACGCAGCTTCAGCGGTCCGACCCGATCCGGCAGGGAAGTTGAGGAAGACTGCGCCCCACAGGAACACGATCACCAGCAGAGGCGGGATGTTCCGGAAGAACTCTACGTATGCCGTTGCCAGCTTCTGCAGCAGCCAGTTGGACGACAGTCGAGCGACGCCGATGAGCGTTCCGAACAGCACGGAGAGCGGAATCCCCAACAGGATGATCAGGAAGGTGTTCTTGACTCCCTGCTGAATCGCGTCGCGGATGCCTGCATTCGAACTGACCGGGTTGTCGGCGATGGATATCCCCGACGGCTGGTCCAAGAAACCGAAGGTGAGTTCGAGACCGATGGCGTCGGTGCGGTCCCTGAAATTGCTCCAGAGCCAGGCGCCGACCGTGACGATGAGACCGAGGGCGACAACCTGAGCCGCCAGCGACAGCACATTCTGGTCGCGCCACGGAGGAGGTCGGTCAGAGGTGTCCCGGCGCGTGATCTTGTCCACGACGAAGCGAACGACCAGAAAGACGGCTGCTATCACCACTAAGCCGATCACCAACAACAACAGCCTGCCGAGCATCCTTGACCCTTGCCCCCTTTCTGCACGTCTGGGATATGCCTATCCAACATAAAGTCGCTTTCAAGCGAACAGTAACGCACGTTGGCAGGCCCGCGGAGTATTTCGCGATTCTCTGGTTCTGTTATTCTGTTCCGAATCGCCCCGGACGCGCAAGACGATCCCGGCGACCCTTGAGACTGCTCGAAGGTCGACGGGATCGTCTCGTCGAATCAGCTCAAGCGCAGTGGCTTGGGCTGAGTTGTACTACCGGAAGGGCGGAACGTACATCAGGCCGCCGTCGGTCCACAGCGCGTTGACGCCGCGCTCAAGACCGAGCGGAGCGAGGTGACGCTCGTAGATCTCGCCATAGTTGCCCACCTGGCTGATGATGTTCGAAGCAAAGTCGGCGGGAAGGCCGAGTCCGACCTCAGCGATCTCCCCCTCGATGGGGAGCCCGAGGAAACGGCGGATGTTGGAGTTGTCGGTGTCGTCGAAACTGCCGATGTTGCTTGAAGTGATGCCATACTCCTCGGCCTGGACCGTCGCCATGGTCGCCCAGTTCACAACCTGGGCCCACTCCGTATCACCGTCGGGAACGACGGGTCCGAGTGGCTCCTTGGAGATGATGTCTCCGAGTACCCGCGTGGGTATGTCGAGCGTGGAGGAGAAGGCCGCCAAGCCCGAAGCGTCGGTCGTCCAGACTTCGCACTGCCCGGAGGTGAAGGCGGGTTGCAGCTCATCGTTGGACTGGAACTCCACGGGTGTGAAGCCGATACCCATGTCACCGAACACCGAGTTGAGGTTCAGCAGCGTCGTGGTGCCCTGAAGCACGCAGATGCTGGCACCGCTCATGTCGGAGATCGAGTTGATCTCACTGTCACCGTGGACCATGAAGCCCTGACCGTCGAAGAAGGTGGTGAACATGAAATTGGCCTGCTCGTTACCGTCACGGCTGGCGGTCCAGGTGGTGTTGCGCACAAGCAGGTCGATCTCGCCGGACTGCAGCGTCGGGAAACGCTGTGCGGCGTCCAGCGGCGTGTAGTTCACAGCGTCGGCGTTGCCGAGAACGGCCGCGGCGACCACCCGACAGAAGTCGATGTCGAACCCGACGTTGTTGCCGTTGGCGTCAACATTGCCGAATCCTGGAAGCGTTTGGTTGACGCCGCAGTTCAGAGAGCCGCGCGCAATGACCGCTGCGAGTCTTCCGCCTTCGTCTTCGGCCGTGTCGTCCTCGGCCGGGGCGGCAGTCTCCGTCGGAGTGGTCTCAGCGGGCTCTGTCTCTTCGTCGCCGTCGTCGTCACCACAGGCAGCAGCTACGAGGACGATGGTAAATATCACCGCGAGCAAACGCAGCAATTTACTGTTCTTGTTCATGTATGGTTTCCCTTCCAGGTAAATCCGACCCATATCGGTGACGCGATACGTAGGATCACGGCCAAGGTCAGTGGTTCGCTCACAATTTTAGCGCGAATTGAACAGACTACAACCGGAGATGTGTTGCCAGCCTAAACGCTCCCGCTGGTACCTCGCCGAAGCGCCAAGAGGTGCGGAAACAGCGCCGGCGGAGCGGCAACTGGTGACCGTTGAGCCTTGTGATCAATACATGCCAAGTCCCGCCCTTCGGCATCAACCGCCGCCACGCCGACTTCGCTGCAGATCAGCACTGCACCCAAGTAATCCCAGACATGAAGCGTGTCGGCGAAGTCGACGAAACCGGCGAAACGGCCATCGGCTACGGCACACAACTCGAGGGCGCAGGATCCCATGGTGCGGAACTGCCACCAGCCGGGTGACGCTGGCGGCAGACCGTTGACTGCCACGACTGCTTCGGAGAACTCGACCAGCGGCGGTGTTTGGAGCGCAACGCCATCAAGGTCGGCCCCCCGACCGCGGATCGCCGTGTAGCGCCGATTGCCTGGATGATCGTGGACGACCGCGACCCATGGGCCCTTGTCGTCAACCACGCACAGACTCGTGGCAAACCATGGAAGCGATAGAGAAGCGTTGGTTGAACCGTCGAGAGGATCGACTACCGCCACCAGCCCTCCGCCGGACGACCCGGGTCCTAGTTCTCCCCACTCATGTTCGCTTCGCTCACTGGGCCGCTCGGGCCGCGGGCCGGGCCGCTCTGGCCCTAGGCCGCTCTCTTCGCTGAGGACACGGATACCAGCGGCCCCGAGCACGTCGAGCACCGCTTCGTCAGCGACAAGATCCGGTACGTACTGATCATGGCGCAAGCCCGACTTTCCCCAGTCACGGTTGGCCGAAAAGGCTGCAACAACCGCATCGGTGGCTTCATTGAGGACAGCGAGCACCTCATCGGCGGTCCACTCTCGCATCTCTTCCACCCTCTCTAACCCCTCTCTCCCACCTCGCTTCGGCCGCACCGCGGGTGCACCGCACGATCAATCTCAGACCATCTCTCGGAAATTACGATCCACGCCCCACACGATACGCATCAAGACATGGCAAGCTAGTGGCAATGGCAGTTATCGACCTACAGGGATTCGTTGCCGATCTCAAGGACCATGTAGTTGAACACGGATTCCACGTTCATGACGAGCGGCACTTCATCGAGACTTACACCAACAGGCAAACCTGGGAGGTTGACCTGCATCCCGATAGGGCATGTGACGGCCCGTTGGACATGCATGTCGCTCTGGAAGTCGACCCGCGATCGCTGATCATGTT
Source organism: Acidimicrobiaceae bacterium (assembly GCA_009845995.1). GTDB lineage: Bacteria > Actinomycetota > Acidimicrobiia > Acidimicrobiales > Aldehydirespiratoraceae > VXYK01. The sequence continues at coordinate 9,305 of VXYK01000035.1, read as the reverse complement.
CGAAGATGAGTTGATTCGAGTCGGCGAAGGAGGTGAGCCTTCCGGCGATATTCGCCTGCCGTTGACGATCAGCTTCGCTTTGCCACCGCTGCCGTATGCACCCGACTTGCTTATCTTGGCGACCGACCTCGCGGGAGTCGGTTCGACCGAGTTGCCGCTCGAAGTGAGTGCTCTCGACAGTTTCGCCGCTGTGACTGACGGACCAGTTCGGGCAATCAGCATCGTCGCCCGGGTCGAGGTGGAACTAGCGAAAATCTTCTTTGGGCGTGACGTGCTTTGCGATGTGCTAGATCGCTGTTCAAAGGTCGCCGAATTCCTGCTCGACCGCGCGCCGGCCTGGATTGACGAACCCTGAGGCTCTAGTCCTCGGTCGAACAATGGCCCGGTCTAAGAGCGCAGCTCTCGCAAGGCCGCCAGTGCCTCATCGGTGTGAACAGCCATGTCGGATTCGCTGCAGATCGCGCGGACGATCCGCCGGTCCTGGCCGATCACAAACGTCGTCCGCTTCGGCGGAAGCGGCCCGAAGCGTTTGACGCCGAACAGGCGCGCAACCCGGCCCCTAGGGTCCGAGAGCAGCGGGAACCCCAGCGTGTGCTTCTCATCGAATTTTCTCTGCCGATTCACCGAATCAGCGCAGACCCCCACTCTGGAGGCGTTGAGTTCAGCGAACTCCGCCTTCAGGTCGCGGAAGGTGCAGCTTACCTTGGTTCAACCGACCGTATTGGTCCGCAGGTAGAAGAACAGAACCAACGGTCCGGTCGCAACCAAGTCGTCCAGCGTCACGGTGTTGCCGTGTTGGTCACTCAAACTGAAGTCACCAACCAGTTCACCTTCGCTCAGCATCGGTTATCACCTCCGTTGTTCACGAAGCGGCTGCCGCAAACCCCTTGTCGAGATCCGCAATGATGTCCTCAATCGATTCGAGGCCCACCGATAGTCTCACCTGCCCTGGGGTGACACCAGTGGATTCCTGTTCCTCAGGTGTGAGCTGGGAGTGGGTGGTGGCCGCCGGCTGAATCACCAGGCTGCGAGTATCACCAATGTTGGCCAGGTGGCTGTGAAGCTCGAGGGCCTCGACGAACTTCTTGCCCGCTTCGAGACCGCCCTTGATCACAAACGCAGGTACCGATCCGTAGCCTTTGCCGCCACCGAGTTCGTTGGCGATGTCGTGCCAGGGCGAGTCGGGCAAACCTGCATAGGCGACAGACGCGACCTGATCGTGAGAAGCCAGATAATCCACGACTGCGTTCGCGTTGGAGAAGTGACGCTCCATCCGCATGCTCAGCGTCTCAAGACCCTGCAGCAGCAGGAACGAAGTGAGTGGCGCAATCGCCGCACCGATATCGCGCAAGAGCTGCACACGGGCCTTGATGATGTAGGAGCCCGCACCGAGTGCCGGCCAGTAGGCAAGGCCGTGATAGCTGGGATCCGGCTCGGTGAACATCGGGTGCTTGCCGGACGCTCCGAAATCGAAGGTGCCGCCGTCGACGATCACTCCGGCGATAGCGGTGCCGTGTCCGCCGATGAACTTCGTAGCCGAATGGACAACGATGTCTGCACCGTGCTCGATGGGCCGGATCAGATACGGGGTGGCCACCGTGTTGTCGACGATGAGCGGCACGTTGTTGGCATGGGCGATGTCTGCAACCATGGCGATGTTGACAACGTTGTTCATCGGATTGCCGATCGACTCGCAGTAGTAGGCCTTGGTATTGGGCTGCGTGGCAGCTTGCCAAGCGTCGGGATCGTCGGCGTCGTCGATGAACGTGCAGGTGATTCCCATCTTCGGCAGCGTGTAGTGGAAGAGGTTGTAGGTCCCACCGTAGAGAGCCGCCGCCGACACGATGTGATCACCGGACTCGGCGAGATTCAGAATCGCCAACGTCTCTGCGGCCTGTCCTGACGACAGCGCTAGTGCCCCCGGAATGCCCACTGCGGTGTCTGTGCCGCCTTCGAGACTGGCGAGGCGAGCTTCAACCACAGCTTGGGTCGGGTTCATTATCCGGGTGTAGATGTTGCCTATCTCAGCTAGAGCAAACAAGTTCTTAGCGTGGTCGGTGTCGCGAAACTGGTACGCCGTCGTCTGATAGATCGGCACGGCGCGCGCACCGGTGGCCGGATCGGGTTCTTGCCCGGCATGGATTTGGCGGGTCTCAAAACCCCAGTCGTTACTCATGTGTGTTGCCTTTCGTGGTTTGATCCGAAACCTCTGTGAGGCCTTGAACATCGCTGTTAGCCATCCGGCCAGCGACCAATGGAGCCTATAGTGGGCTCGGTGGGGATCGAACCCACGACCGAAGGATTATGAGTCCTCTGCTCTAACCACTGAGCTACGAGCCCAACGAGACACTATCGCTGTAGCCCGGTGAACAGCGAAGCCGACCGCACCTGAGTGCAGCCTGCTTCGGTGGCTCCGGGGGTGGGGATCGAACCCACGACAATTCGGTTAACAGCCGAGCGCTCTGCCAGCTGAGCTACCCCGGATCGGCTTTCAAGGTGAAAAAGATGATACCGCCACCAGATCGGCTCGATGTGGTTTTTTTATGCAGAGACCAATGCACCGATCAGCGGGATTCCAGATAATCGCGTAGTTGTTCGCTGCGGTGCGGGTGGCGCAACTTTGTCAAGGTTTTGGCTTCGATCTGCCGGATACGTTCCCGAGTGACTCCGAAGGTTTCGCCGACTTCCTTGAGCGTCCGCGGTTGACCGTCGTCGAGCCCAAAACGCATCCGAACCACTTCCTGTTCCCTTTGGGGAAGGTCGCCCAACACCTCTCGTACCGCCTCCACCAGCAGACTCCGAGTTGCGGCATCACCAGGGGCGATCGCATTCTGATCTTCCACGAAATTGGCGAGGTTCGAGTCTTCACCCTCGCCGACCGGCGAATCGAGTGACAGCAGATCCAAAGAAATCCGCAGGATCTCTGAGACCTTCTCGATCGGCTCGTCGACCTCGGCTGCAAGCTCTTCGACTGTCGGCTCACGCATGAGACCTTGGCGCATCTCCGACTGCACGCGTTTCACCCGATTGACGGTTTCAGCAACATGAACGGGTATGCGAATGGTGCGCGACTGATCCGCGATCGCTCGCGTGATCGATTGACGAATCCACCAGGTGGCGTAGGTCGAGAACTTGAAGCCCTTGCTGTGGTCGAACTTCTCCACCGCTCGGATCAAACCGAGATTTCCTTCCTGGATCACATCGAGCAATGCCATTCCGCGGCCCGCGTAGCGCTTGGCGATCGACACCACGAGCCGGAGGTTCGCTCGCGTCAACTCATCACGAGCCTGTTCGCCATCGCTGACCAGACACTCGAGGCGCGCACGCTCATCGGGTTCGAGCACTTCATTGGTGACTGACAATTCAGCGAGCGTCTCCGCCGCTTCTCCCCCGCTTCGGATACGGGTTGCGATCCAGACTTCCTCGTCAGCATCGAGCAGGGGCACGCGCCCGATCTCTTTGAGATACAAACGCACAGCATCGTCAGTCGACCCCGCCCCGGAACTAACGCTGAAAGGCACCCTTACCTTGCCCTCCATTCTGCGTGACTCACCAACCATGGTAGCAATTCGTCTATGGCGCGTCGGCGGGTCTCCCGTTCATCGAGTTTTTCCAGTTCGCGCTTGAGCCACGTGAACGAGCGGCTCACTTCGATTCTTGCTTCAGCGGCCGCTTCGTAGGAACGCAGGCCACGGCTTATGCCGTCGAGGGTTCGTCGACCCGCCAGACGCGCCACGCCTGCCAGCACATCGTCGCGATCAGCGTCGAACCCTTCAACGGCCAACCGTCGCAACAGGTCCGCAGCCTGAGGACCACAATGGTCAGCAGCCCCTTCAAAGCCATGGTCTCGAAGTGCTTGGAATGCTTCTTGACGGACACTGTGACCGAACAGATTGGCGTGAAGTCGCGCAGCCTGGTCGGGTTGGTCGATGACGAGCCGGAGAGCTTCGTCTTCTGCGGCCGTTGCGAGCGAGTCCGTGAGTGATGCTTCGGGGCTGGTGCTCTGGGTTTCTTCGTCGGGCGCGTTGGGGACCTCGTGATCCGCCCATTCCTGTTGGGTTCGGCCGTGGGGACGGCCTTGGTGGGCTCCGCGCCTCTGTGCCTGCGGCTTCGGCCGAGGCTTGGAGGCAAGCTCCCGCAATCTGGCGACGTCTACCCGGCAAACCTGGGCGATCTCCTCGAGGTAAGGATCGCGAACAAGCTCGTTGGGATGCTCGCTGACGACGTCAACTGCACGCTCTGCGGCACGGGCTCGGCCCTCCGGACTCGACAGATCACCCGCAGACAGCGCCCGACCCATACGAAAACGCATGTACGGGATGGCTTCCCGCACTGCTCTGGCCAGTTCCGCCGGGTCTTCACGGGCTACATCGTCGGGGTCGACCCCGGGCGGCAGGTCGGCGACGCGCACGTCGAGCTCGAACTGCTGCTCCCATTCGTAGACGCGTTCGGCGGCTGCGAGACCAGCCGAGTCAGTGTCGAATGCAAGCACCAAGCGATTCGCTGAGAACCGCTTGAGCAATTTGATGTGTTCTTCGGTCAGAGCTGTGCCACAGGTTGCGACAGCCCGCAGGATGTTCGCGTTGGCGAAGCCGATCACATCGGTGTAGCCCTCGCAGATAATCGCTTCGCCTTCTTTGACGATGCCCTGGCGATGGGCGTGCAGCCCATACAGCAATTTGCTCTTGTCATAGACAACTGCTTCGCCGATTGTGTTCTTGTATTTGGGGCCTTCTTGACCTGGCAGAATCCTCCCGCCAAAGCCCGTGAAGTCGCCCCGCTCGTCGGCTATCGGGAACATGATGCGCGCCCTGAAAGCATCCTGGGGTCGGTCGGCTTTGTTGACGAACCCGAGGCCGCTGTCTTTAAGGTCAGCAGCGTTCAGTCTCAGGTGTTTAGCCAGCTCATCCCAACTGTCGGGAGCCCAGCCGAGCTTGTACTTGCTCACCACTGAACGGTCGTAACCGCGGGAGCGCAGGTAGCCGCGAGCCGCGCCGGCGTCGGGGCTGTCGAGCAGCCGCTGATGGTAGAAATCGACTGCTTTGGCCACCGCGTCGAGCAGAACTCGCTTGCGAGCCCGGGTGGTGCCCTCACCCTGGGTCGTGTAGCGCAACTGCACGCCGTAGCGAGACGCGAGCGACTCGACTGCGCCGACGAAATCGAGTTTCTCGATCTCTTGGACAAACGTGATCGCGTCACCGCTGCGTTGACAACCGAAACAGTAGTAGACCCCTTTTTCGGCGTTGACCGACAGCGACGGGGTGCGTTCACCATGAAGCGGGCAGCGGGCCATCCAATTGCGGCCCGAACGCTTGATGTCGGTATGTTCGCCGATCAGCGCGACGAGATCGGCAGAGGCACGTACCTTTGCGATGTCGTCATCGTGAATGCCCATCAATCCGCAAACTAGCCGAATACCACGCTCGGGATAGAGGCCGCGGGAGTGCGCGATCAGCCGAGCCGAGCAGCGAGAAATCCTTCGAGTTGATCGATCGAAACTCGCTCCTGTTCACGCGTGTCTCGTTCACGCACGGTGACGGCGCGATCATCGAGCGTGTCGAAGTCGACGGTTACGCAGTAGGGCGTGCCTATTTCATCTTGCCGGGCGTAGCGCTTGCCGATGGACTGTGTCTGGTCGTAGTCGGCCATCCAGCGCAATTTGACGACCTTGAAGACCTCCTGCGCGGTCGGCGTGAGCGTGTCCTTGTTGGACAGTGGCAGGACCGCAACCTTGTAGGGCGCAAGCCTGGGGTCGAGACGCAGCACGGTACGAACGCTGTCGTTGACAGTTTCTTCATCGTAAGCAGCCATTAGAAACGCCATGGCCGCGCGGGTGGCTCCCGCGGCCGGTTCGATCACATGCGGTACGTAGTGCCGGTTGTTCGTCTGATCGAAGTACTCAAGACGCTCGCCGGAATGCGCGGTATGAACCGTCAGATCGAAATCTCCGCGATTGGCGATGCCCTCCAATTCGTCCCAACCCCACGGGAAGCGATATTCCAAGTCTGAAGTTCCCGACGAATAGTGGCTCAATTCATCAGAATCATGCGGTCGGAGGCGGACATCTGCTTCGGGAATACCCAGATCCAGATACCACTCCAGTCTTTGATCGCACCAATAGTTGAACCAGTGGTCGGCGTCATCTGGCGGAACAAAGAACTCCATCTCCATCTGCTCGAACTCCCGGGTTCGAAAAACGAAGTTCCCCGGGGTGATCTCGTTGCGAAACGACTTGCCGATCTGGGCGATACCGAAAGGGGGTCTCTTACGGCTGGTCTGAAGCACGTTGGCGAAGTTGGTGAATATACCTTGGGCCGTTTCCGGGCGCAGGTAGACCTCGGCGGTCGAGTCGACCATAGGGCCCGCGTGAGTCTTGAACATCAAGTTGAACTCGCGCGCCTCAGTGAAGCAACCAGAGGTACCGCACGTCGGACACGTGTCGGGATCCTCAAGCTTGTCCTGGCGGTGTCGGGCGTTGCAATGGGTGCAGTCGACAAGGGGATCCGAGAAGTTGGCCAGGTGACCGCTCGCCTCCCACACCTGCGGTGGCGAGAGGATCGCCGCGTCGAGACCGACCACGTCGTGCCGGTGCTGCACCATCGAGCGCCACCAGGCTTCCTTGACGTTGCGCAGCAACAGAACCCCGAGCGGCCCGTAGTCGTAAGTCGAACGAAAACCGCCGTATATCTCCGCAGACTGGAATACAAATCCGCGGCGCTTGGATAGGTTCACTATCTTGTCGAAAAGCCCGTCAAACAGTTCCGAGTCGGCCATGGCCGCGAGGCTACCGGAGGTGCGCACCTATGGAGTCCATCCAGCCCAACGATCCCGTTCCCGCTGACCCGACGGCCGTGTTCGGCCGTCGTTGCTTTGCCTACATCATTGATTTTCTCATCCTGTTCGTGGTCGGGGTGATAGCGGTCTTCTCAATGGCCACTCTCGACGAGGTCGATGATCCGGCCCTGGCCACGCAGATATGTGAACACTACGAAGCCCTGAACAACGGCGACGTTTGCGTAGACCTGGATTCAGCGGTGTTCGTGTTCGAGGCCGACAAATTCAACAACCTGTTCTGGTTGACGCTCGCCATCGCGGTGTTGAACTCGGTCGTCATTTCTTCGATAACCGGCGGATCCTTGGGAAAGCTTGCTGTGGGCGTTCGCGTGGTGGACAAGAATACGTTTCAGAAAGCCGGGATCGGCAAGCAGGCTCTGCGCTGGATACTGCTGATTGTTGACTCGTTCCCGTGGGTCGTGATCGTCCCACTGACCGGGCTGATCTTGGGGTTGGCTTCCAAAGGGCATCGGCGTGTGGGGGATTTCGCGGCCAAGACTCTCGTTGTTGACAAGAAATCTGTCGGTAGGCCCACGCTGGTCCCCGGAGTCAACGAAGTCGCCGGAGCGACGATTTCGGTGCCCGGTCTCTGGGATCCGCCCGTTCAAGCGCGGCCCTCCCAACCACCGGTCGCGGAGCCGAGTGCGTCTGCACCGATCACAGAACAGCCCCCTGCCGCCGTCGACCCGGCCACAGACCCCTCGGCGGTCGTCGAACCGCACGCCGACGGCGCCGCGGAGCCCCCGCCAGCAGCTGAAGCTTCTCACCAGGACGAACCGTCACAACCGGGCGTGGACGCGCCAATGTGGGATGAGGCACGCGAGGCCTACATCCAGTGGGATCCCGAACTTCAAGCCTGGATGGAATGGAGCGAGTCCGGCGGTCGCTGGATCCCCATCAGCCAGTAGAACCCTTGCGAGAAACAGCTGGCAACCTCAGGTTTGATCCAGCACCGCGATGGAACGCAGGCGTCGCTCCAAGTGGTGCTCCAACAGAGCGGTAGACAGTGCCAGCAACTCGGCCGCAACAGGAGTCGAGTCTTCAGCCAGCACACTGCCGAGCCCGCCGCTCAGGGTCCGCCTCATCAGCTCAAGGGCCCCTTGCGAGATCGGGCGTCCGCGACGACACTGGCGACAGAGCACTCCGCCCTCATCGAGGTCGAACGCCACAAGCGCTTCAGGGCTGCCACACCGATAGCAAGCGTCGAGTTGGGGTTGCAACCCCTCATGCGCGAGCAGTTTGAGAAAGAAAGCAGCGACAACCAGGCCGCTCTCGCCCTTTTCGAGCGTGTGCAGTTCGAGCGTGGCCAGCGCCTTGACCAACATGACGTGAAGAGCACGGTCCGGTTCGCGGTCTTGTGCGACTCCCTCGACGGCTTCGAGCAACGCTTCGGCCCGAGCAAACCGCTCCGGATGGTCTCGCAGGGACCCGAAACGAGAAATCGTCTCCACCTGAGTGATCGTGTCGAGGTCACCGCGTCCTCTGTACAACTGGACAGACACATGGCTCAGCGGTTCAAGCCGCGAACCGAATTTTGATTTTGTTCGACGAATACCTTTCGCAACGGCACGGACCTTGCCGTTGTCGTGAGTGTGGAGACTGACAATCCGGTCAGCTTCACCGAGCTTCCATGTCCGCAGGACCACGGCTTGATCCCGGTAGAGACTCATATCAACAGTTACTCATTTCAGTCCCCGCCATCGACACCGCCGAATCGGCGGTCACGGTCCTGGAACTCTCTGATAGCAGCGAAAAACTCTCGCCGTTGGAACTCAGGCCAGGGAGTATCGGTGAATACCAACTCGCTGTAGGCCAACTCCCACAACAGGAAGTTCGAGATCCGGTACTCCCCCGAGGTGCGGATGACCAGATCGGGATCAGGCATCTCGGGATCGTAGAGATTCCGGGCGATGGTCGTTTCGGTGATTTTCTCGGGAGCCACGCCAGAAGCCGCGATCCGACGCACCGCGTCGACGATCTCGGCTCGACCCCCGTAGTTGAACGCGATGGTGAAGGTGAGCGTGCGGTTCTTTGCTGTCAACCCCGATGCTTCGTCCATCCGCCGTATCAACCGTTTCGGGACCCGCCAGTCACGCCGGCCGACAAAGCGGATCCGCACCCCGCGTTCGTTCAGTTCATCACGGCGCCGAACCAGAATCTCTTCGTTGAAGTTGATCAGGAACCGAACCTCGTCGCGGGGTCGGCGCCAGTTCTCGGTGCTGAAGGCAAACACGGTCAACCACTCGACACCGATTTCCAAAGAGGCGTCCACCACCTCGAACAACGAATGCTCACCCGCCCTGTGCCCCTCAGTGCGGGGCAAACCCCTGGTCTGGGCCCATCTACCGTTACCGTCCATCACGCAGGCGATGTGACGGGGGATCCGATTCAAATCGAGCAAATCGACGGGCACCTCCTAGAACCTATCCGCTCGAAGCGCCGCGCTATTTGATCATCGGTCTAACCTCTAC
>VXYK01000040.1:15140-61392 GCA_009845995.1 Acidimicrobiaceae bacterium | reverse complement strand
GGGTGGGGTACTACCTGCAGAACCAATGCCCGGATCGGACGTTCGCGATCCTCGAAGGCCGGCCCGATATCGGCGGTACCTGGGACCTGTTCCGATATCCCGGCGTTCGTTCCGACAGCGACATGCACACCCTCGGCTACAGCTTCAAACCATGGACCGCGGACAAGTCCATCGCCGACGGACCCGCCATTCTCGATTATCTCAAAGAGACCATCGAAGAGAACGACCTCTCACGCCGCATTCACTTCAACCGGCGCGTGCAGCGGGCCTCGTGGTCGAGCGTCGAGCAGCGCTGGACAGTCGAGGTGGAACACACCGACACCGGCGAGCACAGCACCATGACCGCCAAATTCTTGAGCATGTGCTCGGGCTACTACTCGTACCGTGAGGGGTTCACTCCCGAATTCCCTGGCGTCGAACGTTACGAAGGCCAAATCGTCCACCCGCAGGCCTGGCCCGAGGACCTCGACTACAAAGACAAGCGAGTGGTCGTCATCGGTTCGGGAGCCACCGCGGTGACCCTGGTGCCCGCAATGGCCACCGACACGGCACACATCACAATGCTGCAGCGGTCGCCCACCTACATGGCACCGGCACCCGCCATCGACCCGATCAACCAGCGGCTCAAGCGAGTGCTGCCCGAACGGATCGCCTATTGGTTGACCCGCTGGAAGAACATCGTCCGCATTCACCTCGTCTACCGAATGTCACGCACGAAACCAGAGCGTCTCAAGGAACGGCTCCTTGATGCCGCCCGCGAAGCCCTCGGCCCCGACTATGACATCGACACCCATTTCACACCCCAATACAACCCATGGGACCAGCGACTATGCCTGATCCCCGACGGCGATCTCTACGAAGTAATCAGCAACGGCTCGGCTTCGGTGGTAACCGACACGATCAAAACCTTCACAGAAAAGGGCATCCTGCTCGAATCAGGCGCTGAACTCGAGGCCGACATCATCGTCACCGCCACCGGGCTGCAACTCGTAGCGCTGGGTCAGGTCGAACTCGAAATCGACGGCCAACCCGTTAATCTCGGCGAAACCTGGACCTACAAGGGCATGGCCTTCTCCGATGTGCCCAACCTCGTGACGACCTTCGGATACATCAACTCGTCCTGGACTCTGCGGGTGGACCTGAACGCCGCCTACCTATGCCGCCTGCTCAACCACATGCGCGCAACAGGAACCACACAATGCACGCCGCGTCTACGGCCTACCGATCACGACATGGTGCCGCGGCCTTTCATCGACGACTTCCCAGCCGGATACATCAAGCGGGCCATGCATCTGCTGCCTCGCCAGGGCGACCGCGAACCCTGGCTCAACACCCAGAACTATTTGAGGGACCGCAAGTTCATCGGCCGCCAACCGGTTGACGACGACGTGATGGAGTTCACCATCGCCCCGGTCCCGGCTCACACCGGCCGCTGAACTGTTCATTCGGGACGTGGCGAGGGTGTACGATTCGGTGCCAGTCGAGCGTGCCTGCTCGACTGGCAAGCAGCTCGCTTGAAGGAGGTCGCACGCCTCATGGCGGACACGTCCCCGACGAACAGCACGGCACCGATCAATACGGGTCGCGGCTCCGAGTCCAAGGGCTACGAACCGACGGTACCGATAACGGTGTCGCCGATCCTCGACTGGCCGCCACGGCCTGTGGCAACGCTGCGCTACCTGCTCACGCCGGTGATGCTGCCCTACGGGATCTTCTGGGTGGCCCTAGCGGCTTTGACCTGGAACTGGCTCACCCCGTCGATGGACCGCATGGCGACCCTGGATCCAGGGTGGATGCTGGAGATATACCTGCGCAATGTTGTGCTGCTGAGTCTGGTTGCGGGGTCGCTGCACCTGTTCCTGTACACCCGCCAAGCCCAACAGCAGCGCTACAAGTACAACCAGCGCTGGCTCAGCACCACCAACAAATCGTTCCTGTGGACCAACCAGACATGGGACAACATTTTCTGGAGCCTCGTCAGCGGCTGCGGGATCTGGACGGTATACGAATCGCTCACCCTGTGGGCATACGCCAACGACTGGGTTGCTTCCGCACAATGGGACTCGGCGTGGCCGTACCTGGGAGCGCTCACCGTCGGCATTTTCCTGTGGTCGGTCATCCACTTCTACCTCAACCATCGGCTGCTGCATGTGCGCTGGTTCTACGACCACGCCCACTACCTGCATCACCGCAACGTGAACACCGGGCCGTGGAGCGGCATCTCCATGCACCCACTCGAGCATTTGATCTATTTCAGCGTCTTTCTACTCTGGTGGGTGGTGCCCGCACACCCGTTCATCGTGATCCTCAGCGGACTGTTCAACGGCGTGTCACCGGCCGTCTCGCACTCCGGTTTCGATCAGTTCGAGATCGGCCGACGCCAAAGCAGGACCGCTCCCGGCGCCGACTACTACCACCATCTCCACCACCGCTACTTCGAATGCAACTACGGCAACCGCCCCGTACCGATCGACAAGCTCTTCGGCACCTTCCATGACGGTACCCCTGAAGCACACGCCCGCATGAAAGAACGCATGCGCGCCCGCCGAGGCACCAACACCAGCACTGAGAGCACGTGAGGGCCGTCGTCGTCACTCCAGCGGGAAGGGCAGTTGGAGCCACCATCGCCGGTTGACGGGCTCAACGGAGCTGACCCATTTGACCCACCAGAAACCGCGCCGCCCCGGTGCCACGAGCCGCACCGGCGCGCCGTGGCCTCGTCGCAGTGGCTCGCCGTCGTAGCCGACCCCAAGAAAGAGATTCTGGGCGTCTCGGGCGGGGAACAGACGGCTGTAACCGGTCAGCGACGTGACCTCCAACGTGGGTGCATCCAGGGTCAGCATCAATTCCGACAGCGGGACCGCATCCCAGCTCTGGCGGCTCCACCAACCGCCGGTGCAATCGAGATCGGCCTCCACGGGCCGAGCCGAGTCCCAAAGCGCATCGATCGAAACCGGCTCTCCGCCAACGCTGAGATCCCACTGCTGAGCCGGGACATCTGGTGCACTGTCGTTGAGCCACGTCACCGTGGGCATCTTCGACGGAGTGAACGAAGCAGTCTCATGGGAACCCGTGAAACGCCGATTTCCGCCGACAACAAGTTCTTGAGCTCCGTACACGGCGGCCGCTGCCACCAGCGCAACGCTGCCTCCAGCGACGGCCCTGCGATCGAGGTCAGCGACGCGTGGCCGACCGGTGCGGCTGACGACGTGCCAGATCACCAGCGCAGCCAGCACTGCGGCCAACAACACATGGGTCCACAGCGCCGACCAGTAGCCGACCCCGTACCACCCTCCGGTGGAGTGCAGCACGCCCAGCACAACCGTGGCAGTCACCAGCACACCGAGCAGCACCGAGAGCCAGCGGGTGGCCCGCCGCCGGCGCAGACCCGTACGCACCGACCCGCTGATTTTGGCGGGGGCCAGCGCCAACAGGCTCAGACCGGCCAGCGCATGCACGACAGTTACCCAACGGCCCCAGCCGGTGCCCACACCCCACGACAACAACCCCGTGGCTGCCGCTACAACCACCGCGACAAACAACAACATGTCCACTCGCCGCGGCGTCAACCGCCGATACGGCCTGAGCAGAACCTCCACTGCTGTCAACCGTCGGGGTCGTCGGCGTCGGCTTCGTCGACCGCCTGAGGGCGGGCCGCGGCCAACGCGATGATTATCACCAGACCGAGGATCGTGGCCGACAGCAGTGATTCTGAGGCCGTGATCGTGTTGTTCGAATACTGATCGACAGGTCCGTCGTACCACTCAAGAGGGTCCCTGTTCACCAGCAGGGCAATCATGGCGGAGAAAATCCCGATGGTCACGACAATGCTGGCCGCCATCTCTTTCGCCGACCCCGGCGTCGTCTGGCGCCAGCCCGCGACCAGCAACATGATCGCCGGGATCCACAGCGGAAGCGCTACTACCGAGATCACCGCGGCGGGGATAATCCCAGCTCCCGCAGCCATAACGAACCGTCCTCGACCCACCGAGTGAGCCAGCAGCGCCACCAGTGCCGCAACAACGAACGGCGCCACCAACGACACCGAAATACGCAGACTCCCGGGCTCCCCCTCGGATCCGAAGAACCTGACCAAAGCAATCACCACCGAATAGGCAATGGTCGCCCCACAAGCCACAACCACCCAGAGCTGCGTCTGATCATCGGTTCGCATCAGCACCAGCCTCCCGTGGTTGCGCCTGTTGTGTGATCGCGGATCTGCTGCGGTCAGTGTCGCCTCACTCCACCGTATTTCATGCGGGTGTCGTTCATGGAAGCGGAGCGCTTGGTGTCATCAACGATCGCCGCGTCGACAAGTTCCCCGACAAAAAGTGTGTGAGTGCCGAGGTCCAGCGCATGACGGACCTCGCAGTCCATCCAGGCGATGGCTTCGGTGAAGATCGGTGCTCCGGTGCGGCCAGATCGGACAGCCCGACCGTTGAGCGTGTCGCCGTCGTCGCGAGCGGGTTTCGAGAACTTGACGAAGACCCTGGTGTCTTCGGAGTCCCAGAGGTTGACGGTGAAAGAACCACCGTCGGAGATGAGCCGATGGGTGACCGCGGTGTTCTCGACTCCGATGCCGATAAGTACCGGTTCCATCGACAACTGCGAAATCCAGCTCGTGGTCATTGCGTTGCGTTCATCGCCTGCTCTGGACCCCACCAGCGCCAACGCGTTGGGAATTTTCCAGGTGACCCGGTTGATGAGTTCGCTTTCCAGTCCTGTGTCTGATGCCATCGTCAAAGCGTAGACCGACCAAGGTCAACAAAATAAGGGGCTATCAAGTCACAGCCCGTGTCAGGTTCAATCGAGTTGCGGGCGACCGGTGCCGATGACAGTGGCGACACCTTCCACGAACAGGACCCGACCGTCCACATCAACAGATTTCTCGTCCCAGTGGGTCTCCAGATCGAACTCGGGCGCGCCCGCGGCCACCATCGCCGCCGCCACTGCCGAGCCGGCCCGCTCAATAGCTGCCTCCCTGGCAGGTTCAAGTTCGAAAAAGGAGTCCGGCTCCGCGCCGATATGGACCCGGAAGAGTCCCCGTCGTGGCGACGAAACAGTCACACGGCGCCTCAACCGGACCTTGCCCACAGCGGCACCGATCGCGTTGGCCACATCAGCGTGTTCGGGAATCTCAACCTTGGTGCCGAGCAGTTCTCCGATCGCCGGGTAATAGGTGGCCGCCGGGGCGCCAAGGCCCACCAACGGGACCGCCAGACCAGCGACCAGCTGCGCAGTGCGCGGGCTGCCGTCGAGCGCCGCGGCAACCACCTCGGATGCAGCGGCCCGTTCGGACAGGCCATCGCTCACGAAGGCCGCGGCGAGCAGCTTCTCAGCGGACTGACGCACCAGCGCCGCTGTGACCGCCTCAGCGAACTCCTCTGGACTGTCGGCGATGGCCTTGCCGCGATGATCGCAACGCCGCGCCCACACTTCCGCAGCGGCACGGGCAACCGACCCGTTATGGGTTGATTGTGTGCCCAGCACGTGGCTGGCGTCGGTGGGAGTGAATGCAGACATGCGCAACACCCCGCGAGCAGCCAGCCTTCTGGTGGCGAGAGCGTCTCGGCTGCCTTCGACGACCGTATCCGCAGCAACGATCCGGTCTCCGATCCTTTCCATCAACTGACTCTCGACGCGATCCAGCACGGCCTGCGTGGCTTTCGCTGTCGGCTGCAGAAAAACGGTGCTCCACTCCTGGGGAATGGCGTCGGCAGTTAGTTGACGCCTCAGCTGCGATTGCACGAAGTCACCATGACTCTGCGCCGTGACCACCAGCGGAACCACACGTCGCGGCCCGACAACCAGGTCAGCCCCGAGGGCGCGGTCCGCAAGCAGCACCTCACTGTCACCACCGAGACCGTGCGTCGCCATGGCCACCGCTTCAACCATGGTCTGATGCCCGCCAACCGTCGCACCTTTGGCGCCGAAGTCGAACATCCCGTCGCTCAATGCCGCGATATCGGTGGTCGTACCGCCGATGTCTGAGATGATGGCGTCGCTCGCTCCTACGAGATGCGCTGCGCCGAGCAGGCTCGCAGCCGGGCCTGACAGGATCGTCTCCACCGGGCGCTCCCTGACGAAGTCGGCCGACACCAGAGAACCATTGCCGCGCACCACCATGATCGGCGCGTCAATCCCAGCCGCGTCGAGCACCTCAGTCGTGGTCGACACGAGTTCATCGATCAGACCGATCATGCGAGCGTTGAGCAGAGCCGTCACCGACCGTTTCGGCCCGTCGAGCGCATCCGCCAGCTCATGGCTGCAGGTCACGGGCAGACCGGTTCGCTCCCGAATCAAATCACGAGCAGCGATCTCATGGTCGGCGTTGCGCACGCTGAACTGCGACGTGACAGCGAAACCGTCGACCGACGGAGCTACCTCGGTGACTGCAGCGGCGAGCGATTCCTCATCGAGCGGTTCAGCTTCGGCACCGTGCGGGGTGTGCCCTCCTGCGACCATCACCACCGAGTCGCGGCCGATCGCGTCTCGTAGACCGCCCCGGTCGAGCACGGCCTCCTCGAAACCGATCATCACCAGTGCAGCCGGGCGTCCCCTGCCTTCAACAAGTGCGTTGGTTGCCAACGTGGTGGACAGCGACACAAAGCTGATCGCACCCGAATCGACTGCTGACGCGTCGAGAACCCGTGCAATCGCCTCGCCGATTCCCACGGCAAGGTCATCATGAGTGGTCGGCGCCTTGGCCTTGGCGAGCAGAGTGCTCGAGTCCTCGTCGTATATGACCGCGTCGGTGTAAGTACCGCCGGTATCAACACCAAGAATCCAACGACTCGCTGAAGCTGGCATGGGCCGTTATTCTGCCCTACCCGCAGCCCCGTCGCGACCCATAGCGGCTATAGAATTTTCGGGTGCCTCGCAGTACACGTCCCAGTATGGCCGGATATGGGGTCACTGAAGACCCCGAGGGCTTGCTGGACTGGTCATGGGCGGAGCAACGCCTGCTCGCTGAGCGGAATTTCTGGTTCGTGACCGCCAACTCCGAGGGCCGGCCGCATTCAATGCCCCTCTGGGGCGTTTGGATGCCCGAGCGGGAACGCTTCGGGATGGCCTGCGACTCCGGATCTCGCAAAGCGCGCAACATCAGGACCAACGATCAGGTCGTCGTCACGACGACAAACAGTGTTGAATGCGTTTCATTGGAGGGACGAGCGGTGCTTGTTGAGGGCGACGAGGCCGAGCCGCTCGCTGTTGCCTGGGCTGAGAAGTACTGCGACGACAACTTCTCCAAAGAGGAGATGATGGAGGCAGTGCGCGCAGGCGCGGCCTTCGAGGTCATCCCTGAGCGCGCCTTCGGCATGATCGAGACGCCCGAAGAGTTCTCGAAATGCGCCACCCGCTGGCTCTGGGACTGAGCCCGACGCACCTCCGCTTCGGGCTGCTAGGGCCAGAGGGGTTCGTTGATCTCCGCGCCCAGTGGGGTACCCCAGGTGTTGCGATACGACACCTCATGGGCCGGACGGCGGCTGGCAGTGCCCCAGGTCCCGGTCGGGTAGCCCATGGGCACACAGCAGGCCATCCGCCATCCCTGGTCCTTGGGTACGTTGAGCACGTCTAGAGTCTCGTCGTTCTTGAACAACAGAACGCTGGTCAGTGACGAGCCCACACCCTCGGCCCGGGCAGCCAACATGGCGCTCCATACAGCCGGGAAGATGGAACCACCGGTCGTGTCGAACTTGTCGAACGCGAACAGCAGCAACGGGTACGTCGCGAAGTTCTGCTGCGCCCAAGTCACAGACTTGATGATCTTCGAGAACTGGCGGGACTCAGCAGTCTCGCCGGCGGCTGCCTCGGCAACCTGGTCCTTATAGATCGTCTCCCACAACATGTCGATGCAGTCCGAGTAGAGAGCGCCGATCTTGGCGATCTGTTCGGAGTCGTCGACGATCAGGAACCGCCATGCCTGGCTGTTGCCCCCGCTCGGGGCGCGGATGGCCGCATCGAGTATCTGCAGCTGGACCTCTTCGGGAACGGGGTCGGGTTTGACCCGCCGCATCGCTCTGGTCGTGTACAGCGCCTCTCGGACGTCCATCTCCACACCGTTCCCTTCGTCCAGCGTTTCGGTGCTCAACAGCCCAAAGACTCAGGCATGAAGTCTGCATCGTCGTCTGCGTCGAGCCAACCAACAACCAGCTCAGGTAGCGCTCGGATCGCATCCGCTACACACACGCGAGCCTCTGCTGACCAACCGCCTGCCGCCGCGTCCATCAACGCCGCACCGATCAGTGCCAGACTGCTCTCTTCCAAACAAACAATGAGGGAACCCGCCGTCGAAGCACCCTCTCCTGTGGTTTCCAGCACGCTCATCGCCGGCGCTTCGGTGAACGCCGCGAATGCGGCTTCATCCAAACCGCTGCGCATACACGCAACTTCGTTCTCCGTGAGCAGATCCACCACTGCTTGCCCGCTCGTCGTCTCGGTCAACACGAAGTCGGCAGGCAACTCTGTGGTGCGAACGACCGCCGGCGGGGCCGGGAGCAGCGAAGCAGCGAGGAACCCCTGGGCTTGACTGCGCAACGGTTCATTCAAACAGTCGTAGATTCTGACTCCAGATTCAGCAATCGCAGCCAACTGAGGGTCGCTCATCGCCGCTCGTTGCGCATCCCCGACACGGAGCAAGGAAACGTACTCTGGGTTGTCAACAGCGAAAGTCTCCAAACAAGATCTGGTGTCGTCCGGGATGCCGAAGAAGGCGACGTCGTTGAGGTGAACGAAAATCTTCCGGTAAGTTTCGTCTGATACGCAATCGGGCCACTCCTCACCCGTCGCGAACGCATAGTTCGCAGAGGGCGCGGCGAGCAGTTCTGCGTAGCCGTCCTCACCAAGGATCGAACGAATGCACTCGACTTCAGAATCAAGCAGGTTGGGGACTATGTCGCGTTCAATCACAGTGACCGCATCGACTGCACTCTGCATCACTGCGAGCAGTTCGACTTTCGATGCGTTGCTCAGACAGTTGTAGACACCGAGCCCGAAGTCCCGCCATGTTGAAATGGTGCTGCCGATTTCATCAACGGTGACCATACCCAACCCGACAAGCACCAACGGAGGATTCTGCTCGGCCAGATCAGCAATGCAGGACCGAGTGTCAGGCCCCCAATCCCCCGACAACCGTGCATCCATCAGCGCAGCCGCGATGATCGCTGCGCTGCGGGGTTCCAAGCAGTCAAAAACCGGTACAGCGGTTGCAGCCCCACCGCCACTGGCTGTCAACGCAAGCACAGGTGTCACTACCAGCACATCAAAAACAGTGTCGCCAAGGGTTTCGCGGACGCAATCTGCTTCCTCCTGGGTACCGAAACTCAACATGTCTTGACCGGTCGTCGTCTCAGTGAAGTAGAAGTCAACCGGCGCAGCCGGCTCTTGCTCCTCAGGCGCAGCGGTGGTCGTAGTTGTCGTGGTGGTCGATTCAGGCGCGCTGGTCGTGGTTGGTGCGCTGGTTGTCTCAGGTGCAGATGTGGTAGTGGTGGTCGCGACGACCGGGTCGGCTGACTCGGTTGTTTCATCATCGTCGGAAGCGCAAGCGGCAACCAAGCATCCAAAAACAAGAGTTGCGCCTATCAATCGACGGGTTCGCGAAAACATATGGTGACCTCCAGCAAAGCCTGACAAATCGTCGGCTCAAGACGCTACCACACAGCGCGAATAAAGCTGTCAGCTACCCGGGAACCAATTGTTCTGATCGCAACACTTCAGCAATTTGGACGGTGTTGAGGGCCGCGCCCTTGCGCAGATTGTCGCCTGACACGAACAGGGCCAGGCCGTTGTCGACGGTCGGGTCGGTGCGGATGCGTCCGACATATGAGGGGTCCACGCCGGCGGCCTTCAGCGGTGTCGGAACCTCTTCGACCACGACTCCCGGAGCCGAGCCGAGCACCTCGTAAGCACGTTCGGGGGTGATCGGCGACCCGAACCGGGCGTTGATCGAGAGGCTGTGCCCGGTGAACACCGGAACCCGAACACAGGTGCCCGACACCGCCAAGTCCGGAAGATCAAGGATCTTGCGGCTCTCGTCGCGCAGCTTCTGCTCCTCGTTGGTCTCGTTCGCGCCGTCGTCAATGATCGCACCCGCAAGAGGCAACACGTTGAAAGCGATCGGCTGGCTGAAGTTCTCGCCCGCTTCGAGCGGTACAGCAGCACCGTCGAAGGTGAGCTCCGGCCCGGCGGTCCCGACCTTCTGGACCTGGTCATCAAGCTCGCGCACTCCGGACAAACCCGCCCCCGACACAGCCTGGTACGTAGAAATCACCAGCGCCTCCAGACCAGCCTCGTCGGCTAGGGGCTTCATCACCGGCATCGCCGCCATGGTGGTGCAGTTGGGGTTGGCCACGATGCCCTTTGGAATCGAGCGCAGCGTCTCTGCATTGACCTCCGGAACCACCAGGGGCACGTCGGGATCCATGCGCCACGCCGATGAGTTGTCGATCACCAGCGCACCCTGCGCCACAACTTTCGGCGCCAGCTCGCGGCTCACCGTCGCACCGGCAGAGAAGATGACGATGTCGAGTCCCGTGTAGTCGGCACCCGTCGCCTCCTCAACGACGATGGGCTGTCCCTTGAAGTCGATGCTCGTGCCGGCCGAACGAGACGAAGCGAACAACCTCAACGTGTCGACCGGGAAATCCCGCTCCGCGAGCAAGGTGAGCACCACCCCACCGA
This sequence comes from Acidimicrobiaceae bacterium, assembly GCA_009845995.1. Lineage (GTDB taxonomy): Bacteria > Actinomycetota > Acidimicrobiia > Acidimicrobiales > Aldehydirespiratoraceae > VXYK01. Next base: position 50,712 of record VXYK01000040.1, on the reverse strand, counting down.
CCTGACCAGTCGCTCCTACGATTCCGATATCCATGCCGTTGAGGCTACCCGGCGGTCTCTGAGACAGGCCCTAGAGGCCGAGCGAACATACACAAACCGCCAACGCGAACTCGTGCGCTTAGCGAGGCCGTGGCCAGAGCGGCCCAGTGAGCGAAGCGAACAAGAGCGGGAAAGCACCGTCTGGCTAGGAGTAGCGGGAGCGGTTCTGTTCCCACCACTCGTCGAGGCGGCAGAATATCTCTTCGTCGTCGAGGACGCCCTCGGACCGCTTCAACTCAAGCAGCCAGCCGAGGATCTCACCGACGTGTCGACCCGGACCGATGTCGAGGTGCTCCATTACCGCCTTGCCGTCGATCTGAGGCCTCTCCGCGGCTTTGCGCTCCTGATGGGCTAGGTCCGCGATCCGCGATTCGAGTTCGTCGATCGCCCGTTGCAGCTCTTCGACTTTGTGCTGATTGCGGGTGGTGCAATCGGACCGGATCAAGGCGTTGAGCCGCCCCAGCAGGGGGCCGGCCTCGCGGGCGTATCGGCGCACCGCAGCATCGGACCAACCGTCGGAATAGCCCTTGAAGCGACCGCTCAACCGGACCAGTTCGCTCACCTGTTCCACGACCTCTTCGGGGTAGCCGAGTTCGGTCATGCGTTTTCTGGTCATTCGGGCACCGACCGCTTCGTGGTGCCTGAACGTCACTCCGCCGTGTTCGAAGCTGCGCGTCCTGGGCTTGGCGATGTCGTGGAAAAGTGCTGCTAAACGCACTATTTCGTCGTCGGGAGTCTTGGCCACGACTGCGATTGTGTGGGCCAGCACATCCTTGTGTCGATGAACCGGATCCTGCTCCATGCGCAGCAGCGGGAGCTCCGGTACCAGATCGTCGATCCGGCCGCTGTCGACCGCCGCCCAGAGCGCACCGGCAACATCGGTGTCCATGACGATCACAGAGAGCACCGCGGCCCCATGGTTGTCGAGCGAGGTGTCGGTTGTCGCTGCGTTGTCGGTTGTCGAAGGCGCTTCCATTCACCACCGAGTCTACGGACTCCGAACGCAGCAGGCAGCGAGTTAAATGGCGATCAGGCAGGCACGACCTCGACGGGGATGCCGTTGACCGCGGCGTTGCCTGAGGGGACGTCGACGAAAGTCCCCGGCGCCAGCAGATTGTTGTTGACACCCGCGTGTTCACGGGCAATCGACATGCGAGTTCCGGGCTTGTCATGCCCCCAACCGTGCGGCAGCGACACCACCCCCGGCATCATCTCGTCGCTCACCTCCACCGGCACCTCGATCTCCCCGGCGGTCGAAGAAACCCGAGCCACAGATCCGTCTGTAACACCGCTCGCGGCCGCGTCGTCGGGATGGATCAGCAGAGTGCAGCGATCCTTGCCTTTGACCAGGACCTTCACGTTGTGCATCCAGGAGTTGTTGGAGCGGACATGACGGCGGCTGACCAACAACAGTCCATCGTTCTCCCGGTCAATTCGCTCCTCGAGGCGGGGCAGATCGGCGATCACGTACTCGGGGGCCAGGTCGACCTTGCCGTCGGGATGACAGATGATCTCGTCTATGCGAGAAACCATGGGCCCCATGTCGATGCCGTTGGGTTCGTCCTTGAAGTGTTGCAAGGTGAGCCCGTCCGGGTTCTTTCCGTACTGGTCACCCCAGGGGCCCGTGCGGATGGCGTTGTCGTTGAGACGCTCCGGACCCGGTTCGGGACAGGCCGCGAGAGCCACTTCGGGGTCCGCCCCTCCCTTCTGCACGAACGCCGAGAAGAAGCCGTCGTCGATCGCCTTGATATCCACGTGCTCTTGGGGGATGCCCGCCATCATCGCCCCCACGCGGATCATCACCTCCCACTCTTCAGGACGGCCGTCTTCAGGCTCGAACAGCACCGGCGACCACTTCCCGGCCGAACGCACCGCCCACGACCACAGCAACTCGTCGTAATGGGGCTGTTCGAGAGGCGACAAACCCGGCAGGATCACATCGGCGTGCCGCGTGGTCTCGTTCAGGGCGTTGTCGATCGCGATCATGCAGTCGAGCATCGGCAGGGCCTCGTCGAGCTTTTGAGAATCAGGCGCTGAAATCACCGGATTGCCGGCAACCGTGACCAGGGCCTTCAGCTGCCCTTCGCCAGGCGTGGCGATCTCCTCGGCCATGCACGACACCGGGAACTGGCCCATGATCTCCGGCGCGCCCCGCACACGACTGTGGAACTTGCCGAACTCTATTGGCTGGTCTCTCGGCGCAAGAGTCCCCGACCAGGCGATCGGCTTGCCCCACATCAGGCCGCCTTCGCTGTCGAGATTGCCGGTGAGGGCATTGATCACATCGGGAAGCCACGAAGCGAGCGTTCCGAACTCCTGGTTGCAGGTGCCGATCCGGGCATACCAGCAGGCCCGATCCGCTGCCGCGAACTCGCGAGCAAGGGTGCGGATCTCAGCCGCGGTCACACCACAGGTGGCCGCAACCCGTTCGGGTGTGAAATCGCGGGCCACCCGCTCAACCACGTCGACGTTGCGGAGCTTGTCGCTGAGATGGCCCAGGTCGACAAGGCCCTCCTCGAACAGCACCTGTACGACAGCCAACTGCAGGGCCGCGTCGGTGCCCGGATAGATCGACAGCCACTGGTCAGCGTGTTTGACAGTACCGGTGCGGCGCGGGTCGATCACCACGACCTTGCCGCGCTCACTAACCTTGTCGAGTTCTCCCAGCACGTCGGGGCAGGCCAGCAGCGAACCCTGACTGGCGTGCGGGTTGGCGCCCTGGACGACGATGAAGTCGGTGTTGGGAAGATCCGGCGCCGGGATGCGCCACGGATGCCCGTACATCGTCCAACAGGTCACGTTCTTGGGCCATTGGTCGACCGTGCCCGCCGAGTAGATGGGACCGGGCAGATCGGCGAGTCCCATCATCAGCCCGGTGTAACGGCTGATCGAATAGTTGTGAGCCGCCGGGTTGCCGATGTAGAGGGTGACAGCCTCCTTGCCGTGTTTTGCGATCACACCCGACATCAACGCCTCGGCCCGGGCAAACGCTTCGTCCCAGGTGGCTTCCACGTGTTCGCCGGCGGCGTTGCGGATCAGCGGCACACGGAGCCGGTCGGGATCGGTGTGGAGGTGTCCGAGCGTGGTGCCTTTGGGACAGAGATAGCCCTTCGACCAAACATCGTCGCGGTTGGCACGGGTCAGCTTCACCTCACCGTCTTCGACATGGAGTTCAAGGCCGCACATCGCCTCGCAAAGGTGACAAGTGCGAATGTGAATGTCTCTTTCTGCCATGACGCGACCTTACCGATACGACCCCCTGAGCTCATAAACGAGATCGGAGCCCGAATGCTGCGATTGTGTGACGAATCGGCGTCAATCACGAGACACGGGAACTAATCGCTGACACCTTCCGTCTCATCTGGCAATCAGATCCGACACCACGCGGGTCCAACCGACAAGAAGGGGTTTCGAAAATGACCAGTTCCACCACGCACTCCTGGCGTTGGGCCATCGCCGTCCTCGGCTTCATGCTTCTACTGACCGCCTGCGGTGTTCTCGACTCCGACGACTCAGCAGACACCGCCTCCGCCGAATTCGCTGAGGACAGCGACCATATGTCCGACGACGGCGGTGATATGTACGACGAAGGCGACGATATGGCCGACGGCGACTATTCGTACGGCGACGGTGACGACATGGGTGACGACATGGTTGAGGACTCCGCCGCCAGCGGAGGCGACGGGTTGGCCGTACCCGAGATCTCACCGATCAGCATCGGCCGCCAGATCATCTACACCGCCGAAATCGAAATCCGCGTCGAAGACGTGCTCGGCGCTACCGCGGCAGCCAACGAAGCGATCGCTCAGGTGGGCGGTTTCCTGTTCGGCCAGAGCACGGTCGCGGGTTCACGACCCCACACAGTGTTGACATACAAGGTCTACCCAGAGGACTTTGATCGGGCGATGCGTGCTCTGGAAGGGGTCGGCACCGTTGAGCACCAGTCGATCTACACCGACGACGTCACCGAGAGGGTGGTCGACCTTGAGAGCCGTATCACCACTGCGGAACTGAGCGTCGAACGTGTGCGAACGCTCATCAGCAGCGCCTCCGACGTCAAGGGGATCGTTGAACTGGAACAGCAGCTGCTTGAGCGAGAAACAATCCTTGAGCAGCTCAAAGGCCGACTCAGAACGCTTCAGAACCAAGTCAGCCTCGCAACCATCACGGTGACCATCACCGAGCAACGACCCGACATTCCCTTAGCTGACATCGACCTGGTGGCCTGGCTCGGTGAAGACGAAGACGATGCCTGCCCCGGGTTCTCTCATCTGACCATGGAAGCCAACGACGAAGCGGTTCTGTGCATAGAGGTTCGCAACACGGGCGACGACGTTCTCACCGATGTCGACATCAATGTGCCAACCTTCAGGCTCCGCATCGACGACCTGACCGTGCGTAGCGGCGATCTCAGCGAGATCGAACCGGGTGGCTCGGTGGTTGCTGTGGCCGACATCAGAACCGAGGACGGTTTCGTGCATCGGATCAACGCCAGTCGGGGTCGCGACATCGAGGTGGTCGCGACCGCCGTCCCCGCCGCCTCGTTGTGGCCTCAGAACCAAGAAGTTGAGCTTGAGGTGCGTGACTTTGTGTATCTGGAAGCCAGCGTCGAAGATCCGCTTCCTGGATTCTCGGATTCGTTCTCCTCGGGCTGGTCCAAGCTGGCCACGCTGGGTTCAGTGCTGCTGATCGTCTTCGGTACAGTCCTACCGTTCCTGCCCTTCGTTGCTGTGGCCGCATGGCTGATCCTGCGACGCTTCCGCAGGCGCAGCGCCGAACCTTTCTACCCCGACGAACCTGACGCAGATGACAGCGCCGGCACCGACGAATCGGACGATTAGATCGGCTCAATGGGTACACCCCAACCCTTGGGCTTTACTCTTCGGGTCGGGCTGAGACACACTCAGTCCGACCCGAGGAGGACATACGGTGAGCACCGACCAGCCTGAGACCATCCAAGAACGCAACAAACAAATCGTCGCCCGCTACTGGGAAGCCCTCTACTCCCACGACTGGGACGAGATCGCCTCGTTCTTCACCGCTACGGCCAATTACGTGGACACGGGTCTCGGCGAGACGCTGGGTGGTGCTCACGGACCCGACGAGATCGTGGCCCGCCTGTACCTGGGCCTCGACCCGGTGCAGGAGCACAACCATGTCGAGGGTCGCATGATCGCCGAGGATCACTTCGTCGTTACCGAACACGCCGAGGAGTGGGTCTTCCACACCGGCGAACGCGTCGTCCATCCGTTCACTTCAGTGATGGAACTCACTGACGACGGCTTGATCCAGCGCTGGTGGGACTATTCCAACCTGCCCAACCTGACCGACAACGCCCCCCAATGGTGGCTTGAACACATCGCCGCCGGCTGGCGCGAATAGATGTAGTCCTCGTCAATGCAGGAGTTCGATCTCGCATTGAACACCGGGGGCACCGGCTGCGCGTCGGTCAGAAGTCAACAGAGTGGCACCCGTCGCCTCTGCTAGAGCCACATAGCAGGCGTCGTAAACGGTGAGGTTGTCGCGGAGTTCCCAACAGCGTTGCAGCAGAGGTTCGTGCGGAATGCGCCTGATCGGCAGATGGGCAAGGTGCCTCAGAGCGCCGCGGGCGACCGGTTCGGGGATCTCATTTCGGCGCAGGAGACCTCTCAGAGCAGAAACTACTTCGACGTCTAGTACATGGGGGGCGAGCGTTGCGTCCTGAGCGATCCGGCGCAATGCCTCAAGGTTGCGTCCGCTTGATCCTCCAACGGCCTCGACGACCACGCTCGCGTCGACGACGATCAACGCGAATCGCGATCGGCTCGGATGATCTCAACGATCATCTCCGGGTCGATATCCAACTCGCCGTGTGCGAGCACCTCCACCCGTTTTCGAGCCAGCAACTCCTCCGCGCTCGCCAAGTCCGCCTGTTTGCATACCGCATCAAGCATGTACTGCTGCAGAGACTGCCCCGCTCCAGCGGCGCGAATCCTGAGCTTGCGGTGGACATCTTCAGGAACTTGCTTGATCTGAATAGTAGCCATGGCGAATTGTAACGCCAGATCCACGCTATCGGAGCTAATCTAGCGCCATACATAGGGAATTGGGCTAGACCTGCCATTCGAGGATGCGGAAAGAGCCCATGCCGGACGGGTCGCATAGGGCTTCGGCTTCGCTGAGACGGCTGCGGGCCCGCAGGGCTGCCAGGTCACCGACATGGGCCGAGGACTGCCACTTACGCTTGCCCTCCGCGCTATCGGGACGGTACAACGCTCGTCTTGCGTCGGGGATCAGCCGGACGACATCCGAGTCCGACATCCGTCAAATCCACAAGCGCAGCGGCCTTGAGGCCGAGCGCTTCAGCGAGTCCGGTGAAGGTAGGCTGTCACAGGTCTCTGACCGACTTGTCACTGCCCACATCCTTCATCAGGACGTCTTGCAATGATCTACTCCGATTGGTGGGCCAATCTGCTGGTGGACCTGAGTGTCTTCCTCCTAGCGGTCATTCTCGATCGAACGCTGCCAGAGCCGCCTGAACGTATCCACCCTGTTGTCTGGACCGGCAAGTTGCTGAACCGACTCGAGCGTCCCACGCTCCCAAGAGATCGTGCTGCCTTCCTTTACGGCATGCTGGTTGCGTGCACGGTCGTCGCAGGCGTGGGTGCCCTGTGCTGGCTCATTATGGTTGGACTGGCGGAATTGGGGGTCATTGCCTACCTGATTGGCAGTGTCGCGTTGCTGCGTAGTAGTTTCACTATGCGCGGACTTGTCGCAGCCGGAGAGCTAACGCGGAAATCGTTGCTTGAAGGCGATCTGGATCAAGCTAGAAGTCGAGCGGGTGCATTGGTCAGCCGTGATCGGAGCACGCTTTCTGAGCCACTGATCGCTGCCGCCGCGATTGAATCCATCGCCGAGAACACTACCGACAGCTTCATCTCGCCCTGGCTGATGTTCGCCCTGCTCGGGCCGGCAGGGGCAATTACATATCGGGTTGCGAATACGCTGGACAGCATGTGGGGCAAACGCGGCCGCTTTGAGTATCTGGGCAAGACCGCGGCACGCTTCGACGACGCGCTCAACTTCCTGCCAGCCAGGCTTTGCTCACTACTCATGATCGGCGCGGGAGCGATCTTCGCGTTGCCATGGCAGCGCGGGGCAGCGGTCATGCGACGCGATCAGCAGATCACTGAGAGCCCCAACGCTGGCTGGACGATGGCAGCCATGGCGGGACTGCTGGGACGACGCCTGGAGAAACAGGGGCACTACATCCTAGGGGCAGAGTTCCCCGAGCCAGCCGCTTCAGATATCGACACGGCCAATCGGTTGGCGAAAGGCGTCGCAATGCTTGGCCTCCCCGTGGCGATTGCGCTGTTGACGCTAAGACACTGGCTTGCAGGATAAACGAGGCGCGCTGATGGCTGTTCACGGCGGTTTGGACGAGGCGGAACTTCACACTTTTGGCCTCGACCCAACTGCTGTGCTTGATTTCAGCTCGAACCTGAACCCACTCGGCCCATCCGAGGCGGTACTGCGTGCAGCGGCCGCTGCCGACATCACATCGTACCCTGACCCGAGATCCACACAGCTACGAGAGGCGCTGGCGGCTCAATCCGATGTGCACCCAGATCAGGTACTGGTCGGCAATGGCGCGACCGAACTAATCCACTTGTTGGTACAGGCGTATCTCGGCCCCGATCTGTGTTGTGTCATCCTGGAGCCAACCTTTGGCGAATATCGAGCTGCCGCTGAGATGGCAGGCTCAACGGTCGTCCCGATCAGAGCTACAGCTGAAAACAAGTTCCGCTGGAATATCGCCACCGCCGCGCAGACATTCCGCGATCGATGTCCGAGCCTGGTTTTCCTCTGCAATCCCAACAACCCAACCGGTCGCTATCTCGATCTGCCAGAGGTGGAAGAACTCGCCGACGCCATCCCTAAACAGGGGCTGCTCGTCCTCGACGACGCCTATGCACATTTTGCCGAGCAAGCCTGGGACGCCTGCTCGCTGCTCGAGCGTAACAACATCGTGGTGTTACGCTCGCTGACCAAGGCGCACGCGCTGGCGGGGGTCCGACTAGGCTGCCTGATCGCTCCAAAGAGCGTCGTCGCGGCGGTTGAGCGCCGCCAGCACTCCTGGAGCGTCAACGCTGTTGCCCAAACCGCCGGACTCGCTGCTGTCAAGGACGAGGTACATGTCAACCGGGCGCGATGTGCGGTTCGCGAATCCCGAGACTACTTGTCCCACGAGTTGCGACGACTGGGCCTGACTCCTGAGCCGTCCGTTGCCAACTTTCTGCTCGTCGACGTTTGCAACGCGTCGGTGGTGCGCAAAGCCTTGTTGCAACAACAAATCGTTGTGCGCGATTGCGCATCGTTTGGCTTGCCGCAGCACATCCGCATCGCAGTCCGACAACGACACGAGTGCGAGCAACTCATCACCGCGTTGGCGGAGGTGATGTCGCCATGAACGACGCAGCGGCGCTCAGCCACGCTCCCGTCGCTCAGCACGGTTGAACAGAGAGGACGACGCGCCAAGTGGCCGCTCGGGTGGCTAATCACTCAGGCAATGCACCGCCAAGAGCCTGCTGCCAGATACCGCCGCCGATCAGTCGGTGTTGATGGGTGTCTACTAGGTCAACCAAGCGCTCCTGGGCCTGGGCGGCTGCCCAAGCGATCCGCAAGTTTATGTCTGTGCCGTCCGCGAAGAGTATGCCGACGAGGGTGCCGCTATGCGCTACGTTCACACCGACAGCGCCAGCGTCGGCACCGATCGCAATCGCTGCTTCGAGTTGTGGTTTCGCGATGACTTCCTGATGCGCAAGCGCGCACTCCGTGGCACCGCGGCCGATCAACGCTGGGTCGCAGCTGCGCAATCCCGCTTCGATCAGAGCCACCGGCTGGTCGAGACGATGCAAACCCCCGAATGTTCGCTGCGCCTTATTGAACGCGATCGTCTCAATCGTGCCGATGAACTCGAGTGCCAACACCTGCATTGGCGGCGGCAGACCCAGTGTCCGCGCGATCCGGCCCTCGAGATGGTCGAACAACGCAATGCCGGGGTACATGACCCCGTCACTCGGTTCGATAGACAGAGCGATCTCAGCGATCTGACAAGGCGAAGCGCTCAAACCCAATGCAGCGTAGGTAGCGCCGATCGCAGCCGCCACGTCCGCTGTGCTGCTGCCAAATCCCTTACCACGAGGAATCGGACTCTGCAGCGAGAGCTGCGCGTCTAGATCAGACCGTCGGAGGGTAAGCAGCGCCTGCCGTACCGCCTGTGTCGCCTTGGCCGTGTTGGGCGTGCCGCTCACGCGGCCGCGCCCCTTGGTAAGCTTGACATTCGCGACAGCAAACCGATCGATCGGGAGGGTCACCATCGCGAGAACGCCGTTGAATGCTCCCTGAGCGAGTTCGCCACAGGTTGCCGGTGCTCTCGCCGCACCGTATGCCGCTTCGGTTGCCGTATTACCGAGGCCCCAACAGCCGCTCTCGACTTCGCTGGCGAGAATCTCGTCACTTTGGTCGGCCTCGAACCTATGGGCAGAGGCCGTGCTCATAATTTTGTCAGCGCGGCGGGCAACCTCATCGGGATCCAGTCTGTGGCAGCGTCATGGCCACGTCCTCCCTTCGCGTGACGATGGCTATAGGGTATAGCGTGGGTCGGCTATCAAGCACGAGCCTTTCAATGACCCCCTAGGGCGGATCTGAACCGATGAAACATCGTTGTCGTCCGCTGCTGCTCGTAGTTGTTTTGGCCGGGATTGCCGCCTCATGCGCATCGCAAAGAGTCTCGTGCGCACCCATAACCCAAAGGCTAGAGCCTTCCCGACCCACGGGGACTCCATAGCCAACGTTAGACCCGGACGCAGGGGTCAGCCGTTTTCTGCCGGGCAACTCTTCCGGCATCGAACAAGGCCGTCTCAAGCGAAGAAGAATTAGCTCCACCACACGCAGACGACAACGGTGTAGCACAGCTACCTAGTAAGTGACTCTTAGCTGCCGAACTGCGTCCAGTAGGGTGTAACGCGACTACCGGAGTCAACGTGTCAAGCATCACAACCAGCAACGTACCCAGACCCTGTGACAGCCACAGCGCCCGCGACTTCCCTAAAGAGCAAGAAATGCGAACCTGCTTGAACTAGACCAGCCATTCGAGGATGCGGAAAGAGCCCATGCCGGACGGGTCGCAGAGGGCTTCGGCCTCGCTGAGACGGCTGCGGGCCCGCAGGGCTGACAGATCACCGACATGGGCCGACTCCTGCCACTGGCGCTTGCCCTCGGCCACCAGATCATCGATGCCGTGCATACGCAGGAAATCTGCTTGGGTGCGGTTCGAGTCGGCTCTGCGAACCAACTCAAGTTGATCGATGGCGACGTCAACGGTGATGTCACAGGTTCCTGGATCATTGAGCCAGCGATTCGAATCCCCCGCGCCGTGTCCTGAGTGGCTGCGCAACCAAGAACCTCGGGCGGCGAGCTCGGCGGTGGTGCCGCCGTAGTCGAATACCACCACACGGCCTGCGTGCAACGAACCGAGCGCTTCGGCGAGCCAATCCCGCGCTGCCCTCTGCCAAACAACCTGCATCCCTTCAGAAGCACGCGCCCCCATCAGAGCGTTGAGTTCTTCGACGACCACAGACGACTCCGCCACCGGAACCGCGACCGTGACGAACTGGCCTTGATCTGGGCCTTCGCTGATCCGCAACTCACACCAGTCCTCACCACTGCGCTCGTAGAGGTCGAACCCCAAGTTGTCCAGCAGTTCGTTCGCCAACACAACCCCGGCCGCTGCCGGCTCGCTGGGACCCGTCGCGGCCGACACCACCGACGGATGCTCGGGGTGCTGAGCCCGCTGCGCAGCCGACCGCTCTATCGCATGCCATAGGAGCGCGCCCGAGCGAAGCGCTTCGGGTCCAGCGGCAACGACTGAGCGCGCCAGCGTGCCCGGGCCGGCGCCCCACTCATAGACAGGAAACTGCTCTGGGCATCCGAGATCTCGCCACCAGGTGTCGATCGCCCGGGCCACCACAGCCCCGAACAACGGGCCGACCTCAACAGCGGTAAGGAAATCTCCCCGTCGCCCAGCTTGGCCTCCCGCCTGATAGAACCCCTCGCTTTCGTCGTAGAGCGCGGCGTCTACATATTCCGAAACCGGGATCGGCGCCTGTTCAGCAATCCTTTGACGCAGCCGATCAGCGAGAGTCACCACAAGTCCAGCCTAAGAGGCCCCGTCTATCGGCGTGGCCGGGTCAACCTCCGGCCAGCAGGCTCACCTCGGTGAAGCGGCCGACCACATCGCCGGGAACGACGCCCATGGCGATTGTGATCAGCGCGGTAAGGGTGAGGGCGACACCCAGCGACAGTGGAACATTCACGGGGGTCAGATCGCCGTCAGGGGCATCTTCAGCCCACATGCCGAATCCGATTCGGGCGTAATAGTAAAGGGCGATCACCGAGTTGACCGCTACGAATATCCCCAGCACCAGGCCAGATGCTGTGTCTGCCTCGATGACCGCCTCCATCACGCGGAACTTGGCCAGCCAGCCTCCCAACGGCGGGATCCCGGCTAGGGAGAACAGGAAGATCGTCATGGCGACGGTGAGTCCGGGGGCGTAGTGGAACAATCCCCTGTAATCGGAGATCTTAGCGGACCGGGTCTTGCGAGCGACCGCAATCACCACCGCGAAAGCACCAAGGTTCATCGCCGCGTAGATCACCAGGTAGGTGACAGAGGCGGTGAGGGCCTTGTCGGGCACGGTTCCGGCCACAGCAAGCGGTGCAAGCATGTATCCCGCCTGAGCGACACCCGAGTAGGCGAGCAGGCGCACGATGTTGGTCTGACGCAACGCCATCAAGTTCCCGGCCGTCATCGAAGCTGCCGCCAATGCCCACATAAGCGGTTCGAAGATGTCGTCGCGGCCGAGGAAGCCGACGAACAGCAGGTTCAACAAAGCCACGAAACCTGCTGCTTTGGAGGCCACCGAAATGAACGCGGTGACCGGGGTGGGCGAACCCTCGTAGGTGTCGGGTGCCCAGGTGTGGAACGGGAATGCCGACACTTTGAACGCGAATCCCACCACCACGAAGATGATGCCGATCACCACCACCGCATCCAGAGTGGTCGCCACGCTGATGGCATCGTTGATGTCAACCAGCAGAGTCGATCCTGAGGCTCCGTACAGCAGGGACATCCCGTAGAGCATCACCGCCGAGGCGAACACTCCCATCAGGTAGTACTTGAGGCCGGCCTCGTTGCTTTTGAGGTCGCGTTTGCGCCAGGTGGCCAGCATGTACGCCGGAATCGACAACAGTTCGAGGGCGACGAAGATCGAGATGAGGTCGCGGGCTGAGGCCATCAGGATCATGCCGAGGATCGAACTCAGCAGCAGGCCGTAGTACTCGTTCTCCCAGTAATCGCCCTCAGCTATGTAGTTGGTCGACATCAACACGACCACATAGCCGGCCAACACGAATGTGGCCTTCATGATCAGGCTGTAGTCGTCGACCACGAAGCCGCCGTGGAACATCGACCGGTCGTTTCCGTCCAGAGCCAGGGTGATGATCGGCACCAACGTCACCAGCAGGGCCAGAGAGGTCAGCGGCGCGGCGATCCGTCGAGCCCGCTCGAGCCAGCCGATGTCGATCATCGTTATCAGAGCACCGAAGCCGAGCAGGGTGAGTTCGGGCGCGGCCGCGTGCCAGTCGATCGCCGGCCGAACAAACTCGGTGGCTCCGAACAGGGGCGCGATACCGGCGAGCACTATCAGCCCCCACCCGACCCTGAAGAGGCGGCCGCCTCAGCGACCTCGCATCCCGTGAGGGTAGTAATGCAGTTGTCGAGCGACTGGGTCACCGCTGGGTCTGTCACCTCGAAGATCAATCCCGGCGCAACTCCGAACAGCACGATCCCGAAGAGCAGCGGTGCCCAGGCGATCCATTCGGTCGTTGAGACGTCGGTGATGTTGGGGTCGTCTGCGAATTCTGCGGACGGCTCCCCCATCGCCGTGCGCTGAAGCAGCCACAGCAAGTAGCCGGCGGCTAGTACGGTGCCGACAGCTGCCACGACCATGTAGACCCGGAAGGTCTGCTCCGAGACCCCGGCGGCCGGGTTGTAGGCGGCAAGGATTGCAGGGAACTCCCCCCAGAACCCGGCAAGACCGGGCAGGCCGAGCGAGGCCATCGACACGAACCCCAGGATCCAGCCCAACCGGGGGGCCTGAGCAAGCATCCCACCGAGCCGTTTGATCTCCAAGGTGTGATAGCGCTCCTTCACCGAACCCGCGATGAAGAAGAGCATCCCGGTGATCAGCCCGTGAGCCACCATTCCGAAGATCGCCGCGTTGATGCCGAAATCGGTCAACGTGGCAATGCCGAGCATCACAAAGCCCATATGGGCGACCGATGAGAACGCGATCAGGCGTTTCATGTCGGTTTGGGCCAGACAACCGAGCGCTCCGTAGATGATCCCGATCACCGCCAGCAGGCCGATCCACGGTGCCCAGGCTTCCGCGGCCTCAGGCAGCATCGGGATGGCGATGCGGATGAAACCGTACGTGCCGAGTTTCAGAAGCACCGCAGCCAAGATGACCGAACCCTGGGTTGGTGCTTCGGTGTGGGCGTCGGGCAGCCAGGTATGGAACGGGAACATCGGCACTTTCACGCCGAAACCGAGGAACATGCCAGCGAAGACCAGCAGCTGCGTGCCCCTGGTGATCCCCTCGCCGGCATTCTCGGTCAGCACCAGCATGGAGAACGTGTCCGCCTCGGTGAGGAAGTACAGAGCCAGGAACGACAACAGCATCAGAGCCGAGCCGAACAATGTGAACAGGAAGAACTTCAACGAGGCGTAACGCCGGTTCTCGCCGCCCCAAACCGCGATCATGAAGAACATCGGCAGCAGCACGACCTCGAAGAACACGAAGAACAGCACCAGGTCCTGCGCCACGAACGTGCCGATCATCCCCGTCTCCAGGATCAGGGACAGGATCAGGAACGCTTTGGCATTACCGGGTTCGGGTATGTGATTCCAGGAGTAGACGAACACCAGCGGCATGATCAGAGCGGTGAGCGCGATCAACGGCAGTGACATGCCGTCGACGCCGATGGTGTAACCCGCCCCGATCACCTCGATCCATTGCGTGTCCACGAAGTACTGCAGGTTCTCGGCGTCGCCGTAGTTGAAGTCGATCAACAGGAAGGCTGCGAGTCCCAGGGTGACCAGCGAGGTGAACAGGGCCACCTGCTTGTGGGACTGCTCATCTTCTTGGGGGATCAGGACCATGATCAGCGCTCCGACGAGCGGAGCGAAGACCACGACTGTGAGCAACCAGTTGGTATCAGCGATTGTTTCCATGTCGAAAAGATTCCTGGGTTAGAGAGCGAAGATGATTAGGAAGGTTCCGGCGAGCACAGCCGCCATTGCGAACAGGATTGCGGCGTAGTTCTGGACCTTGCCGGAGTTGATCTGACGGAGTTCCTCACCGGTTGCGTCCGATACTCGGCCCGAACCGTCGACGAAACCGTCGATGACACTTTGGTCGACAACGTCGTAGACCTGGCGGCCCACCAGCACCGCGGTCTCGCCGGCCGCATCGACCGTCCGGTCGATGACTTTCTGGTTGACCCAGTAGGCGGCTCGAGCCAGCGGAACCTTGGTGAACGCGACGATCACTCCCTCGTAGAGATGGTCGAGGTAGTACTTGTTGACGAGCACCTTGTGGCCGGCACCGGCCAGGCCGTTGGATTTGGACAGGCCGTCCGGCAACTCGGTGAGCGACTGCTGCGTTTGGTCAGCTAGACGATCAACCTTCACGAAGTAGTAGTAGATCGCCACCCCGGCACCCACCAGGGCCACGACGCTCGCCACCACGGCCAACGACCAAGACGGGGTCGCGTGGTCGATCGCCGGGAAGTACGACGATTTGTACGGTTCCACGTAATGGCCGAATCGTTCGGTCCATGAATCGCCGACAAGCTGGAAACCGGCGGGAAGGTTGACGAAACCGGCCACAATGGCCAGCCCCGACAGGATGTAGAGCGGTACCAGGATGCGCGGCCCCGACTCGTGGGGGTCGCCGTGCGATCGGTCGCCGCGGAACTCCCCGTGGAAGGTCAGGTAAACGCAGCGGGTCATGTAAGCAGCGGTGAGCGCCGCCCCGAACAAGCCCATCAACAGATGGAAGGTGTAGGCGCCGTTGCCGCCCGTGCCGCCGAAGAGCCCCCAGCCTCCGGTACCGACGAGAATCTCGTCCTTGGACCAGAACCCGGCCAACGGGAACAAGCCGGCCAGCGCCAGCGAACCGATTATGAACGTGACATAGGTCTTGGGCATGAACTTGCGCATTCCGCCCATGTCCTTCTTCATGTCGAACGAGTGCACGGCATGGGCGACTGAGCCCGAGCCCAAGAAGAGGTTGGCTTTGAAGAAAGCGTGGGTGAAGAGATGGAAGACCGCCGCGGTCCACGCCCCGACGCCCAGCGCCATCACCATGTAACCGAGCTGCGAAACCGTCGAATAGGCCAGCACCTTCTTGATGTCGTCCTGCACGAACGCAAGCAGCCCCCCGAAGACCAGGGTGACGGCGCCGATGGTGGCCATCAGATTGATGCTCGACCCGCCGATCTGCATCCCCTCGAAGAAGACCGGGTACAGCCGGGCGATCATGAAGACCCCGGCGACGACCATGGTGGCTGCGTGGATCAACGCTGAGACCGGGGTAGGGCCGGCCATGGCATCGGGCAGCCAGGTGTGCAGTATGAACTGACCCGACTTCGACATGACTGCAGCCATCAGGCACACCGACGCGACCACCAGCGCGGTGTGTCCGACCTCTCCTTGCACGATCGCTTCGTTGATCTTGATCGTGTCGAAGGTGTTACCGCCGCCGGCAGCGAAGAAGAGCGTGATCGTGCCGATTATCAGGCCGACGTCACCGACCCTGTTGGTGAGGAACGCTTTCAGCGCCGCGTCGGAGTTCGGTTTTTCCTCCCACCAATGCCCGATGAGCACGAACGAGCACACGCCGACGAGTTCCCAACCGACGATCATCTGCAGGATGTTGTCGCTGAGGACGAAGAACAGCATCGCTGCGGTGAACAGCGACAGGAACGCGAAGAAATGGGTGTAGCGCTTGTCGTCGCCCACGTAATCGGTGCTGTAAATGTGCACCAGCAGCGACACGATCGTCACCACCAACAGCATCATCACCGACAGCCCGTCGACGAGAACCCCCGCGCCGAACTCGACTCCCCCTGATTGCAGCCATTGCGTCGAACTCTGAACTGCTTGGTAACCAACGTCATCGTGATGCTGGATCCAAGCGAAACCAGCGCATACGGCCAACAGGAACGAGAGCGAAACCGCGGCGATCCCCAGTTCGGCACCCTTGTAACGCATGCGTTTGCCGAAGAAGAGAATCCCAACGAACGACAACGCAGGCAGCAGCGGAACCAGCCACGCGTACTCGAGGAACCAGTTCGCGTTGTGGGTCACAGTCGACGAGGTCGGTACAGAGCTAGGTTCAGCAAACCCAAGAAGAAGAGACACAGGTCAGCCCTTCATGAGATCGATCTCGGAGAGGTCGATACTGCGACGGTTACGGTAGATGAGCAGGACAATGGCCAGGCCGATACCAACTTCGGCAGCGGCCACAGCGATGGTGAACAGGGCGAACACCGCACCGGCCACGTTGTCGGTGAGAGCGCCGAAGGCAACAAGATTAATGTTCACTGCGTTCAGGATCAGTTCGATCGACATCAACACCAGTACGCCGTTCTTGCGCGCCAGAACGCCGTAGACGCCTATGCAGAACAACACCGCAGACAGCAGCAGGAACTGATTCAACAACATCGGCTGCGCTCCCCAGAGGCCGAGCGGATCGCCGGACAACCTCCGCGCTCCAACGGCTCCGTTCGCGAGGCCGTGGCCCGAGCGGTCCGTGAGCGAAGCGAACAAGAGCGGGAAAACGACGGCCCACGACGCGAAGAATTTTCCAATCCGCGCATCAACTTAATCCTTCCGCGCCACGACGATGGCGCCGATCAACGCTGCCAACAACAACACCGAGACCGCTTCGAACGCCACGATGTACTGCGAGAAAATGGCGTCCGACACGGCGTTCACCGATTGGGGGGTTTCGATGACCAAACGGCCGTCTTCAAAACTGTCGATCAGAGCGATCGCCATCACCGCGAACAGCAGCACGCCCACCACCGCGGCCATACCCCTCTTCTCGTCGCCCACCGACTCATCGTCACCCAGCGAAGCACGCGTCAACATCACCCCGAACAGGAACAGCACCACCACTGCGCCGATGTAGACCAACACCTGAGTGACGGCAACGAACTCTGAGCCGAGCAGGATGAACTGTGCGGCCACCCCGGCCAGAACCACCACCAGCCACAGCGCCGCGTGCACAACGTTGCCGGTGGTCACCACACGCACCGCCGAGTAGATCATCGACACGGCAATGACCGCGAAGAAGACGTTCTGCGCGACATAGAGGTCGGCATCGGCAGACAGTGCGGCAAGCAGGCTCATGTAGGCGGCACCTTCAGCTTCTTCTGCTGCGAACCGGCCTCATAGTCCTCGAAATCAGGGACCGTCTCCATCCACTCCGACAAACGTGACATGTCGTGGAGCAGATCCGCGATGCGCGGCTCGGAGAACTCGTATTCGGGGCTCCAGAACAGCGCCTCGAACGGGCAGACCTCAACGCAGATCCCACAGAACATGCACAGCGCATAATCGATGTCGAAACGGTCGAGTATGTTGCGCTGACGCGGCTTTCCACCCGCCCGTCGCGGTGGTGCCTTCTCCTTGTGGCCCTCGATGTAAATGCACCAATCCGGGCATTCACGGGCGCACAGCATGCAGGCCGTGCAGTTCTCCTCGTGAAGCGCGATCACCCCGCGGGCACGGGTCGGCGGCGCCTCCTTCTCGTGGGGGTACTGCACCGTCTCGGCACCCTTCACCGGCGAAGGAACAGGTTTCTTGACCCCGCCGGGGAAGATCGTGCGCATCATGGTCGACCCGGTGACACCGAGTCCTTTGATGAGTCCTGGAATGAGTGCCATAAGTACCTGCCGACCTAGAAGGTGACCTTGAGAATGCCCGTCACCACGATGTTGGCGAGAGCAATGGGAATGAGGAATTTCCAAGCGAGACGTTGCAGCTGATCTTCACGGAAGCGGGGCATCGTGAACCGAGTCCAGAACACTAGGAAAGTCAGGCCGACGATCTTGACGAGCATCACCAACGGACCCAGCAGGTTCATGATGTCGGCGCCGGGATCGATACCCGGGATGTACCAACCACCCAGGAACAGCACCGAGGCCACAGCTGCGAACACCCCGGCAGTGGCGAATTCACCGATGAAGAACAACAGGAACCGCATCCCCGAGTATTCGGTCATGTAGCCGGTCACCAGTTCGGACTCGGCCACGGGCATGTCGAACGGTGCTTGGGCCAGCTCCGCTTGCATCGCGATCAAGAAGATGATGAATGCCACGCCCTGGGTGAGGATGTATGGGTTCCCGACCACGCCCAAGCCGAAAATCTCGCCGTTTGCCTGGGCATAGACAATGTCGGCCATGTTCATCGTGCCCGCTTGGATCACCACGCCGACCACCGCGAGGATCAGCGGCAGTTCATAGGCGATGAGCTGACCTGTCGCGCGCAGGCCGCCGAGCAACGAGTACTTGTTGGACGATCCCCACCCGGCCATGAGAATGCCGAGCACCGAGACCGACGAAACCGCCAGACCCAGATAGATCCCCAGTTCGCTGTTGACGAACCAGGCATCCGGACCTGCAGGTACCACCACCACCAACAAGAACGTGGAGGCGAGCACCACGAACGGGGCAGCGCCGAACACGAACTTGTCGGCCTTTCTGGGGAAGATGTCTTCTTTCTGGAGGTGTTTGCCGATTTCAGCCAGCAGCTGGAGCGAACCGTAGGGGCCGGCCTCCATCGGACCGAGGCGACTCTGCATGAACGACACAGCCTTGAACAGATGCAGATACACGAGCGCGCCCGCCACCGCCAAGACCGCGGCGAGGCCGGCACCCAGACGAATGCCGGTCTGCTGCCAATAGGCAAGCTCAGCGAAGACTTGGGCCGTGCTCACCGATCAATGTCTCCCAGGATGAAATAGAGACTGCCCAGGATCGTGATGATGTCTGGGACGTACACACCCGTCAGCAGCCACGGGGTTATCGACATGTTGTTGAACGAGGCGGAACGGATCTTCACCCGGAACGGGGCCAGACCACCCTTGGAAACCACGTAGTAGCCCATCACCCCGAGCGGATTCTCGGTCTCGACGTAAGCCTCGCCCGCGGGAACCTTGATGATGCGGGGGACCTTGGCCATGATCGGACCGCTGGGAAGACCGTCGAGAATCTGGTCGACCATCTTCGTGGACTCCCGGACCTCTTGAAGGCGGACCCAGAATCGACTGAACGAATCACCGTCGGGATGGGTCCAAACCCGCCAGTCGAGTTCGTTGTGTACCAGGCCTCCCGCGCCGGTGGTTCCGTCGCGCCGCACGTCCCAATCCACCCCGGAACCGCGGATGTTGGCACCCGAGAGCCCGTAGGACAGGCCGATGTCTGCGGGAACCACGCCAATTCCGCGGGTGCGGGCTTGGAAGATCTCGTTGCCCATCACCAACTCTTCGATCTCGTTGCAGAACGAACGCATCTTCTTCATGGCCTGCTTGGTCTCGACGATCCAACCCTTTGGAAGATCGTCTTTGAGGCCGCCGATCCGGTCGAAGTTGGGGTGGAAACGCCCACCAGTGGCCGCTTCGATCTGGTTGAGAATGTGCTCTCGGTCGCGGAAGGCGAAGAAGACCGGGGTGACCGCCCCCACCTGCACTGCCATATCGCCCAGGAACAGCACGATGTTGGCGATTCGGCTCATCTCGAAAAGAACCGTGCGGATCCACTGAGCGCGCGGCGGGGCTTCGACCTCCATCAACTGCTCAGCCGCCAGGATGAACGGCACCTCGTTCGCGAAACTGCCCAGCCAATCAATGCGGTTGATAAGCGTCGTGACCTGCGGATAGGTGCGTACCTCGCTGAGTTTTTCGTAGCCGCGGTGCATGTAGCCCATGACCGGGTCGGCGGCTATGACCTGCTCACCGTCAAGCTTGGCAACGATGCGCAACGTGCCGTGGGTGGCCGGGTGCTGTGGACCGATGTTGAGGGTCATGCCCTCAGTTTCGATCTCGAGGTTGACCCGAGCGTCCGCGGCTTGTGCGGCGATGTAGTTGAGTTGCTGGCGGCTTGAGACTGCGGTCATGCGTCGGTCTCGTCGGTCTCTTCAGTCGGCATCAACTCGACGTCGACGATGCCCGGCCAGGGTTTCACACGCCTGGCCAGCAACGGATAGTCCTTGCGAAGCGGGTTGCCTTCGAACGCGCCGGGAAGATAGATGTGGCGCAAACCGGGATGGCCGACGAATTCGATGCCGAACATCTCCCAGGTCTCACGCTCATGCCAATTGGCGCCCGCATACACCGGTACCCAGCTCGGCATCGACATGGCCGAGTCGTCCACGTCGACTTTCAAGGTGATGGCGCGGTGCCCAGCAACGTCGTTCACCCGAGCGAGGACCTGGAAGCGGGTATCACCACCGGCAAGTCCCTGTTCCATTGCTTCGGGTTCAGCGGGTTCAGCAGCCGGATCAAGCGCCAGATCGACCTGGCTGTCCATATCACGACCGAATGGCGAGGGCAGCCAGTCGATTGCGCTCAGGAAATTGAAGTATTCGAACCCCATCTCGTCCTTCAAGAACTCGGCGGTGGTGGCCCAAGCCTCAGACGTGACACGAACGGTGATATCAACCCCCGCGGCGATGTGGGCACCAACCACCGCCTCCCCAAACTCGTCTTCGAGTTCGGACAGAATCGCTTCGCGGACTTCATCGGTTGCTGACTCGTTTGCGGCGTCACCGTCTGTATCATCGGTTGCCTCAGCGGCGGTGACGTCGACGGTGTCATTGGACGACAATCGGATCACCTCTCCAGCGTTGAGTCATGTCTTCGTTCTGGATCCGCTCCTGGAGCAGGACAATGCCCTCTAGCAGGGCCTCGGGTCGGGGTGGACAGCCCGGTACGTAGACGTCCACCGGGATGATCTGGTCGACGCCTTTGGTCACCGAATACGAGTCCCAATAGGGTCCGCCGCAATTGGCGCACGAACCCATCGAGATGACGTATTTGGGTTCGGGGATCTGTTCGTAGAGACGCAGAACCGACGGTGCCATCTTGTCGGTGACCGTGCCCGACACGATCAGCAGATCGGATTGACGCGGGCTGGCCGGCAGCGGGATGACACCGAGCCGCATCACGTCGTAGCGGGGCGAACCGAAAGCAGCCCCCATCTCAATCGCGCAGCAGGCAAGTCCCCATTGGTAGGCCCACAAACTGTACTTGCGGCTCATATTGAGCAGCGACGTCACTGGCTTGGGGACTTTCCCCGATTCGACTAGACCCATCGGAGCATTCCCTTCCGCCAGGCATAGAGGAGGCCCAACAACAGGATGTAGATGAAGATCGCCATCTCTATCAGCCCGAACATCTTGTAGAACTCGAGGCGCATGGCCCACGGAAAGATGAAGACTGCCTCCACATCGAACATCACGAAGAGCAGCGCGAAGACGTAGTAGCGGATGTTGGCCTGGGACCACATATCGCCGGTCGGATTGACTCCGGACTCATACGAGGTGAGCTTCTGCTCAGTCGGATTTGAGGGCCTGAAGATCCGGCCCAGGCCCAAAAAGACGGCAACGAGCGCGACCCCTGCAAGACCGAAGATTCCGACGGTGAGATAACTACGGAGAAAATCCGACACGAACGGTTAGCTTAGCGAGCGTGGTGAACCAATAGACCACCCAGAGCCCCCACAGATACGGCTATGACGTGCCTGTCTGAGGTGCTACAGCGGTGGGACTGTCGAAGCCGTCCGGCAGATACAAACCAGAGATCAGGTTTTCGTGCATGCCATAGCCGACACGGCCATCGTTGGTCTCGTGGCGGCTCAGCGTTTCGTTGAGAAATGAGATGCCCAAACGTTGCGTCGGCTCGCCGATCGGCGTGATCACACCCTCCACCTTTTCGTCGTCTCCCTGCCACACGCCGTGCCCCCAGTAGCCGTCGTACATATAGCCGGACCCGGCTTTGAGATAGACCGTTTTGAGCGGGGTCGTCCTGATGCGCAGGTCTGATGCTCCGGGGCCGCTGAACCACACCTCCGCACCGGCGACTTCCCGCGTTCCGGGGTGATAGCTGATGTCGATTTCGGGGCGGCCCAGATGCTCCGGTTCTCGCGGGTCGCCGAGGTTGTAGAGCCGCACAGCTTCTTCCAACAGCCGCCGTCCGGCATGGTCGTTGTCGATGGTGATCTTGACCATGTGATCGTCGAACTGGATCGGCAGCCAGTTGTGGAAGAAACCCATTGCCATCTCGGGCGAGACCTTGGAGCGGATCCCTCTGGGTTCGGGTTCGCCGATGCCATGACGCACACCCCAGCTGTGGTCTCGGGCACCTCCCCAACGGTCCGGCGTGACCTCGTAGCGTTCCCCGTCGATCTCGATGAAACCCTCGTAGGAGCCGACCTGGGCCAGACGGTAAGTCTCCTGGGTGACGCGGGTGCCCACCCGGGTCCAGCTCTTGGGTTCCGCCAGAGCTTCGGTAGTGCCCCGGAAGGTCACGTCGAGAGCGAGTCCCCATTCGTTCGGTTCGCAGATGACCCGCAGCGAACGGAGCCCTTCGATCACCTCGACCCGTATCGGGCCGACCTTGGTGTCGAGACGATCCGAACCTAGCTCGCGCGAGGCACGGACCGTGGTCTGTTGTTGATGGTGGTTGACGCTCACGAAAGCGTCGGTGACCCCTAAGTTGGGGTACTGGCCCATGCCCATCACCGCGAACAAGGTGTCGTCGGAGGCGTGCATGTTGAAGTAGTAGCGATCGTAGAAGTGACGGTCCCCTGTGAAAACCGTGTCGATCGGCTCGGGGTACTGGTGGATCAGATAGTCGTCAGCGCGGCTCAGAGGCATGGGCTGAGTCTTGCTCGCCTCGCTGGATTCGACCTAATCCTGGGCTACTCGATCCAACACGTTCCAGCGGACCGCGCAGGCCATCATGCCGTTGACCATCTTCACGAACCGCTGGTAGGTGCGGTCCTCGGGCTTCCCGCCCCCGGCAATGACGCCGCGCAGAGCTGTGGCCGAGCCGGTGCAATGGTACTGAAGGCTGGCGGCTGCATCGTCGAGCAGCTCTTCCTTGGACCAGTCGGGTCCTCCGGCGGCCGCCAGCGCCGCTAGGTAGGTGTCGAGCAGCGCGTCTTCTTCGGCGACCGATTCAGCGGTGGCCCCGACCCCGAGGAACCAGGCCAAGTCTTGGCCGGCGTTGCTCTTGATGGTTGTTTGCCAGTCGAGGATCACCGGTCCGTCGGCGGCAAAGAAGATGTTGTCGAACTCGTAGTCGCCGTGGACCATCGTCCAGGGCCGCTCATTGATCCGCTCAAGCCATGTCTCAGTGTCATCGACCCAGGTGCGCTCAAAGAAATCAAGGATCTCGACCGGTCCCATGTCGGGCCAGACCTGCCTCATCACCGGCCATCCTTCGCGAAGGATCGGAATACCGGCAAGCAGAGACGGCGCGCTCCAGTCGATAGCCCAGTCGCGCGAGCCGAACACCTCGCTGCCCCAGTACTGACCGTGCATGGTGCCGAGTTGACCAATCAACTCGTTGAACATTTCGATGTCGGGTCCGTCGAGGATGTCGCCGGCGGTGCCTTCGATCTTCTCGATCAACAGTACGGCTCGGCCGGACTCGTCGTCGTACTCGTTGACGAACGAGCGGGCGATCGTCATCGGCACCTTGTCATATAGATCCCGGTAGAACCCATGCTCGCGTTTGTATGCGTTCATCACTTTGTTGTAGCTCCGGGCCCTTTCGTCGTCTCGTGGGCATTTGCCGAACAGGGTGGTTGGCAGGTCGGAGTCTCCCGCGTAGGTCACGTCGACGTTCGCCACCTCCCCCATGATCCCGGTGAAGCCCTCCAAGGGTCTCACGTTTATGCTTGTGACCTCGGAGTCGTGCCCGGCGGCGGCCAACCGTTGGTTGACCCACTCAGGCGTCAACGCAGATAAAGAAGCAGGTATGTCTGTCACGCCGTGTAGTACAACACTTTTCCCCGCCCCGCCGCAAGATTCTCTAGGAGGAACGGTGCCGTCTCACGGTGTGTACCAGGAGTCCAAGCCGTCTTGGAGTCTCCGCGCCGCTTCTTGGGGTGTCATCTCGCCGAGGATCACCGCATTGCTCACGTCTCTCAGCTCAATCGGGAACTCAGGGTCCCCTGAATCCAGCGCTTCGTAGCCGTTGCGATTGGCTGATTCGCAGTCTTCACGCCAAGACACGAACTCCGCAGCGACCCGATGATCGTGCGGGACCGCGGTGTTCTGTTGGCTGAAGAAGCCGGGTAGAGCTCCGGTGTACACACTGGCAAAATCAGGCGATGTCACCCACGTCAGAAAGGTGCGAGCGGCGGCGGCATTAGGCGATGCCGGATTTAGACCAATGGCCAAGTCGTTGTGGTCGACGATGTAACAGGTGTTCTGGCCCTGCCGCAGAGGAGTTCGAAAGGCGCTGAACTCAAACTCGGCGTTGGCATCGAATCCGGATATCTCCCAAGAACCGGCCGGATAGATCGCAGCCTGACCTGTTTCGAACAGTACTTTGCCGTCGCTGTAGCTGATGCCGGAAGCCTCGGGGTGCATGTAGGGGCCAAAGCGGGCAAGAGTCTCGAACGTGTCGACGTACTCCTGATCGGTGACCTTGGTGTCGCCATCGATCAACGCCAACCGACCCTCTTCACCCTTCCAGTAATTCGTCCCAATATTCTGGAACAAAATATGTTCCGCCTCCCATTCGGAGAGGCCCATCCCGATAGGCACGTAAGTGCCGTTGTCGGCGATCGCCTGCAACAATTTGAACAGTTCCTCCTCAGTCTCAGGAACTCTCAATCCGAGAGCTTCGAAGACCTCGACGTTGTAGAAGAACCCTTGGATCACCGATGCAACGGGAACGCAGTAAGGCGTAGACCCGTCCGCGGAGATCCAACCCGCCTGGGCAGAATCACCGAAGTTGTCAATCCCTGGCAGATCGTCCAGCGGGGCGAGATAACCGTCCTCAAATAGCTCGCGCGAGCGATCGAAGGCGAAACATGTGATCAGGTCGCCCGCTTCGCCGCGCTCTAAACGAGACCGCAAGACCGTGGGGTATTCAAGCGGTGTCGTCGGGGTGAACACGACATCGATATGAGGGTACTCGGCTTCGAACGCTGGAATGATCTCGTCGTCCCAAACCGACTGGTCATCCAAACGCCAGCTCTCAATCGTGATCGTCGCCTGTGGCGGTTCGTTCGCGCTGCAACTCACCGCGATCAAGAGAAAGAACGCGACTACGCAGCGCGCGAATGTCATCGCTGTCCCGCTGCGAACAGCTGGGGAATGGCTTCGGTGGCCAGCTCGTCGATGGGGCCGGGGATGAGGCCGAAACCGATAGTGACCGCCAGGGCAATACCGATGGCGAGACCGGCAGCGGGGTGTACCCGCTCAACAGGCGCATCGTCGGAAGACTCGGAGTCGTCGGCAGGCGAACCCAGATACACCGAGAGCACGATGCGCAGGTAGAGGAAGGCTGACACCACCGCCGAAACCATGGCTACGACCGCTAGCCAGAAGGACCGCACTTCAACCGCCGCGCCGATGATCTCGAACTTCGCCACGAATCCTGTCGTCAACGGCACACCCGCCTGGGCCAGCAGGAAGATCGTCAACGCGAGCGCAAGAGCCGGACGGCGAGCGGCCAGACCATCGAGATCATCAAGGTTGGTCTTGCGGTCGCCGGGGCCCGAAACGACCGTGAGAACGCCGAAGGTGCCGATCACCATGAAGGCATAGGCGGCCACGTAGAAGACCACCGCTGCTGTGCCTCGAGCAGAGGCCGCCTCCACTCCGACCAGAATGAACCCGGCATGGGAGATCGAGGAGTAGGCCAGCATGCGTTTGACGTCGCGTTGCACGATCGCCAGCACCGCTCCAACCAGCAACGTCAGCATTGCCAGCACCGCAACCGCAGGTGTCCAATCGGGCCAGTAAGGCAGGAAGGTGACCACGAACACCCGCACGAGTGCTGCGAAACCTGCGGCCTTGACCGCCGAGGCCATGAACGCCACGACCGGGGTGGGAGCGCCCTGATACACGTCCGGCGTCCACGTATGGAACGGCACAGCTGCGACCTTGAAACCTAGTCCGACCAGCATCATCGCCAGTCCGGCCAACAACATGGCGTCCTTCAGGATCACGACCGAAGCAAGGTAGAGCCGGATCTCGTGGAGGTTCAAGGAACCGGTCGCGCCATAGACCAGAGCCATCCCGTACAACAGGAAGGCCGACGAGAAGGCCCCGAGCACGAAGTACTTCAAACCTGCTTCAAGCGACTCGCTTCTGCGAACATGCAGGGCGGCCATGATGTAGACCGAGATCGACAGCGTCTCCAAACCGAGGAACAAGACGATCAGGTCACCAGCGCCGGCCATCACCACGCCGCCCGCCGCCGACAGCATCATCAGCACGTACATCTCGGGTCCGTCGATGCGTTCACGACGCAGGTACTCGTCGAGCAGCAGCGCGCAGAGGACAACCGCCGACAAGATCACCCCTGCAATCACCAGGCTGAATCCGTCGAAGGAGAACTGATCACCGATGGCGCGCACCGGATTGCCGAGCAGGCCCACGGGCCTTTCGCCGAATTCCGCCGGCCACGTCGCCCGGTGATGGTCGTTCCACAACTCGGCGATTGCAGCCAATGCGACCAGACCAGTGCCGGACGTGAAAATCGCGTCGAAACCGACGCGCATGGTGCCCACAAACAAAGCGGCGACCACCAGCACGAGGGCGAAGAGCACCGCGAACCACAGGGTGCCGATGTCGGCGCGAACGTTCGCCAAGGGCATCTCATCGCCGACCAGACCACCCACAATCCAGGCCGCCACAACCGTCGTCGGTCCTACGGCGATGGTCGCGAAGCGTTCCGCGGTTGCGGGCAGCCGTTTGATGACCGAGCGGAACATGATGAGCAGGAACGCCCCGACCGCCAGGATGATCAGCGGACTCAACCCGGCGAGCGAGTACTGCGGCGGTGTCACGGGTTGGCTGATCTGGGCGAGTTGAGCGGGCATCAGTGACCGTCCTCGCTCGAATCCGAACCGCCGTGATCGTCAAAGATGATCACGTCTGCGACCGGCTCGGAGAAATCCGGTACATGCTCCTCGACATGCGCGATGAGCGCATCGACAGCCGGTTCCATCCGGTCGATCACCGGCTTCGGATAGACCCCCATGAAGACGATGCCGACCACGAACGGCGCCAGCAGCAGCCCCTCACGCAGCTTGAGGTCGGTGATCTCGGCATTCGCGCCCTCGGCGGGACCGTGGAACACCCGCTGGTAGGCCCACAGAAGGTAGAGGGCTGCAAGGATCACGCCGCTGGCTGCGACCACCGCCCACCAGCGATGAGCCGCGAACGCACCGAGCAGTGTGAGGAACTCGCCCACGAAGCCGTTGAGCCCTGGGAGACCGACCGAGGACAAGGTCACCAGTATGAAGACACCGGCCAGCTTCGGGGCTGGTTTCTGCAGCCCTCCCAGTTCGGAGATCATCCGGGTGTGGCGGCGGTCGTAGATCATCGCCACCAGCAGGAACAGCGCACCCGTTGAGAGTCCGTGGTTGACCATCTGCAGCAATCCGCCCTCGAGGCCCTCGGTGTTTATGGCGAACGAGCCGATGATTATGAACCCGAGGTGGGCCACCGAGGAGTAGGCGACCAGGCGTTTCAGGTCGCGCTGCATCGTTGCCGCTATTGCCCCGTAGATGATGCCTATGGTCCCCAACGTGACCAGCGTCGGGGCGAACCACACCGCCGCTTCTGGAAACAGGTAGATGCCGAATCGCAGGAAACCGTAGGTGCCGAGTTTCAACATCACCGCGGCGAGGATCACCGACCCTGCGGTCGGGGCGTTGGTGTGGGCGTCGGGCAGCCAGGTGTGGAGCGGGAACAGCGGCACTTTCACTGCGAAAGCCAACGCGAACGACAAGAAGATCCACCGTGCGGTTGTTGTGGCTATCGCCTGAGAGTTCGCCAGTTGCACAAGATCGAAGGTGAGCACGCCGGTTTCGGCTTGGTTGAGGAACGCCAGCGACAGGATGCCCACGAGCATCAGCGCCGATCCGGACATCGTGAAGATGAAGAACTTGGTCGCCGCGTATGCTCGCTCGCCGTGACCCCACTTGCCGATGAGGAAGTACATCGGCACCAGCACGATCTCGAAGAACGTGAAGAAGGCGAAGAGGTCGAGGGCCAGGAAAACTCCCATGCAGCCGGCTTCAAGAACCAGCAGCCACGAGTAGTAGGCCTTTGGGCCGTGTTCGGCGTCGACTCCGACGATGGTCAGCGGGAAGATCAGCCCGGTCAATATCACGAGCCAGAGTGAGATCCCGTCGACGCCGAGCGACCAGGAGATCCCGAGGCTCTCGATCCAGGTGTGGTGGTCCGTCAGCTGAAACTCCGCTGCCCCGGCGGTGCTGAAATCGGTGAGTACCCACACCGACATGGCACCCACCGCGGCGCTGAACAGGAACGCGATCTGCTTGAAATACTCGGGTCGGTTGTTGGGCAGAAACAGCAGCACCAGAGCGCCGATCATCGGAGTGACCACGATGGCGCTCAGCACTGGGAATGTGCCCCCGGCGGAGCCCGCTTCAGCGGCGAAGATGCTGTTGGCCAGCACGTTATTGGTCAGCAGAGTTCCCATCACCAACTCGCTCTCGACAGGAACCACGCGAACAGGGCTACGGCACCTATGGCGACCATCAGCGCATAGGACCGGACGAAGCCGCTCTGGACCCGGCGCACCGCGTTGCCGCCCAAGCGGACCCAACGACCGACACGGTTGACCGTGCCGTCGACCACCGTGGTGTCGAAACACACGACCGCGTCGAAGCTCTTGCGGCCCGGCCCGCCCATGAAGTTGGTGATCGACTCGTCCACAAACCAGCCACGCGCAAACAACGGCAGCTCAACCCGCGAGGCCCAGTACTTGGGCTTCGCACCCTCGGCTCGTGGGCTCCCGTCACGCCCCGCAACAGCACTACCGCTTTGTGGGCTCCGGCTGCGCCCGGAAACAGCAGCGCGCTGCAAATAAACCGCCACTGCGGCGGCGATGCCCACGGCTCCGCCGATCACGGCCACGATTGCCAGCGCCCATTTGGCTCCCGCGCCGGAACTCAGATGCGCTTCGTTGTGATACAGAGACGGTTCGAGCCAGTTGCCCAGGAAATGCAGGTCCTTGCTGAACGGAAGGTTCATCACCCCCGCGACAACAGCACCGGCTGCCAGCACGACCAGCGGCAGCGTCATCAACCACGGTGACTCATGTGGGTGATATTCGCGGCGGGCCTTCACCTCAGCACCGAAGTCAGCCTCGTCGAGGTCGCCGGTGTCGGGTTCGTTGAAGATTGAACCGTCGGTGCCATCGCCGACGGCCGCAGCAGCGCCCACCACCTGTTCCTGTTGCGTTTGGGCAGCTAGAACCGCTCGCTGCGCTTCGGCGTGCGCTTCAACTGCAGCGGCAACGGCCGCCTCTGCGGTCTCGACTGCGCCGCTCGCTCGCTCAAGATTCTTCGTTGCCTTCGCTACGGCCCGTTCATCGGCTGTGTCGGCTTCCGACATTTCCGCGTTGCGCGAATCCAACTTTGCACGGGCCGATTCATGCTTCTCGTTGGCCTTCGCGATCGCCTCTTCGGCTGAAGCGAGTTGTGCTTGAGCCTCGTCAACGGCCGCCGACGCATTGGCCATCCGCACTGACCAAGCCGCAGAGATCTCCTCCGGTCTCACGTCGGCGAAGCGGTAGCGGCCGTAGAACGTCATGAAGACCTGACGGCTCATGTAGAAGGCCGTGATCACCGCCGTGATCAATCCGATCAGCCACAGCAGCACGTTCTCCTCCCAGGCGAAGGCCAGGATCTCGTCTTTGGACCAGAAGCCTGAGAAGGGCGGCACGCCGGCGATCGCCAACCAGCCGACAATGAACGTGGCCGAGGTGATCGGCATCAGCTTGCGGAGACCGCCGTAGTGGCGCATGTCCTGGTCATTGTCCATGCCGTGGATCACAGACCCCGACCCCAGGAACAGCAGCGCTTTGAAGAATGCGTGGGTGACCATGTGGAAGATGGCGGCGACATACGCTCCCGAACCTACGGCCAAGAACATGTAGCCGAGTTGGCTGATGGTCGAATAGGCCAACACCTTCTTGATGTCGTTCTGAGCCACGGCGATGGTCGCTGCCAGCAGCGCGGTGATGGCCCCCACCCAGGCGATCAGCGAAGGAGCCCACACAGCCGACTCGGCGATGATCGGGTTGACCCGGGTCAGCAGGTACACACCAGAGGTGACCATCGTCGCCGCATGGATCAACGCAGACACCGGTGTGGGGCCGGCCATGGCGTCGGGCAGCCACACGTACAGCGGAATCTGTGCCGATTTGCCCGCGGCGCCGACCAGCAGCAGCACGGTGATCGCCGTCGCCGTCGACTGTTCCAGGCCGCCCGCGTTGTCGAGTACGTCGATGTACTGGATCGATCCCAGCGTTGTGAAGGTGAGGAACATGGCGACCATGAAGCCCCAGTCGCCGATCCGGTTCGTCACAAACGCCTTCTTGCCTGCCGATGCGTTGTATTCGTCGGTGAACCAGAACGAGATCAGGAAGTAGGAGCAGACACCCACGCCCTCCCAACCCAGGAAGGTGAGGAGCATGTTGTCGCCGAGCACCAGCATCAACATCGAGAAGGCGAACAGGTTCAGGTACATGAAGAACTTCGAGAAGTCGGAGTCCCCGTGCATGTAGCCGATCGAGTAGAGGTGGATCAGGGCGCCGACACCGGTGATGAACAGCGTCATCGTGACCGACAGCGGATCGACCAGGAATCCCGCGTCGACTGAGAAGTCGCCGGCCGGAACCCATTCGAACAGGGTCTGAACGAATCGGCGGTCGTCTTCGGGGCGATCCTGCAAGCCCACGAACACTGCCACCGAGGCAACGAAGGAGCCGGCCATCGCGGCAGTTGCGAGCCAACCGGCCGCGGGTTCTCCTAGACGGCGTCCGAACAGCAGAATCAGTGCGAACCCGACGAGCGGGAATGCGACTATAAGCCAAGCCAAGTCGAGCAACTGGTCCACGTCAGCCCCTCAATACCGAAATATCGTCGGCCGTGGCGTCCGCTCGCCGCCTGTTGATAGCTACCACCAGTGCCAGTCCGACCACGACTTCGACCGCGGCCACGACCAGGACGAAGAACACCGCTATCTGTCCGGACACGTCGTTGAGCTCTGTGCCGAGCGCCACGAAGCTGACGTTGACGGCATTGAGCATCAACTCCACGCACATGAACATCACGAGCGGATTGCGGCGCACCAACAGGCCCACAGCACCGATGACGAACATGGCCACCGACAGCACCAGATACCAGTCATTGGTCAGTTCCATCAGCGCGCTCTGCTTTCGCCGGGCGTGGCCGGAGCCCCTGGAGCATTGCTTTCGCCGGGCGCAGCCGGAGCCCCGGAAACGTTGCTTTCGCCGGGCGTAGCCGGAGCCCCTGGACCGTTGTTGTTGCCGGGCGTAGCCGGAGCCGCGGAAGTGCTTGATGCTGCGTTGTTGCCGGGGGTGGCCGGAGCCGCGGAGGCCGGAGCGGCGGGGGGGAGGTCCATTGAGGCAGCTTCGAGATCTTCGAGGAGTTCGCCGCGGAGCTGCCTGCGGGTCAACACCACCGCACCGATCACGGCGACCGTCAAGAGGGCGGCGGTTATCTCGAATGACAACGCGTAGTCCGAGAACAGGACACGCCCGATGCGTTCAATATCGGTGAACCCATTGTCGAGGGCACGCTCGTTGAGGGTGCCTTCACCGCCGCTTCGCACCGCGCCGGTGAGTGCGTCGGATGCAACCACCACCAGAACCAGACCGAAACCAGCCAGCGCCGCCCCGACTATCACGGTCAGCGGACGTTGCCCCGCGATCGGTTCAACCGACCAGTCATCAGCGGTGTCCACACCTAGGAGCATGATGACGAAGAGGAACAGGATGACGATCGCACCCGCGTAGACGACGATCTGAACGGCCGCCAAAAAGTGTGCTTCTTGCAGCACAAACAGCACCGCGACCCCGAACAGCGTCTGGATCAGAAAGAGTGCGGAATGCACTGGGTTGCGCGAGATCACGACGCCGATGGCACCGCTCAACACGATGATCGCGGCAACAGCAAAGACAATTACCTCGCTCACCCGTCACCTCCGCCCGAAGTCCCTGCATCAGCACCTGTGTCACCAACATCCGCGGACTGGCCGAGTTCGGGTGCTCGTACGCCGTAGCCAAGTTCACCGGACCACTGCACTACACCTTCGTAGCGATGATCTCCTGATGGTGATGTTGCACGCATCCAACCAGAGGTCAGTTCATCTTCACCCTCGCGCCAATCCTCCCACGGAAGTTGCTGGGGTTTGCCGTCGTCACCGACGAGCAGTTCGTCGCGGGTATAGATCGCGTCGTCGCGATTGGTGAAGGAGAACTCGAACAGTTTCGTTTCGGTGATGGCCTGTGTGGGGCACGCCTCCACGCACAGGTCGCAATGTATGCACCGCAGATAGTTGATTTCGTAGACATAGCCGAAGCGCTCACCGGGTGATGTCGGATTGTCGGGATCGTTGTCGGCGCCTCTCACATGGATGCACTTGGCTGGGCACACGCCTGCGCACAGTTCACAACCGATGCACTTCTCCATACCGTCTTCGTAACGATTGAGGACGTGCCGTCCGTGCAGACGTTCGACCTTGGGGCGCTTTTCGTCGGGTTGGCCGGGTTTGGCCATTCCGCCTCGATAGTCGCCGGTGACCCGCTCCTCGAAGAGCTTCTTGAAGGTCACGGCGAAGCCTTTGATGTAGTCGGTGAACTCAGCCACGGTACGTTCCTTCGTTGCTTGTCCGCTCTGATTCGCTCCGCTCAGCGCGTTCTTCTTCGAGGTCGGTGAGGCGCTGCAGACGGGCCGAGCGCAACGCCATCATCAGCACCGCACCGCACAACATGCAAACAACCCCGAAACCCACAGCAAAGGTACCGACTTCAATGCTGCTCCAGCCGCGGTCACGGCCTATCTGGATGCCGGCGAGAACCAAGAACCAAGCCAGCGACACTGGAATCAGCAACTTCCAGCCCAGGTCCATGAGTTGGTCGTAACGGAGCCGGGGCAGCGTCGCCCGCAACCACACGAACGCGAACAAGAAGAGCATCAATTTGAAGAAGAACCAGAAGACGCCGACCCACCAACCCTTCGGTACGAACAGTGCCGGACCAGCGGGTCCGCCCAAGAAGAGCGTGACGATGATCGCGCCCATCGTTATCTGGTTCATGAACTCCGCCAGGTAGAACAGCGCGAAGCGGATCGACGAGTACTCGGTGTGGAAGCCCCCGACGAGTTCCTGTTCGGCTTCGACCAGATCAAAGGGCGGGTGGTTGAGTTCGGCAGTCCCCGCCACCATGAAGATGAAGAAAGGGACGAAACCGGTGACGATGATGTTCCAGTTGGGCAGGAAGCTGTTGAAACCCGGGCCCGCTTGCGTCAGCACCATTTCATGCATCGACAACGTGCCGCTGACCAGCACGACTGAGGCGACCGACAGGCCCAGAGCAGCTTCGTAGCTGACCATCTGAGCCGAAGCTCTTACCGAACCCAACAACGGGTACTTCGAACCCGAGCCCCAGCCCGCCAACATCACCCCATAGATCGCGAGCGAGGACATCGCCAAGAAGAAGAGAACGCCGACGGGCGGGTCGGCGACCTGCAGCAGCGTGTCGTGGCCGAAGATCGATATGAAGCCGTCGGGACGGTCGTCCGTGCGGTTGAAGTCTCCCCCGACGGGCACGATCGCGAACACCAGGAAAGCCGGGATGAGCGACAGATATGGGGCCAGTTTGAACACGAATCGATGGGATTTCTCCGGGATCAGGTCCTCTTTGAAGAACAGCTTTACGCCGTCTGCCAAAGTGACCAGGATCCCCCACGGCCCGGCCAGGTTGGGACCGATCCGGTTCTGCATGTCGGAAATGACCTTGCGCAGGAACCAGATGTTGAACATCACCGCGACCAGCAAGAAAACGAAGGCCACAACCACTTTGAGCAGCACCACGCCGACTTCGGGCAGGCCGAACGGGTCGGCGAAGAGTGGATCGTTGGCGATTATCACAGCCGCTCCACTCTCACATCGGTGACCACCGCGGATGCGTCTATGAGCGGCCTGCAATCTGCGCCGAGCGTCCGCCACGGTACGGCCGCCGAACCCACAGGGACGCCGACGTCAACCTGCACTGGCATGTCGAGATGGCCCCGCGCCGATTCGACTCTCACCACTGTGCCTTCTTGCACCCCGATCTTGTCGAAGTCGACCGGATTCAGTCGCAATTCGAGAGACGAGGCATGCCCGCTGCTTGCGGGGCTGTGGCGCAGCGCAGTGCCGTCGTCGTACATCCGTCGGGTGGCCAACAGGCGCAACGAATAGCGATCATTCACCGGGCTGGTGGCCCCGGCCGGCTCCGGCGGCGCTATATCGCCGTTGCCGCTGAGTAGCACGCCATCTACCTGAGAATCGTCGAGGGCTTGTTCTGTGAGCGGTGCGTGGATCTCAGAGACCGAGGCAAGTTCCGCTCGAATCGCGGCCGGAGAATCAACACCGAGGTCGCTCCCCAGGCGGATTGCTATCTCGGCTGCGATCATCCAGTCGGGTCGCGAAATGCCTGCCGCTGTGACGATCTGCCCGCAGACGCTGACCCGGCCCTCAAGGTTGGTGAAAGTGCCAGACGATTCTGTTGGCCCGGCAGCGGCCAGGATCACATCCGCTTCGGCCATGATCGTGTCGTTGGGCAAAAGGTCGACTGCTATGACCGTCCCGGCACCGGCCATCCCTTCACGCGCCAACTCAGCGTCTGGGAAGTCGTTCAACGGATCAGCCCCGAGCAGGATCAGCGTGTCGATTTCACCTGCTCTTGCGGCGCGCAGAATGCCGGCGGTGTCGTGACCGACGTTTTCGGGGACACTTGGCCAGGCATCGACAAAACGGTGTGCGCCACGTTCCAAAGTCGTGCGACCCGGGAGCAAACCTGGTGCCAGACCAGCGTCGAGCGCTCCGTGAACGTTGCCGCGCCGAAGTGCCGACAGGAACGAGACATCATCAAGAGCCGACAAGGCGACCGCAGCGTCAACCGTGGCAGCTGCCGACTCACTGAGCGAGGACCGACCGAGCACCACCGTCACGGGCCCAGAAATGTCTCTCGCCGCGCGTTGCAAGCGCCGGGCGTAGCCGGAGCCGGCCGGGCCGGTGCCGCTCTGCTCACGCTGGGCGTAGCCGGAGCCGGCCGGGCCGGTGCCGCTCTGC
>VXYK01000040.1:0-15130 GCA_009845995.1 Acidimicrobiaceae bacterium | reverse complement strand
GCCGCTCTGCTCACGCTGGGCGTAGCCGGAGCCGGCCGGGCCGGTGCCGCTCTGCTCACGCTGGGCGTAGCCGGAGCCCTCCGGGCTGGTACCGCTCGGCTGGGCGTAGCCGGAGCCGCTCTGCTCACGCTGGGCGTAGCCGGAGCCGGCCGGGCCGGTGCCGCTCTGCTCACGCTGGGCGTAGCCGGAGCCGGCCGGGGCGTCGGTGGGGTCGGGGTTGGTGGCGGCGGCTACGAGGGCGGCGGCCAACTCACCGACCTCGCCTGGTCGGGGATGCAGCGAGTGCGTTGCGATGTTGCTGAGGCCCGTGCGCTGCGGAGTGAGCTCAATGAGGGTCGCCCCGTCCTGCACGACAGCATGACGCAGACGCAGATACAGCGCTCCCAGATCTTCTTTGGGGTCGGGGCCGCACAGGATGATGGTTCCGCCGCCGCGGCAGGCATCGTCGATCGTGGCCCTCGGCAGACCGAGCACAACTTCGGCGCCAAGACCATCGCCGAGTTGTGCGTCGACATGATCGGTGCCGATCACCCCCTTGGCCAGCTTGGCCCAGGCGTACTGAGCTTCGTTGTTGAGGCGGGCACCACCGATCACCGCCACTCGGTTGGGATCGACGCCGTCGAGCGCGGCCACTACCCGATCGAACGCCACGCCCCAGCCGACGGTTTCGAGTTGACCGTCGCTGCGCACCATCGGCGCGACCAGCCGACTCTCGCTGTTGAGCGCCTCGAAAGCGAACCGCTCCTTATCCGAGAGCCAACCCCAGTTGACCGGGTCGGCGTCGACACCAAGGACTCTCAACACCTGATTGCGCGACGACTGGACGGTGATGCGGGAGCCGACCGAGTCGGTCCAAGCGGTCGAGATTGTTTCTTCGAGATCCCATGGACGTGCTTTGAAGCGGTAGGGCTTTGCGGTCAGCGCTCCGACCGGACAGATCTGCACCGTATTTCCCGAAAAGTAGGAGGCGAAAGGCTCGTCAGGGAAGGTATTGACCTCAGTGTTGGAACCCCGATCCATGAAGTGAATCAACGCGTCGCCGGCGACTTCATCCGCGAAACGGGTGCAGCGGTCACAGAGAATGCAGCGCTCACGGTCGAGGTAGACGGTGTCGCTGATCGGTATCGGCTTTTCGAAGTGGCGCTTCTCTTCTATGAAACGGGACTCGCCCGGTCCGTAGGCCATCGTCTGGTCCTGCAATGGGCACTCACCGCCCTTGTCACAGACCGGACAGTCGAGGGGATGGTTGATCAGCAGGAACTCAAGGACCCCGTCCTGGGCTTTCTTGGCGACCTCAGTCTCGGTCTCCACCACCATGTTGTCGCTCACGGGAACCATGCAGCTTGGTTGCAAGCTCGATCCTCGCCCCGTGTCCACCTCCACCAGACACATCCGGCACATCCCCACCGGGTTCATGCGGGGGTGGTGACAGAACCGGGGGATGTAGGTGCCGTTGCGCTCGCACGCGTCGATAAGCAACTCGTCGGGGTGGGCCTGGATCTCTCGGCCGTTCACGGTGACGCTGACCGTCGACACATCAGTCACTGGAACACTCCGTCACAAAAACCCCTTGGGCACGTACGGGTATGGAGTCACGTCTGGTAATCTTCGCTTCGTATTCATGGCGGAACCGGCGGATCGTTGAGACGATCGGCGCGACCGACGAGGGGCCCAGCGGGCAGATCGTCGTTTGTTTCGGCGGGAAGGGCACCGCCTCGAGGCCCTCATGTGGATTGGCTGCAACCGGGTAGGGACCGGGGCTGATGTTGTCGCCGATATCGAGCAGCATGTCGATGTCACTGTGTCTGCCCTCGCCATCGAGGATCCGCTGCAGGATCCGCTCCTCCCAGGTAGTCCCTTCGCGGCAGGGCGTGCATTTTCCGCACGACTCGCGGGCGAAGAACCTGACGACCCGCAGCGTGGCTTTGACGGCATCGGTCGTGTCGTCCATCACCACGATGGCTCCGGATCCGAGCATCGAGCCGGCCGCTCCTACAGGCCCGGCTTCCAGGGGGAGATCGAGGTGTTCTTCGAAGAACCAGGGAGCCGAGCCGCCGCCGGGGATGAACATCTTCAGTTCATGGCCCTCGCGGATCCCCTGACAGAAGTTGTCTCCATAGATCAACTCACGGAAGGTTGTGACACCATGCTCGACTTCGTACACCCCCGGTCTGCGCACGTGACCTGAGACTGCGAACAGTCGGGTTCCCGGCGACGCCTCGGAGCCATAGCTCTTGTATTGCTCGGCGCCGTTGACCAGCAACCAACCCAGGTTGGCGAGCGTTTCGACATTGTTGACGATGGTCGGCTGCCCATAGAGTCCGATCGCGGCCGGGAAGTAGGGGGGTTTGAGACGGGGCATGCCCCGGTTGCCCTCGAGGCTCTCGATCAGAGCTGTCTCCTCGCCGACGATGTAGGCACCGGCGCCCCAAGTGAGCACGATGTCCACAGAGAAATCGGTGTCGAGGATGTTGCGGCCGACGTATCCGGCGTCGTACGCCTCGTTGAGTGCGGTTGCGATCCGTTCCTGGGCGAGCGCCATCTCACCGCGTACGTAGAGGAAGCATTGGGTGAGGCCGAGCGCGTAGCAGGTGATCAGGCAACCTTCGATGAGCTGATGCGGATCGCGCTCCATGAGCAGGCGGTCCTTGTATGTCCCGGGCTCGCTTTCGTCACCGTTGACGACCAGGTAGTAGGGGAATTTCCCAGGCGGCAGGAATCCCCATTTGACGCCCGCGGGGAAGCCTGCGCCACCTCGTCCAAGGACGGTGGCACTGCGAACCTCGTCGTGGACGTCGGCGGGTCGCCTGGCGAGCGCGGCGCGCAACCCTTCGTAGCCTCCGGTTGCTTCAAAGCGGGCCAGGGTGAACGAGTCGGCGTAGCCGAAGCGTTCGCTGACGATCTTGGGGCCCTCGTTGTCGACATAACCCGGTGCGTGTGCGACGTAGCCGTTGGTTGCCATCAGCCCACCACCGAATCTTCTGCAGCGTTGCGCGCCAGCCATACGGGTGCTTCGCGGGCGTCGTCGGGGTGCACAACTCCTGCAAGCTTGTCAGTGGGAATGCGCTGGCGAATCCGCGCGAGCGTTCCATGTTGGGGAAGATCATCGACACGTCCGGCGCGGATGTCGTCGATCATCTCGTCGAAATCGTTGTTGGTGACTCGCAGTCGGTAGCGGTAGTTGACCTGCAGGCATGGCGCTTCGGTACAAGCCGCGACGCACTCCACGTCTTCGAGGGTGAACATGCCGTCGTCGGTAGTTCCCCCGGTCTTCACTCCGAGTCGTTGTTGGGCGTGGTCCAACAGTTCCTCGCCTCCCAGCAGCATGCACGAAATGTTGGTGCAGACGTTGATCAGATAGCTGCCGACCGGCCCGAACTTGAACATCTCGTAGAAACTGCCAGTGCCCTTTACTTCGGCGGGGGTGATACCGCAGAGGTCGGCGATCTCACGCATGGCATCGTCGGTGACCCAGCCGTGTTGTTCTTGAGCGAGGTGCAACAGTGGAATGAGCGCAGAGCGCGGCACCGGGTAGCGAGAGACGATCTCGCGCGCAATGTCGAGGTTGGCTGAGGTGAAAAAGCTCATCGGTCGACCTCGCCCAGGATCGGATCGACGCTGGAGATGATGGCGACCCCATCGGCGATCAAGCCGCCACGCATGAGGTGGGGCAGCGTCTGGAGGTTGATGAAGCTCGGTGGCCGTACCCGCATCCGGTAGGGCGTGGCGGTGCCGTCGCTGACGATGTAGACACCCAGTTCACCGCGGGGCGATTCAACGGCCGTGTAGGCCTCGCCCTTGGGCACCTGGTAGCCCTCGGTGAAGATCTTGAAGTGATGGATGAGCGCTTCCATTGACTCGTCGATGCGAATCCGCGGTGGCGGCGTGACCTTTTTGTCCTGCAGGCGGTAGTCGCCGCCCGGCATCTTGTCGATGATCTGATCCACGATCTTCATTGATTCGCGAATCTCGTTGATACGGATCGCGTAACGGTCATAACAATCCCCGTAGGTGCCGACGATGACGTCGAAGTCGACCTCGTCGTAAGCGAGGTAGGGCTCGTCACGGCGCAGATCCCAGGCGTAACCGGTGGAACGCAGCAGGGGCCCCGTGGCTGACAATGCAATCGCCTCATCCGCGTTGATTGCCCCCACGCCCTGCAGGCGTTCACGCCAAATGGGCTGACCTGTCATCAACACTTCGTATTCGTCGAGCCTCGGTTCTATGAGTTCGAGCAGTTCGCGCAGGTCGTCCGGCCAACCGTCGTGGAGGTCTGCGGCCACACCGCCGGGCCGGATGTAGTTGTGGTTCATGCGCAACCCGGTGACCTTTTCGAAGAAGCGCAACACTTCCTCGCGTTCGCGCCAGCCGTAGATCATCATCGACACAGCACCGAGGTCGATGCCGTTGGTGGCAAGAAACAGCAGGTGCGACGATATGCGGTTGAGTTCGCACA
The DNA here is from genome assembly GCA_009845995.1 of Acidimicrobiaceae bacterium. Taxonomy (GTDB): domain Bacteria; phylum Actinomycetota; class Acidimicrobiia; order Acidimicrobiales; family Aldehydirespiratoraceae; genus VXYK01. Next base: position 10,674 of record VXYK01000040.1, on the reverse strand, counting down.
TCAGCATCCGTATCCAGGTGGCGCGTTCGGGGACCTCGACCCCGAGGAGTTTCTCGGTGGTGAGCGAGAAGGCCAGCTCCGAGAAGAGCGGTGATGCGTAGTCCATGCGGGTCACGTTGGTGCAACCCTGGAGATAGGTGAGGTTCTCGCCCTGTTTTTCCATGCCCGTGTGGAGATAGCCGATTACCGGTTTCGACCGCAGTACGGTTTCGCCTTCCATCTCCAACATCAGGCGCAGCACACCGTGGGTGGAGGGATGAGCGGGGCCCATGTTGAGCATGACCCGTTCGTCGTCGTCGGGATCGGCCGCGTCGTCACCGATACGCGCAGCTTCGGCTTCGGAGAGCCGCAGCACCGCGGAGTCATCGCCGCGTCGCATCACCCGTTCGGCGGTCACCGTGGAGCACTCGCTTCGGAGAATTGAACCGGCACGTCGCCGACCGCGAAGTCCTTGCGAAGGGGATGACCGATCCAGTCTTCGGGCATCAGGATTCGGCTCATGTCGGGATGTTCGGCGAACTCGATGCCGAACATGTCGAATACTTCGCGTTCAAGATTCTCGCACCCCGGCCACAGGTCGAACAGAGATGGGGCAATCGGTTCGTCGGCTGGTACCTGGACTCGCAGTCCCAGCCGCTCTCGAGAAGTGTGATTGATGAGTTGAACAACCACTTCGAAACGTTCGGGTTTCACATCTGTCGGCCGTATCCGCGCCCCGGGGTAGCTGAGATAGTCGACGGCGGTGAGGTCGACTAGTTGGTCGAAACCGTCGTTGCGCGCCGCGGTCGCCACTTCGAGATACTCGTCGACGGTCACGAACAGAACCGTCTGCGACGATATTTCAGACGCCAATGCCCCGTAACGCTCTCTGTCAACCTTTTCCGGCTCAACCTGTTCCGGCACGATCAGCTCCGGATAGTGAGACCGGCAGTTTGCCCATCGCGCTGCTGGACGAGGATTCCGGCCCCAGTTGCAGTTTCGCCGGTTCCGGAGATCTCCCGACGCTTCAGCAGTTCGCCGGTATTGATCTTGTCGTGGAGCGTCAAGATCGCATGCATCAGAGTCTCAGGCCCCGGGGGGCAACCAGGAGCATAAACGTCCACCGGCACAACCTGATCAATGCCCTGCACGATCGCGTAATTGTTGAACATGCCTCCGCTGGAAGCGCAGACTCCCATCGAAATCACCCACTTGGGTTCCATCATCTGGTCGTACACCTGCCTCAGCACCGGCGCCATCTTCTGAGACACACGGCCGGCAACGATCATCAGGTCTGCCTGGCGCGGTGAAGCCCGAAAGACCTCCATGCCATAGCGGGCCAGGTCGTAATGGGCCGCGCCCGCGGCCATCATCTCAAAAGCGCAGCATGCCAGCCCGAACGTGGCAGGCCAGCAACTGCGCATGCGAGCCCAGTTGACCAGCGATTCGACGTTGCTGGTAATGAAATTGTGCTCAAGTCCGGCCAGACCGTCATCGGCGATCTCGCCCGCTTTGCCAATACCGGGGATACGCATCAGGCCGCCTCCCCCGCGCCATCGGTGGCGTCATCTGCAGCGACGGACGGCTCGTGCATAAGCGCGGGGCCTCGATCCTCCAGTCCGACCCGACGCACCGTCGAGGTGATCGTCCGTTCGGCCGAGATCGCTCCCGCCGGACCTGCCACCTGTTTGAGCGGACCCCACTCGAGCGCGCCGTTGCCGATCAGGTACACGAACGACTCGAACACCGCGAACGAGAAGATCATGATCAGAACCAAGCCGAACAGGCCGAGACCGCCTTGAGCGATCGCCCATGGATAGAAGAAGACGATCTCAATGTCGAACACAACGAAGATCATCGCCACCAGAAAGAAACGGACGGGAAAGCGTTCCGGTGTCTCCCGGGTGGGGATGATCCCGCATTCGTATGGTGCTCTCTTAGGACGGGTCGGGTTGCGGGGTGCCAGCAGACCCGATGCGACGAAACTTCCAGCGGCGAACAGGGCGGCCAGCACGAAGAGCGCAAACAGTGGGAGGTACTGACCGATCATCTGCTATCCCGACCCTTTGTTGAACTCGGCTACGCGGGCCATCACTACTTTGTCACGTTCGTGGAGCATGTAGCACAAAGCCAGGAAGATCAAGAGCGATCCAAGGGTCACCAGCGCCGGCACCAGCCGAAGGTTGCCGAGGTTGCGGATCATCACCACCGAAACGACCGGTTCATCGGGATCGGCAATCGGACGTTTAGGAACCTGTCCGGGAAGGTTGTCGATCGACTCGGGCAGGACCGCCTGCATCTGCACGATGCCGTAGCGGGTCGGATGCTTGAGCGTGAGAGCAGTGCGAATCTGCGTTTCGATCCGGTCCCAACGGCTCGGGTCCGAAGGCAGGCCGCGCTTGCCGCCGATGGTGAAGGAGTCCAGGATCTTGAACTCGTTCTGGGAACTGAATGAGAAGTCACCGCTGTCGAGCAGCATGGCGATCGCCGACGCCTGGGCTTCGCCTGCTTGAGCTGTCGACAACAACGTCCAGCCGCCGAGAGAACCGTCGTTCTGATTGATCAACTTCGGGGCGACGGCCGCCAATTCGCTCAGCGTTGTAGCCCGGTTCTTCGCGTATTCCTCTTCGGCTAGAGCCGCTTGTTCTTGGCTTGTCAGACCTTCTGTCTGGTCAGCTGTGAGATCGACGACGGTGACGACCCCGAACTCTTCGTTCGCCACTTCGATCTCGGCCCGCAGCTCGGGGTCTGTGACGCTGCCGAGCCCCGCGTACGCGTCGACCACAAGGTCATGTGCTGTGGGCAGAAGTTCGGATCTGAGCAACTCAGCTTCGTCGAGCGCAGCGAAACTCAAATGCCCCTCACCGCTGAACCCCTCGACTATCTCCACTTGTTCCCACCGCGGCGCGTCGCCGCGGTAGCCGATGCCGTAGATCCACCAGATCGCCGCCATGATCGCCATCCAGCCGAAGAACCCGGCCAGTGCGATGAGCGTGCCCAGTCGTATCCCGGAATTGGTTGCAAGCAGGAGCCACACCGAGCCCATGAGCACGACAACGCCCGTGAGAACTGCCAGGAAACCCCTAATCTCCGGGTCCCAGGCGAGGCCTGCAATGAGATCAACCGCCTCCATCAGAGGTTCCTCTCGTAGGCGACGATGGCATCAATCTGCTCCGCTGTGAGCGTCGCCGGGTAAGGGGTTTCGAGATCGTTGGGGATGCCGGGCCCAACGGTGTCGGTTTCAACTCGGGGCCCGAAGCCCGGCATCTGCCCGTTGCCACCCGATCCGCCTCTCCCGTATGTCAAGCCGATCGTCTGGCCCTGTTCGATGAACTCGGCGTGACTTCTTGGGGACTCGAATTCAGCCAGGGTCGCGCCGCCCTGCAAGTTGGGCCCAAAAAATCCACCAGCCTGATTGAGCCCGTCTTCAAAGCCTTCGATCGGCGTGTCCCGTCCGTTGACACGCATGGTCATTTCCTCGGCCCCGCCGAAGCTGAACCCGTAGGTGTGGCATCTCGCGCAGCTGTAGGTTCCCGCGGTTCCGGGGTTGGCAAACAGAAGCGCACCGTAGGTCTTGTACTGCTCCCAGGCCTCCGGGTCGAACCCCTCGCCGCTGACCAGGATGTCGAGTGCCGCCCATCTCAGGTCCTCTGCGTTCTGTTCGAGCCCCAGCGAGGCGTCTTGCTCGATTGCTGTTTGCCGGGCGGTCTCGGCCACAGCTTGTGCATCGACAATCCATTGTCTGGCGTCCTCGTCGGTTGCCTCCTCGCCCGAGGCGGCGAGATGCGCACGCACCGCTTGCAGTACACCCGCTTCGGCCTGATCAGCGATGCGGTCAGGACTGATCTGGATGCTCCGCAGGTAGAACATCACCTCTTCAAGTTGTTGATCGGTCAACGGGCCTCCACCCGGAGCACCCCACGCGGGCATCACCCCATTGCGGCCGTAGTTGAGCGTGTGCAGGATCTCGTCTTCTGAGAATCGGGACATCACGGTGTTTAGGGCGGGAGCGTCCCAGGAGACCTGGGCGATGAACTCTCCCGATTCGGAAGTCAGCGCCACGCTGGTCGACCCCCCGGACCCCTCAGCTCCGTGACAGGTGACGCACTCGGCGCCTTCGAGGTAGATCTCTTCGCCGCGGTTGGTGAAAATACGGGCGGTGTCTTCGTCCCGTCCCGCATGACGCCCTGGTTCACCGAGCCAGTACAACGGTAACGACACACCGATAATCGTGAGCATCACCAAATTGGCGCCCAGGGCAAAATCCAGGCGTTTGCCTTCAAGGTCTTCGTCGCGGACATCATCCCGCCGGTTTGCAGCAAGTTCGATCTCAGAGCCCACCTCGCCTTTGGCGGCTCGGATGTTGAAGAACAGATAGACGAGCCCGCCGATGAAGACAATCGCCAAAATGACGTAGCCGATAGTTCGCTGGGTGGAAGCGGCGAGCAGCATAAGGACGCAGAGAGGTTACTAGTGGCTGGCTTGACCGATGCAGTTGGGCCCTTCGGCTTCCTGCCCGGTGGTGTTGATCCCGATGGCGGGGCCTTGGATGATTGTTCCGGTGTCCACGGTGAGAGAGCCGTCGATACCGATGGACATGGCGAAACGGTCCATGCCTCGCGGGGCTGGACCGCCGCGTTTCTCGCCCACCTGGTTGTATTGGGAACCGTGGCACGGGCACTCGAACCATTGTGAGGTGCCGCATTCCGGAACCCGGCAGCCCAGGTGTGGACATTTCTGATAAAGCGCTACAACCCCTGCGTCAAGCCCGAGGGTGAACCCGGCTTCCATTCCGGCCAGTTCGGGGCCCGAGTAGACGGCTCGGGCTTTCTCAACAGCGCCGTTGGGATATTCGGTGATCCACATTCGGCCGTCAGCGCGGTACAGGAACCCGTTGTTGTTGCGGATCTCCGCGAGGATGTCTGATACAAGCCCGACTTTGATTGCAGACCCGAACCCACCACCGATCTGCGGCCAAAGGAACGCAATACAGGCGACCCCGAAGCCCGACAGACCAAGACCGAACATCAACACGATTGAACGGTTGAAGAACTGGCGTCGGGTCACTCCGAGGGTTTCGGGGTCCGGCGGCACGTAGGGGGCCGGCGGAGCGGGCAGGCGGCTGGCCAGCACGAGTTCTTTGCTCGCGGCTTCTCGTTGAGCGACCACGGCTTTCTCAACCTCGCGCCCTGTGAGCTTTTTGGCGGGGTCGAGCGAGTCGCTGGACGCGTCGCGTTTGCGGGTCTCGCGTGACAACATGCCGACGGCGTCAGAATTCTGTCGGCCTCGCATAGCCGCGAAGGTGGAGAGCACGACGAGTGCGCCCAGGACGATGATGACGATCGTGATCGTCATGGCGTGCTCGCTGGGTTCTGTTCGGCGGTTGTGGCGCCTCGGTTGGTTAGCAGAGTGTCGTGGGTCATCAGTGTTCGATCACAGTTCTGGTTCACAGTTCGAAGAAGAGGCCGGCTTCCCAGGGGAAGACGAAGTTGAATCCGGGTCCCCGGAAGAACGAGCCGATCATCACCAGCACCGCCCAGAACATGAGGTGGATGGTCATGAGCGAGATGGCGAACTTGCGGTCCTCGGGTTTGTTGGACGGGTTCTTGTCGATGTAGGGGGCGAGAATGAGCAGGAAGATACCGATTCCGGGGATGGTCACACCTGCAACCATCGGGTGGAACATCGTGAGCAGTTCCTGCAGACCCAGGAAGTACCAGGGTGCTTTTGACGGGTTCGGCGTCTCGTTGAAGTTGGCAAGCTCCAGCAGAGGCGCGTTCACGAATATTGAGAAGACGGTTGAGAAGGCTGTGATGAACAGGGCTGCCGCGAATTCGACGACCAGCAGGTGTGGCCAGACATGCACTTTGTCTTGGGGCATGGACTTGACATCTTGGATCGAACCCGACTTGACGACTGTGAGCAGTCGCTGAGTGTGACCCCCGGGCCCGGTCGCCGCCGGCGCGGCGGCTGCGGCTACGGCAGCGGCGGAAGCGACCGCGGCGGGTTCGTCGGCTTGCCCACTGGCTGCGGCTTTGGCTGCTCTGGAACGCTCAAGCAGATGCGCCGGGATCTTCGACGCAGCGTCCCCGGCATCGGGGGTCGTGGCAGCCTGTTCTTCAGTCATTTCAGGCTCATCGCTTGCCGGGGTCTCGCCGGCGGCGGCTGCTTTGGAGGCCTCTGCTTTGGCGCGCGCTTCTTCTGCTCTCTTGCGAAGGTGTTCGGGGACTTCAACCATTACCTGATCTCCTCACGACCTAAAGCGGACCCGAAATGCCGCCGTCTTTTCGCACGCGCCAAAAATGGATCGCCATAAAGATGACGGCCACGAACGGCAGCATGAGGACGTGCAACACATACCATCGCAACAACGTGTCTGTTCCGATGTCGAACCCTCCAAGCAGAACAAAACGGACTTGATCACCGAACACCGGTGTGTACCCCATCATGTTGGTTCCAACAGTCACAGCCCAAAGGGCCAACTGATCCCAGGGCAGCAGATAGCCGGTGAACGACAGCAGAAGCGTCAGCGTGAGCAGGATCACGCCGATCACCCAGTTGAACTCGCGGGGCGGCTTGTAAGCCCCGTGGTAGAAGACCCGCGCCATGTGCAAGAACACGGTCAGAACCATCAGGTGCGCGGTCCATCGATGCATGTTGCGAACTAAGAGTCCGAAGGTGACCGAGGCTTGCAGCGTGTAGATGTCGTCCCAGGCAGCAGCAGCCGTCGGGCGATAGAAGAACATCAAGAAGATGCCGGTGATCGTCAGCAGAATAAACAGGAAGAAGGTGAGCCCGCCGAGGCAGAGGGTGTAGGAGACCTTCACCGCGTGCCGTTTCACCTTCACCGGGTGGAGGTGGTACAGCACGCTGTTCATGATCACGTAGCTGCGGTTACGCGGGCTGTCTGTGTAGCCCTTGCGGAATATTGACCCGGGCCTGAAGATCGAACTCCAGGCTTGGCTGCCTTGAATGTCTTTTCCCAGGTTCGACATCTGCGCCGACAACCGCTCTTTGAGCGGCGGTTTGATGTCGTCGTCGGTATCAATTGCCATGTGTTAAATCTCTCCTGCGTTGCCCGGTTCTAGCCGAGGCGCATTCCGTATCCGTAACCGTGGGTATTGGTTCGCTGATGGGCATCACCTTCTACCGAAGGATCGCCAATTTTGCCCATGATGATGACACCCGTCGGACAACGGTCAACGCAAAGAGCGCAGCGCGTGCAGACATCGTCGTCAATCGTGAAGATCACATGGTCGCTCGGGTCGAGACCCGGCTGCTCTGTGCCGATCGCTTCATCGATGGCATCCGGACGCACCATGTGGATGCATTTCCAAGGGCAGATATCGACACAGCCTTCGCACATGATGCACTCAGACTGATCGATGTGAATGAATTGTTTGGGTTTGACCGCCGCGCTGAGCCAGGCAGCATCGACTTCTTGCAACACGTAGTCGTCGCGGAACTCCGGCATTGGCGGGTTCGCGTCGGTTGTGGTCATAGCGACGAACCCTCTTTCACTAGCGGACGACCGAAAGCCGAACGGGCCGGGGCGGTCTCTGCGGGTTTCTTACCTCTTGACTGCCAGACTTTCCAGAGCCAGACGTTGCCGGCCAGGACGATTCCGTAGATCAACACCGCGATGATGTGTTCGATGTGCAGATAGTTGATCGTCAACGGGTTCCAACCACCGGCAGGTTGGGGCTTGAGAAAGCCACCCCAGCCGATGAAAAATTTGTCGCTGCGCCAGGCCAGTTCGTTCTCTGCCCAGGTGAGCCATTGATGGGGTACGACTCCGTAGGCCATGAACAGCAGGAAGAACACGAACATCGCGCCGAACATCGCCTCGCCCCAGGTGTGGGGAGCGTCTGGGGGACGCCGCTTCGCGTACGCGAGGATTCCAGCGGTGCCAGCGAGAGTAACGATGACAGACAAGGTGAGGGCAACCATGCTCGGCTCCGTTGGAGTCTTGACTCTAAGTACTTCGTGAATCCTCGCACAAGTGTAGTCCCGAGCGACGAAACCGCTCAGTTGGGCGCATGGTTCTTCCAGATTCCGCTCGGGTTTGTCGAATCTCGGAGCAATCGCTCTATCCTTCCCCGAAGTTCCCCTAGAGTTTGACGCGCCACGCAGCAAACCCTTCTAAGTTCTGAACCCTCACCGGAGACGACGTTGGTCGAAGTACCCGAGCACCTTCTACAGAGGTCCGCCGAGGCACGCGCTCGCCTCTCCGGTGAGCCCGCCGCCGACGACGGCGATGCACAGGCCGCGCCCGCAGACGCGCCGGCTGCGGCTACTCCAGCCGTGCCTGCGGCACCAGCCGCCGCGCCGGTTCCAGCGGAACCAGTGGTCGAAGTCGAGGCACCCGTCGCCCCCTATGTGACTGCGGCGCTGCAGCGTAAGACGATCCCCTACTGGGTCATGCCGGTCCTTCTGTTCTTGCCGATCTGGGCGATCTACTACGTCGGTTACCTTGAGCGCCCTCCCGCAGATCCCGAGGGTCTGTTGTTCGAGGGTGGCGAGGTCTATGCCGAGGTGTGCGCATCTTGTCACGGCGGCACCGGCTCGGGCGGCACAGGCCGCCAGCTCAACGGCGGTGAAGTGCTGCTGACGTTCCCCAGCGATGCTGCCGGCTACGACGGCCTCGCCGGCCATATCGCCTGGGTCGCGAACGGTTCGGACCAGACCGAGATCACCGAGGGTCCCGTGTATGGCGATCCGGCCCGCACCGGTACCGACAGCCCCCGCACGGTCGGCAGCTTCGGTGCTGCGATGGGCAATTTCACTGAGTCTCTGACGGTGGAGGAGCTGGCTGCGGTTGTCTATTACGAGCGTGTGGCTCACGGCGGAATCGACGACGAAACCGCCGCGCATGAGTTGGAGGTGCTCGAGGAGTTCGTCCACATCAACGAGGAAGCGGGTGTCGGCAATCTGGCTCTCGGCGTGTCAGTGGCCGAGGTCAGCGCCCAGCTTGACGAGGCTCGTGCCACCGTCGCCGCCGCGCACAGCGAGGTGGCCGCCGGTTAACAGGCCGCGGTGTTCTGGCAGAATTGTCGGCGACGCGGGCGCGACCGGTGCGACAATCTTTTGAGCAGAACTAGCCGAGGGAGATCGGTGGATATCGCGACCACTAGCGAATGGGGCACGGTTTCGGCTTTGGCCGAGTCTTTCGACGACCTCGATCTTCGCCGTCTGTTCGCCGACGACACCGACCGGGTTGAAAGCCTGACCTTCACCGTCGGCGATCTTTGGGTCGACCTGTCCAAACACCGGATTACCGATGAGATCGTCGGTGCGCTGGTGGCTCTCGCGCAGCGGGCTGGTTTGGCTCAACAGGTGCAATCGATAATGCGCGGGGAGCGGATCAATACCACCGAGAACCGAGCGGTGCTGCACACCGCGTTGCGGGCACCCGCAGGCACGGTGATCGAGGTTGAGGGTCACGAAGTGGTCGCGGAGGTTCATTCCCTGCGGGAGCGCATGGCAACCTTTTGCGGGCGGGTGCGTGACGGTGATTGGGTCGGCTGTACGGGCGCGCCGATCGAGACCGTTGTCAATATCGGGATCGGCGGTTCGGACCTGGGGCCGTCGATGGCCTATGAGGCGTTGGCTGCGTACCGCCACGAGCGGTTGAGTTGCCGCTTCGTCTCCAATGTTGACAGCCACGATCTGGTCACCGCTCTGGCGGATCTGGATCCAGCCACGACCCTGTTTGTTGTCGCCTCCAAGACGTTCACCACCTCGGAGACGCTGACCAACGCTGCCTCGGCGCGGCGCTGGCTGACCGGTGCGTTGGGCGACGAGGCCGTCGCTCGGCACTTTGTTGCAGTGTCGACCAATCAGGCGGCCGTCACTGAGTTCGGTATCGACGCGGCGAACATGTTTGAAATGTGGGATTGGGTCGGGGGCCGCTACTCGCTGGACTCCGCTATCGGCTTGTCGTTGATGGCAGCCATCGGGCCGGAACGCTTCGAAGAAATGTTGAGCGGGATGCGGATCATTGACGAGCACTTCGCCAGTGAGCCGCTGTCTCGCAATATGCCGGCACTGGCCGGGCTGATCGCGGTCTGGTATCGCACCTTCTGCGGGCTGCCGACCCGGGCCGTGCTGCCTTATTCGCAAGCTTTGCGCCGGTTCACCGCTTATCTGCAGCAGCTCGAAATGGAGAGCAACGGCAAGCGTGTACGCCTCGACGGTGAACCGGTCGGCTACGAAACCGGTCCGATTGTGTGGGGTGAGCCCGGTACCAACGGACAGCATTCGTTTCATCAGCTGCTCCACCAGGGCACCACGATCGTGCCCTGCGACTTCATCGTTTTCGCCAACCCGGATCACGGTGACGCTGCCGGTTTTCCTGGTCACCAAGAATTGCTCGTAGCAAATTGTCTGGCTCAAGCCGAGGCCCTGGCCTTTGGCAGAACCAGCGACGAAGTCGCTGCGAGTGGAACCAACCCCACGCTCGTGCCGCATCGGACGTTTCCGGGGAACCGGCCATCCACCACGATCATGGCGCCGCGGCTGACACCTTCAGTGTTGGGTCAGCTCATTGCCTTCTACGAACACCAGACTCTGACCCAGGGTGTGGTCTGGGGAATCAATTCGTTCGATCAATGGGGGGTCGAGTTGGGCAAGTCCCTGGCCACCGCAATCGCCCCCGAGTTGAGCGCCCCCGAGCCCCCGATCCTGGCCCACGAC
>VXYK01000032.1:32169-61982 GCA_009845995.1 Acidimicrobiaceae bacterium | reverse complement strand
CATTCTCGGGGAATCACACCCACAACACGCGGACTCAAATCAGGGTCCCACCTCATGCCCGTCTTCACCGCAAGACACAACAAAAGCAGAAAACAGCGCAAAGAGTGCGGCAGCACTGGTCTTAGCGACGGTACCTTTCCAATTTTTCACAATCAAATCTCTTTCTATTGCGGAATAGCTGGGCAGCGAACCAGACAAGCGGTCGTCGATGACTTCACATCGTGGTGCGTAAGTTCTCAAGCAGCCAAGATCACCAAGAACACTATGAAAATCAACAGTGTGCCGGGTACCAGAGCTATAACGAGACCGGAAATAGCGAGTCCTCTATGAGGCAGGTGCTGCTTGTTCGCGCGGTTCAAGCCAACAGCAGAAAATACGATCCCGAGAACCCATGTAATAAAGTTCACCCCTGGTAGCCAGAACATCACAATCGATACCAACGAACACACGAATCCAGCTACCGCAAGTCCGTTTCCCTGAACGGGAGGGGCCCCGTAGGGTTGCGGAACCTGGGGATGAGGATTGTTCAGATCGGTCATGACACACCTTTCATTTGTTTGATTTACGGGCACTTCTTGTTGGTTGGGTGACGGTTCGAACCTGCTGCGGAGGTCTCATCTCTAGGTGCAACGTGTTTCGGCGGCTACGGCGGGCCAAGCGGCTCTCACGGCAAGGTCGTAGTTCGGCCGGGTGACATCGAGGGCGGCCAGTGCATCTGACAATTCGGCTTGGGCGGCCGTGACGGCCGTTTCGGCCGCGAAGACTTGGGTGTGGTCAACTTCAGGTGCGATCTCGCCGGTCAACGGTGCCGCGGCAGCTTCGCGGATTTCTGCTGCTTCAGCCTGCGCGCTGCTCACTAGTAGATCTAGCGCGACATGCAGAGCGTTCCAAGCGATCAAATCGGTCCCCGGGTGAATCAATCCTCGGTATCCCACGCGAACGGACGCGATCCTGTCGCGGGCAGCGACAAACGCTCTGTGCGCCGCTCCTCCCTCAGCCCAGTGCAGGTCTTCGGCTTCGGCTACTGCGACCGATTCACTAGGCGGTACCGACCCAGCGGCCGCGGTGCGCATGGCTCGCGCCGCAGCCCGGTAAGCCAAATCGTCATACGCTGGTTGACGGTCGAACACAGTCGCGAACGCGTGGTCTGCGTCACCTGGATTAGGCGAACTTGCGTCGAATCTCCGCTTCCAATCAGGAGCCTCAGCTAATGTCCAGGCCTCTATCCACGCCGACATCGCAGCTTCATGGGCACCTTGGATATCCACATCGAACCCTGCCTGCTCAGCCATACGGTCAAGCCGAACAGCCAGTCCAGCTTGGGCGGCATATGCACCGTCTCGAGCAGCCAAATTAGCTATCAAGGACGCGATCTCAGGACCGTACGCCCATCGTCCATGGCCGTAAGTGTCGTATGCCTCGTTGTAGGCGGCTTGCCGAGCTGCTTGGTAGGCGATGGCCGTGTCGAAATTGTCGCTGTCGCCAAAACTCCGGGCAATAGTGGCGACGGCGTCCAGTGAAGCCGCTCGCATCTCTGCCTCGTCACGCGCAGCTGCTGCCGCTTCACGTGCCGCCGTTGCGACTTCTTGGGCCTGTGCTTGGGCTTCTTCCAAGGCGTTCTGAGCTTCTTCAAGAGCGCGCTCCGCTTCTTCAAGCGCGTCCTCCGCTGCCGTTATGCGCAGCTCGGCGGTCACACGACCCGCATCCGCCTGCTCCCAGGCAGCGGCTAAAGCCGACTCGTACGCGGCGTCGTAGGTGGAAGTGTTGAGCGGCGCTGAGGTCTCGGCGAATGCTGCGAAGCGAGCGGCGTCGATCACAGCCGCGAATGCATCGATCGCGTGACCGGCCGCACCGCGTGCCTCATCGTCTGCGCTCGTGTCTGCGAGACCATCCTCAGCAGAGGCCACCGCGGAGACAGCTGTCGTCTCGTAGGCCCGCACAGCGCTGAGCAGTTTCGCTTCAGCATCTCGCAGCGCTATGCGCGCATCCTGTAGGCGCTGCTCGGCCTCGCTGTCAGGTGTCGTCGAATCCGCAACCGCGCTCGAAGCGGCGGCAGCTTCCTCGCGAGCATCTCCAACGGCTCGCTCCGACTTCTCAAGCTCAGTTATAGCCTCCAACAACGCGCCATAGTCAGTGCAGTGTGGCCAGTCTGCGGCTACATCAACTTGCTCGGCAAGCCCCCCCCCCCACTGGAGTCATCGCTGGAACTGGAGTCGCCGCCGCAACCAACGGCAACGACGGCCACAACCAGCGCCACGGCTGCACGACAAAGGGCCGGAAAGGGTCGGGGGGCATACACTGTGGGGAACCATAATACAGATGGCCCTACAAACGCAATTCAATGCCGATTTTCAACGAAATTGTGAGTATTTGATGGCTTGAACGCTGTATTCGGCGACCGCTCGTCACCGAAACCGAACAGCATGATCCGCTGACACGCTACCGACCAAGTATTCGCAGCCAACCGACCCATCAGCGCAGCAAGGACTCTTCATTCCCACTCGGCTAAGAAGTGAGGACCAGCGTCGATAGCCTCGCGTTGTGTCTGATATCGACGCGGTACTGCTGGTTGGCTTTGGTGGTCCAGAGGGCCCAGAGGATGTCGTGCCGTTTCTTGAGCGGGTCACGGCCGGTCGCGGTATCGGGCCAGAGCGGTTGGCCGAGGTAGGTGCCCACTACGCACATTTCGGCGGTGTCAGCCCAATCAACGAGCACTGTCGAGCCATTCGTGAAGCTTTGCAATCCGAACTGGACTCGGCGGGTTATTCGCTTCGGGTCTATTGGGGAAACCGCAACTGGCATCCTCTGCTCGATGAGACGGTCGCGCAGATGGCCAACGACGGAGTCCTCCATGCAGTCGCTCTGGTGACGTCTGCATACAGTTCTTATTCGGGTTGTCGGCAGTACATCGAGGACATTGAGCGCGCTAAGTCGGCCGTAGGTGCCGATGAGTTGCGAATCGACAAGATCCGTCCCTACTTCGACCACCCCGGGTTTGTCGAACCGTTCATTCGGTCAACTCAGGATGCGCTCGAGCGTCTTGCGGCAACTGATCCGCCCCCGCTGGTGTTCACGGCCCATTCCATCCCGGTGGCGATGGCGAACTCATGCGACTATGAAGCTCAGCTGCGGGCGACCATGAACCTGGTGGCTGGCGCGGCGTCGCCCGAGAGTGCCTGCCATCTCGTTTGGCAGAGTCGCTCGGGGTCTCCTGCGGTGCCGTGGCTTGAACCCGACATTAACGATCACCTCCGCTGGCTCGCCTCTCGGGGTTGCGAGAACGCGGTCGTGATCCCGATCGGTTTCATCTCCGACCATGTCGAAGTGCTCTGGGATTTGGACCACCAAGCGGCATCAACAGCCGACGAACTGGGGCTGTCAATCGAGCGTGCGGCGACTCCGGCGACCGCTCCAGATCCAGAATTCATCGCAATGGCCCGCGAGTTGATCGAGGAGCGACTGGACCATCTGAGTCCTCGAGCCCTCAGCGCTTTGCCTGCTCGACCTCGCGACTGTGTGCCTGGTTGCTGCGTGTTCAAGATGTAAGAAAACGTCAACTACCGAGATCAAGTATCCACCAGAATTCACGAGACCTGATTTATTGTTTGCGGTGTATCTGTCCATACGCTCTGTGAGCTATCCACAGGCTTGATCCGTTGGAGGCCCCACCGGTGAATCACGCAATGATCGCTGCCGAAGCGCTGCGCTATCGCTTGAAACTGGTACAAGCCCCACTTGTGCAAGACGACAAGTGGAACGTTGAGGAACTTGCTATCGCATCGGTCACAGCGGCAGACCCTCAGGTGGACGGAGCAATCCGCCGTATCGCCGAATCGTGGGCCAAAGCCGGTCTTGAACCGACAGAACTGTGTGTGCCGTGGAGCGGACCTGCGGTGGACGAACTGTTCGAGAACCGTCCCGATCTGGTCGACGCGCTCGACGACATACTGAGGGGCGCGAACCGAGCCAAGCGCGCGGCCTGAGCGGGCAAACAACGTCTTTCGACGCGTCCACTTCACCTATCCACGCATCCTTAGTACCTTGTCTGTGTGCAAGTCCTCACGTTGGTCAATCAAAAGGGCGGAGTCGGCAAGACAACGGTGGCCTTGGGTCTGGCAGCCTCTGCTTGGGCTCGGCAAGTCGACTGCCTCGTCATTGATATCGATCCGCAGGGAAACGCCACAACTGGGCTGGGGATCTGGAATCCGCCTTTCAGCATCGACCATGCTCTGGCCGAGGAGCGTCCCGGTTCGATTGCGAGTTTGCGGGCTACCTCTACTTGGCCCGCAGACGGCGGGCGTCCCCCGTCGGTGGTCCCTGCCACCCCCGCCCTCGCGGCCCGTGAACCACAGTTGATGACCGACCCAATCGGGGCCAACAATCGTCTTGCGGTTGCACTCGAAGGAGTCGATCACGAGATCGTCATTATCGATTGCCCTCCATCGTTGGGCCTGCTGACTGTCAATGGGATGTTCGCAGCAGACCAAGCCTTGATCGTCACCGAACCCGGAGCTTGGGCATCAGACGGCGTCAACCAGATCCTTCGAACGGTTGAACGAATATCTGCGCGCCGCACGGTGCCGCTCACCGTCGCGGGAGTTGCCGTCAACCGAATGGGTCGTACTCGAGATGCCAGATACTGGGACGAGCAACTCCGGACCGACCATGGCAGCATGGTGCTGCCCGCCGTCCGACTTCGTGCCGCAGTCACCGAAGCCGCCGCCAACTCTTTGCCGATCCATGCACTCGGGTCCCGGCCCGGCGCTCGCGAAGCCGCCGCTGAGTTCGACACTCTTTTTGATCTCATCGTCAACACCGAGGTGTCCAATGGTGTATGACCCGCAAGCCAAACGTCAACGTCCCAAACCGGCTCCAGAGGGGCCTGCGCCGGTCGATGCCCTGCTGCTCACTGACACCGCCGATGCCAGTGGCCGAGATGTGGATGCGGACACCGCAACATCAGCCGCGAATGCCAGCAACGAAGAGTTCCCGCTGGTTACCGACGACCCGCCTCCCGCTCCCACTGTCACCCCTGAGCCCGCCAACCCGCCTCCGGACAAGTTGTTGCTCAACAGTGCTCTCATCAGCGCCGTTGGAACGCTGATCGGTGCATTGGTGCTGCGTTTCTTATGGAAGCGCTGGCTTCAAAACGACCGTCCACGATAAACCTTCCGCAACCGCTGAGAATCAAACTGTCTTAGGGTCGGTCGCCAGGCCTCAGCTCGCCATGGCTAGCAACTTAGCTTCTCGAGCGGCTTTTCGGTTAGCTCTTTTGGCGACTTCCGCTGTGCCTTGGGGACACATGGACACGTAAGGGCACCATCCACACAGCGGGCCAGTCCGTGGCTCGAACTCATCGTCGGCACAAGCCGTGTTGATATTCGCCCAGGTGTCAGAGAGTTTTTCGGTGACAGTCTCAATCTCTTCACGGTTGACGTCCATGCCGATGGTGCGCTGACCGAGATAGAGCAGACGTGCTCGCACCGGCATCTCGCCTGTGGATGCCTCCACCGCCGCGGCATACAGCAGCACCTGGTCGAGACGTGACCGGCGAAAACGTGGCGATGGCGCCTTCCCCGACTTGTAGTCGGTGACGATCAATCCGTCGCCTTCTTCTTCGATCCGATCAACGATTCCACGAAACGGCACTCCACCCAGTTCGGCTTCTACATCTTGTTCTGTGGCTCGTACTTTTACTTCGGCGGGGTCTTCGAGATCCCAAAGTCCCTCGATAGCTGTCCACGCTTTCCAACGAAAGCGGCGAGACTCCTTCTCGTTGTGCTCCAGTGCCTGATAATCGCTCAACGCCTCGGTCTCAGGCCACTCGGTGCGAGCGATCAGGCGAGCCTCGTCGATGGTGCGCTGTTCTGGTTGACGCTGCAGCAACAATTCGAGGACCCGATGAGCGAAGCTCCCGGCGAGCGCGTCTTCCCCTGGAGGGTCCTCTAGACGATCGATGTACCGGAATTTCCATCGGCGGGGGCATTGCGTGAAGGTGCCCGCCCCCGAAGGTGAGAGGCGGGGCGGGGGCACGGGGATCAATGGAGGCGTCGACCCGTCGATACCAGCAGACGCCGGGACTTCCTCTTCAGTAGAGCTGGCGCTGATGGATCCAGTGGAGTCGGAGTCGAGTTTCACTTATGTAGTTCTACACCATGGGTGTGACACTGCAAGGCGACGCCCTTCGAAGATCTGCGACTGAACCGGTCAAGGAGCATCGATACCGCTAGATATCGAGGGTTGAGCTGTCCACTACGGCGCTGTTTCGCACCAGGAAATCGCGGCGGCTCGACACGTCGGTCCCCATCAGCACCTCGAACATCTCGAGCGCTTCTGATGTCTGGGCGCCATCGTCCATGGTGAGCCGGCGAAGAGTGCGAGTCTTCGGGTCAAGCGCGCAGTTACGCAGTTCCTCAACGTTCATCTCGCCGAGTCCTTTGAAGCGCTGCCACTTGACATTTTCCCGGCGACGGTTGCCTTTGCACAGTTCGTCTGTCACCTGTTCTTTTTCGTCTTCGGAGTAGACCCGATATGTCTCGTCTCCGATCTTGGTGGTGAACAAGGGTGGTTGGGCCACATATACCCGGCCCGCTTCCAGCATCGGCCTCATGTACTTGTGAATCAGCGTCAACAGCAGACAACGAATATGACTGCCGTCAACATCCGCGTCACACAAGATCACTATGCGGCCGTAGCGGGCTTCTTCGATATTGAACTTGTCGCCCGCTCCCGCACCCATAGCGGTGAACAACGCCCGCGCTTCAGCGTTGTCGAGCACCTGCTTCGGGCTCGCTTTGTGGGCATTGACCACCTTGCCCCTCAGCGGCAGAATCGCCATCGTCTCTGAGTCGCGACCCCTCTTGGCCGGGCCGGCCGCAGAGTCCCCTTCCACCAGAATCAACTCCGAATCCATTCCGTGGATCCGGCAGTCGGCAAGCTTTTGCGGCATGCCGGTTGAACCGAGACTCGCGGCCTTGCGCTGGTTCTCGAGCAGGGTCTTGGACGCGACCCGGTTCTGAACCGCACTCGACAATTTGTCGGCAATCGCCTTGACGTGCGTGCGGGGCCCGCCACCGGGCTCGAACCACTCCTTGAGTTGTTCATACACGACCCGGCTGACGATTCCGTCGATCGCGGGAGTGCCCAATTCCTGTTTGGTCTGCCCGCGGAATTGCGGCTCGGCAAAAGTCACCTTCAACGCCGCTACGAGACCCTCCTGCACATCGTCTTTGACTGCCTTGTGCTTGTTCTGTTTTGCGAGTTTAGCCAGCTTGTGGTGGTCCTTCAGAACGACGTTGTTGATTACCCGCGTCAGAGCCTTGTCGAACCCCGCTAGATGAGTACCGCCCTGGGGGGTGGGGATGGTGTTGACGAACGACACCACCTTGGTGTCGAAACCATCGACCCAGCGCAGCGCGATATCGACGGTGCATTCCCTCTCAACGTCGGTCATCTTCTTGTTGACGGGCACCTTCTCGACGAACGTGTCGATGCCGTTGCCGGTGATGACGCCACTGACAGGCGGAGCGTCTGAGAGGTGGTCTACGAGGTCGGCGAGGCCGGCCCGGCTCACAAAAACGAACGGTTCGGGTGCACCACCGGCCCGCTTGTCGGTGACCGACACCCGCATCCCCGGCACCAGGAAACAAGCCTGGGTTACACGCTCACAGACCTCGTCGAAGTCGACACGGGCGTCGGGTTTGAAGATCTCAAAATCAGGCCAGAACCGCACTCTCGTACCGGTTCGATTGTTGGAGATGCGTTTGATCTTTTCGAGTTGATGGCCAGGTTTGAAGTTGTTCGAGCCGTTGAACTGCCCGGCCACCCGCTTTTTGAAACCCAGCACGTGGGTTCCCCCATCTCGATCGACCTCGACTATCAGCTTGGTGGCCAGAGCGTTGACGACCGAGGCGCCGACGCCATGCAAACCACCCGATGATGAATACGCGCCGCCGCCGAACTTTCCTCCCGCATGCAACTCAGTGAACACCACCTCAACCGCCGAGACCTTGCGTTTGGCGTGACGGCCGATGGGAATGCCGCGGCCGTGATCCCTGACCTCCACCGATCTGTCACGGTGCAAGATGACGTCCACCTTCTTGCCGAAACCAGCAGCGGCCTCATCGACGGCATTGTCGATCAACTCCCAGACGAGGTGCATCAGACCGGCGCTGCCGGTACCACCGATGTACATGCCCGGCCGTTTGCGGACGGCTTCCATGCCCTCGAGAGTCTCGATCGCGTCGGCGTCGTATGCAGTTGAAGTGTTTTCAGCCAAGACAAAATCCAGCGAACTAGGAGTGATCACCGTCAACGAACGAGTGTTCGCAATACCGTACTAGGGACGGGTGACAGCGAAGCGGATTCGGGTAATATTGGGGCCTTGAGTCCCCAGCGACTACCTACGTTCACATTAGCTGTCTCTCTCGCCTTCGCGAGCCTGATTGCAGCTTGCGGCAGCGAAGGTGATTCGTCGACGTCAGACGCGTCGGGGGATGCCGTATTCCCAACAACAACCCTCCCACCTCTTGAGCCGGAGCCCACAGATCCAACCGTTGCGCCCTCAAGCACGGACGAAAGCACAGCTGAACCCGCATCTGCCGAGACCACCACAGCACCAGCGACTACTGATGACACGGCCACGATCGCGACACCGGCGCCTGACCCTGCGCCCATTGAGACCACAGTACCGGAACAACAACCCGAGACGACCGAAGCTCCCGTAACCACAAAATCCACCACCGCGGCGCCAACAACCAGCGACGAACCCACGACCACCGAAGCTCCCACCACTACCGAGGAACCCACAACCACCGACGAACCCACAACCGTCGAAGAATCAAGCACCACGGCCGCTCCAACAACGACTGCCGCACCCCCAACCACGACCGCCAGAACTCTCTCCCGAGAAGAAATAATCGAAGCGGCCGCGGCCAACATGTCTTTGTTGCAACCCAACAGCGATCGGCGACTCATCGAAGTCCTGAACGTTGCTGACGGTTCGGTTGCTTCTTTGGCGGGTCCGATGAACGGAGTCGTGGACGGTGACCGACCAGTGCTCCTGTGGTTCTGGGCACCTCATTGACCGACCTGTCGGCGAGAAGCGCCGCACGTCGAGCAGTTCGCTCGAGATCACTTCAACGAAATCCAGGTCATCGGCATGGGTGCCCAAGACAGCTTCGACTACGCGCTCGAATTCGTCACCACCTTGAAAGTCACGACTCCAACCATGGTGTGGGATCCATCCTTCACCATTTGGCGGCAATACGGGATCAACGTCAACAGTTCGATGATTCTGCTCAACGCCGAACTGACCGAAGGCACCCGACCTTTCAACGGCTTCGATTCCGCTCAGCAACAGCGGATCATCGAAGCGCTCGATCAGTTCAACTGATCGGCCGCTCCCGCGGCGTTACCAGCGGGCGTCTCCGACCACCATGATTTGGCGCTCAGTTCGGTTCGGCACCAGATCACGGGCACTGGGGTCGATATTGAATGCGACAGGGTTGGGGTCGAGCTTGCGGGGATCGTCGTAGTCGGCCATCAGTGCATAGACATCGGTCATCGCCGCCGGGCCGAACCAAGTTCCCGTGACCGTCTCACCGTCGGCCAACCTGGCAATGCGCACACCCTGTCCGCCGCGACCCTTGGCAAGCAGGTCACCGTAAGGCGTTGCCTTGACACCCCCACCGCTTGTGACTGTCAGCGCTACACCATCACCCAACAACACATCTGCACCCACTACCTCGGCCCCGCCGAGCAGTCTCATCCCGGCCACACCGCTCGCACCCCGGCCCTGGTCGTTTATTCCGTCCACAGGCGTGCGCAGAACCTGGCCGTCGGAAGCAACCATGGCGATGTCAACGCCCAAAGGAGCGCGAAACGCGGCAACCACCCGATCAGCACCCTTCAACGAGATGACAGTCGCCGACGATCTCGTGCTCAACACCTCGCCAAGCGTCAGCCGCTTCACGACACCGTTGGCGGTCACCAGCACCAGACGTTCGTCACCATCTGTGAGCAGCGTCAACACTGTCTCGCCTCTGTTGAGCCCAAGAAGCACACTGGCCGGTGCTCCGCGTGCCCGGCCTGCAGCATCGGGAACTTCCTGTACCCGCACGGCGACTGCCCGACCCTCGGTGGTCACTGCCATGATCTCCGCACGCGTGGTGGACATGGCACGCGCCGCTATCAGATCGTGGCGGCCCACCGTCGCCCGTCTCGCACCATTGGTCGGGGCGCGTCCGAGGTTGCCGGACGTGGACAGTGTCACCACGCACGGTTCGTCGACACTGTTAGGTTCCTTATCGTCGGGTGTCTGCTGCTCATGCACCACAATGCTGTCTGCGTCGATGATCTCGGCCCGCCTGGGGACTCCGTGCTTGTCGGCGAGTTCGTCGAGTTCTTTGAGCACCAGAGTGCGACGCCTGGTTTCTGAGCCGAGCAGCTTGTGGTAGTCCGCAATATTGATCCGCAGACCGGTGGCTTCTTCTTCAAGTTCAAGTTTCGCCAGGGCGGTGAGTCGCCGCAGCGGCATATCGAGGATGTGAGCTGCTTGGATGTCCGTCAGCAGGAAGCGTTCGATCAGCTTCACTCGGGCTTCAGCGGCGTCCTGAGAGCCGCGGATGATGCCAACGACCTCGTCTATGGAGTCGAGCGCGACCAGCAGGCCATCAAGAATGTGTAGCCGATCCTCTGCCTTGGTGAGGCGGTGCTGAGTGCGGCGCACGATGACTTCGAGGCGATGCTCAATGTAGAGGCGACACAGCTCATAGATCCCGACGGTGGTAGGCACGCCGTCAACCAGAACCACATTGTTGACGCCGAACGTCTCTTCGAGAGGTGTCAGCCGGTACATGTCCTGGAGTGCGACCTGCGGGTTGATTCCGGGCTTAAGGTCGATCTGGATGCGCAGGCCGTCGATGTCGCTCAGGTCAGCGATGCCCGCCACTCCAGCGAGTCGGCCGCTGTTGGCGAGTTCCTGGACTTTGCTGATTACTCGCTCGGGACCCACGAGATACGGCAACTCGGTGACGATCACCGCTTGACGGGAGCGCGTGATCTGCTCGACATGGGCTTTGGCGCGGATGCGAAACGATCCACGCCCAGTTTCATACGCTTCACGCAAACCGTCGTCGACCACGGTGCCTCCCGACGGGAAGTCGGGACCGGGGAGCACCGTCATCATCTCGTCGATCGTGGGCTTGGGACGCCTTTTGGTCATCACCAGCCTCACCAACTCTGCCACTTCGCGCAGGTTGTGCGGGGCCATGTTGGTCGCCATTCCAACAGCTATGCCGCTCGTACCGTTGACGATGATGCTGGGGACCGCGGCGGGCAACACGGCTGGTTCTTCGCCTTCACCGTCATAGGTGGTGCGGAAGTCGACAGTGTCTTCGTCGAGTTCTCGGACCATGTCCATCGCCACTTCGGCAAGTCGGCATTCGGTATAGCGCGAAGCAGCGGGCGGGTCGTCGAGCGAACCGAAGTTGCCCTGCGGTTCGATGAAAGGGAGCATCCGCGAGAAGTCCTGCCCCATCCGGACCAGGGTGTCGTAGATGGCGGAGTCGCCGTGGGGGTGGTAGCGACCCATGGTGTCGCCGACGATACGGGCCGATTTGCGGAACGGTGTGCCGGGGCGAACCCCCATCTGCAGCATCGACCAGAGGATCCGGCGCTGCACCGGTTTAAGGCCGTCCCTCACGTCTGGGATGGCCCGTGAGGTGATGACGCTGAGCGAGTAGGCGAGGAACGACTCGCTCATCTCGGTGGCAACGGGCACATCGACAACTTCGCGGGCGTAGCTGGGATCGAATTCGAGTTGTCGGGGCATGGTGAGCCTCTCGTTGTTTACGAACGAACGTTCGTCAGCCTATCTCTCCCCGCTGACACGCCCGCGGAGGCCCCGAGGGTTACTAGCCCGCTACCACCGCAATAGAGTGCCAGCGTGCCTGAACTTCCCGAAGTCGAGACGATCCGCCGCCAGTTGGAGCCTCTTCTGATGGGCGCTGAGATTGTTGACGCGGGGTCGCATTGGTCAAAAAAGTTCACACCTGCGCTCGGTGCGATCGGAGCAGAGATCCTCACCATTCGCCGCCGAGGGAAGTACCTGCTCATGGACCTGTCCAGCGAGGAGGAACTGATCGTGCATCTGGGGATGACCGGGCGCCTCGCGGTCAGGGAACCGAATCCCGAAGCCCTTGAACACCCCCACCTTCGGGCGTGGTGGGATCTCGACACCGAAGGGCGGCTCACGTTCCACGACATTCGCCGATTCGGGCGCATCCATTATGTGCAACGAGGCGATCACAGCGCTATTCCCACGCTTGCGGCGTTGGGACCCGAACCCTGGGATCCAGAGTTCACGGGCCGCTCGTTGGCCGCTTTTGTGAAGCGCTCCGACCGCTATGTCAAGACGCTTCTGTTGTCGCAGCGTCCGGTGGCCGGGATCGGCAACATATACGCTGACGAGGCGTTTTGGCTTGCCAGAATCAACCCGGCGGTCCGCAGGCTGAGTCCCGAGCGAGCCGAGCGGTTGGTGGAAGGCATTCGCACCGCTCTCGACTCCGGCATCAAGTATGGGGGCACGACTCTGCGCGACTACGTGGATTCGGAAGGCCGGCAGGGCACCAACCAACACGAGTTGCATTGTTATGGACGAACTGGTGAGCCCTGTGACCGTTGCGGCACCATCATGCGCCGTCGGGTCTTGGACGCCCGCAGCACCACCTGGTGCCCCACCTGCCAGTCTCGCTAGCAACCGGTTCATGTCTCGCAATCATCGGTATGACCGGGCACTCGGTTAGCGCTGTTTCGCAAAGCAACTGGGGTTGTGACGTAATCGACCCGAGCACAAGCGAAGCCGAAGCGATGATCCCCCACCTGCCGCCCACAGACCGTCGCGTTGCTGCAACGAGCATGAACGGCTAAAGTTCGCGGGATGGGACACCGAGGGAGGGCTTGATGACGCGCTCCGGACATGGAGTGATGACCGAGCAGTTGACTCTGCCCGATGAACTGGTCCTGACGCTCCTGAACGAAGAGAGCGGCTACTTTCGGCAAGTACCTGGATGGAGCCTGAATTGCGCGGTTGTCGGTTCCGCTCTGGCCGAGTTGTCACTCATCGGTCGTATCGACACAGACATGGAGTCACTGATCCTTTTGGATCGAACGCCGACTGGCGACCCCCGCCTTGATCCATCGCTCGAAGAAATTGCCAGCGAGCCAAGGCAGCGCAACGCCCAATACTGGGTGGAGCGCCTTGCGCCGCGCGCCGAAGAGATCCTCGATCAGACCCTGGATCTCTTGGTCGAGCGAAACATCCTTCAGCATCACGACGGTGACTTCTGGTCGCTAGCCCAAACCGCCTGGCGAACCGGGTTCCTAACGGGTTCCGAAGTCGGTACAGCAGTCGAATTCGTCAAAACGCGTATCAGCAAGACCATCTTCAACGATGAGATACCGGACCCTAGAGACATCATCATCATCTGCCTCATCGATACCTGCGACATCCTGCGTTACATCTTTGACCTCGACGAGGAGGGCGAGGAGCGCGTTGAACAAGTCACAAAGATGGACTTGATCGGTCGCTCCATCGCTGAGGCCGTCCACCAGAACATCGCCCGGCCATTGCTCCGACGGACGACGGTGAGCAAGGAGATTCCCGTTGTCCCGCTCAGGAAACTGCTGTTCAACGAACATTCTCGCAGCGGGAACATCCCGGCTCTGTTCGCCGAAATCGGAGCGGAGTACGGCCCCGTGTTCGAACTCCGGCCGCCCTTCACGGAGAACATGATCGTCCTTGTCGGACCCGAGACGAACCACTGGGTGCACCGGCACGGGCGGACCTATCTGCGGTCCCGAGACTACATGGAGGACTTTGAGAAGCTCTACGGTGGAGTGGGGCTCCTGCCCGGTCTTGATGGTGCCGATCACTTCCGTTACAGAAAGTCTCTGCAACCGGGTTATTCCCGAAAGAGGCTGGAAGAGCAGTTGGGCCCAGCTCTCGCCTACACGCGCGAGTCCATGGCGACTTGGGAAGTTGGGCGGAAGTATCCGGCGGTGCAGTTGAGCCGACTGCTGGTCAATTCGGCGATGTCCCCTCTGTTTGTGAGCGTCGAGTCTCAAGACATCATCGAAGATCTTTGCATCTACAAATCTCGGGCGCTCCAGACGCATGTGTCTAGGACCCTTCCCAAGTTCATGCTGAAGACACCAGGCATGAGGCGTCGAAAGAAGCTGATCAACGAAATAGTGGATCGGGTCCTGAGTATCCACACGCCGGCCCAGCGGGCTGGTTGTCCTCGGGACTTCGCCGATGATCTGTTGAGCATGCACGGGGCGGACCGTCAGTTCCTTCCCGAGTCAAGTATGAGTTTCGCGCTCTCGGCGGCACTGCTCGCCAGCATGTACATGGGTGACCAGGTGAGCTTCATCCTCTATTCCATGCTCGCGCATCCGGAGTTTCACGAGAAGATCCGCGCCGAAGCGGACGCTCTCTTCGCCGACGGCGACCCTGACCCCGACATGATCACCGCAGAATCGATCGATGTCACTCGCCGCTTCATCATGGAGTGCATGCGGCTCTATCCAATCGTCCCAATGTCTATCAGGAACGTGATGAATGCCGTTGTCGTCGAAGGTTATGAACTGCCCCTAGGTTCAAGAATTCTCATCGGCACCACTGCGACGCACTACATGAGCGATCTCTTCCCGGATCCCTATACCTTCGACATAGACCGCTACTCCAACCCACGTAAGGAACATCTCGGTAGCGGCTACGCGCCCTACGGTTTGGGAACGCACACCTGCCTCGGCTCGCGTTGGACGGAGTTGCACATGGCCCTCAACGTCTTGCTGGTCGCTCACCACTTCGAACTTGAGATAGCGCCCAAGAACTACGAACTCAAGATCAACCCGTTCGCATCGATGTCGCCGAACAAGAAGCTGAAGTTCGCAGTCGCAGGGACGCGACACGAATTGCCCGCCTGAGTCCTAGGACCCTTTGCTGCGCTATCCCGGGAGGGTCACGTGCAACGACTCCGCAATCTAACCGGTGGGCTGAAGACCTCGTACCGTGACGGAGACGTCGCTGGTCGGGTGCAACGGTTCAACAGCTGGACCCGCAGGTCTCTTGATTCAGCCGCCGACGCGAACAGTTACGACCACTCCGAGACCGCCAAAGAATACTACGATCTTTGCAACGAGTTCATGGTCTTCGGCTGGGGAGATTCCCTGCACTTCGCGCCCCTGTCGCCCACCGAGACGCTGGAGGAATCAAAGATCCGCCACCAACGGCTCATGATTTCCAAACTAGAACTGAGCGAGGGTATGCGGGTGCTCGATGTCGGTTGCGGAATCGGCGGACCTATGCGCCGTGTCGCCAGCGAGGCTGCTGTCAACGTCGTCGGGGTGAACATCAGCAAGGTCCAGCTCAACAGAGCAAGGACATTGAACGCCGAGGCAGGGCTCGACCACCTCGTTGACTGCATCGAGTCAAGTTTCATGGACCTGAGCACCATCAACGACAGCAGTTTCGACCGCGCCTACGCGATCGAGTCGACGTGTCATGCCCCGGACAAACAGGGAGCATTCGCCGAGATCTTTCGTGTGCTCAAACCCGGAGCTCTCCTATGGGGCCAGGAGATGTGCATGACCGACAAATTCGATCCCAACGACAATCAACACCGGGCCATCAAGGCGGACCTGATGCACGGCATCGCTCTTCGAGATATCGCAACGACTGGCGAGGTGAACCGAGCGCTCGAAGCGGTCGGATTCGAGGTTGTCGAGGGGACGGACTTGGGCGTCACCAACAGCAACTCGACTACCCCATGGTACAAGCCGATGGAAACCGCCAACGGAACGAGGGGCTACGCACCGCACCGAACGCCAAAGGGGCGAAAGATGCTGGTTAAGGCATCCGGGTTGGCCGAGCTGATCAAGGTGATCCCGAAGGGCTCGGCGAACGTCGCCAGACTGATGGATGAGACCGCCATCGCCTATGTCGCGGGAGGCAAAACCGGGATCTTCTCCCCGTTGTACTGCTTTTTGGCTCGCAAACCAGGCCCGTAACCGAGGGAGCGCTCAGTGGGGTCTCCGTCGCTTCATTAAACTTGCGGAGCGGTTTCTTCGGGGTGGTGGCGTTGGTGCACGTCCTCGATCGCCACATCGAGGTCGTCCCAAAGGCTCTGCACCGACGAGCGCAGACGCATGTTTTCGTAGGCACCCCAGACGGTCATCGCCGGCGGTACCACCAAGATGGAGACGAGCAGCGAGTACCCGATCGCAATCGCGGCGGTGACGCCGAACTGCTGGATTCCCGCAAGCGGCGAGAACATCAACACGCCGAACCCGAGCGCCGTCGTCAGCGCAGAGCCCAATAGCGCCGATCCTGTGGTGGCCAAAGTTCGGATCGCTGCCTTTTCCGGGTTCCGCACACGGGCGAACTCCTCCTGATAACGGTGGATCATGTGGATGGTGTAGTCCACACCGATACCGATCGATAGCGCAGTGATTATCGAGGTGATCAATGAGTAGGGAATACCCAGCAGAGCCATTGTGCCCAACACCCAGATGAGAACCAGCACAATCGGTCCGACCGCAACGAACCCGAGCACCGGGCGACGCAGCGCCACCCAGAAGAAGAGGGTGAGGATGCCCAGAGCAACGGCGACGGTGGTGGTAATCGCCTCTCTCTGGCCAGAGGTGATGTGGTCCCTGATCGTCACCTGCAAGATGCTCAGCGCAGTTGCTGTAATGGCATCGTCGTCCCCAGCCCAGAGAGCCTCTATGTCCTCCTGGATCAACATCGCAGACTCAGGATCATCGGTGTATGTGGGAAACTGGAGCAAGATCGCGTCGACCCCATCCGGATTGTTGACCAGAATGCTCTCTAGAGAAGGATCCTTCGCCCCTAGTTTCTCAAGGAGCTCTTCCATCAGACCCGGATCAAGTCGCACGTCAGCAGAGGCTTCGCTGAAGAGAGCCGCGAGTTCTGGGTCGTACTTGTCACCCGGCTCACCGCTGTCGTGCGTCCAGTCGCGCACCAGTGACTCATAGGTTGGGGCCATCGGTCCAGCGGCGGCGCGCGGGCGGCGCTGTTCGTCGGAGAATGCGTCTGAAAGATCCCGAACGTTCAAGAGCGTACGAGTCTCAGTAGCCTCAGCTTTTACCAGCACGCTGGCCAACTCAGTCGATCCGCCGACTGCGTCGTCAAGGCTCTCCATGTCGTTCAGCACGTTCCCATCTCGCGGCAGAATGTCGCGGATGCTGAACTCCGACGTGAGGCCTGTGGCCGCGAACCCGAACCAAACCGTCGCGCCGACCACGGCGATGAGATAAGGAGCAGGGCGGCGAGCAACGGCTGCGCCGAGCAATTCTGCCGCACGCTCAATACCCGGCAGCGCACTCGATACCGAACGCGGAGGTGCCAACTTGCCTCGCTCCTCGCGCCGCCGGTCGACGATGGTCCGTCCCGCCGGCACCAGCGTGAGCATCACGATCAGACTCAACCCCACGCCCAAACCGGCAACGACGCCGAAATCGCCGATTACTCCTATCGGAGAGAACAAAGTAGCAAAAAAACTGGCAATCGTAGTCACTGCGGCCAAGAGCAGTGGGATCGCTACATGTCGCAGCCCAATCCGAACCGCTTGGATCACGGACTCGCCTTCGCCTCGTTGCTCCCGATAGTGCGATACAGCCTGAATCGCATAATCCACCGTAAGGCTGATCACAATGATCGGAACCATCGTCGAAAGTGAACTCGGCGGACCGATCCAACCGAGCCCCTTCGGCCCAAGCCAGCCTTCAGCTCCAATGATCCAGGTCAGCGAGAAGATCAAACCGGTGAGCGTGATCAAAAGGTCGGACAGCGTACGCAAAAAGAGCAGAATCAACGCGGCGATCAATAACAGGGCCAGCCCGATCAACGGACCCATCCCCGACTCCGTGGCCTGTTTGTACTCATCCTCAATCACGACTGGCGAAACACTGCTCACCCGCAACGGACCCTCAGAGCTGGTTGCCAGATCGCTGATCGCTCGTTCGGCGTCAGCGACTCTTTCGTCGCCCGTGTCACGCAAACGGATGGTCGAGACAGTGATCGAGGTGCCGTCAGTATCGATTCCGCTCAGCGCCGCGAACGCCCCACCGATCTCCGGCACGTTACTGATGGAGTCGATTTCTTCCTGTGTGATTGACCCGAGATCACCGATTCCAGCGATTGCCTTGAGTATCAACGAGGGTGCGATGATCGGATCTGGCGGTGCCAGGAACTCAGCTACATCCTGGGTGCTAGCGATATTGTCAACCAAGGTGTCCATCTGGGATAGACCAGCGGGAGTGAACGCATCACCGCGGAACACCAAAGTAACGACACTGACATCGCTGGATTCATCGAAGAACTCGGCAAGTTCGTTCACCGAGGCGAGGTATTCACTATCGGGGGGAAGAAACTCGAGCGAAGCCCCTTCAGTTGGCTCGGACCTCAGCGAAGCCCCTGCCCCGAGGCCGACAGTGACCACAAAGAGAACAAAGATTGTGATGTACGGGCGGGCAGTGACCAGCCGACTGAACCTATCGAGCACAGCTGTCATGGCGCGTCACTGTACCTTCTGGGTCGCAACACCGGGGAATTGCTCACCGCGAGACCGAAAGACTCATGGCGCTCAACGCTTCACCTTCCGGAATCGCACACCGTGAAGAATGCTGCCGTAGTAGTTGAACAACCGCCTCGCCTCGGGATCGTCGAAGGGATAGTCCGCGCCGAGTTGTGTGGCAGCGGCAAGCCCCGTCACAAAGCAGGTCTCCTGACTGTTGATGAGGGTGTGAGCACCGCAGTGCCAGGTACGTCTCTTGCCCTGGACGAAGCGGAACGTATTGACAATCAGGGTGACGTGGCGCACGTCATGGACAATGTGTTGGAACCACCACTTCTTGACGATCTTCTCCTCGTCGATCGGGCTGATCGGGTTGTAGGTCACCAGGCACGGCTTGTCGGACCGGTTGGCCCAGGGTTGCTGATTGTGCATGATGTAAGTGATTTCGTAGTTGTCGGGTCTGGTCCCGTACTGCTCGATGTGGTTGCTCCGGGTTGTCAGAGGCTTCACCTCATTGTCGGGAAGGACCGATGAGTCCGAATGCACGATCGTGTGGTTGTGGAGTTCACTCTCGTAGCGAATCGACGAGAGCAGATAACGCTCAAATCTCGTGGGGTTGTCGAGGATCATCAGGGTCTGATTCGCGTTGCAGGCGAAGATCACCTCATCGAACGTCTCCCGAACACCCTCTTCGTCTTCGACCACGACCTCGGACTCTGACCGGTACACCTTGTGAACAGGCCGATTCAGGTGGATCTTGTCCACGAAGTCGGCTGACAGGTGTGCATAGATGCGTCGTGTCCCCTGGTCCCAGGTCTGCATGGGTGTGGCGGACTCAATGTCGAAGAACTCGAGATACCGCGCGAACAGCGCAGCGGGCATGTCGAACACGTTGGTCGCCATCAAGAAATTGACGAACATGGGTTTGAGGATCTTGTACCGAAAATCACCCGAAAAACCGCCCCAGTTCAACACCGTTCCCATGCTGATGTAGTTGAACGGGTTGATGGCATTGAGCGCCTTGGACGGAGAACGGCTCAACCAGCCGAACCTCTTGAGCCGCCGCAGTATCCGCTGAAATTTCTCGATCTCGGGTTGCAGTTGCTCACGAATCTCCGAGTCGAAATCGTGGGCGTAAATCCGTCCCCCGTATTTGACGCTGTAGCTGAATCTCGTTTCGACCAGGTCAATGTCGAACTGGTCCAGCAACAACAGAATGTGCTGATAGACCGACGGGATGCAGGCGGTAACCGAAATGTCGAAGGGAACCTGCGTGCCATCATCCTGGGGCATATCTGCGGTGATCGCATTGCCGCCAAGTCGTTCTGTCGCCTCAAACACCCGAATATCGAACCGATCCGGATGACGGTTGAGCGCCCAAGCAGCGCCCAGCCCCGAAACACCCCCGCCGACAATTGCAATTCGCCGCGGTGACTCGCCCGTCTCTTTGCTTGCCATTGCCTGCTGTCCCTGTCAGTCGTTGACGGCCGGTTGGTCGGCGACAATCTCGAGGTTTTCTACCACTGCCAGCACTTCGGGATAGAACTGGGCGCAGTAGGCGCGGAATTTCATGATCTCACCGTCGGCACGCGACAGGCGAGGACGAGAGCGGTACTGCTTGCGGCTCCAGATCGGTATGTCCTGGAGCACGTCTCGCTTCTCGTAGAAAGCCATGATCTTGTTGATTATGGGAGCACGCATCTTCAGCGGGAGAAATGCCAAACCCGCGATCGGGCGGCGCGGCTTGCGTAACGGTCCCGTCTGCGACACCACCGTCAGATCGATGTGAGTACCGTCGACGGGCGACGCCAGTATCCAGAGGCGCATGTCCAGGCCGATCGTGTGTTCGCGTATTTCCACGAACGAGTAGCCCAGACCGTAGATCAAGGCGGTGGCGGAGACGCTGAGACGAAGGCGCCCCAATTTGGCGATCCTCCGGTCGGTGTCGAAGTCGAAGCGGCTCCGCAGGAAGTGACCGTCCACCTCCAGCGGGTCGACGCGAGTCACGCTGTCGTAGCCGTGGACATGGCGCAGGTGGGCAAGATCCACCGAGTTCTCCGTGGTGTCCTGAGGATGGCCGGGAAAACGGGATATCCAGAAGTGGAGGTTGCTCCAGCCGACTTGGTCCGGTGTCTCTGCGGGGAGATTCCACTGCGGTTGCCGACCCCCGCTTCCCCACCAAGCGAAGATCATGCCGGTGATCTCCTGCGTCGCAAACACCCGCAACCGCGCCGCTTTGGGCGGAGGGCCGAGGGGATTGGCCACGCACTGGCCGCTGGTGTCGTACTCGAATCCGTGGAAGGGGCAGACAAGTTGGCCATCGCGCACGCAGCCCCCTGCGTCGGGCCCCAGATCAGCCCCCAAATGAGGGCAGTAGGCCTCTGAGACGCAGACGCTCCCCTTGTCGTCGCACCATACGATGACATCCTCGCCCATCCAGGTCTTTCGGATCAGCTTCGTCTTCTCCAGGGACTGGCGACTAGCAAGGAAGTACCAGCCTTCGGGAAACGGAGGCAATGCGCTCTTGTCGACCTCCGTGCGTCCGACTGGCATGTTCCACTCCTCACGCGGATTCTCCGCTTGTGGGAAATTTCCCAGAGATCAACTTTACACGGTTCACCCACGGACTCGGGCAGTACGCAATGCCTCTGCGTTCCGCGGATAGATTCAGCAACTGACCGCCTCCTGCGAAGGACCGAAGTGGCCGACATACCCAGTGACCGCCCATATCCGTTGGACCGAGCGCATCGATGACTGCCTGATGAAGCGCCCGTCGCTGCCCCACTGGTTGGCCGCAGCAGTGGCTCGCACGGCCGGTCGCCTGTCGCGCCTGCTTGGTCGGGGCGGGGGAACAACCCTGCCGGGTCTGCTACTCAACCGTCTGCGTCCCCAAGCCACCGAGGAGATGGCGCGTGCCGTTCCCAACGGTGTGATCCTATTGTCGGGTACGAACGGCAAAACCACCACAGCTCGACTCGTTCGTGCGGCGCTCGACGAGTCCGGTGCCCGGGTCGTCGCCAACACCGCCGGTTCCAATCTCGAACGAGGCGTGGCAACGGCCCTGCTCAACACCCCAGAACCCGACATCGCCCTGTTCGAAGTGGACGAGGCTGCCCTGCCGACGCTGGTGCAACAGACCCATCCGAGAGTCGTAGTCCTGATGAACCTGTTTCGCGACCAGCTCGACCGTTACGGCGAATTGGAACACCTGGCCCAAAAATGGCGGTCCGTGGTCGCCGACCTGGATCCCGACACCATCCTGGTCTACAACGCGGACGACCCAGGTGTGGCTGAGATCGGTGCCGAGCACCCCAACTCTGTCGCTTACGGAATCGAGGACCCGCACCTGGGCAGGGAAACACTCCCCCACGCTGCGGACAACACCAACTGTCGCCGTTGCGACTCGCCGCTTCACTATCAGATGATCACCATCGGCCATCTCGGGCAGTGGGCGTGCCCAGCGTGCGGTCTCATCCGACCACAACCTGACCTGATCGCCTCGAACGTGGAGTTCGAGGGCATGGACGGTCAACAGATCGCTATGTCCACGGCTTCGGGTCCGATAGACGTATCGTTGCGCCTGCCTGGTCTGCCCAACGCCTACAACGCGGTCGCGGCTGTCGCGACTGCTATCGCGGTCGGAATCACACCCACGACCATCAGCGCGGCGCTGGCTGAGCGAGGTGCGGCTTTCGGGCGTGCTGAACACATCAATGTCGGGACCCGGCGCGTGACAACGCTGTTGGCCAAGAACCCCGCTGGGGCCAACGAGAACATCCGAATGGTGTTGAACGAGACACATCCATTGCATCTGCTGCTACTCCTCAACGATCGCACTGCTGATGGTCAAGACGTCTCCTGGATCTGGGACGTGGACTACGAACTCCTGCTGGAAGGCGACCGGTTGAAGTCGCTCACCTTGGGTGGAACTCGGGCGCATGACTTGGCCTTGCGGTTCCGTTATGCCGTGGGGGGCACAACCGATTTTTCGGTGAGGCCCGAACCTGCCGCATCTTTTGAGACGGCTATGGCCGCCTGCGGTGCCGGTGGGCGCGTCTACGTCTTGCCCACGTACACCGCGATGCTCGATTTCCGCCGGGTACTCGCCGACCGGGGACTTGTGCCCGAATTCTGGGAGGACGAATGAGCGAGAGCCGCCCCACTGTCCGGCTTGGACACCTGTACCCCGACCATCTGAACATCTATGCGGACAGGGGCAACATCGCAGTGTTCCGACGCCGGTTGGAGTGGCGGGGTCTGGCCCTCGAGGTGGTCGAAACCGGCCTCGGCGACGAAATACCCGCTGACTGCAATCTGTACTACTTGGGGGGTGGCCAGGACCGCGATCAGTTGCTGGTGGCCGAGGACTTGGTCGGCAAGGTCGCTCCCCTGAGGCAGGCAGCGGACGGTGGAGCGGTTGTGCTGGCCGTTTGCGGCGGCTATCAGCTCATGGGTCACAGCTACGTCACAGCCGATGGAAAGAAGATGCGCGGAACCAGTCTGTTGGATTTGGAGACAGCGGCTAGCCATGACCGACTCATCGGTGATGTGGTTCTCAGCGTGAATTTGGACGGCCACACGAACACGGTCGTGGGCTATGAGAACCACGCCGGTCGTACCCGCCTGGGACCTGGGTGCACTCCGTTTGGACGGGTCGACAAAGGCCATGGCAACAACGGCCAAGACGGCTTCGAGGGCGCTCTATCGGGTCGACGAATCGGCACTTACCTGCACGGACCGCTGTTGCCCAAAAACCCCTGGTTGGCAGATATTTTGTTGCGATGGGCGCTGGACCATGCGGGCGCGGCGGTTGAGCTCGAACCCTTAGACGACACGCTCGAACAAGCCGCCCACGCCACCGCGGCCGCTAGGGCTGGACTAAAACGCTAACCAGACTGCGGCTCCGGCTACGCCCGGCAACAACTACACTCGGCTCCGGCTACGCCCGGCCAAAGCAACGCGCTGCTACGGCCCGGCAACGACAACGCGCGGCTCCGACTACGCCCGGCGAAAGCAAGGTGAAGACTTGACACTTGCAGAAAACACCAGATTGCCGATGATCGGTTTCATCGGGCTCGGGAACATGGGCCGGCCGATGTGCCGCCGGCTGATCGCCGCGGGCTACCACGTGACCGCCTTCGACATCAACGATTCGGTGCTGAGCGAGATTGTCGATGAAGGTGCCGAGGCCGCGCGGTCCGCCGCGGCGTGCGCCGCACAGGTCGACCTGTTGTTGACTTCGCTTCCTCATCCCAGCCATGTCGTAGCTGTCATGGCCGGCACAGACGGAGCGCTCTCGGTGATGCAACCGGGATCGATCTGGGTGGATCTCACCACCAACCGCAAGGACCTCATCATCGAATTGGCCGGCCAAGCACCCCCGGGCGTGCAGGTGGTCGATTCACCCGTGACCGGCGCGGTTGACGGCGCCCGCAACGGCACCCTGACTCTGTTTGTCTCCGGCGACTCCGAACCCGTCGCAGAAGCGACCAAAGTTCTGCAGAACCTCGGTCTGGTGATTGCGTGCGGTGCGCTCGGTTCGGGAAACGTCGTGAAACTCGTTACCAACCAACTCTGGTTCGTATCCGCGGCAGCGCTTGGAGAGGCATTCGCCATGGGGATGGCGAACGGTGTTGAGTTGGCAACGCTGTGGCACGCGATCAAAGAAAGCGTCGGCGACAGTTTCGTCGTTCGCCACGACGCGCCAAGCGTCTTCGCCGGTCACTACGACCCCTCATTCACCCTCGATCTCTGCATCAAAGACCTGGGCCTCCTTGCCGAACTGGGCGAAAACGTGAAGACGGATCTACCCATGACCACCGCCGCGCACGCGGTGTTCGAACAGGCCGCTGCGCGCTACGGAACCGATGTGGGCGAACTGCATGTCGTCAAACGGATCGAAGACGACGCGGGCATGTCCATGCGCCTCGACGGCGACTGGGTCGCCCCCTCGGAGCAGTGATCCGATGACCTACACGCTCTGGGAACTCATCGATCTGGACCGCTACCCGCTCGACCAACCCGGCAGCGAGCGATACCTAGCAGTGGTCGACGAAGCACAAACCGGGTTGCGGTCTGTCGGTTGTGCGGTCATCGCAGATCTTGTGCGAAGCGATGCCGTGGCCCGCATCAACGGCGAGATCGAGGACCGCAAGCACACGACTCACTTCTCGACCGAGGTGATGAACCCGTATTTCCACACAACACCCAACCCCGACTTCGGTGAGCATCACCCGGTCAATACCTTCCTGGAACGCTCCAGCGGGTTCATTCCCGGCGACAGCTGGAACTCCGGTATGGCTATCGACGCACTCTTTCGTGCCCCGGAGCTGGCACAGTTCTTGGCGGACTGTCTTGAGATCGGCGAACTGCACTGTTACGCCGACCCTTTGGCCGGTCTCACGGCCAACATCTTGGATCCGGGGCAACAATTCACTTGGCATTTCGACACCAACGACTTCGCGGTCACCGTCCTTGTGCAAGACGCCGACTCTGGAGGTGAGTTCCAGTACTACCCGGCTATCCGATCGGCAACCGATGAGAACTTCGACACGATCCAAGCCGTGCTCGACGGCGGCGAAGCTGTCGGCCGCAGCGAGGGTGTTCACACCCTGGAGCTGCGGCCCGGTGATCTTCAGATATTCCGTGGTCGCCACTCTCTGCATCGAGTCAAACGAGTGGCCGCCGATTCAAAACCCCGCCACGCCGCGATCTTCGCCTATACCGAACAGCCCGGAGTTATCGGGCGAGTGGCACGCACCACGCAACTGTTCGGCCGAGTCCTCCCCGAACACGAAGCCGCTGAGCGCCACCGGGTACGGTCCGACCCCCTCATTGACTAGGCCGCTCCCACGTTAGGGTTTGACGGTGGATGAAGTGGGGGATCAGCAGGAGGCGGGGGTGGGACCCTACAAGGGGACTTGGCCCGACGATGCGCGGCTCGACCCGCAACTTTTGGCCGACGGAGACCGGCGCAATGTGATCGACCGATACCGCTACTGGTCCGTGGAGGCGATCGTCGAGGATCTCGACCAGCGTCGCCACGGATTTCATGTCGCGGTGGAGAACTGGGAGCACGACCGCAATATCGGCACGGTCGTGCGCACCGCCAATGCCTTTTGTGCAGCGGAAGTACACATCGTCGGCAAGCGCAAATGGAACCGCCGCGGGGCGATGATGACCGACGTCTACCAGCACATCACCCACCATCAATCGATCGACGATCTGCTCGCTTGGGCCGCCACCGAAACCCTGCCGGTAATCGGTATCGACAACCTGCCCGGTTCGACCCCGATCGAACACACCGAGCTGCCTCAGCGCTGCGTGTTGTTGTTCGGCCAGGAAGGCCCCGGTCTCTCCCACGCCGCTCGTCAAGCCGTTGAGCAGGTGTGCTCAATCGCGCAGTACGGGTCCACTCGGTCGATCAACGCGGGAGTGGCCGCAGGTATCGCCATGCACGCCTGGATTCGACGCTGGGCGTAGACCCAGGTCAGCCTTCAACCATGGCGATGAGTTCCTCGTCGTCGGGGATCTCAACTCCGGGCACGTAATAAGTGAAGAGATCACTCACCACCGACTCGAGGTCGCCTTGCTCGGTCGTGGCAAACGTGATGGTCACCACCGAGCTGTACATGTGGATCGACGACACGTTGCCCAACTCGAAGATGCGTCGCGCCAATACATCGGGCGGGCGGTCGCCGAGAATCTCGTCACCGGCGGCATAGCTCTCATGGCCCATGCCGGTGAGGCTGCGGTTGAGTTCAAAACGTACGACACCGGGCCGAGGCGAACTGGAGCGGATGAAGGTGACCGGTTGTCCCATAACGTCAGCAGGTTACCCAACTTGGGAGGCTGTGCGGAAGACCGGTCAGAAGAGGCGTTGTATCCCACTCTTGTTCGCTGCGCTCACGGGCCGTTCGGGCCTCGGCTGGGGGCTGTCCTCGACTACGCGGGGCACAGCAGTCCAGCGCAGGTCGTCCATGAACACCCAGCTGCGCCGATGCACCGCTGTGGGGCCGAAGGCCGCAAGCGCAGCCTTGTGCCGGGGACACGGATAACCCTTGTTACTGGCAAATCCGAACGCCGGATAGTGCCGGTCCCAGTCACCCATGATCCGATCACGGGTGACCTTCGCCACGATCGAAGCAGCCGCGATCGACAGGCTCACCGCGTCACCTTTGATGATCCGGGTGGTCGGAACCGACTCAACAAAGTCCCAATTCCCGTCCACGAGAACATGGTCGACCGGCTCACCTAGACCGTTCAGGGCACGTTGCGCGGCAAGCTTCTGCGCTGCGGACATGCCGAGTTCGTCGCATTCCTGCTGGCTGGCATGTGCCACAGAAACCCGGCTGGCCCAATCGAGAATCCGGTCGTGCATCACTTCACGCTCGGTTTCGGTCAGCATCTTGGAATCGCGTACCTTGTAGAGCCGTCTGTCCTGGGGGACCACGACCGCAGCAAGAGTGAGCGGGCCGGCCCAAGATCCGCGGCCCACCTCATCGATACCCACAACCACCTGATTGCCCGCCGCCCACAAGTCTTTTTCAAACCGCAATCCCGGAGCCTTGTTCTTGATTGATTGGCGGAGCGGTCGGGCGGTTGCAACCATCAAATGCACCCTAACCAACCCGCAACCGACACCTGAACCATCGTCTTGAGTGACACGTGCGTGCTACGCGTGCGGTGCCCAATCGGGCTCCGCGAGCAGGGTTTCGCCTTGGCGTTCAACGCTTGACCATGAAGGGTCGATCCCTCCGCAGCACAGTTCGACATTGTCGTGGCTTCCGGCCCGTTCCCAGAGCAGAGCGGGCCGATGTCCGTGCCACCGCACGCTGAACGACATCCGGCCCCAGAGCGTTCCGAAGCCGCGTACATCAATGGGTCGGCTGAACCACTCGGGCGGGATCTCGGGAAGCAGGTCGATGTGGTCGGGCCGTGAGTCGTCGATCAGTGTGCCGAGGACGCGATCTGCCGCGGTCGCGGCCAGAGTCGACGGCTGATACACGACGTTCGGATCGACTGAGGCAGCAAGCCGTTCGGCGTCTGCTGCGACGCGTGGTGGGCCGGCTTCCAAAGCCCGCGCCAGTTGGTTCGCGGTATCACGGTCGAGAGAATCCGAAGCGCCCGCTGCCAGCACATCGGCCAGTTCGTTCAGTCCGGAGTCTCTTCCGATTCGCAACTCTCGAGAGGCCAGCGCCCGCAATGCTGCGACCGCCGCCGATCCTGTGAGAAGTCCGGATTCCGCGGACGACACGACCACGGCCCTGGCCCGGTCTGCCTCTCGATCGAGTCCGGCGATGTCGAGGATCGGGACTGCTTCAGCCGCGCTGCGTGGGTCGTCGGACCCTGCCTGCACGACAAGATCGCCGAGTATCCGACGCCAGGCCACCCCGAGGTCAGCATCGGCGACGTCGATGGTGAGCGCTTCGGCGGTGACGGCTCGCCATCCCGAGGCGATCTCGGCGGGGTTTGGCGGACGGCTCAGTGCGGTACCTTCAATCACCACGCCGAACTTGACGGTTTGACGATGCGGCAGTGCCATCACCAGTCCAGCCGCCACCTCGTCACCGCGGGCCGACACTGCGGCTGTGGGTGGGTCGCGCCGGATTTTCGCCCAGGGATCCTGTGCGCCACTGACCGCCACCGCTCCCCCGGCTCGGCGTTCGGGCTGGATCCACACCTGACCACCGAGGGTGACCGCGTCGCGGGTTGCCTGCAGTTCAACGCCGTGAGCACGGCCGACGAGCGCAACCGCAACAGCGTCGGACGACATGTTCTCGAACTCAATGACCAGGACCCTGCTGACCCCGTCGTTGGCGACCGCCACCCGGTGGACGACATCACCCGTCGGCACCCGCAACCGAGTCTCATAAACCGGGGCGTCGTCGATCCGATGACGACGAGCACCCGGGTCGACATGGGCCACACGCCAGCGATCTCCGATACCAACCCCCCATTCGAACGACCAGCCGCGATCACATGTCTGCACCCGGCCACACTCATCGACAACGGCCACCGGACCT
Source organism: Acidimicrobiaceae bacterium (assembly GCA_009845995.1). Lineage (GTDB taxonomy): Bacteria > Actinomycetota > Acidimicrobiia > Acidimicrobiales > Aldehydirespiratoraceae > VXYK01. Next base: position 33,355 of record VXYK01000032.1, on the reverse strand, counting down.
TCGAGGTCGCCGATCATCGATCCCTCAAGCACGGCGGGCGCAGTGCCGACGCCCCGCGCCCGCCGAGTCGACGGGGCCCACCTACTGAGCCTGCGCATCACCGCTACTCGCGGGTGATCTCTCGGGCGATGAGGCCTCGGTACGCATCGTCCGCGCTCTGGAGGCCCTCGATGCACGAGTGCACCTCTTGGGAGATCGGCATGTACACGTCGTATTCTGCGGCGAGTTCGAGCACCACTTTCGCTGATTTGACGCCTTCGGCCACCTGGTCCATCTCAGCGCTGATTTCGTCAAGCGTCCGGCCCCGTCCGAGTTGTTCCCCCACATGCCGATTCCGACTCTGCGAACTCATGCAGGTGGCGAGCAGGTCTCCCATTCCGGCAAGACCCGCGAACGTTGCAGGTTTGCCGCCCATCGCCACGCCCAGCCGAGTCAACTCGGCAAGTCCACGGGTGATCACGGCAGCACGGGTGTTGTCTCCGGTGCCGAGTCCGTCGGCCATCCCCGCGGCCAGAGCGATCACGTTCTTCAGTGCGCCGCCGATCTCGCAACCGAGCACATCGGTGTTGGTGTAGACCCGGAACAGGTCGGTGGAGAACACGTCTTGGAGACGTTGGGCGATGGTCTCGTCGTCGAAGGCGATGACCGCGGCCGCGGCGTCGCCCGCCAGGATTTCTTTTGCGAGGTTGGGGCCGGTGAGCACGCCGACGGGATGGCCGGGCAGTTCGTCTTCAGCGACCTGGGTCATCCGCTGGCGGGTTGAGAGTTCCAATCCCTTCGCCAGCGACACGACCGGTACCCATGGTCGAAGACTCGGGCGCAGCTGCTTGAGCGTGTCACGGAATCCCGCCGAGGGAACTCCCATCACCAACACGTCAGCGGCGGACACGACCGCCGCCAGGTCACTTGAGGCACGCAGAGACGCATGAAGTTGGTATCCCGGCAAGTATCTCGGGTTCTCATGGCGGGCATTGATGGCACCGGCCGCATCTTCGCGGCGGCTGTACAGGGTCGTCGCAACATTGTGGGCGCTCAAATGGGCGACCGTGGTCCCCCAGGAACCTGCCCCGACAACGGCAACGTGCATCTCCATGCCGTCACCCTAGGCCGCCAACCCAACCCCGCGGCGCAAGGCTTGACAGCATGGCCACGAGACGGTTACTCTTGCGCACATGATTTGCTTCAA
>VXYK01000032.1:0-32069 GCA_009845995.1 Acidimicrobiaceae bacterium | reverse complement strand
GCTTCAAGAAACTAAACATCATTCCACTGGCCGCTCTGGTGCTCGCAACATCGCTCGCGTTGGTGCCACAAGACAGCCCAGACATACCCATACTTTCAAGCCTGGGAACCGATCAGGCCAGCGCCCACGAAGACCGGAACTGCTGCAAGCAGACGACGCGCACGATCACACATTATGAGACATCGTGGGTTTGGGATCCTTACTCGTACAACTACTACCAAGTGCGGACACCGGTTTACGGATGGGTCACGACCCAGGTGTGCGAGTACATTCAACATGTCCACGCACCACCACCGACAACGACCCAACCGCCGACAACGACTCAACCCGCCGGTGAATGGAGAGAAGTATCAGAAACCGTCCAAGAATGGGTCTGCACTGCCGCTGGAGGTGCCGCGGGCGGTTTAGCCGGTGCTGGCACAGCTCGGGGAACAAGCAACCCTGCCGCAATTGGTGGGGCTGGAGCGGCCGGATTCAAGGCGGCACAAGAGAGCTGCGGATGGGTCTCAAAAGTCGTGACCAAGTGGAAGTTCTTCTCAACACCTTGCTGTGTACTATGGTGACACCCGATGGAGGTTGGCCATGCTCAAGGCAGGCATGTTTATTTTTTCGGTGATTCTTGTTCCCTTGATCCCCATAATTTTGGTCGTTGATTTCTCGTGGAGCTATGCAGTTGCAGCTGTGCCGACATGGTTAATTTTCGCGAACAGCTTGGTTCTGCTTGTCTCGGGCAAGTGGGACGATCCTGAAGAGACCGGACCACTGGGAAAGCTTCTTCCACAATTCATGAAACGAAGCGACGCTTGGTCGGCGGACTCCGCCAACAACCCCACACGAACCGGCACCTAGACTTACAACACGGTGGTCTTGAGCGGATCTGCAGGGGACGACACGATCGTGTTGGTGCCGATACGTTCGTTCGACGATGCCAAGAGCCGTCTCGCCGAGTCGCTTGACCAGCAGAGGCGGCGGGTGTTGATGCGCCAAATGGCCGAGACGGTTGTCGCCGCAGCTCACGACCTGCCCGTATGGGTCGTGACCGACGACGACGAAGTGGTGCTTTGGGCACAAGGAATGCACGTTCCGGCCCAACGTGTCCGCGTGAGCGGACTCAACGCGGCGATAACTGCGGCCGAAGCGGCGGCCGAACGCGCCGGGGCGGCTCGAATCCTCATAGCCCATGCCGACCTGCCGTACGCCTCGGACCTCAGGGTGGTGACCGGCCGCGGAGTGGTGATCGCTCCGGACCGGTACCGCGACGGAACCAACGTGATGAGCCTCCCCACCGGCACAGGGTTCAGATTCGCCTACGGACCCGGTTCGTTCGAACAACACCGTGCCGAAGCAGCTCGCATCGGGCTCGACTTCAGCGAGGTCAACGATGCATCTCTGGCTTGGGATGTCGACAGCCCCGCCGATCTGCCGCCGCACCTCGCGCGGTCCACACACGACGCCTCCCGCCACGATTCGGATACCGCCCAACGCAGCACCTCGCACTCCGCCGCGACCACCTCCAATGTTCCCTGACAATGCGCATTGATCTGCCCGCTCCCGCCTCCGCGCTGGCGATCGGAGCGCACCCGGACGACATCGAGTTCGAGTGCGGCGCGACGCTGGCCAAGTGGGCAGCGGCGGGAGCGACCGTCCACCTGGTGGTGTGCACCGACGGGAGCAAGGGAACCTGGGACATCGACGCCGACACCGACGCGCTTATCGCTCGCCGTCAAACCGAGCAGCAGGAGGCCGCCCGACGTCTCGGCGTCACCGGCGAAGTGCGGTTCCTGGGGGCCGAAGACGGTGAACTCGACCACACGGTCGAGCGTCGCAGCGACCTCAGCCGCATCATTCGTGAACTGCAGCCTGAGGTGGTGTTGGGACACGACCCGTGGCAGCGCTGGCGGATACACCCCGACCATCGGACCGCCGGATGGCTGACCGTGGACGCGGTGGTAGCGGCGAGAGACCCCCACTATCACCGTGAACACGGCATCGCCCACCATCGACCCGCCGCGCTCCTGCTGTTCGAGTGCGAGGAGCCCGACCATCTCGAAAACGTCGAACAGCCACACCTGGACGCCAAGATCTCAGCGCTGCTCGCTCACGAGTCTCAATTCGAGACCACAATGGAGATCGACACCGACGACGACGGCACCCAGGCACTCCGGTTCCGCCGACGAATACTGGGCGAAGCCCGAGATCACGGTCGCCGCGGCGGAGTGCGGTACGCCGAAGCGTTCCGTCTCATCGACCCGGCGAGCTGACCCAGCGCTGAACTAGTCGTAGGAAGGGGCTTGCCAGCCACCTTCAAGTCCGTAGGGGCGGTACGGGCCGAGCATCACTTGCTCCAGCACCCCGATTCCGCGTCGATCACCGTAGGTCGCCCATACCAAGTGCTGAACATGCTGATTCTCGTAGGCCATCTCGTCGACCTCATCAAGCGACCACGACTCGCTCTCCATCTCCAACTCGCCGTGCCACTGGCCGTGCACCCACTTCGGGTGCATATAACCAATCCCTTTCATGCGGAACGTGAAAATCGGCTCTAGGTGCACTTCGTGGCGTTTCCCATCGTCGATCGAGGTCATAGCGATCGTTGCATCGTTCACCATGCGGATGCCCGACTTGAACGTGAGCTTGTGTTCGAGATTGCGCATGTGGCTCGCGGTTTCATCCTCGACCCCAGGAATGTCATCGGGAGATTCGTAGACCGGAAGGATCGCTCCGACGTTGAACAGCGGACGCCCCTTGAAGTCTTCGAACAGTTGATAGTGGATGCACATGTCCTCAAAGTTGATCGGCGCCCACAGAAAGAAGAGCCCGCCCTCTCGCGGCGGCTGGGGCGCGCCGCGGGTGTCGCCGCCGATCAGCGGCCGGATTCCCCACGAACGGTCCTTGGTGCCCCAGGACAGTTCACGCTCGAGCTCGAGCCGTTTGCCTCCGAAGGAGATCCAACCGCTCCAATGCCCGAGCTGGGCGAAACGGGTGGTGTCCATGGTCTTGCGGAGGCCGTTCCCGAAATGATGGCGCGGTTCCTCCACATTGCCCGTCCGCCCCTCGAACAGCAGGTCACAAGCAAAATCTGTGTCGTTGCGATCAAGCATCACCCGGCAGGACCGCATCGGGTCGACGATCTCGAGATTGAACGGCCCCACCCGCATGTCGCTCGGTTCTGCACCGGCACGAGCCGATGCATGGTAGGCGTACTGACGGCCCTCATACACGATGGAGATCCCGCAGTCCTGTATCCCCAGATGGGGGTAGAGAGCGGTGCCGATGCCCAGGTACATGTCACCAGCGGTCGAGTAGCCGTTGAACCAGTAGCGCTCATAGACGTCCTTGTCGCTGCTGGCCGGGTGAGCGATGGGTTCGGGTGTCTGATGGATCGGGTAATCGTCGAATTTGCTGAGCATGGCCGGCCTCCTTGCGGCTACAGGTCCGTGCGATACAGGTAGCGGACATCCCAGAGCGCGTACAACGTCGGCGTGACATTTCCGAAGACGTTGCGACTTGCGGTCAGCCGCTCAGACAACGCCGTGTAGATGAGTGGCACATTGTCGGCAGCGATCGCCTGAGCCCTGTGGTAGTGCTCAGCTCGCTGCTCCTCGTCCAACTCCTGACTGGCCCTGACGTACAGTTCGTCTATCTCCGCTTCCCAGTCGGTGGCTGGTTCGGGCTGGTTCGGGTACCACAGGTGCAGGTCTCCGGTGCTGTGCCACACGCCGAACCCGAAGTGGGGTTCTGCGCTTCCGGTCAGGCCCACAATGATCGCGTCCCAGTCGTAGGTGACGGTCAAACGGTCGACCAGGTCGCCGAAGGGGATCACCTGGTAATCCACTTTCACGCCGATCCTCTCCAAAGCCGAGGTGATGATCTCGCCGACCTGAATCCGAACGCTGTTTCCCTCGTTCGTCAACAACGTGAACTCGATGTCGTTGCCGTCGCCGTCCTCTCGGATGCCGTCGCCGTCGCTGTCGCTCCAGCCGAGTCCTTCGAGGATCTCGGTGGCCTTCGCCGGACTGTAGTGGTAGACCATCACGTCGGGGTTGTGAAAGTCTCCGGCCGCGGGGCTGATCGGGGACCATTGCGGGTAGCCGAGGCCGTGCAGCACCTCATCGACGATGGCGAAGTTGTCGATGCTGTAGGCCACCGCGCGCCGAAACTCGACATTGGAGAACCAATCGATCTTGGGGGAGACGACGAACGGCTCGCCGGTGTCGGGAGATTCGCCCGGGTTTACGTTGAAACCCAGGAAGGTCGTTCCGAAACCAGGTCCCCGCCTGTGGATCGTGAAGTCGCCTTCTTCCTGGAGCGGTTCGAGGTCCGCGAACTCCGCGCCCAGAACCCCATGCACGTCGGACTGGCCCGCCAGGAAGGCGTCGAGTTCATCCTCAAGCGTCTCGACGAACACGAAGACAATCGAGTCGAGGTACGGCAGGCTGTTGCCCTCATCGTCGCTGAGCCAGTAGTCGGGGTTGCGTTTTAGGACCAAACGATCGCCCGGCACATAGCTCTCGATCGTGAAGGGCCCGGTGCCGATCACCTGCGTCGGGTCTGTGTCGATGTCCCAGACATCAATGAAGCTGCCGTCGTCCACATACGGTTCAAGGATGTGTCTGGGATAGATGGCGGTGCCCATGGAGCGCAGGAAGGGGGCGAACGGAACCGGCAGGGCGAACTCGACCGTGTAGTCGTCGAGAGCCGTTACGGTCATCGGCGCCTCCTGCCATTGACCGTCATCGTCTTGGAACCGGAAGTCGAACGTTGAGCGGTCGCCTGCCCCAATGTCGTCGTTGTAGATGATCCGGTTGAAGGTGAAGTCCACATCTTGAGCGGTAAACGGTTCGCCGTCATGCCAGGTGACCCCGCGACGCAACTTGAAGGTCCACGTCATGCCGTCGTCGGAGGCCTCCCAGGACTCCGCCAACCCCGGTTCCACACTGTTGTCCAACCACGAACTCTCGGTCAGTCCCTCGAAGAGGTAGCCCAGCACCCCGCTTGACGATGCGTCGCGGGAAGTCGCCAGGTTGAATGTGAGCGGTTCGGAGACGGTGGCGAACTGGTAGACGCCTCCGTGCTCACCGATCGTGTATTCAAACTGCTCAGCATTCTCGTTGAGTCTCGCGACGATCTCAGCCACATCTTCAACGTGGACATAGGAGCCGAAGATCGAGCCGATCAGCGCCTGGTCTTGTGGGTCCAAGTCGGTCACCGCTCCGACCGCGGCTACTGATTCCGCTTCGGTGGGTTCCTGCTCGACAGCAGCGGGAGCCGCAGTTGTCGTGGTTGCGGTCTCGTCGAAACCGGCATCGGGTTCGGTCGCGGAATCCGGTGCATCGACGGCAAGGGGATCGTCGGCTGAGCAAGCCGCGGCGAACGCCAGGGCCGACAGCAAAACCAGAATGAGCAGTAGATGCCTAACCTGTGAACCGAAGATGCGCATGCGCGGAATGCTACCGAGAATTCCCGCGGCGGCCGCGGGCTGAGGAAGCACCGACTGCCGGTTCCCAACGAAACTTGCGTAAGGCAACCAACGCGCCAACGACAGTCCACGCCACCAACACACCCAGGCGTTCTGGAAGGAAAGCGGGCGCCTCGCTGAAGGGACTCATCGCTTCGCCGAAGGAGATCACGAAGTGGCGCAGCGGGAAAGTGTCGCCCACCAACAGCAGCCACGCTGGAGCCTCCCCTTCGAATGAGACGAAGACGTTGGATACGAACGCCAGCGGCAAGATGACGGCGTTGGCCACCGCAGGAGCGGCGGCGGCAGTTCGGGTGAGCGCGGCCAGCGCTACTCCCCAAGTCGCGAATGCGGTCGCGCCCAGCACGAGAGCCACCAACATCGCGGGAAGCTTGGTCAGTTCGATGTTGACGCCGTACGCCACGACACCGAGCGTGACCACAGCCACAGTTCCTAACAAAGCCATATACACCGCCGAACCAATGACACCGGCCAAATAGATCCACGGAGGCAGTGGGGTGCCTCGAACCCTCCGCAAAATCCCTTCATCGCGACGAATCGAAAGGTTGATCGCGAGATTCGTGAAGGTGGCGCTGGCGACCGCGAACACCGCTAACGCGGGCGTATAGAACTGCGCCCGCGAAACCTCACCGTACTCGGTGGTATAAGTGTCCGAACCGAACAGAGCAACGAACAACACCAGCATCATCACCGGCAGGAAGAGCGCAAAGAAGGCGCCGATCGGAACCCGCCAGAAGATCCTGTTCTGAGCACGAATATGCCGTACAACGAGCGACACACGACTCGCACCAAGACTGTTATCCATCAGCACGCCCTGAATCCTCGGAATCTTCGTCTTCGCCCACGAGACTCAGATAGACGTCTTCCAAATCGGCCGATTCGACGGTCAGGCCGTCGAGTTCGATCCCCCGTTGCATGGCCCAACTCGTGACGTGAGCTAGATCGGCGGTAGGAGCGGGAGTCAAGAATTCTACCCGATGTCCTCTACCCCGTCCTTGGCCGATCAGCGGATCAAACAGTTCCACCAAGGGCTCGTCTAACCGAGGCAGATCAAAGGCGATCTTCGTGTCGGACTGTACGGATCTGCGGAGTTCCGCCGGGGTGCCGTCCGCGACTATTCGACCCTTGGCCATGACCGCCACCCGGTCAGCCAGGTATTCCGCCTCGTCAAGGTAGTGCGTGGTCAACACGATCGTGCGACCCAGAGAAGTCAGGTTGGAGATGACGTCCCAACTGCGGCGACGGGCGCGCGGGTCGAAACCCGTGGTGGGCTCGTCGAGGAATATCAGTTCGGGGTTGCCGATCAGACCAAGCGCCAGATCCACCCGGCGTCGTTGGCCGCCAGAGAGCGAGACGATCCGATCGTCGGCCTTGTCCGTCAACTCCACTAGTTCGATCAGTTCATCAATCGATCTCGGGGTCGAATAGGCCGCGCCGTACAGTTCGAGCGCCTCACGAGTCGACAGTTCGCGGTCGACACCCGCGGCCTGCAACACGATCCCGATACGGTCTCGAAAAGGGCGTCCACCTCGACCCGGGTCAGTTCCGAGTACCGACACATCACCACCGTCACGGGTCCGGTGACCTTCCAGAATCTCCACGGTCGTCGTCTTGCCGGCACCGTTGGGACCCAGGATCGCCAGAACCTCTCCTTCAACGACATCAAAGCTGACGCCGTCGACGGCGCGAAGGTCTCCGTAGGACTTGGTGAGCCCGCGGACTCTGATCGCCGTGGTCATCGGAGGCGACGATAGTCATCAGGTTGCGAAAACCCGCAACCTTGCGAGTAGTCCAAGTGCCACTTTGAACCGGCACAGTGCCAGAATGTTCACGATGGAACCGTTATCGGGCATGAGCGTCGTCGGGGAGTTCGCCTCGAAGTTCGACGCCGATCTGGCTGTGGCCATGCTCGGAGACGCAGGTCTGGAAGGGCTCGTACTCGGCGATCCCGCCCATTCCATTGCTCCACATCACGTGACCGACCGAATCTTCCGGGTCGTGGTGCGCGAAGAAGTAGCCGAGGACGCCCGTGAACTGTTGGGACACGGGATCAAGCCCGACAAGGAGATCCAAGCCCTCGAAGCCGCGTACCATCACCGCCGTTTCGCCGACAGACCCACCTGGGTCCGCTGGGCAGCCTGGGCTGTTTTCTGGGCAATCCCGGGCACGTTCATAGTTGCGGGCGCGCTGATCCTCTACCGCCTCACCGAAGGATTGTTTCCCTGATCGCCGGTGCGCCTTTGACAAGGCTCAGCGGGGGTCGTTCAGGCCATGCCCTGGCCGCCGGAGGTTTCGGCGACTGACTGTTTCCCGGCGGATATCCACGGCATCATGGCTCGAAGTTCCTTGCCGACAACTTCGATCGGGTGATCGTGGCCCGCCTGTTCCAAAGCGAGGAACTCCCCGCGTCCAGAACGGCTTTCGGCCACCCAGTTCGCGGCGAAGGTTCCGTCTTGAATGTCGGTGAGGAGGGTCTTCATCGTGGCTTTCACACGATCGTCGATGACCTTCGGGCCACAGCTCAGGTCGCCCCACTCAGCAGTGTCAGACACCGAATAGCGCATGCCCGCGATTCCCTCCTCATACATCAAGTCGACGATGAGCTTCAGTTCATGGAGACATTCGAAGTAGGCGACCTCGGGCTGATAGCCAGCTTCGATCAGGGTCTCGAAACCGGCCTGCACCAGCCGCGTCGTGCCACCGCACAGCACCGCTTGCTCGCCGAACAGGTCGGTCTCGGTCTCTTCGGTGAAGGTGGTTTCAATCACTCCCGCACGGGCACCGCCGATGGCGTCCGCGTAGGCCAATGCGAGCTCCTTGGCCGAACCGCTGGCGTCCTGCTCAACAGCTATGAGACAAGGCACCCCGCCACCCTCGCTGTAAGTGCGGCGCACCAGATGGCCAGGGCCTTTGGGCGCGACCATGCATACATCGAGGTTGGCAGCGGGTTTGATCAGATCGAAGCGGATGTTGAATCCGTGAGCGAAGAACAACGCGTCTCCATCGCCAAGGTTGGGGGCGACCTGTTCTTCGTAGATGGCGGCCATTTCGGTGTCGGGCATGAGCATCATGACCACATCGGCCTCAGCGCATGCGTCAGCTATGGAGCTCACATCAAGTCCGGCGGCTTGCGCTTTGGCAACCGACGATGAACCCTCGCGAAGGCCGACCCTCACATCGACGCCCGATTCTTTCAGGTTGAGTGCATGGGCGTGCCCCTGCGAGCCGTACCCGAGCACCGCAACCTTTCGGCCGAGGATCTGAGAACGATCAACGTCTTTTTCGTAGTAGATGTTCGCCACGGCGAAACCTCTTTCTTTGTCTGTGTTCGATCAGTCGAGCGCGGGGAGCGCCACCCGTCCGGTTCGCTGAAGTTCCACAATCCCGAAGGGTCGCAGACATTCCTCGAACTCATCCAGCCGAGCCGTACGAGCCGAGAACGACAACATTATTCTCTCGGTGTTTTCTGCCAATACGTAAGCCCGCCAGTCATCAATGAGTTCCATCAGGTCTCGACGATGGTGCGCGTCAGCAGCAACGGTCACCAACATCAACTCTCTTGATACGCATTCCTCCGGCGGCAGCTCCTGTATCTCAACCACATTGATGAGCTTGTTGAGTTGCTTGACGACCTGTTCAAGCGGTGCGGATTCGACATCGACCGTGAAGGTGATGCGGCTGAAGCGCTCGTCGTCGGTGGGCGCCACCGCCAGCGATTCGATGTTGAAGCCCCGGCGTGCGAAGAGGCCCGACACCCGGGCCAGAACGCCTGGCTTGTTCTCGACGGTTGTGACAATCGTATGGAATCGGTCCGGATTGCTCACGGCTCCAACCCCTGCTGGCTCGGGTCGACCACGAGTTCGGAGTTGCTCTTGCCGGCCGGAACCATCGGGAAGACGTTCTCACGGGGATCCGTGCGGAACTCGACCACCACGGGGCGGTCGTTGATTTCGTTGGCCTTGGTGATGGCGGGGGCGACTTCTTCGGGGGACTCCACCCGGATCCCCACGCAACCCATCGCCTCAGACCACTTGACGTAATCGGGGGTCTGTTCCGACAGATAGACCTCGCTGAAACGCTCGTCGTAGAACATCTCCTGCCACTGTCGGACCATTCCCAGATACGAGTTGTTGAGTAGCGCGACCTTGATCGGAATGTCCTCGACCGACGCTGTGACGAGTTCCTGTGCGGTCATCTGGAAGCAACCGTCGCCGTCGACAGCCCAAACTCGTCGGTCGGGTTTGCCGACCTTGGCTCCGATGGCAGCCGGGATGGAGAAACCCATCGTGCCCAAGCCGCCGGAGTTGATCCAGGTGTAGGGGTAATCGAACTTCCAATACTGGCTGGCATACATCTGATGCTGGCCGACACCTGAGGTGACGATGGTGTCCGCGGGGTTGTTGTCACGCAGTTCTTCAAGCACGTACTGGGGTTTGAGTCGTTCGCCGAGTTCGGACTGCTCATAGACGAGCGGGAACTTCTCTTGCCAACCCGAGATGGTGGACCGCCAAGCTCCGCGATCCACTTGGGCGTCTGTGCCCCCGATCTCACGCATCGCCGTGGTGAGATCTTCAATGACGAGTCGGCAGTCGCCCTGTATGCCGATGTCGACTCGGCGAACCTTGCCGAGTTCGGCAGGGTCGATGTCGACGTGAATGATCTTCGCGTCGGGGGCGAACCCGTCGAGTTTGCCCGTGACCCGGTCGTCGAAGCGGGCACCCAGCGAGATCAGCAGGTCGGATTTCTGCATAGCCGTGACAGCTGTGAAGTTGCCGTGCATGCCCGGCATTCCCAGACACAAGTCGTGGCTGTCGGGGAAAGCGCCTCGGGCCATCAACGTTGTGACCACCGGTATCTGAACCATTTCTGCTAGTTGCAACAGCGCTTCCGCGGCACGGGATTTGAGTATCCCGCCTCCCACGTAGAGAACGGGTCGTTCCGCTGTGCGGATCATCTCTGCCGCAGCACGGATCAGTTCAGGATCGCCTTGGGTGATCGGGTGGTACCCGGGGAGATCCATGTCCGCGTCGGTTGCTTCGTACCAGGTCATCGCCGACCTGGGATTGACCGGATCGACGATGTCTTTGGGAATGTCGACGAGCACCGGACCGGGGCGGCCTGTGGTGGCGATGTGGAACGCGGCACGGATGGTTCTCGGAATGTCTTGGGCTTCAGTAACCAAGAAATTGTGCTTGGTAACCGCCATCGTGATACCGGTTGTGTCGCATTCTTGGAAGGCATCCGTCCCGATTGCCGCGTAAGGAACCTGCCCGGTGATGCAGACCATCGGAACTGAGTCGAGGAAAGCGTCGCACAGCGGGGTGACAACGTTGGTGGCTGCGGGACCGCTGGTGACCATGACCACCCCGGGCCTTCCCGTGGCATGCGCATAACCCTCGGCCATATGGCCGGCGCCCTGCTCATGGCGCACGAGGATATGACGGATCGAACTGTCGATGATCGGGTCGTATACAGGAAGAATGGCACCGCCGGGCAGGCCGAACATCACTTCGACTCCGGCGCGTTCGAGGGCCTTCACCAAGGCCTCGCCGCCACACATCTGCTGGTTGTTGCTCATTGACTATCCCGCATGTCTGCTCTCTTGTTATTGAAGTATGGGCCGAAAACACGAAACGACCTCCCTTCCGGGAGGTCGAGGCGCACGAACGGCTGTGGATTCGCGTACGTGCGCTAGCTGACGAGTACTACTAGGTCGGGGGCTGGGCGCAGGTTCACAACGAAAAGTATGGCGGTTCAGAGGTCACTTGGCAACTGGGCTTTCGGAGGAATTCTGGACTTTCGGAGCAATCCTGGCCACCTCCACGCTGTCTCGACACGCCGGTTCGGTAGCATCGGGATTCTTGTGGCACGCATTGGTGTTTATCCCGGATCGTTCAACCCGCCCACCAAGGCGCACCTCGAAATCGCTCTCGCTGCGGTGTCGCAACATTCGCTGAAACGGCTCGACTTCGCGCTGTCGCTGAGTCCTCTGGGCAAGGCCGAAGTGGAGGTACCGAGCTTCGCGCACCGACTTGAAGTCGTCGAACAGTCGTTGTTGGAGCACGAGAGCCTCGCGGTCGTGGTCACCGAGGAGCAACTGATCTCCGATATCGCCGATGGCTACGACGTTGTGGTTATGGGTGCAGACAAATGGCACCAGGTGAACGATCCCGCCTGGTACAACGATGATACGCAAGCCCGCGACAGTGCCGTCGACCGTCTGCCGACTGTTGCGTTGGCTCCCAGACCGCCGCATGTGATCCCAGCAGCGCTACAACTGCCGGTGTCCGACGACCTGATCGAAATATCGTCGACCGCTGCGCGGGCTGGACACACCGATCAGATGACCCTCGCCGCAGCACAGTTCGACGCCGAAACCGGAGCTTGGACCAATCCCGCCAAATACCAACTCTGGCACGCTCCCGAAGAGCGCGACTGATGACCGCGGCTCCGGCTACGCCCGGCGAAAACAACACCGCGGCTCCGGCTACGCCCGGCGAAAACAACGCGCCCGACAAAAGCAACGCCGCGGCTCCGGCTACGCCCGGCGAAAGCAACGCGCCCGGCGAATCTAGCCTGGATCAAGGGCCAAGATCTCGAACAAGAGCCAATCGACGGCTTCGTCGAGCCCCTCTCGCGACAGGTGCAGGCCATCGTCTCTGAGGTTCAACTCGCGATCGCTTCCCACCTCCCCGATCCATCCTGGAAAGTCGACCATCGTGACCGGAGCTTCTGAATCCGCGGCCACCGCGGCTACGAGCTCGTTCAGCAGCGTCACCCGTTCGGGGGTGTTTTGGTCAGTGATGGGTCGATTGTGCTCGGCACCTTCAAGAAAATAGAGCTCCGCACCCGTCGAGGTCAGGAGTTCAATAGCGGCGCCGTATTCGCTCGCCGCGTACTCGTCGAAAGCGGGTTCGCCGATGTTGGTCCACTCATCTCCGGCCACTCCCGGAATCAGTCGATCGGTTATGTCCCAGGGGCTCACGTGCGAAATCACGACGTCGGGCGAAAACACCTCAAGGACAGTCGTCCAAGAGACGACTGTCTCTTGTGAGACCGATTCTGGGTCAACCGGAACAGCCCAGTTGGAACACAGATCGCCGACCGGGCCTTCCTGCCCACCGGGCACGCGCTTCAAACCGAACCTGACTGTTCCGCAACCGATATGCGCTTCGTCGAAAACGATCACGCCCGCATCTGGATTGTCGAGCGTCCATTCGACGAGCGCGTCACCTAGTTGGGCCATCACCGAATCGCCCACGGTCAGAATACGCAGCGGTCCTGTGTCAATCGGCTCTTCTGTCGGCGTTTGGTCAATCTCGACAACCAGTTCCTCGTCGGGTCCGCCAATGCTCACCTCGCCTTCGCTCGGGTCATCCAAGGCAGTTTCGGACTCAACGGATTCATCGGGGAGTTCCGTGCGGTCAGATTCAGTGCCTTCACCCTCTGGACCTTGATCCGACGAGGACGCGGCCGCGGAGGGCACCAGAATCTGTTGGATCTCAGGTGGACGACGGGTATGTGCCACCAGAAGACCACTCAAAATCACAACGACGGCGGTCGCCCCTGCGAACGCAACCATTACGGGCTTTAGTTCGGTGAACGTGAAGGGCCACTTGCGCTTCACAAACGGCTGCTCGATCAGATGAAAGGAGAGAACCGACACGACCAGGGTCAGGGTCAAATGCACAGCGAGCAGGGACCAGCCGGTCACCCGTTCGACGCCGAACAGACTCCCCGCCCGCTCTGAGTCGACCAACAGGTAGATCGGCCAGTGGTAGAGGTAGAGGCCGTACGAAATCCGTCCCGTATACCGAACCGGCGACCAGGCGAAGAACCAGTGCAACGGACTCCAGGGGGCATTCTGGGACAGACCCATCAGCGCCGCGCCCGAAGCTGCGGCGACCAACAAGAACCCGCCGTTCTCGAACATCCATGCGTCACGCTCGCTCACGGCCAGCACGGCCCAGAGATGAAACGCTGTAGCCGGGTAGGCGACAAGAGCCAGAAACTTCTTCCCCTTCTCTGTGCTCGGCTGGCCGTACAGATGCACCGCCAACGCCATTGCAATACCCACGAACAGCGCTTGGGCGCGGGTATCGGTTCCGTAATACGCCCGTGACGGGTCCTCCCCGACCACATGCACCCTGCTCATCCACCAGGCCGAACCAAGAGCACCCAACACTGACAGCGCCAACAAGATCTCGCGTCCTCTACGGCCGCCCCAGCGCAGGCCGGCGATCAGAAACAGTGGCGCAAAGAGGTAGAATTGCTCCTCAATCGAAAACGACCACACATGTTTCAACGGTGAGGGGGTGAGGAACTGCTCGAAATATGAGACGCCCGCCACGATCTCATGCCAGTTGGCGCAGTACGCGAGAGCCGAAATGATCGCACCCGTCCACCGATCGACCAGGTCTGGGTCGTTGACAACTGCCAGATAGATCGAGAGAAACGCGAGCACCAAGAAAAGAGCGGGAAAGAGTCGCCGTACCCGCCTACCCGCGTATGCGACCAGATCAATGCGACCGTTGGCGTCCCACTCGCGCAATGCAATGCTGACAATCAGGTAACTCGACAACACGAAGAACAGGTCGAGGCTGAGGATGCCTCCCGGGACAATCTCAGGACCTCCCTGAATACTCTCGGGGCGGGCGTGGTAGAGCAGCGGGCCGAGAACAACCCAGAATCCGCGCATCCCGTCAAAGGTCGGGATGTAACCAAACCTGGGCCGTTCAGCCCGCTCGGTCGTCGGTGCGCTCACGTCGCTTGACGACCCGTCGTGCGGCTAGAACCCACCGCAGGGACGATCCGCTTACTGGCAGCCGTAGCATTCGCTCCCATGTCGTCCCCCGTTCATTCTGGCGATTGTCGGCGTTTTCGTGTCCGCTGGACCCGCGAAGATCGGGAAATCCTACGCCTCGCGGTGCCGGCGCTGGCGGCTCTGGTAGCCGAACCGCTTTATATTCTGGCCGATACCGCCGTGGTCGGGCGTCTCGGGACGCCACAGCTGGGCGGTCTGGCTGTCGCCTCGTCTCTGTTGTTGATCGGATATTCAGTCTTTATTTTCCTGGCTTACGGCACCACCGCAACCGTAGCCAGGCTGCTGGGTGCCAGAGAATTGCGTCGCGCCGCGCACCATGCTGTGCAAAGTGTCTGGCTAGCGGCGCTCATCGGGATTGCGCTGGCCTTGCTCGGATTCATCTTCGGCGGTGATCTGATCTCGCTGATGGGCGGCAAAGACGATGTCGGTCAGCACGCCGAGGTCTACTTCCGGGTCTCGTTATTCGGGGTGCCCGCAATGCTCATCACTCTCGCCGGAGTCGGCTACCTACGAGGCCTGCAGGACACGAAACGACCTCTATATGTGGCTCTCGGCACCGCCGTTTTCAACCTCGTCCTCGAACTCGTGCTGATATACGGTTTCGGCCAGGGAATCGGCGCGTCCGCCCTTTCGACGGTCATCGCACAATGGATCGCCGCTGCGGTGTTCATCACCTGGATCCGCGCCGCGGTGAAAGCCCACGGAGTTGACTTTCGGCCAGACCTGAAGGTCATCAACCGGGTCGCCAGTGACGGACTTGACCTGTTCATTCGCACCGCCGCACTACGGGGGAGCCTCACCATCACGCTCGCCGTGGCTGCACGGATCGGCACCGACGATCTAGCGGCACATCAAATCGCCTTCGAGATCTGGAACCTTCTGGCGCTGACCCTCGACTCGGTCGCGATCGCCGCCCAAGCCATGATCGGAATGACCTTGGGGAGTGGAGACGCGGACCGGGCGCGTTCGTTGGGTCGAAGGATGATCCAGTGGGGTTTTTGGTGCGGGGTCGGCCTCGGTTGCATCGTCGGACTCTTATCGCCCCTGCTCGGTAATCTCTTCACAACAGACGCTGCCGTCTTGAGACTCACTGCCTTTCTGCTCATCCACGTTGCTCTCCAACAGCCGTTCGCAGGCGTGGTCTTCGCTCTCGACGGCATCCTCATCGGTGCCGGCAACCTCCGATTCCTCGCTGTCACGATGTGGATCGCCGCGATAGTGCTGGTCGGCGGAGGTCTGATCGTCCTGGCAACCGGGGCGGGTATCGGCTGGCTCTGGTTCTGCCTGATGGCATGGATCTGGTCTCGTGCCATCATGCTGTTGGCCCGTTTTCGAACCACCAAGTGGCAAGTTACAGGAGCGAACCTCTAGCTCGAAGATCTCTTCGCTAGCAGTTGAGCGACAACTTTCCCGTCCGCCTGGCCACGCGTGGCTTTCATGATCTGGCCCGTGAAGAACCCCTGCATCTTCTTGCGATCACCTTCATCGCCACCGCAATAACGGGACCATTCCTCAGGATTTTCGCCGATCAACTGGTCGAGCAGCGACTCCAGCTCGGTCGTGTCCATGGCCTCGAACCCACGTACGTCCGCGTGAGCTGCCGGGTCTCCGCCTCGCTCAACGAGATCGCCGAGTACCTGCTTGGCCTGGCTTGCAGACAGCTCGCCGTTCGACTCCATCCGAACAAGAGCCGCGAAAGACTCGGCTTCGACTTTGGACCAATCATTGACCGCCAGGTCATTGACAAGCCGAGTCACGGTCTTGGCGCCGTCCGCGCCGGCCGCGACCGCAGCCATCGCCAAGCCATCTTGACCTCGCTCAACCAGGAGGCGCGCAGCATCGATGCCCGCGCCGGTCGCCGCGCGGAGCGCAGACCTGCGAGCCGACGGCAGGGGTGGCATGGCCGCATCGATCGCGGCGATTGTGGCGGACGTCGGGTCGAGCGGGACCAGGTCCGGCTCCTGAAAGTAGCGGTAGTCCTCGACGTCCTCTTTCGAGCGGCCCGGGGTTGTGCGTCCCGCGTCTTCATCCCAATGGCGTGTCTGTTGTTGTGGGCCGCTGCCAGTGGTCCACAGATCAATCTGTCGAAGCGCCTCATGCTCGATAGCACGACCCAGTGACCTCAACGAGTTGATGTTCTTGATTTCACAACGGGTGCGCAGTTCGGACGAACCGAAACGACGAACCGACACGTTCGCGTCGACCCGAATCGAGCCCTCCTCCATTCGCGCGTCAGAGACCCCGGTCGCAACCACAATGGCTCTCAGTTCCTCGACATAGTTGCGGGCATGCTCAATCGTTCGTATGTCGGGTTTGCTGACGATCTCGATCAGCGGCACACCGGCTCGGTTGTAATCAACCAGGGAATAAACCGCCTCGTTGATCCGTCCGCCGCCACCGACGTGAACCGACTTGCCCGTGTCTTCTTCGATGTGGGCTCGTTCGATGCGCACCACAAACCCGTCAGCCAACTTCAGTTCGCCCTCTGAATTGGTTGGCTGGTCGTACTGCGTGGTTTGGAAGTCCTTGGGCATGTCCGGGTAGAAGTAGTTCTTGCGAGCCATGACAGACCGATTGACCTGACATCCCAGCGCCCGGCCCAAGATCATCGCCATTTCAACGGCCCGTTCGTTCATCACCGGCAGAGAGCCCGGCAGTCCCAGACAGGTCGGACAGACGTTGGTGTTGGGATCAACTCCGAACCGGTTGACACAACCGCAGAACAACTTTGTGGCCGTATCGAGTTCGACGTGAACCTCAAGCCCGACGATGAGTTCCCAGCCCTCTGGCAGGGCGGACTCGACCGGCGTTTCCGGCGTTGCCGCGGGCGCCAGTTCGCTCATGACGCCGCCTCGAGCACAGCGGCCACTCGAAACGTCTGCGCATCGTGCAATGCCGGAGCAAGCACTTGGACACCGACTGGCATTCCGTCATCACCGACCCCGAACGGCACCGAGATGGCGGGATGACCCGTGAGGTTGGAAGGGATCGTGCAAACGTCGTTGACGTACATCGTCAGCGGGTCTTGGGTTCGAGCCCCCAACTCGAACGCAGTGGTCGGGGTGGTCGGCGCTACAAGCACATCGAAGTCCTCATAAACCCTCGCGAAATCGCTGAGCATCATGGTGCGGACCTTCAACGCCTTGCCATAGAACGCGTCGTAGTAGCCGGCCGACAGGGCGTACGTCCCGAGCATGATCCGACGCTTGACTTCGGTTCCGAAACCCGCCGTGCGTGTAGCGGTGGTCATCTCCGGAGTGGTTGGGCCATCAACCCTCAGGCCGTAGCGAACTCCGTCGTAACGAGCCAGGTTGCTCGACGCCTCCGCAGGGGCCACCAGGTAATAGGCGCTCAGACCCAGGGTCGATGACGGAACCGAAACCTCATCAACGAGCGCACCAGCGGTAGCCAGGACCTCGACCGCTTCTGCGGTGCGCGCCAACACATCGGCAGCCAGTCCCGGAACTCCCCCCGGCCCGCCCGCCAGTTCTTTCACCACCCCGATCCGCAGACCGTCGACCCCTTCGTCGAGCATCGCCGACGCCGACGGCGTGAAATCACGGATAGAAGTCGAATCAAGCGGATCGTGCCCCGCAATCACATCGAACAAAGCCGCGGCGTCAGCGACATCGGCCGCGAACGGACCAATCTGGTCAAGCGAAGACGCAAAGGCGATCAGGCCGTAGCGGCTGACAACGCCATAGGTCGGTTTCATCCCCACAACCCCGCAGAACGCTGCCGGCTGACGGATAGACCCACCCGTATCCGAACCAATACCGAGGGGCGTGAATCCCGCAGCGACCGAAGCGGCCGAGCCTCCACTGGACCCTCCCGGCACTTTGGACAGATCGTGGGGGTTGCGGGTTGGACCGAACGCGGAGTGTTCCGTGGAGGAACCCATCGCGAACTCGTCAAGATTGGTTTTGCCGACGCTGACGGCACCCGCTTCACGCAGTCGAGTTACCACCGTGGCGTCGTAGGGAGGTCTCCAACCCTCCAGGATCTTCGACGAACAGGTTGTGGGGACGCCCTTCGTGCACATGTTGTCCTTGACGGCCAACGGGACTCCCGCAAGAGGACCCACCACCTCACCCGTTGACACGCGTGCATCAATCGCCGCTGCTTCAGCACGGGCACTTTCGGCAGTGACGAGGTTGTAGGCATGGAGTTCCGGGTCTCGCTGCGCGATCAGCTCGAGATGCGCGTCGACCACCTCCGACGCCGAGCGTTCACCGGCGCTGACCGCGGCGGCGATCTCTATTGCGCTCACGGTCGTTCGCCCAGCACCGGCGGGACTCGAAACTGTCCGTCCTGAGGTGCTGGTGCCTGAGCCATCACTTCATCACGCGCCAACGACTCCGAGACCACGTCAGCGCGCATCACATTGCTGAGCGGCAACGGATGCGAAGTCGGCTCCACATCGGTCACTTCGAGCGCTTCGACATCGGCAGCATGTTCCAGAATCGCGCCGAGTTGCTGGGTGAACCGGTCAATCTCATCCTCGGCCAACTCAAGGCGCGCCAAACGGGCTACATGGACCACCTCATCGCGGGTCAAGCGTTCAGCCACGGTGCCCAAGGATAAGGGATTAGCGTGGCAACGGTGGCCGCGCATGAATTCCTCAGTCCTGGTTGGATCAGAGCCGTAAAACAGATTCGCGATGAACTCGAACTCGGTGTGCAGGAAACCGACTTGGGAGTGCGAGCCAACGTCACGATCGTCGACGCTCCCTTCGAGGTTCCAGTTGTGCTCGGACATCTCGACACCAACAGCGGCACTCTGATTCTGGACGAAGGACACCTGGGTGACGCCGACTTCGGCATCGAAATGCCCTACTCGCTCGCCTATGAGATATTCGTCGAACGGGACCCCGCTGCAGTAGTCCCGGTGCTGCTGGGCGGGCAGGTGAAGCTCACCGGCGACTCTTCAATGATCCTGCTGCTGGCCGATGCCATCCTGGTGGCGGACCTATCTGACGGACCGGCCCAAGGTCTCGGCTCGACAACGAGCGAGATGGTCAAGCGAATCGACGCCATCACCCTTCGATAAGAAACCTGAAACCTCAGAACAGGCACCGAAATCTGGCAAACTTCGGACTGTGCTCCGCAAACAACAGATTATTTTCGCAATTCTCGTTGCCACTGGAATCGCCCTGATCGCTTCGGCAGCGCTCGTCAACAGCGGCAACCAACCGGATACGGCGTTATCGGTCTCCGGGGTCGAGGGGCTGATCCCGGAGCGCGACGACGAAGTTCTGCAACAGCAGCGAGTCGGGATCGATCTGGAACCCGAATACCGCCTTGTGGAGATGACAATTTCTGCAAATGCCCGGTGTGAGCGCCCCGTTGAGGTGACCCAGTACGTCCGCCGCGTCGAGGGACTTCAGCAGTTCATCTATCAACCTGGGCCCGGTCTACCCGTGGAAGCGCTCGCCCCGGACCAGAACTGCGTGAGCGTCACCATCGAAAAGATCTCGCTCCCCGGACGGTACTCAGAGATCGATTGGGTGTTCACCGTCAACTGACCAAGCGTAGACTATCGGCCGTGGCAGAGCGCTCCAAGCCTGAAGAAGTGCTGGAAGGAAAGTCGTCGGAAGCAGAGCCCGTCACAATGGGGACAGCAACGCTGTTCGGCTTGGAGCGTCGGACAATTCTGGGCACGGCCGCCATCATCCTGCTCACATTCGCCAGCTACATCCCGGCCTTGCGGGCGGGGTTCGTTTGGGACGACACAATCTTCACTGAAGACAGGGCCATTGCTGAGTGGTCAGACATCTGGCGAATCTGGTTCTCGCCCGCACACGTTGAGGGAGAAGGGCACTACTGGCCCATCTTGTACTCCACTCTTTGGATCGACCACAAACTCTGGGGGTTTGACCCGGTCGGCTACCACGCTGTGAATGTGCTGTTGCACTTGGCGAACTCGCTAATGCTGTGGTGTGTCGCAACGAAACTGCGGATTCGGGGGGCATGGCTCATCGCAGCGGTGTTCGCCGTGCACCCGGTTCACGCCGAACCGGTGACCTGGGTGATCGGACGCAAAGACTTGCTTTCAGCGTTCCTCTCCATCGCTGCAGTCCTGTCCTGGTTGAGATTCGAAGAGACCGAACAACGGCGATCCTACTTGGAGGCACTGGCCCTATTCACCGCCGCGCTCTTGAGCAAATCGACGGCCGCTACGCTACCTGTCGCTCTGTTGATCCTCGCCTGGTACAAACGCGGACGGATCACAGTCAGCGATTGGAAGCGGACCGCGCCGTTCTTCGCTGTCAGCGTGGCTCTGACCCTCGCGGATTTCTTGTTCTACAGATCAAGAGAGGCCATTCAAACAGATTTCACCATCATCGAGCGAATCTTTATTGCTTCACGTGCTATATGGTCATATGTGGGCAAGGCCCTGTGGCCCGACAACCTCGCGGTGATCTACCCGCACTGGGATGTCAGCCCCGCTAATCCGATAGGCTGGTTATTCGCCATTGCCGCTGGAGGGACAGGAGTTGCGCTCTGGCGTTTCATCCACCGAATCGGGCGTGGACCGCTGGCAGGCGCCGCGTTCTTCTTGGTTACCCTCACGCCCGTGGTGGGTTTGATCGACTATGGGTTTCTGTCGTTCTCTTTCTTCGCGGATCGCTACCAATATCTGGCCAGCTTCGGGGTGATTGCGGTCGTCGTCAGCGCGGCGGTACACGCCAAAGACAAGCTGCCGCTGCAATTGACCGCTGTTGCGGTTGTGATCGCATCCAGCGTCCTGGTGGTGTTTGGCGCGCTCACTTGGCAACATGCGAGCAACTACCAAGACTCAGAGACCTTCTTCACCTACGTCGTCTCGGCGAACCCCGATGCGATTTCCGCCTACACGAACCTGAGCGTCGCTTACCTAGAACAAGAACGCTACGAGGATGCGCTGGAGGCCGCTCTCTCAGGCCTGGATCGCTACGACCCGGACAATCGGGCCAACGCCGACCCGCATGCCTCGTTGAACAACAACGCTGGGATCGCTCTAGCGAGCCTGGGACGGACAGAGCAGGCCGAACAGCAATTCCGCAATGCTCTGAGAGTCGAACCCGGCCATGAAAAAGCCTTGGAGAATCTTGTCAAGTTACTTGAAGCAAACGGCCGTTACGCGGAGGCCGCAGTGTTGCTTCAAAACAGCGGGGAGGCTACCGCCGACACTTTGTCCAACGCTGGATTGGAACAACAGGAACAAGGCGATCACGACGCCGCGGAACTCTCGTACCGACAAGCCTTGGAGATCGAACCGGATCACTACCCTTCCCTCGTCAACCTTGCTGGCGTGCTGAAGGGCAAAGGACTCTACGACGACGCGGCGGCTCTATACCGGGCTGCCATGGAGGCTGATCCGGATGGTTTTGAAGCCCCGCTCGGAATGGCACAACTTGAAGTCGACCGAGACGACTACGGAAGTGCAGAAGAGTTCTACCAACGAGCGCATCAGATCGACCCCACACAGAGTGCCGCGCTCGCTGGCCTTGGAGCCTTGCGGAACACACGAGGCGACTATGAGGGCGCATTGGAACTACTTGAGCGCGCACTTGCTATAACCACCGAGGATGCCGACGTCTACGCGGCTCGGGGAGTCGCTCTGTTCTATCTCGGAAGCGTCGATGAAGCCATTGCGGATCTTGAGCGTGCCATTGCTCTGGATCCGGTGATGCAACAACCCCGTGACAACCTGGAAGCAATCCTGCAGAGCCTTGATCAACCCTCGTCGACAACCGCCGGATGACCTCAGACCCAGGAACCCTCACGTTGCTGGCGCTCCAGTTCTGTGATCAAGAGCGGGCCTGGGTCGCGCCAACCCTCGGGCTTGAGGATCTTCCCGTCATCACGTCGGATCACCCGACCATCGACAACCTTTCCCATGTTGGCTCCGTGCACTATCTCAAAGACCCGGTCGAGGTTCATGCCGTGGCGTACCGCGGTGTCGCAGATGTAGTAGATGGCATCGACCAACGCATCCGCCTGCTCGACGACATCAGTCGCCTCACGCAACTCTTCGAGTTCGTCGTTGACCATTTCGGCGATGAACTCAACGGCTTCGACGCTCATGAGCTTCGGGGTTGTCGGCAAGTTGCCGTCGTTGCAGGCATCGCTGAATTCCTTGACAGCGGTCGTGTAGGTCATGTGGATCCTTTGGGTAGGGCACCGGTTTCGAGCAGTTCGACGAAGGCGTCCTCGTCGATCACGGGAATCGCCAGCGCTTCAGCTTTGTTGATCTTGGAAGCGCCGGGGTCTGCGCCGACCACGAGAGCCAAGGTTGATTTTGAGACACTTCCCGGCGATTTGCCGCCACGAGCAAGGATCGCTTCTTTAGCGCCATCACGGCTGAAACCGGCAAGCGTGCCGCTTACCACGACTGAAACACCGGCGAGGGTCGGCTCGACCGTTGAGTCGCTGAGAACGACTTCCATGGTCAGACCGGAGTCTGCCAGCCGACCGATGAGTTCACGGGCTTGCGGATTTGCGAACCATCCTTGAACGGCTTCCGCGATAACGGGCCCGAACCCCTCGACCGCGGCCAGGTCCTGTGCGCTCGCGTCCATGATTCGCTCCATCGTCTGAAAAGAGCTCGCCAAAAGCGCGGCGTTGACCTGGCCTACTTCGGGAATCCGCAAGCCGAAGATCAGATTGCCGAGCGGGCGGGTCTTGGAGTGCTCAATCGCCGCTCTCAAGTTGTCCACCGACTTTTCCTGAAAACCGGGCATCTCCAGGATTCGGTCGAAATCGAGCCGGTAGAGATCGCTGACATCTTCGATCAACCCGGCCGAAACGAACCGATCGACGTTTTTCTCCCCCAGAAATTCGATGTCCATCGCAGTACGGCCCGCGAAGTGCTCGATACGTCCACGGATCTGTCGTGGGCATCCGAAGTTGACGCAATTGGTGGCGGCCGCTCCCTCGTCACGCACCAACGGTTGACCGCAGACCGGACAATCCTTGGGAAAGGTCCAAGGCACCGAGCCTGCTTGACGCTCTGACAGGACCGGACCGACGACTTCGGGGATGACATCGCCGGCTCGTCTCACGATCACCGTGTCGCCGGGGCGCACATCCTTGGCGGCAACCTGATCCTCGTTATGCAGAGTCGCGGTAGCAACCCACACGCCGCCGACGAAAACAGGCTGCAGATGCGCAAACGGCGTGGCCTGCCCTGACGGGCCGATCGAAACCTTGATGTCGAGCAGCTCTGTGGTGCACTCCTCGGGTGGCAGCTTGTAGGCGATCGCCCAACGCGGTGCCTTGGCGTCAGCACCAAGCTCGTTCTGCAGATCGAGATCGTCGACCTTCACCACAACTCCGTCGAACTCGTAGTCGAGCTCGTGGCGCATGCTGTCCAATTGTTCGACTCGAGCCTCCACTTCGGGCATCGTCGTCAGCGTGCATGTGTGTTCGTTGACCGGAAACCCGAGCGACTCCAACCACTTCAGCGCGTCGGAGTGATTGGCCGGCTCAAGGCCCCCTTCCATGAGAACGAGCTGATAGCAGAAGAACGACAGATCGCGACCGGCGGTGATCTCTGCCGATTTCTGGCGAAGCGACCCCGCGGCAGTGTTGCGGGGGTTGACATACAGCTTCGGTTCCTTGCCCGCGGCCTCAGCCTGCGCTATCTGGAGTTCGTTGAACGCCCTGAAACTCGACAGCTTCATGTAGATCTCGCCGCGCACTTCAAGCACCGCCGGCGCGCCGTTGATCTGCTTTGGGACGTCGTTGATCGTGCGCACGTTGTGGGTGACGTCCTCGCCGACCTTGCCATCGCCGCGGGTCGCCCCCTGCACCAGAACGCCTTCCTCGTAGCGCAGAGAAATCGCCAGACCGTCGAGCTTCAATTCCACTGCGAACGCCTCCGGCGACCGCCCGTCAAGACGCCGCCGCATGCGTTCATACCAGGCTTGCAACTCGTCGATGTCGAAGGCGTTGTGCAACGACATCATCGGCACAGTGTGCGCAACCGGAGAGAAGGCCACGTTGGGCGCGCCCCCGATTCGTTGCGTGGGGGACGAGTCTGAGGCCAACTCCGGGTGGGCAGCTTCAAGATCTTCCAACTCGCGCAGGAGCCTGTCATATTCTGCGTCTGGGATCTCTGGGCTGTCGCGCTCGTAGTAGGCCTCAACATGACGTGCCAGGGAGGCCCGCAGTTCAGCGACCCGTCGGGCGGGGTCAGTCGAGTCCGAAGCGGAATCCGAGGCCATTGATCAAACCATATTGGAAGACATCGGCGAACACGAGAACGTCCCTGCCACAACACGGAGCTGGGTCTGTGGTCATCGACCGCCGACAATAGCAATCGTATGTGACATAGAGTCCGACACGTCCTCCAGCTGTGCGACCGTCGTTGCGCCTTTGGTTTGACCTAGCCCACCGGGGGACAACTTTGCGAGATGCCGCTCATCAAAGGGCCGACTCAGGTGGCGCGACCCGATCTGCTTGAATGGTGTGCTAGGCGATGCCTGCATTCGCTTGCGATGATCTGTTGGGACAGGAGGAACCGGTGGTAGTACGCAACGACCTTCAACTGGACGATCCGTGGGCTGCGATCGAAGCCTGCTACGAAGCCGGCTGGTCCGACGGATTGCCCGTTGTTCCCCCGACGGAACCGCTGGTCGAGGCGATGCTGGCGAACGGAGTCTGGCCGCGAGACGAGGTGTTGTTGAACGAGCCGTCCAGAGACCTTGCCGTGTCCGCCTACAAGGCCGCCGTCAATGCTGTGATGGCAGGCTGCCGACCTGAGTATTTTCCGGTCGTCGGCACCGTGCTCCAAGCAATGAACGATCCTCGATTCGAGCTTCACGGCAACGCCACCAGCACCGGGGGATCCACCGTGTTGATCGCGATCAATGGCCCAGTGCGTGACGAGATCGGCGTGCACTACAAGGAGAACCTGTTCGGACCAGGCTTTCGTGCCAATGCCACGATCGGTCGTACGGTGCGCCTCGTGCTGCGCAACTGCCTGTCGGTCATCCCCGGAGTGATGGACAAGAGCACGCAGGGGTGGGCAGGAAAATACGCCATGTGCTTCGGTGAAGACGAGGCCTCAAGTCCATGGGAGCCGTTTCACGTGTCGCGTGGATACGAGCGATCGCAGAGCACCGTCACCATTATGGCCGCCGAGTCGGGGCACAACGTGGTGAATCATGGATCGGCTACCGCCGATGGACTGCTGATCACCTTCGCCGACTCGATGGCAGCCTTCGGATCTTTGAGTTCGGGGCGTTCCTTGATCGTGTTCGCTCCCGAGCATGCCCGGAAGATCGCCGCTTCGGGATGGAGCCGCGCTGAGGTACAGGAATTCCTCTTCGAGCATTCAGCACGGTCGTTCGCCGAGGTGAAACGCGGGGGCAAGGTCGAAGCGTCGGCAAAAGGCGAAGGCTTCCATCCCGAGACGTGGATGTTGTCAGATCCGACCGTCTACCCGGGCGACGATCAGATCATGGTCCGACGCGGAACCAGTCCCGCCGATATCGCACTTATGGTGGGAGGTGGCGACGCCGGAGGGCACTCGTCGTTCTTTCCGACGTGGAGCCGGCAGCGTAGTGTCCCGCTCATAACCAAGGAGATCATCACACCATGACTGTCACGCTGATCGACCCAACAGTCGGCCCAGCCATCAGTGAGCGCCGACTTGCCGCCCGACCGGCAACTCTGGACGGCGCCGTGATCGGGCTCATCAACAACGGCAAGACGCACGGCCGCGAGATCCTCGAACGCATCGCCGACAACCTCTGCGCCAAGTACCGGATCCGCGACACGATCCTCGTGACAAAACCCAATTCCGCCTTCCCGGCGGCCCCGGAGCAGATCGAGAAGTTGACCAAGGGCGCGACCGCCATCATCGCCGCGATCGGCGATTGAGGCAGTTGCTCGTCGGGCAGTGTGCTCGACGCTGTGCAATTCGAAGACCTTCAACTCCCCGCCGTGCCGATCCTCACCGAACCGTTCCGCTCCACCGGCTTGGCCATGGCTGAACTTCGAGGTTACGTCGACTACCCCTTCGTAACCGTGGCTCACCCCGTTACCAGCCTCTCGATGGAACAAACCCTTGCGCTCGCCGACATGATCACCCCAGCTGTGGAAAGCCACCTCGTCGATGGGCCCCTCATCGACGAAGCCGCTTCGTCGTCGAGAACATCTGTCGGCCGATTTTCGCCCGCTGCGGCTGAAGAGGCTGGATCCGTGGTTGATTTCGACGATCTCGTCGAAGATCTCGCGGCAGGCCTGCACAGCGACGGTGCGGATCTCAGCGGACATCGGTCGGGCACGCAAATCACCTTTCGGCTCCACATCCCCGATGAAGCGTGCGCGCAATGCGTCATGCCATCGACAATGCTGATGCCGATGTTTCAACGCCGGGTGGATTCAGTGCTCGGCCGTGGTTTCAGTGTCGATATTGAAGACCCCCGACTGGATACGCCATCGTGATTGAGCTGTGCTACCGCCTCGGGTGTACCGACTCTGACTGCCTAGCTTGAGATGCTGCTCCGACGTGTCCAGGCTGCCACGGCTGCACAGCGATTGTGCTGGCTGGCAACCGGGCTTTGGATCGTGCAGCCGTTCCTGTTGGGGCCGTTGCTGAGCGACGGGTTGGGTGGAGCTTCGGACTCCTTCAGCGGCATTGTCACCTTGGCGAGTTGGCTGGGTTGGCTGGGGGTTCTGATCTCGCTGGTAGCGCGTCTTCCGGTGACCCTCGCGGTCGCCCGGATCGGAACCGCCGGCACCCTCCCGGTCGCCGTCTGGGCCGCAATCGAATCCCAGGACACGACCCTCGCAGTTATTGGGATCGTTGGCAGCCTTGCCGTTACCGCGGCGGTGCTTGCCCCCGGGGTGGCCGACAGCTTCATCGACGGTGCCAGCTACGGAGACGAGCGACGCTTCGCCCTTCGGCCTCCCGGGCCAGTGTTGGTGGTCCTGGTCGTGCCGGCGTGGGCTGTGGTGATCGGTGGTTCGACAGTCGGACCGATCTTGTTGGTTGATCAGCGCTGGTTGGCGGGAGCGGTGGCGACCGTGATCGGAGTGCCGCTCGCGGCGCTGGCTTTCAACGCTCTCTACAGACTCACCGGCCGTTTCATCGTGTTGGTGCCGAACGGATTAGTGCTTCACGATCGGACCGTCTTGCGCGAACCGGTCCTGTTCGCCCGACGGGAGATCGTCGGTTTGGGTCCAGCTGATGCCGACACAAGCGCAACCGACCTCACGGCTTCGGCGCTCGGCCTGGCCCTAGAGTTGAAGCTGCACTCCACCGTGACCCTGCCGCTGGTCACCGGGCGAAAGACCACCCATGAACGCCAGGTGCGGTCACTGCTGATCTCCCCGTCCCGCCCCGCCGATGTGATGCGCCACGCAAATCAGCGCGGCATCAACATCGCCTGATCACAGAGACCTCTTACCGCTATGTCTTGATCGACATATGTCTCGCGGCAACAATCGCCCGATGCAGAACGACGCATCCAACACGCAAAGGAACATCCGCTACGAAGCCGACGACAAGCCACCGGTGGCGCTGACGGCGGGTCTCGGCTTGCAGTTCGCCATATTGGCTATCGCCGGAATCGTACTAACACCTGCCATCGTGATCAGGGCTGCCGGTGGTACCGATGAGTACCTGGGATGGGCTGTGTTTGCTGCCGCAGCGATCAGCGGGATCAGCACCATTCTGCAGGCGGTGCGCGTCGGTCGAATCGGTTCGGGTTACGTGCTGCTGATGGGCACGTCCGGTGCGTTCATCGCAGTGTGCGTCACCGCGATTCAAAAGGGCGGACCTGGTCTGCTCGCCACGCTGGTCATCGCCTCATCGTTCTTCCAGTTCCTGTTGGCGGCAAAACTGTCGATCTTTCGGCGCTTGCTCACTCCCACCGTTGCAGGCACCGTCGTCATGCTCATCGCCGTGACGGTGATGCCCCTCGTTTTCGACATGGTGACAGTTTCGCCTGAGGGCAAGTCGTCGTGGAGCGCACCGGCAAGTGCCCTTGTCGCAATAGGCGTGATCATCGTCATCGCGCTGACCGCCACCCGCAGCATGCGTCTGTGGGCGCCGGTCATCGGTATCGCTGCCGGATCGATGGTGGCTGCGATGTTCGGAATCTATGACACTGGCCAAGTGGCCGACGCGTCATGGATCGGTCTGCCCGACGGCGGTTGGCCGGGCTACGACCTCGGCTTCGGCGGTGATTTCTGGAGCCTGCTGCCCGCCTTCGTGTTCGTCACACTGATCGGCGCGGTTGAGACGATCGGCGACTCGGTGGCTATTCAACGGGTGTCCTGGCGTAGACCCCGCGCCGTCGACTATCGATCTGTCCAGGGTGCCGTGGCCGCCGACGGCACCGGCAACTTGCTGTCGGGGATCGCGGGCACGATGCCGAACACGACTTATTCGACCAGCATCTCCATCACCGAGTTAACCGGTGTCGCGGCCCGCCGTGTCGGTGTGGCCATCGGCATCTCGTTCGTGGTGATGGCCTTCCTTCCCAAGGTTTTGGCGCTGGTGCTAGCAATACCCGACGCGGTGGTCGCCGCATACGTAACCGTGCTGCTGGCACTGCTGTTCGTGGTCGGTATGAGGATGGTGGTTGAGGATGCCAACGACTATCGCCGAAGTCTGATCGCCGGTGTTTCGTTCTGGATCGGTGTCGGTTTCCAGGGCGGTGAGATTTTCCCCGAATACCTTGAGGGGTTCGCCGGCGGTTTCTTCGAGAACGGCATGACCACGGGTGGTCTCACCGCGATTGCCTTGACCCTGTTCACCGAACTTACGGGTTCCAGGCGCAAACGCTTCCGTTCGCAGCTGTCGGTGTCCGAACTCCCGCGCATCCGCGAGTTCCTCAAGGACTTCTCGAATCGAAACCGTTGGGACGACGCCATGGCGCATCGGCTCGACGCGGTCGCTGAGGAGACTCTGCTCACACTGCTCGACGGTGACGAGTTCGCCGATGGAGTCGACGAGGACGAGGATGTCCGTCGCTCTCTGCGCTTGACAGCCAGCAAACAGGACGGACATGCAGTGCTCGAGTTCGTCGCCGCAGCGAACGAGGAGAACCTCGAGGATCGGCTCTCGGTGCTCGCCTCCCAGAACCCCGGACTGCCGCTCGAACGAGACATCTCTTTGCGGATGCTCCAACATCACGCTTCAGAGGTCTTCCACCAGCAGTACCACGATCTCGACGTCGTGACCGTCCACATCACCCCCCTAGAACCCGCCACCGCGCCCGGCGCTGCCGACTGACAACCAGCCGCTGCGGTTATGGGTTGAGACATCAACACTTGTCTACGCGTACGGTCGCGCTAGGATATGAAAATCAAAGTCCGTAATTCATACTAGGGAAATCATGCGTATCTCCGAACGAGGCCAGATCACGATCCCAAAGCGACTGAGGGACCGCTTTGGTTTGAACCGCGATGTCGAGGTTGAGATCACTCCCGTCGAAGAGGGCCTGCTCATCCAGAAGCGCTCGTCCGTGGCTCATCCTGTTGAGGGCGTCTACGGCATCCTCAGTGGCGCCGTGAACACCGACGACTACATCGAAGAGATCCGCGGGCAATGATCACCGCTGTCGACACGAACGTCCTGCTGGACGTATTCGGGGCCGATGAGCGGCACGGTTCGGAGTCACTGGAGCGTTTGCGCAGCGCGTACGACGCAGGCGCCGTCATCATCTGCGACATCGTGTACGCCGAACTCGTGCCGGCGTTCGATGACCGGGCCGAGTTGGACAGGGCGTTGCAACAGATCAATGTGTCACCGTCGACGATCACCACCGCAATCGCCTACGAAGCAGGGCAGCGCTGGCAGCGCTACCGGCGAACCGGCGGGCCGCGACAGCGAATCATCACCGACTTCCTGATCGGCGCACATGCGATGACCGCGGCGGAAACCTTCCTGACACGAGACCGCGGCTTCTACGCGAGTTACTTCCCCGAACTGCAGAACGACTGAGAGGGTCGCTGACGCGCCAACGGCTGCGAACTGACAACTCCCAGTTGCCATACATATACGCTTAAATTACCATATAAGTATGGCTACAAAGACGACTATCAACTTCGACGACGATATGGAAGCGGCCCTCGCTGAGTTGGTTGCTATCGATGGCACAAAGAAGCTCGCCATCAAGAGGTCCCTTCTCGCCGAGGTAAAGCGCCGCCGGAGCAGGCAGGCTGTGCTGGATATGATTGCATCCTGGGAAGCAGACCAAGGTCCCATCGACCGTGAGCACCTTGAATGGGCCGACGCGGTTCTCGACCGCCAAGGAGTCGACCGTTGATCATCGACGCGGGTCCGTTCATCGTCGACGGCGACAACCCGAATTCCCGGCTCTGGGCACTGATCAAGAGAGCTACTGAGCGCGGCGACGAACTGCACACGACCCATCCAGTCCTCGCCCAAGTATGGCGGCAGCCAACACGGCAGGCGAACCTGGCGCGGGCCGTCCGCCACTTCGAGATCCACTCCCTCGACGAGTCGGTGACCATCGGCCGCAGACTCGCTGAAACTGAAACCTCCGATGTCGTCGACGCGCACCTCGCCGTCGTCGCGGAGCGTCTTGGCACCTTCATCCTCACGGCGGATCCCGACGACATGTCGAGCCTCAACGCCCGCTTCGAAACCTACTGACAGCTAGAGCGTTGGCAGCGTCGAGGCCGCGAACCGCGGCCTCAGATGGAGCCTACCCGCAGACGAGACCTCCACGGCGGACTGTCTTGTTCTGTCATTGACATGGCATACCTCCTTATCGAGGTGCCAATTCAACAGGGAGAACCTCAGCCAAGTTGGCCAAATTGGGGATGTCGAACTCCCACCCCGACGCCCTTCATGGAAAACCTATCGGGGGTGGGGGTTCGACTTTTTCTCAACCGGACCCCTTTGGGGGACCCCGTACCTTTGGCGTTCAGCTACCCGCAAGCAGTTCGCGTTGCTTCGGTAGCGACAATCAGATCAACGCGGGCAGCCATCCGTTGAGCTTCTGTGTCTGGGTGTTCGTGTACCTCAGTGGTCTCATGCGCTGTGGCGTGAGCGTCAAACAACGCCGACCACGCGGCCTCTGCCTCCGCTTGCGCGATCGCGGCATCGCGACACGCTCCCGCGTCCACGTCGCCGCCGCAACCGGCCAACAGGACTAGCGCCACAACCGCGCACACCGAAACCCTAAGCAGGCTCACGAACTAGTTGGGCTTTGCTGGCTTCAGCGAACTCGAACTGCGGTCGCTGGTGGCCTTCTGTGGCGTCTTCATATTTCGCCAATGCTGTAGCACAAGGACGGCGAAACCCGCGAGCGATGCGCCCAGCATGAGCCAACTGACGGCATCCGAAGTATTGATCGCCACTGCCAAGATCACACAATGAATTGCGACATAGATCAGGTGATCCCGCATGGGGCGCTTGAGAATTTTGCTAGGCGAGTCAAAATGTGTAGCGAAAAACCCGGGTTTGTTGTGGTCATCCATATCTTCTAATGTCCTTTCTGCGGACACAAAATGGCAGGATCTAAGTGTGCAGGATAATTGATTCTTTGATCTCGCACTTTTCCACAAGATTGATTTCCCCAAATGACACGCCAGCCGCGGACGCGATGACCCTCGCGGCCAGCCTGGTGGGAGCAACGCCGAGAATGAAGCCTCCGGCCCTGACAAGCCACTTGCATATCTCTTTGGAGATGTGGGAATGCGCTTGGGGCCTGGAGACATCCACCCATTCCCACGAACAACTTGAGCCTTCGCGAAAACGTGGGGGCGGGGTGGTTGAGGGTCCCTGATTAGGGGT
>VXYK01000036.1 GCA_009845995.1 Acidimicrobiaceae bacterium | reverse complement strand
ACCCACCACACCGACACCAGCAACCCTCAATCCCACGTTAACGCGAAGGACCAAAGAATCAGTGCGCGGTCTGGCGAATCTGTCGGATCAACGATTGCCACTCAATCGCAAGGAGCGCTACTACACCGGCACAGTGCTGCCAATGATCGTGGCCAGCGACGGATTCGCTCATTTCGGAAGATTTCTCAAGCTGTGTGGAGCACCAGAAGCCAAGTTGGTTCCCGCACCAGAATCCGCCAACATTCAGTTCTTCACTGAATATGGATTCAAGGAATCTCTCTTTGACGGTGCCGAAGAGCGATTTCGAGACCCCGACGGACGAAATGCTCCAGATCTCGTCGTTTATGTAGAAGACGAACCCGCAGTTCTACTGGGAGTAGAGGCAAAAGTTTTCCACCGACCCCCGATGGGCGAACTGACTCAACAACTTGAGACACAAGCTGAGCTGTTGTCAGTTATGGCGGAGGATCTCGGGACTCAACCTCAAATCCATCAGGTGGCACTGCTGCCAGCCGGGATTCAACGTGACCAATCAGATCGACGGTGTGTCTGTATTGACCTGGGAGCGCGTGGTCAACACGTTCCGCGATGTCGCACCCGTCTACTGGATAAGTGTTCTAGACGAGGCGTTAAACCGTTACGCCCGCCTGGTTTCAAAGGCTGGCAGCGGCGACACATACCGAAGAAATAACGACGCCGTACTAGCAGGCCAAGAGATCTACAACCGGTTCATGGCAGGTGACACGACCTATACATGGATGGGTAGAAACCTTGGTCTCAACGGCGAGACTCTTAGATCAGATCTGGAGACAGGAAACTGGACCAAACAACCCTACGAAGTTCGCTATGAGCAAATCTGCGGCAAGCGCAACTGGTTCAAGATCGAATCGTTCATCAAAGTCATAGACCTTCCATAACGAGCACTATCAACGGTCACACCAAGACCATTCTTGCGGAGACATGCACAGTTGGGACTCGACAACTGGGCTTGTCGTCTATCCAAGTGCTTCTGTCCATTCTCGAATAGTTGTACCATCGGCGCTCATCGCCCGGAGTTGCGCGCCGATAGCTTCGCCGGTGTTCGAGAAAGCACCAGCATCAACCTGAGGGTGCCCAAGAAGCGACCCGACAAGCTCTACAACCGACTCAGCGACCGTTACCAGCAAGCCTCGAACACGCCCTTCGGCGACCAACGCAGCGCGGTCAAGTGGCTCATGCGACGGATCAATGGCCACCACCCAAGCCACGTCTATCCCACCCCATTCCCGCACGCGATCAAGGAAAGCAACAACACCACCGAAATCAATTGAACGTGCCTTAACTTCTGCAGCCCACCGTGGATTCTCGCTGTTTGGTACATGGGTATCACCGGGAGAACGCCTAGAGGGATCATAAAGACCCTGAGTTGACACTTCGACTCCGGTTGCTCGGATGAGTCCGCCCACCACGGCCTGCAGCCGAAGCGGACGGTCATTAACACCAGCGGAATCCGGATCAAGGAAACCATCAAGTGCATCCAGAAGTTGGGTCAATTCAACGGATGAGGGCACTTCTCGGTTGATCAGAGACTGGTAAGTCTCCTCCGCTTTCGTACGTGAGCGTACATATGCCGCTAGCGCTGCTAATGCCTCCTTTTCGGTCAAGGCATCGAGGTCACGCAAAGCCGACCTGAGTTGGTCCAAGGTTTCGCCCGCACGGTGTCGATCTACATCATCCAAGTGGGAGTACCGAAAGTACGGCTGGTTGTTCATCGGCTGAGGACCGCGCGTTCCAAGATGGAACGCTGGGTGCTGGCCGCCTCTCGAAATGGGTACGAGCACGTCTTCACAAAGAGAACGGATCGCAAACGATCTGGGCCGCGAGTCCTCCGGCTTGATCGATAGAGGATCTATGTTTGCGTTGGTGGCTTTTGCGAGAATCGCCGCGCCAAGACCTGCTACGAGTGTTCTTGAAGAACCAGCAGCCACCAGTTCCGTTGTCTCAGTCCACTCATCTGGGACCGCTTGGTCGCTGTTCGCCCATTGTACGGCCCGACGGAGTCGGTGTTCGGCAACGTCTAGATCAAGCTTTATCGGCACGCGGCACCCTCGCCTCACCATCTCCTGCAAACGACGGTCAACTCATACCAACACTAGTTGGTCTGGGAGAACCACTCCATGTTGATCCGAGGCAAGATGGCCGAGAGAGATCGCTAAGGACCTGGTGACTGCCTTTCCAAGTTCAACCGGCACGGCATTTCCCAACTGACGCTGAACGTCTGCTCTGCGCCCATCAATCTCGAAAGAGTCTGGGAATGTCATTAGACGTTTCATCTCGGGAATCCGCAACCTTCTGGCCCGAGGAGCACTCGGGGTATCAACGTTGTCCCAGTGAAACGGGCCAACCCATGGCCCGGGTTGAGCTTGAATTGTCGATGCAGGCCGGTCTGGATCAAGCTTCAATAGAAAAGTCCAATAGCGACTTCGCCACTTCCACATATTTCGCCCACCACCACGTTCAGTGTGCCACAAGTAGTTTTCCCCAGCGGGCACCTCGGCAAGGTGTTGACCAAATGTCCCTTCCGCGATCTCGCCATCTTCCGGTATGCCGGGAAGAAGGTCGCCAATCGCCTCTTTCGCCGTGACATAAGGAAGCCGTGAAAGGTCAACCGACTTGTCGCGCTCAGACCAGCCCGAGTGGGTCGGCTGAGGCATCATCAAGAGACCGCGGTCGCGTCGACCGATGACAAAAACCCGACGACGGAGCTGAGGAACTCCAAAATCTGCTGCAATGAGAACCTTGAACCCAACGCTGTAACCAACGTCCTCAAGACCTCTCAAGAGTCTGGAGAATCGCGTAGCGTGAGTCCTATAGGTAAGTGCCTGAACATTCTCCAGAACGAATCCTTGCGGTTGGCACTCCCCCACAACTCGGACGAACTCATCAAGAAGGGAGGCGTCGGGGTCACGGGACTCACGCTTCTCCTCGAGCCAGAATCCAGACTTCGAGAACGGCGTGCAAGGCGGCCCACCGATCACCAGACCTGCTTCTCCTAGCCCGATCCCCGCCGCATCCATGAGTTCTGCAGAACTGATCGACCGAATGTCACCGCAGATCGTGGGTGTCGACCGGAAATTGAGACGAAGAACCTCAAGCGCCTTACGGTCGTAGTCGGTAGCTACCGCGATGCGGTAAGGGCCAGGAGTCCGATCTTGAACGAGCGGTGGCTCGGCGCATTTCTCCACTGCCATGTCGAGTCCACCGACTCCAGAAAACAAGGAGATCACGGGTAGCGGTTCCATCCAGCGACATTACCGCGCCCGAGTGACAGTGGACTGTCATCCCTGGTTGGAATAGATGAGGATGATAGGTGAGAAGATTGAGCCGTAGACTCTGGGGCACAACGCATTGCTGGACTCCGCTGGAGGTACACAGACGTGAACACGGGATTGTTGATCGGTGGGCAGCGAGTTGAGGGCGCTGAAGGCGAACGAATCGTGGTGCTCAACCCCGCTACCGGAGAGTCGATCACCGATATCGCTGCCGGAACACCAAAAGATGCCTCGAGCGCAGTCGATGTGGCCGCTGCGGCTCAGCGGGGCTGGGCCGAAACGGCGCCGCGGGTCCGGTCAGAGATCTTGCGGGCTGCGTGGCAGACGATGGTGGACCACACCGAGGAGCTGGCTGCACTCATCGTTTCAGAACACGGCAAACCTCTCGCCGACGCCAAGGGGGAGGTCGCCTACGCTGCGGAGTTCTTCAGATGGAATGCCGAGGAAACGGTGCGCATTGCGGGCTCACTCGGCACGTCTCCGAGCGGCGACAAGAGAATACTCGTGCATCACCCTCCCATGGGAGTAGTGGTCATGGTCACGCCCTGGAACTTCCCGGCCGCCATGATCACCCGCAAACTTGCCCCAGCCCTCGGCGCCGGCAACGCGGTAGTCATCAAACCTCCCCGCGAAACACCACTCACCGCGCTTCGCATCGGCGAACTACTCGAGGATGTGGGCCTTCCACCCGGGTTGGTCAACATCGTGGCGACTACTGACTCCACAGCGTGGTTCGACGCGGCAATCGACAACACCCACACCCGTATGGTCTCTTTCACCGGTTCCACCGAAGTAGGCAGGGTTCTGCTGCGCCGCTGCGCGGATCGCGTGCTGAAGACGGTGATGGAACTGGGGGGCAACGCTCCCTTCGTCGTGTTCAACGACGCCGATCTTTCCTCCGCCGTTGAAGGTGCCATGGTCGCCAAAATGAGGCACTCGGCGGAGACCTGCACGGCCGCAAATCGCTTCTACGTGGAGTCCGGCATCGCCCCAGAGTTCACTGCTGCACTGGCTGAAGCCATGGGTGCCGTCAACGTCGGCAACGGTTTTGACGAGTCGGTCACCTGCGGACCCATGATCAACGCGCGGGCTATCGAAGCCATCGACGGGCTGGTGAAGGGCGCAGTCGCGGCCGGTGCCGACGCGGTAATCGGAGGTGTGCCGGTCGAGGGTCCCGGTTTCTTTTACGAGCCGACCGTGTTGGCACACGTCGATCACGGATCCCCGATCGCTCGCGAGGAGATCTTCGGGCCGGTCGCGCCGATAATCCCCTTCGACGACACCGACACGATGATCGATCAGGCCAACGACACCGAGATGGGACTCACCGGCTACGTCTACACACGTGATCTGGCTCGCGGGCTAAGGGTCAGCGAACGCATCCACGCCGGAATGATCGGCCTGAATCGTGGCGCGGTGTCCGACCCGGCCGCGCCTTTCGGAGGTATGAAACAGTCAGGTCTGGGCCGCGAGGGCGCCAGCGAGGGGATCTACGAGTTCTGCGAAACTCAGTACATCGCCACGAACTGGTGACTCGGTCTGGCCAGCGTCTCTGTTGGGCTGAGCGACAACTACCCCAGGACGAAACGCTGGAGTTCTTCGTCAAACACGAATAGTGCCGTGCCTGCGTCGATGTAGTCGCGCTTGCCCGGGCCGAGGGAACCGCCGAGCACACCGGTGACGGTGAACGCTCCGATCTCATCTGCCGCTGCATCGAAGGAGTCGTTGGTGAGGTCAGGTCCGGCGAGTTCGGCGATCATTTTGAAGAGTTCAAGTGCCTGGCATGAGCGAACGATCAGACCGACAACGCTGGTTCGCAGATCCTCTGGGCGCAACTCGACCGGCGCGTCGTCGTCGAACGCGTTGTCGAAGGTGTCAATGCATTCCTTCACGCCAGCTTGGCCGGCTTCATACAAGTCCGCGTTGTCCGCGGGCACGATGGCGATTGAACCGACGAGCGCTTCGGCCCCATAGCCGAAGCCTTCAAGTAGGCCAAGATCAGTGCCTGGAGAGTCGGTTACGACATAGGCACCATCCCAACCGTTGCGCGACAGTGCACCAGTCGTCGGCACCGACGCTCCGGGCACGGCAACAACCGCGTCGGCACCTTCCGACACCCATCTCTCAAAGTTGACATCCATCTCATTGTCGATCGCGAACTGATCAGATGACGGACTCTGAAAGTTGGTAACCGACACGACTTCAATCCCAGCGCCCTCGAGGATGCCTTTCATCGTGTCGGCCAACTCGATTGTGGTCGGGGTCGCCGAGAGCGCAACCTTGTGACCTTCGAGCCGACCCGAGTTAATCAGGGTTGCCAGTTGCGCATCTACAGCTCGCTCGGCAAGGGGAAGGAAACCGATCATGGGGCCACAGACTGTTCAAAGATCTCGGGGTTCGTCTGGTAGGTGTTTATTGTGATCGTGTCGTGCAGCACGGTGTAGCACAGCGGAATCTCATTGCGGATAACGCCCATCGCAACGAACACTTCTTCGTCTTCGGTAAGTTCAACACACGCTGCTTCTTGGGCCACCGCGTCTACAGGGCTCACGCCAATCGTCACAATTTCGATCATGCGGCCGAGCACACCACCTTGCGCGTTGATCGTGCCTGCCGCGACCTGCCATATCGCGGCCGCCTCGTGGCTCGGTGACCAGCCAATGAAGGTCACGTCCGAATAGGGCACGCCGACCTTGATCGTCTCAGCAGTGACGCCACGATGCGAAGCAGTCAACACGATGGGTGCTTCGGTGGTTGTGGTCGGGGCCGCGGTCGTCGTGGGTGTCTCTTCTTCCTCTGCTTCCTCTTCTTCGGTCGCGGGGGCTTCGGTTGTTGCGGGTGCCTCGGTTGTCTCGGGCGCCTCAGTGGTAGCAGGCGCCTCGGTCGGCGTGGTCTCGTCGCTCGCATCACCGCCGTCGTCGTCGCCGCACGCTGCCGCCAGCAATGTAAGCGCTAGCAGGATTACGACCACCGGATTCTTACGTGAACGAAGTGGTTTTTTGGACATTTTTCCCCCAGTTCAAATGTCAGAGCCGACTCGGCGCCACGAGCCTAACCCATAACGGCGACGTGCGAAAGTCGCAATCTTCACATCTGAGAACCACGTTTCCGCTCGGCTGCCGCATCGAACCGGATCTCTTTGGCCGCGCGACGCTTCACGGCGGTTCGACCCACGGCGGCTAAAGTAGATCCTCCTCGCTGGACAAAGACCGAAGATGAGACTCCGATGTTGGGAAACACGCGCAAATTGACCCGTTGGACTGCCGTCCTGCTAGCACTGGTGTTGCTGGCGGCCGCATGCGGCGATGACGACCAAGACGATCAACCGGTCACAGGGCCAACCGATGAGACTGGGACTGCCACCACCGCCGCGCCAGAGACAAGTGATCCCACATCGGTGGTCATCGGTTTGGAGCAGGAACTCACCAACTTCAACAACCTGACTGCGGGTGACAACCTGTTGGCTGGGCGTCAGGTCATCCGGGCGGTGTGGCCGACCTGCACACGCACTCTTCCCAACTCCACGTTCGAGCCGTACTTCTGTGAGTCGCTGCCGACGGTGGTCAACGAAGACCCCCTGATTGTGGAGTACAAGCTTCGCGCGGACGCCAACTGGAGCGACGGTACTCCTGTCAGCTCCGACGACATGGTGTTCTACTTCGAGAACTGCAACGACCCCGAAGACGACTGCGCCGGAACCGCGGGTTTCGACAGTGCCGAACTCGAGGTGGTCGACGCCAAGACCGTGCGGCTGAGCTGGCCCGAGGGTCAGCCCTTCGTGGAGTACATTGCGCTTTTCTCCGGTCCGTTCCCGCCCGCCCATCTGGGCCTGGACTGGACCGAAGGCTTCCGGAATGATCCCATGCTGGCGGCCGGCCCCTACCAGGTTGACGAATACAATCCCGGCAGCGACTTGACTCTTGTGCCCAACCCGACCTGGTTCGGTGACGGACCCCACATCGACGAAGTCACGTTCCGATTCATCAGCGATGTCGGCAACCTTCCCCTGGCACTTGAGAACGGCGAAGTCGACGTGATCTACCCCCAGCC
Organism: Acidimicrobiaceae bacterium; assembly: GCA_009845995.1. GTDB lineage: Bacteria > Actinomycetota > Acidimicrobiia > Acidimicrobiales > Aldehydirespiratoraceae > VXYK01. The sequence continues at coordinate 3,803 of VXYK01000036.1, read as the reverse complement.
CCAGGTCGACTTGGTCGCACAGATAGCAGCCCTCGACAGCGTGGCTTCCACGATCACATTCGGGCCGACTTGGGAACACATCACATTCAACACCGCGACAGTTCCCGTCGAGGTCCGGCGTGCCATCGCGCTGGCACTGGACCGAGAACTGATCGTGACTGCACTCATGCGGCCCTTCTCACAGAGCGCGCAACCGCTCGGCAATCGGGTCTACATGAACGGGCAGGCGCAGTATCAAGACAACACACCCGCCGAGTTCCAGGTCCGAGATGTCGACGCCGCGCGCGCCGCGCTCGAGCAGGGCGGTTGGACCCCCGGCAACGACGGAGTCTACACCCGCGACGAGCGACGGCTGAGCTTGCGGATCCGCACCACCGGCGGGAACCCCCGTCGGGAACAGTTCCAAGAACTCGTTCAGAACCAACTGGGCGAAGCAGGAATTGAGATCACCATCGACAACCTGCCCGGAGGAGAGATTTTCGGCCCGGTGTTCGGATCCGAGAACGACCCGCCAGGACCTCCGGGAGACTTCGACCTGGTGATTTTCGCCTGGGTTGGAGGACCCCTACCGGCAAGTTCGACCCTGCAGGTGTTCGGAACCGGCAGCGACAGCAATCCGGGAGCTTACGTCGATGATCAGGTGAACGACCTGTTGATCGAGGCCACGGTCACCCTGGACCTCGACCGGCAAGCCGAACTGCTCAACAGGGCCGATGCGCTGATGTGGCAGTCCCTGCCGAACGTGCCCGTCTACCAGCTTCCCTTCTTCCTGGCGTGGAACGACTCTCTCATCAATCTCGAGGACAATCCCACTCTCGAGAGCTTCACCTGGAACCTGGAGGAGTGGGCCTTCTCCTGACCGGCGCCACGGACCCACCTCGTGCCGCCGGGGATATAACGTGGTGGCTCGGTGCTCGCCTACGCAACACGCAAGCTGCTGATTTCCATACCAGTCTTGTTCTTCGCGACTCTGGTTGCCTTCCTATTGGTGGCGACTGTCGATCCCATCGCCGAACAGCGAGTTTTCCTGCTGTCTCAACCCGGAGGCGCTGAACAGGTCGCCCGTCTCGAAGCCTCGCTCGGTTTGGACAAACCGCTCATCGAACGTTACGGAACTTGGCTGGGCGACCTTGTACAAGGCGACATGGGTTCATCGACCGAGAACGGGCGCGCGGTCACAACGCTGCTGGGCGAGGCAATACCGGTGACCCTGCGGCTGGTGGTTGCCGCAACGGTGATCTCGGTGGTGTTCGGGGTCACAGTCGGAGTGATCAGCGCGGTTCGCAAATACAGCGTGTTCGACAACGTGTCGACCTTCTTCGCGTTCTTGTTCTTCGCCATGCCCGTGTTCTGGCTGGGGGCGGTGCTCAAAGACCTCGGCATCCGCTTCAACGACTGGTGGGGGCGTCGAATCTTCTTCACCATCGGCGAGCAGTCGCCCCGTCTTGACGCCGACTTCTGGGGCACCTGGGCTGACCGGGCCGGGCACATCATCCTGCCTGCTCTAACGCTAATTCTGATCCAACTTGCGGCCACCAGCCGCTTTCAGCGCTCGGCGATGCTCGATGTCTTGGAAAGCGACTACGTCCGCACTGCGCGCGCCAAGGGCGTGCCTCGGCACCGGGTTGTCACCCGTCATGCGCTGCGCAACGCGCTACTACCAGTGGTCAGCTACACGGGTCTCACCTTCGGCACGCTGATCGGCGGGACCGTGGTGACCGAAGTGGTCTTCAACTGGCAGGGTATGGGCCGACTGTTCTTGGATTCGCTGCTTGATGGAGACGTCGCTGTATCCCAGGGCTGGCTGCTGGCGGTGGGGGTTTCGGTGATCGCGGTGAACTTGCTGACCGATCTGGTTTACGGACTGTTGGATCCGAGGGTTCGTCATGGATGACCAAAGCAGTACGGCACTCACCGTCGATGTGGTCGCCCGGTCGCAGTGGCGCACCGTCGCGGGTCGCTTCTTCTCGCACCGTTTCGCGGTGGCCGCGCTGTTGGTGACCTTGGTCGGCTACGCCTTGACCTTCCTGGCCGAGCCCTTGACGGGCTGGAACTACAAGGAGCTGTCCAGCGACCTCTCGCAGGGCCCCTCGTCGAGACACTGGTTCGGCACCGACACGATCGGCCACGACATGTTCGCCCAATCCATGCGGGGATTGCAGGTGTCGATCCACGTCAGCATGGTGGTCGCTGGTATCGCCACCGTTCTGGGAACCGTGTTGGGTGCAGTGCAGGGTTGGTTTCGGGGCAGGGTCGACGCCGGGGTGGGTCTGCTGGTTGATTTCTTGCTGATTCTGCCCCTGCTGCCGGTGCTGATGGTGTTGGCCATCCGGACTCGGGCGATCGGAGGAAGCTCGCTGATGTTCGTCGCCGTGGTTATCGGGCTGTTTCTGTGGGCGCCCCTGGCTCGGGTGGTGCGCGGTGAGGTGTTCTCGATTCGCGAGAAGGAGTTCATCGAAGCTGCTGCCGCTCTCGGAGCCTCCAACACCAGGATCATCTTCCGCCATCTGATCCCCAACGTGATGAGTTCGGTGATCGTCTATGCCACGCTGACGGTGGCCACAGCGATCCTTGTTGAGACGGCGTTGGCTTTCCTGGGATTCGGGATTCAACCTCCTGAGGTCTCGCTGGGTGCTCTGGTAGACGAGGGGCGCGACGCAGCTCGCACACGCTGGTGGCTGTTCTATCTTCACGGGGCTGTGCTCATTTCGCTGGTTCTCTGCGTGAATTTCGTGGGGGATGGTCTGCGTGACGCCTTCGATCCCCGTCAAAGGCGTCGACGATGAGCACCGGCGAACCAGTGCCCGACGAGACAGTGCCCGACGAGACAGTGCCCGACGAGTCAGTGCCCGGCGATCCGGTGGCCGACGATGTGACCGGGGACCCAGACCCGACCGCGATTTTGTCGGTGCGCGACCTGAAGGTGGACTTCTCGACCGACGATGGCGTCGTGCAGGCAGTTCGGGGTGTGAGTTGGGATGTGCACGAGGGCGAGGTGCTGGCGATCGCCGGGGAGTCCGGCTCTGGCAAGTCGGTCAGCGTGCTGGCGGCGATGGGATTGCTCCCACCCGATGCGAGAGTCAGCGGGTCGATCTCGCATCGAGGTCAAGAACTGTTGGGCATGCCCGAAAAACAGCTTGAGCGCCTGCGGGGTTCGGCGATGTCGATGGTCTTCCAGGATCCAATGACATCGCTCAACCCGGTCATGTCGGTTGGCGACCAGATTGCTGAGGGGGTCAGGGTCCACCAGAAACTGAAACGCCAGCAGGCCAGAGAGCGCGCGGCGGAGCTGTTGGATCTTGTAGGTATTGCGGATGCGGCTCGCCGAGTCGACTCGTATCCCCATGAACTTTCCGGCGGTATGCGCCAGCGGGCCATGATTGCCATGTCCATCTCCAACGATCCCGATGTACTGATCGCCGATGAGCCCACCACAGCGCTCGATGTGACCATTCAAGCTCAGATACTCGACGTTTTGGAGCGTGCCCGCCAGGCCGTCGACTCGGCGCTGATTCTGATAACCCACGATCTGGGTGTCGTGGCCCGTACTGCCCACCGCCTGTTTGTGATGTACGCGGGGCGCACCGCCGAAACGGGGATGATCGACGATGTGTTCGAGCATCCCGTACACCCCTACACCGCCGGCCTGCTCGCCGCGATCCCCCGTCTCGACACCCCACGCGGCCGTCGCCTGGTCCCCATCGAAGGTTCTCCGCCTTCAATGTTGGCTCCCCCGCCCGGTTGCGCCTTCCAACCCCGCTGCACACGAGCAAGCGATCTCTGCACCCAAGACCCCCCACCCC
>VXYK01000024.1 GCA_009845995.1 Acidimicrobiaceae bacterium | reverse complement strand
AAACTCCCACAAGCCGCCTAAAACCACTTGACAACAAGACAGGGACACCCCCCCCGGAAGTGGCGCTTCAGGCCAGTCCAGGGGGACTTCAACTCCACGACCGACCGGCACAGATTCCACCGAGACGACGGACTTGGAGCTTCCGCCCGGTCTCCGAGTTCCACTCAACTCACGACCGGGAGAAGTTCGTGAACGACGATGGCGCTTCCGCCCGCACCGCGAACTCGACTCAACCAACGACAGGCACAGGTTTATGAAAGACGACGGGCTATTGGCACAGGAAGCGAGCGAGCAGCGATGAACGATGTCTGGCCCGTCTACAAGGGTTCTTCGTTCAACCTGTGGGAGCCGGACACCGGTGCCTACTACGACAGCGCCGACAGCGAAACCATGATCGCTCATCTCCAAGAAAAGCGGTTGGCGCAACACCGTACGCGTTCGTCCGCCTTTGCCGAGCAAGACGAATCGGTCATTATTGACCCGGAGACACTTCCATGTCGCCATGCTCGCATCGCGTTCAGAGACGTAACCAACCCGACAAACACACGGACACTGATCGCGGCCCTTGTACCTCGCGACCGAGTGATCGTGAATCAAGCCCCGTACCTCTTGCAGACAGCAGGGACCAAGCGTGACGAGGCATACGTCCTCGGCGTCCTGTGCTCCATGCCCTGCGACTGGCAGGCCCGCCGAGCAGTAGAGCTGCACATGACCTTCGAACAGATCGGCTTGTTGACCATTCCCGATCCTGGTGCTGGGAATCCGGTCCGTGACCGTGTGACAGAGATTGCGGCTCGACTCGCTGCCCGCGACGACCGGTTCACCGAGTGGGCCGCCGAGGCAGGGGTCCCGGCTGTCTCAGAGAGAGAGAGAGAGAGAGCTTCTTGCAGAGCTAGATGCCTGCGTCAGCTATCTCTACGGCCTCGACGCAGACGACATAACGGTCGTGTACGACACTTTCGGAAGACCGGGGCAGTGGGATGAGCGACGCGATGCCGTTCTCTCCCACTTCCGACGACTCGGGGATTCGGGGACATGATGGAGACGAACCGAACGAGAAGGATGTCTGGCCTGTCTACTCGGGGAAGAGTTTCGACATTTGGCGGCCAGATACCGGCGACTATTACGACAGCGCAAACGCTTCAAGCGTCGTTGCTCACCTTCAGGAAAAGCGTCGCAGGCAGCACAGGGTGTTGTCCTCCGCTTTCGCAGAGATGGGGGCGGAGACAATGAACTTGCCCAGCACCCTGCCGTGCCTTCATCCCCGGATCGCGTTCAGGGATGTCACAAACCCTACGAACACACGAACACTCATTGCAGCCCTTGTTCCTCGGCACCGGGTCGTTACGCACAAGGCTCCGTATCTGTTGCGCATTCGAGGCGAGGCCCTTGACGAAGCGTTCGTGCTCGGTGTTCTTTCTTCGATGGTCTTTGATTGGCAATCACGCCGAACGGTCGAATTGAACATGACCTTTGAGCAGATTGGCTTGCTGACAATCCCAGACCCCGGCGCTGGACACCCCGTTCGAGACCGCTCCGCCGCGATCGCCGCGCGCCTTGCCGCCTGCGACGACCGGTTCACCGACTGGGCAAGCGAGGTGGGCGTACCGGTCGGGTCGGCGAATGATGAAGCGGTCAAACAAGACCTCATTTGCGAACTGGACGCTTGTGTAGCCCATCTCTACGGCCTCGACGAAGCCGACTTGGCGGTCATCTACGAGACGTTCAGCGAAACCGTCGACTACTCCGACCGCCACGCCGCGGTCCTCGCTCATCTCAGAAGGATCACTGGATGATCCCCACCAGCTATTCCGTACCACCAGCCCGAGGCGGCATGCCCGGCTTCCTCAAATCCAGGCGCTTCCACGGCCCAGGCTTGGTCAGGTGCGCATCCCCAGACCAGAGCACGCCTCCATGAGCGATCGCTGTGGCCGCGGCATGTGCATCAGCCCACGGGATGCGACTGGTCAACGCCAGCCTTGCAGCAGCGCGGGTCAACTCGAGCGTCGGCGCCTCGACTTGAGCGCGATTGCAGACATCGTCCCACATTCTGTCAGCACTCACCGACCCCTTGCGTCGGGCAACCTTGTAGTGGACTTCACCAAGATTGATGCTGCTCACGATCACACGATCCGGACCTCGAAACAACTCTCCGATCACGGCAACGTACACCGGCTCATCCATGGCGAAGCGCACAAGGGGCCATGCGTCAAGCACGATTGGGGACTTCGACTTCAGGACTCCGCCTCTTCTCCCCCGGGCAAGAAGTATGACGATCCATCCTCTCGAAACACCCTCATCTTGATAACTCCGGCACGTCCCAAGTCCACAAGTGTGTTGGGGTACAGATGCCGGAGGGCCAACCGCTCCTCCGTGTACAGATCAATACTCTCGTCTGGGTCGGGAACGAAGTCCTCACAAGACCTACGGAGTTCGGCGAACGCAGACTCCTCCTGCTCAAGAGCATGGGTCGGAAACGGTGCCTCTTCCGACTCGGCCAACTCGCCGACGCCCAACTCAGTCTCAGATGAATCGTTCATACCGGAACCTTACCGACTCACAAGCCGAAAGCAACTGTCATGCTATTTCCATCATTCTCACAAGGAGCGTCATGACTGCCGCTGAGAAGCCCGAGCTGGCTGTCAACCGGGGAGCCCATACGGTTGCAGAAGCGTTGAACGGATTCATCTCCCATGCCGTCACTGGGTTCGTCGGCGGAGCTGATCTGGACATTGCCACCGCCTACTTCAATGTGGGTGGCTACTCATTGTTGGCCGATTCCCTCGATCAAGCCACAGGCGTTCGACTGTTGCTCGGCGCAGAGCCGACTCCCCCGGAGAACCGGCGACGAGCATTGCGAACCGAGTCCGCACACCCACAACGAGCGCTCCGGACCCGGCTGCGTCAAGCGTTGGACGGCCATGAACGCGACATTCTCACAGACCGCGACCTACTGGGCTTCTCAATTGAAACCGACGGTGCCGCCCGTCGATTGGTCGAGTGGTTGAAATCGGGAAAGGTTGAGGTTCGTCGGCTGGAAGATCGCTTCCTTCACGGCACGGCGTTTCTGGTCGGCGACCGCTCTCATGGAGTAGTGGCGGGGTCATCCAACTTCACCTATGCAGGAATGGCAACCAACCTCGAGTTGAACCTCGGAAACTACACACCCCATGTGGTCTCCCAAGTACAGACGTGGTTCGACGAGTTGTGGGACGAGGCCAAGGACTACGACCTGGCCGCCTTGTTTGAGGCCCGTTTTGAGCCCCACTCTCCCCAGCTCATCTACTTGCGAATGCTCTGGGAGTTCTACGGAGAAGAACTGGAAGTCGAAGCCGAAGCCGAGGGAGCGCCGCAGATCCACCTGACCACTTTCCAGTCTGATGGATTGTGGCGGGCCCGCCGAATCCTGCGAGAACACAACGGAGTTCTGATTGCCGACGAGGTCGGATTGGGGAAGACCTTCTTGGCTGGCGAATTGATCCGAGAGGCTGCGTTGGATCTTCGACAGAGGGTGCTCGTCATTACCCCGGCCACATTGCGAGACGGACCGTGGAGGGCTTTCAGAAAAGACCACATCTTGCCGATGGAGTTGCGTTCCTACGAAGAGATCATGGGCGATCGTCGGCTGAATCCCGATCACACCTCAGCCCTGAAGCTTGACGCCGAAATCAACGATTACGCGCTTGTGGTTATCGACGAAGCCCACAACCTTCGCAACCCGAGCACCCAACTAGCGCAGGCTTTGCGACGCTTGTTAGCTGGATCGCCGCCCAAGAAGCTCGTGATGCTCACAGCGACACCGGTGAACAACAGCTTGTGGGACCTCTACCACCTGCTCGGCTACTTCCTTCGCAACGACGCAGTGTTCGCGGACGCCGGCATCCGTTCGCTGCGTGATCACTTCGCCCACGCAATGGCTCTGAACCCCGACGATCTCACACCGGAGCACTTGTTCGACGTCCTCGATGCGGTGGCGGTCCGGCGAACCCGGTCGTTCGTCAAGCGCTTCTACCCGAACGACACGATCAAAGTCGGTGGGAAAGAACAACCCATCGTCTTTCCGACACCGCGAGTCCACAGGGTCAGTTACGACCTGGATGCCGTACTGCCCGGATTCTTCGACACGTTCGAGCACGCGCTCAACCCCGAAGCGGACATCAACGATCCCGAAGTGCTCACGTTGGCCCGCTACTCTCCGTCGCAATACCGGTCGGACAACAAGGTCGATGCCTACGAGATACAGCTTGCCGGACTGCTGCGATCTGGATTGTTGAAGCGGTTCGAATCGTCCCCCCACGCTTTTGCGGAGACGTGCGAACGGATGGCCAGAAGCCACGACGCCTTCTTGTCGTTGCTCGAAAAAGGCCAAGTGGCGACCGGCGATGCACTGGCCGACTGGATAGCCACCGATTCCGATGAGATGGACGAGGAGCAGTTGGACACCTACTTGGACAGCATCGTCGGACTCACAGATGACGCCGCTCGCTATGACATCAACCGCTTGCGAGCACACGTTGACCGGGACCGAAACTTGTTCAGAACGTTTGCCAACAAAGCCCGCACAGTCACCCGAGCCGGCGACCCCAATTTGGCTGCCCTTATCGAGGAACTCGCCAACATCACCAGCGAGGCGACCTCCGAGGGCATCGGCCTTACCGATGTCCAGAATCGCCGAAAAGTGCTGATCTTCAGCTACTTCGCGGACACTGTGGATTGGATCTTCGAGCACCTGGAAAGAGTCACCTCCACTGACGAGCGATTGGCACCGTATATGGGTCGCATCGCTTCGTTGTCCGGGAACACAGGCACAGAAAGCAAGGAATCAGTGCTTTGGGGATTTGCTCCCCAAACCACCGATGCTCCCGGGGACTTCAACGAAGATCTCTATGACATCGTGGTCTCAACCGATGTGCTGGCCGAAGGAGTGAACCTTCAGCAGGCTCGTCACATCATCAACTACGACCTGCCGTGGAACCCGATGCGGCTCGTGCAGCGGCACGGACGAATCGACCGGATCGGCTCACATCACGCCGAGGTCTACTTGCGCTGCGTATTTCCCGACGCTCGCCTTGATGACTTGCTCGGCCTTGAAGAGCGCTTGCACACCAAGATCGCCCAAGCCGCTGCAAGCGTCGGAGTGGGCGAAGTCCTGCCCGAACAGACTGCCAGTCCAGAAATCAATTTCTCGGACACTCGCGAGGAGATCGAACGCATCCGCAACGAGGACCCGACTCTGTTCGAACGAGGCGGAACCGCCCGCGGGGCGCTCTCAGGTGAAGAATTCCGCCAAGAGTTGCGCCAGGCACTTGAGGACTCCGACCTGGCAGCCCATATCAAATCGCTGCCTTGGGGCTCGGGATCGGGTATGGCTGTCAGCGCCCCCGACAAGCGAGCAGGTTATGTGTTCTGTGCACGGATCGGCGATCACCCCCGACCGCTGTTTCGGTTCGTTGAGACTGGGCAGGCCAGCAGTGACACGGTCATTAGCGAGACGTTGGCCTGCTTGGCGATGGCCCGGCCCCCAAACGGATTCAACACTCCTCGCGTGCTTGACGACGACACCGCCCGTGGTGCATTCGACGCCTGGCGCACGGCGCAGTCAGACATCATCGAAAAGTGGAATTTCATGGCCGACAAGGCCAACCTGGAACCCAGGGTGCCGCCGCGACTCCGCCGGGCCGCCGACGTGCTCAGAGAACACCCTCCGCCGGGACGTACGCAAGACGAGATCGACCGCGCTATCGACACCATCTGTGCCCCTTATCCCGAACGGACAATCCGCATCTTCCAGGCTGCTATGAAGAAGACAGATGACCTCGCCGAGCAAGCCACAGAAATCCTGAACGTCATCCGTACTCTCGGCCTTGAACCCTACGTCCCACCGGAACCCCTTCCCGAGATCACCACCGCCGATGTCCACCTCGTCACCTGGCTAGCTCTTGTCTAACCACAGCCTGGATTAAGCTAGGTGAATCTCTTTAGTTTTTTGATATTTCATTGATTTTAAGTGTTATTGTCACACAGGGTCGGTAGGGTTACACCCATGAAGTTCGCTTCCGACTCCGATCTCTTGAGCACCACCTCAACTAGCGGTGGGGTACGTGTTGAGCGTGTTGATGAGGCGGAGTTGTCCGATGAAGGTCTGCGGTTGCGGTTGGGAATGCTCGGTCGTGCCGAGTCGAACATTGCAGCGATGAAGTCACGGGCCTTAGCCGAGCTGAGTCGACGTTCAAGCATTGCGGTTGCGCAACGGATCGCGCGCGACGAGTTGCGCTCGTTGAGCCGGGAGGCCAAACGAGATGTCGAAGCCGCCGTTCAATTCGAGGATCTGCCCGCAACCAGCGGGGCGCTTGAAACAGGAGAGATCCCCCAAGGTCATGCCCGGTTGATCGCACGCGCGTCCGGTGAGGGTGAAATTGACGAAGCGGTCTTGATCGAATCCGCCAAGCAGCAGAGCTTCGACGAATTCGCCAAGACCGTGCGGCGCCACCAACAAGACCAATCCAAGGACGACGGGCAGTCGATCCTTGATCGGCAACGCAAGAACCGTAAAGCACGAATCTTCGAAAGTCCCGAAACCGGCATGTTCGTGCTGTCAGCGGAGTTCGACCAGATCACCGGAGCCCGTATCGCCACCGCGTTGTCGGCCAAGACCAACAAGTTGTGGCGTGAAGAAGACCCCAAAGCTCGTCGCACGCCTCCAGAGTTGATGGCCGACGCGTTGGCTGAGTTGATTTTGGAACCCGGTAACGGCAAAACACAGGGCACCAACCTGTTGGTCATCGCCGACTTCGACGTGATCAAACAGCAACTGGTGAATGCCAGACTCGCTGATGGCTCCGCAATCCCCATAAGCGAACTCCACCGCTTGGCGCTGGAAGCCGAGATCTTGCCGAGTATCTTAAACACCAGGGCTCAGAACATGTGGCTCGGTCGCAAACGACGCACCGCCTCAGAAGCCCAACGCGTGGCTCTGATCGCCAGGGATCAGAGATGTATCGGATGCGCTGCCACTCCCTTGTGGTGCCGAGCCCACCACATCATCTGGTGGTCCAAGGACGGGCCCACCGACATCAACAACCTGGCGTTGGTCTGCGACGAGTGCCACCACAAGATCCACGACGACGGTTGGGAGGTGTACCAACACCCCCAAACCATGAAATTCCAGCTCAGACCTACCAACCTCAGAGAGAAACAACAGGTCGCGCGCTCAACCGATCCGATGCTCGGGTCAACACTCCTCGGCGATCGGTCCCTGGAATTAGCCTCTCGCCTCTCCATGAATTAGGACCAGGACCGTGCAGACCCACTTCAGTTCCGAGTTATTCCAGTTCTTGGTCGAGTTGCAGGCCAACAACAACCGCCCATGGTTCGCGGACAACAAGGCGAGGTACGAGCGCGATGTCAAGGAACCACTGCTGAACTTCATCGCAGACTTCGAGCCGCATCTGCACTCGATCAGCAAGCACTTCGTTGCTGATACGCGCGCCAACGGCGGTTCCATGTTCCGCATCTATCGCGACATCCGCTTCTCCAAAGACAAGACCCCCTACAAGACTCATGGGGCAGTTCACTTCCGACACGAAGCCGGCAAGTCGGCCCACGCGCCGGGTTTCTACCTCCACCTTGGACCGGACGATGTCTTTGCCGGAGTCGGCATCTGGCGGCCCGACACCACCGTTACGCGTATTCGCGAACGGATTGTCGCCGACGCCGAGGGTTGGCACGGTGCTCTGAAGGCCTCTGGGTTCGCTGAGGAGTTCGAGTTGGGTGGAGAGTCGCTGAAGCGGCCGCCGAGGGGATTCGATCCAGACCACCCAGACATCGAAGACCTCAAGCGCAAAGATCACATCGCTGCCGTCTCGTTCACAGAAGAGGAGGTCGCGGCACCGGGTTTCATCGACTCCTTCGCCGATGCCTGCCGTACCGCCTCTCCGTACGCGGAGTTCCTAACAACAGCAGTCGGCCTCCCGTACTAGAGGCGTGGTTGGAATTCACCTCGCGTTTTCGTCTGGCTACTGAGCCCCGGCGCGTCTTAGAGTCTTAGCCTGTTACGTTCAGCGACGTTGAAACCATCTCGAAGGAACCACCATGAAGACTAGGGCTGCCATTCTCCGCGAACCCAACACCCCCTGGAGCGTCGAGGAGATCGAACTCGACGACCCGACCGAGAACGAGATCCTCGTCAAGACCCTGGCCGCGGGCATGTGTCACTCAGACGAACATGCCCATGACGGCACTATGCCGGCACCGATGCCGCTCGTAGGCGGACACGAAGGCGCAGGCGTGGTGTTGGCCACAGGCCCGGGTGTGACTGAGTTCGAAGTCGGAGACCACATCTCTTGTTCGTTCATCCCCTCGTGCGGCAAATGCCGCTGGTGCTCTTCGGGCCAGCAGAACTTGTGCGACCTCGGAGCGCACCTGATGGAACCCGAGATGATGGGCGGCGGCTTCCGTCACCACAGTTCGACCGGCGAAGACCTGTGTGCCTTCTTGAAGTTGGGCACATTTGCTGAGCACATGGTGGTGAGCGTCAATTCAGCGATCAAGATCGACAAAGACATCCCCGCAGGACCGGCTGCCCTGGTCAGTTGCGGGGTCACGACGGGCTACGGCTCGGCAGTGAATCGGGCCGATGTGAAACCGGGCGACACCGTAGTGATAGTGGGTTGCGGGGGGCTTGGGCACGCCGCAATCCAGGGGGCCGCGGTGACTGGAGCAAAAAACGTGGTGGCGGTCGATCCCTCGGAGTTCAAACAGGAGAGTGCCATGGAGTTCGGCGCCACTCATCGTGCCGGCTCGATGGAGGAGGCAACCGAACTCGTCGGCCAATTGACCTTGGGAGTGATGGCCGACAGCGTCATCTTGACACCGGGCGTTCTCACCGGCGACATGATCGCACCAGCCCAGTTCCTCACCCGCAAAGGTGGAACTGTGGTTGCCACTGCCGTCGCTCCCGCGATGCAGATGGACGTGCAACTGAACCTGTTCGAGTTCGCCATGATGAACAAGCAGCTACGAGGCTGCCTGTTCGGCTCCACCTCGCCGCGCCAGGAGATCCCACAACTCTTGTCGATGTATCAGGCAGGTCAGATCAAACTCGACGAGATGATCACCAACACCTACACGCTCGACCAAGTCAACGAGGGCTACGAAGACATGCTCAACAACAAGAACGTGCGCGGCGTAATCACCTTCGACTGATTCACAGCCGGTCCCATGCTCAATGATCCCAAGTTCCTCGACGGGTTGCGTTCGGCGATCGTTGGTCGCCACCGTGAACTGGAGTTGCTCGTAGCAGCTCTCGGCACAAACCGTCATGTTTTGTTCGAGGGCCCACCGGGTACTGGCAAGTCAACGATCCTGCGCACACTCGCTGCCACTGCGGGCAGCGGCTTGGTGTTCGTCGAGGGCAACGCTGAGTTGACCCCGGCACGTCTCGCAGGACAGTTCGACCCGTCACGGGTGATGGCAGAGGGTTATTCACCCCATGTCTTCGTGGACGGCCCGTTGCTGGAGGCTCTGAGAACGGGTTCACTGCTCTACGTCGAAGAACTGAACCGGGTTCCTGAGGAGACCATCAATCTCCTGATCACCGTGATGTCGGAGGGCGAACTCACGTTGCCGAGGCTCGGCCTGATCCAAGCTGCCGAAGGTTTCCGTTTTGTCGCTGCCATGAACCCGTTCGACAACATCGGGACCGCCCGTGTGTCGAGCGCCATCTACGACCGAATGTCTCGGATTTCGTTGGACTACCAATCCTTCGAGGAGGAGCGGGAGATTGTCTGCCTGAGGGTCGAGCCGCTTGAGGCGCGTGAGCAGACCGACGCGAGCGAAACTCTGCTTCGCCGTGCGGTTGCAGTCGCTCGGGCAACCCGCAGGCACCCAGACCTGCGTATCGGATCATCGGTCCGCGGGGCAATTGACCTGGTCGAGGTTGCCATCCGGCTGGCAACAATACGATCCGCCGAAATCGATGATCCGTCGGTTGGTCTCGACGCCGCAATGGTCGCCATTTCCGGCCGCATTCGTCTTCACGAGGGCACTGACCGCACTCCCGAAGACGTCGTTACCGAGCTGTGGGAGCTGATTATCAGCGCCGAGGAGCCGACGAGCGCTACTCACGACTTGGGAAAAGACCCAGCCCCCTAGGGGGCGATCACGGTACTCCGCTCACCCTTGAGGGCAGTGACGCCCTCGATGTTCTGGCTGAGGAGAACCGCCGCACGATCCCGCGTGGCCAATTGGCCCGCCACCACGGTTTCGCCGACATCAGCGGCGAGGCAGGCGAGATCGACGCTCAAGCGCTCGCTGAACTCATCGACGAAGATATCGACCATGCCTTGGCGCTGTTGACTGAGATGTCCTCTGCTACCGATCGTCGCCTGGCTGCCTTGGCAGCACGTCTCGCCGGGCGTCTGGTGCTCGACGTCGCCCGGGGCGGACCAGTCGGGGCACGAGGCGTCGGCAAGATGGTCTCATCCGCGGCGGATCGTTTCGACGGCGACCTTGATCTCGAACGCTCGATCGATGCTCTGGTCGCCGCTGAGGCCGGTGGCATCAGCGCTGACATGGCTGATTTGCGGGTCCGGCACTGGACCAAACCGACGACGGCGCTGGCGTTGGTTGTCGACCGCAGCGGTTCGATGGGCGGTCAACGTCTCGCAACCGCCGCCGTAGCCGCGGCAGCGTGTTCCTACCGGGTTCCAACCGACTGGTCGGCGCTGGTTTTCGCTGACCGCATCCTGGTGTTGAAGTCACAGCAGGACGCCAAGGCCGCCCCACCGGTGGTCAATTCCCTGCTACGCCTCCGAGGTCAGGGGACCACCGATCTAGCCGGAGCCCTGGCTGCTGCGGCTGATCAACTCGACCGTTCGCGGGCCAAACGACGGGTTGTGATTCTGTTGTCGGATTGTCGGGCAACCACCGGCGCCGATCCTGTAGCTGCGGCTCGTCGACTTGATGAATTGGCGGTTCTAGCCCCCGCTGACGACGCGGCTGACGCCAAAGAGTTCGCGGCCGAGGTTGGTGCCCGCTTCGCTGTCATCGACGGTCCCGCCGCGATCCCTGCGGCCGTCACCCAGGTCATTGCTTGACTTCCAAGCCGAAACACCGATACGCCTTGGGCCTGTCGGCGCTACGGTGCGAAGGTGGACTCCCGGGCCGACGCGATACTGCCTGAGACAATGCTGCCACCGGCCGGGATCCGCCTCGTCGCCGACACGGCACTGGATCGCCGTGACAATGGACGTTTACTTGTCGGTGGTGCGCCTTTGCGCATCATCCGACTCTCGGACACCGGTGCCAGGGTCGTCGGGTCGTGGCTGGACGGCGAACCCCTAGCCGACGCTGACCAAGCCCGGAGACTGGCACGTCGTTTGCTCGACGCGGGCGTCGTTCATCCCGTCGTTGCTCCGGTCGCCGACCATGATCTGACTGACTTAACGGTGGTGATCCCCGCCTACAACGACGCAGACGGTCTCGCCCGGTGTCTCGGCTCTCTCGGTGATCTCCCCGTCATTGTGGTCGACGACGCCTCCCAGAACTCCGCCGAGATCGCAGCGCTGTGTGAACGGCACGGGGCACAGTTGATCCGCCACCACGCCAACCAAGGCCCTGCGGTTGCACGCAATACGGGACTCGTACCGGTCGCAACATCGTTGGTGGCCTTCGTCGACACGGACGTGGAACTGTGGCCTGGTTGGCTCAACCACCTCGTCGGGCACTTCGAAGATCGGCGGGTAGTAGCAGTCGCCCCGAGAATCAGGTCCCGGCCCGGTGACAGCCTGCTGGAGAGCTACGAGCAGCATCATTCGCCGTTGGACCTCGGTGACAGAAGGGCTCTGGTTGCTCCCAATAACCCGGTGTCCTACGTACCCGCGGCGGTGTTGGTCGCCAGAGTCGATGCCATCTCAGAAATCGGCGGGTTCGATGCCGAGATGCGCACCGGCGAAGATGTTGATCTGGTCTGGAGGCTCGTTGCCAACGGGGGTCTCGTCCGTTACGACCCTACGGTCGATGTCGAACACCGACCCCGCGATAGTTGGATGGCCCTTCTCGACCAAAGGCGCAGCTACGGTTCGTCTGCTGCAGATCTCGGAACCAGACACGGATCACGCGTCGCGCCCGCGCGCTGTTCCCGATGGAGCGCTGCGGCCTGGGCCGCGGCAGCGGCCGGTCATCCAATCGTCGGACTCGGAGCGGCCGTCGGTTCCGCCGCGGCGTTGAAGCGCAAGCTCGATCCATTGCCGGACTCGCTGGCCATGACGATTCGCATTGCGGGGACCGGGCACCTGCACGCCGGCCATGGCATCGCTCGCGCTGTGGCACGGGTGTGGTGGCCGCTAGCGGTCCTGATCGCGTTGATTCGCCCTCGTGCCCGACCCCTGATTGTCGCCGCAATGTTGGGTCCGTCGCTGCTCGATTGGGTTCGCGGGGCTCGCCCCGCGGGCCTCATGAGTTCGCTTGCTCTACGGCTCGCCGATGACTTTGCCTACGGAGCGGGGGTTTGGCAGGGCGTACTACGCACGAGTGACCCCACCTCTCTGATCCCAGATTTCCCCGGTGGATCCACACAAACCGTCGAGACTCAAACAGATCAGGGGTGAGTTGAGCCGGGTTGAGTTGAACCGGGTTGAGTTGAGCGAGTCAACTGAAGCTGGATAAGAAGCCACAGCAGCGCAAGCACGCAGGTAGCCGTGAAGGCCACCGGAAGGGCCACTCCCACACCGTGATAATCGGCCAGCACACCCACAAACGCAGGCAGGATCACGAACCCCACAGATGAGGCGGCGATCTGGTAGCCGACCGCTCGAGCTGCTCGTGCCTCACCCAGATAGACCGCCGTACGTCCCATTACCAAAGGAAACATCGAGGCAAGCGAGAGTCCGATAACGGGCAGAGCGAAAGCACCGACACCAGCAGGATCGGCCCAGAAGAAGACCACGCCGAAAACCGTGACCCCGATCGCAACGGCAAGGACTCGCTCTGGAGAGAACCGATCACCAAAGCCTGCGAGCAGGAACCGTCCGAGCGTCAGTCCGCACCAGAAGCCCGTGACCAGCGTCGCCGCCTCCACGTTGCTGTAGTCGCGGCTCTCAGTAAGCAAGGTGAAGCTCCATTGGCCCACGATGACTTCAATTCCGACGTAAATCGAAAACCAGACAATCAGCAACCCCAGCAGCTGTCGCGACCCGTGGGCAGGCGCCGGCGAACCGGCGACCTCACCAGATACGGGCGCCGTGTCGAATCCCTGGCGAGCAGTGGCAATGACAACCACCAGTACCACTCCAAGGCCGCAAATCACCATGAAGGGACCTCTCCACAGGTTGCCGTTGGCAATGAACGGAGTAGCCAGCAAAGGCCCGAGCAGCGCTCCCACACCGTACGCAGCGTGCAGCAATCCCATCTCCCGGGGTCCTTGGGTCAGCGCCACCCAGGCATTTACCGAAGCATCACACAGCCCCCATCCCGCGCCCAGGATCAGGATGCCGACCATCGAAGTCCACCAAGTGGGGGCGACCGAAAGCAATGCCAACCCGAATACAGCAGCGAAAGACGCATTGCGGAAAACCACCCCGGTGCCGTAACGCTGCGTCAGGTGACCAGCCCCGATACTGGAACCCGTGTAGCCCACGGCTGAGCACAAGATCAACAGCCCGAAGCTGCTGTCCGCACGTCCGAAATCGTCGCGCAGGCTCGGCCACACTGTGCCCAATACTCCGTCGGGCAGCCCCAAAGTGACGTAGAGAGCGAAGCTCACCAACAATGCACGACGGAAAAGCCGCGGATTCACAGTTCGGGGCTCGGACGACTGGGGCTCTATCGACACAGTGGAAGTCTGGCGAGCAAATGCACGACTCGCGGCCTCGAGCAACGGAAAGGAGTTGGAGCGGGGCTTATGCCGTGGCATCATTGCCAACGCTTCACGCTTTGCGGGTTGCAGGCTCCCTTAGCTCAGTTGGCAGAGCGTCTCCATGGTAAGGAGAAGGTCGTCAGTTCGATTCTGACAGGGAGCTCACGAAGCGGGAAACCGCTTCGGGGGCGGCGACGTAGCTCAGTAGGTGAGAGCGCTCGACTCATAATCGAGAGGTCGACAGTTCGAATCTGTCCGTCGCTACAAGCACCAAGGGAGCACCGATGGCCCAAAAGGCTAAGCGTTCATCGAAGTTGCGAATTGTCACTGATCCGTCACGTAACCCGGTGCCGCTTGCAAGGTCCAAAGTGCGCACCGCCGAACCGGACGAGCTCGTAACTTGGGCGAAGTCGGGCGAACGCCAAGCGTTCGACGAGTTGGTGCGCCGCACCCATGGCGACGCCTTCGGGTTGGCCCTACGACTTACCGGCAACGAGGAAGACGCACGAGACGTGGTTCAAGACGCTTACCTTCGGGCATACAAAGGGCTTGGCCGATTTCGGGGCGATGCGCGCTTCAGTACCTGGCTGTATCGAATCGTCGCCAACTGCGCCTCCACCCAGAGCACCAAGAAACGTCGGCACCGTCATGACGAACTGCCCGACGAAGCGCTCCTAGCTGAAACCCGACCCGACAACGACCCGGCCTTGCGCGGCGATTTCGTCGCACTTCGAGATGAGTTGGAGGTCGCGGTTCAGGACCTTCCACACCGTCTGCGCGCGGTCGTCGTGCTGCGAGACGTGTACGGCCTGCCTCACGAAGCGATCGCGGAGGAACTGGGCATCTCCGTCAGCGCCGCGAAAGTTCGCCTGCATCGCGCTCGCCGCAGACTCCGCGAACAATTATTTGCAAACGAAGGAGACGAAGCTCATGCCATCTGAGAAGATTCTGCCGACAGATGTTGCTTGCCGGGACCTTGTCGACGAACTCGTCTCCACAGACGAGTCGTTACTGTCCTTGCCGACTCGGGTCCATGTGGCCGAATGTCTTCGCTGCCAAGCCGAGTTGGCGAGCTACCGCCGTTTGCGTCGGATGATGCGCACGCTGGCGAACGCTCCGATCGATCTCGATCCAATGCTCGAACATGATATTCGTGACTTGCTCGACCAGCTGGACCAGACATCGGCACGTCGGATTCCGGCCCGCGCTGCTGCCACTCTCGGGGGTATCGCCGCGGCCGCGGGTGTGATCGCGTTGGCTAAACGGCAGCGCCGCGCCACCCGCCTGGCAATCTGAACGACGGCTGACAACTAGGGCCAAAATCTCCAAGGGGATGCTAGCCTTGGTGCGCGTTCTCAGGGGCGTGGCTCAATTGGTAGAGCACCGGTCTCCAAAACCGGCGGTTGCAGGTTCGAGTCCTGCCGCCCCTGCGTGGCACAGTCGCTTTTTTCGCGGCGTCGTCGAGATCCAAGGAATTCTCTCATGTCGATGAACCGACAGCAAAAACGCATGTTGCAAAGGCAAGGTGAGGTTGATGCCGATGGCGAGCCGATTCGCGCGCGCCGCAAGCAACCAAGCTCCGGACCCCCTCAAGAACGGACCGGTGTATTCCAGTTTCTGCGTGAGGTTCGCAACGAACTCCGCAAGGTTGCGTGGCCGTCGCGATCCGAGACCGTCAACTATTCGATCGTTGTTCTCGTCACGATAATTATCCTTGGCGCAATGATCTACGGGCTTGATTGGGTGTTTTCGGTGTTTATCCTTGATCTGTTCGATAACTGAGTTCGCAATGTCTGACCAAACCCAAATGTCTGGCCAAACCCAAATGTCTGACCAAACCCCAATACCTGACCAAACCGAAGGCTCTGACCCAGGAAAAACCGATCCGGCGCCAACCGGAGCAGGTCTCGCCAACGCCTGGACTGGCCCAAACGTGGCACAGACGCCGGCTGCGACCAGCGATGTGAAAGCAGTCGCGGTCGATGACAGCCCCGATACGGCCGACTCCACCGAGGACCTGGCGCACCAGTCCGAGGAGTCGGTCGAACCCGAAGTTCTCAGCGAAGATGACATCCTCGCTGAAGAAGAGCCGCCCTACGTGTCTCCTTACGACCGTCCGGGTCGTTGGTTCGTGCTGCACACCCAGTCGGGCTACGAGAAAAAGGTGAAACAGAACCTTCAGGCTCGTATCGCCTCAATGAACATGGAGGAGCGCATCTACGAGGTCGTGATCCCGACTCGCGAGACCCCAGAGTTCAAGAACGGCAAGAAGGTGATCACCGAGAAGAAGCTGTTCCCGGGTTACCTGCTCTGCCGCACCCGTCTCGACGATGATTCCTGGTATGTCATTCGCAACACGCCTGGAGTCACCGGTTTCGTAAACCAGGGTGGCAAACCATCGCCAATGCGTCGCAAGGACGTGGAGAACTTTCTCGGCGTGGAAGCCGATCGCACCCAGGAAGCCGCCAAAAGGTCCAAGCCAATGTTCGAGTACGGGATGGGCGAGACCGTGCGGGTTCGCGAAGGTCCTTTCGCAGACTTCTCCGGGGAGATCATCGAGATCAACGAAGATCAACTCCGCGTCAAGGTTCTGGTCAATATCTTCGGCCGCGAGACCCCCGTTGAACTTGAGTTCGCTCAGGTCGCCAGGCTCTGACCGCACCGTCCGGCGAACTCCGACTATTCATCAACCAACCAGCCAACAACGAACAACTGGCGCGTTCAGATGCCAGTCTCTGCGACTCGAGGTTGTCGCGGAGGATTAACCGGCCCACACTGGATCGCTCTCCGTCTATCAGGAAGTCAAATGGCCAAGAAACAGGTCGCTGCTGTCGTCAAAATCCAAATCCCCGCCGGTCAGGCATCACC
Organism: Acidimicrobiaceae bacterium; assembly: GCA_009845995.1. Lineage (GTDB taxonomy): Bacteria > Actinomycetota > Acidimicrobiia > Acidimicrobiales > Aldehydirespiratoraceae > VXYK01. The sequence goes on along the minus strand of VXYK01000024.1, from coordinate 54,367 downwards.
CGCGCCGCCAGTCGGCACGGCCTTGGGTCCTCACGGCGTCGCCATCATGGATTTTTGCAGGGACTACAACGCCGCCACCGAGGACCGACGCGGTCAGGTAATCCCAGCGGAGATCACCATCTTCGAAGACCGCTCGTTCTCGTTCATCCTCAAGACTCCGCCCACCACCTATCTGATCAAGAAGGCAGCCGGTGTCGAACTGGCAGCCAACAACCCCGGACGCGAAACGGCCGGATCAATCACAGACGCACAAGTTACCGAGATCGCCGAAATCAAGATGCCCGACCTCAACGCAATCGATCTCGAGGGTGCCAAGCTTCAGGTTGCCGGCACCGCCCGCTCGATGGGCGTCGAGGTGTCCGGCTAAATCACATCGACCGAAACAACCGAACCGGCTGACAGTCAGCCGGGTGCTCGTACCGGAAGACCTCACCGGACGGCATCTGACAAGAGGGAGCCAACCATGGCGAAAAGCAAGCAATACCGCGACAACAGCGCAAAGTTCGACCGCAACCAGCTGCATTCTGATGCTGACGCGCTCTCGATCATCAAGTCGCTCGGTTCGAAGAAGTTCGACGAGAGCGTCGATGCTGTCATCCGGCTCAGCGTTGATCCCCGTAAGGCCGACCAGATGATCCGCGGCACAGTGGCCCTTCCATCGGGGACCGGGAAAGATGTCCGTGTCGCAGTGTTCGCCCAGGGCGAAGCGGCTACTGCTGCTCGTGAAGCCGGCGCCGAACATGTCGGTGGCGACGAACTCGCCGCTGAGGTGGAGGGTGGTATGACCGATTTTGACGTGGCGATCGCTACTCCCGACATGATGCCCACAGTCGGCAAACTCGGTCGTGTGCTCGGCCCTCGGGGTTTGATGCCCAATCCGAAGACCGGCACCGTGACCACTGACGTGACCAAAGCGATCGGAGAATTCAAGGGTGGCACCGTCGAGTACCGCACCGACCGCTTTGCCAACGTCCATGTGCCGATCGGCAAGATCTCTTTCAGCGAAGAGGCGCTGTTGGCCAACCTTCGAGCGCTCACAGCTGAGCTTCAACGGGCCAAACCTGCCGCTGCCAAAGGCAAGTACGTCAAAAAGATCGTGGTTTCCACGACCATGGGTCCCGGCGTTCGAATCGATCCTGCCCTGATCGGCAGCGAGGCCTGATCGCCCGTGGTCGGGCACTGAGTCAAACCGCGCGCTTCTTGGTACCCTCACCGGCACAACTAAAGATTCTGTTCACCGAAGACCTCCGGTGCGCTCACAAACACCACGCTTGCAAGAGCCGTTGAAGAGCACCAATGGGCAGCCGCCCGCCGGACGAGGAGAGCTTCCTGATTACCTTGAGATCATCCCTGATTTCTGAGGTTCGTCTGGGCGTTCGCCGATTCGGTGAGCGCCCACAGTGCTTTTTGAGCCCAGTGCTTTTTGAACCCAGTGCTTTTTGAACCCAGTGTTATTCCCGAGTAACCGAACGAGAGGAGGAGCAAAATGAAAGACCCGAGACCTGAGAAAGTTGCAGTCGTCGACGAACTGAGACAAAAGTTCGCTGACGCCGACGGCACGATCCTCACCGAGTACCGGGGCCTCGACGTCCCGGCTATGGCCGAGTTGCGCAACGCTCTTCGCGAAGCAGGTGGCGAGTACAAGATCTACAAGAACACGCTGGTGCGCTTAGCAGCGCGAGACGCCGGCCTGGAGATTGAGGACTTGCTCGTCGGACCGACAGCGCTTGCGTTCGTCGCAGAACGCCCCGACGGTTCAGACGGCGATGTCGCCGCGGTCGCGAAGGCACTCCGGGAATTCGCAAAAACCAACGAGTTGCTTGTGATCAAAGGTGGCGTACTCGGGAACAAACCGCTCAACTCGGACAACATCAAGGCCCTCGCCGCTCTCCCCTCGCGCGATGTCTTGTTGGCGCAGCTTGCCGGCGCGTTCCAAGCACCGATGGCCAAGTTCGCCGGACTGCTCTCGGCGGTCCCACGACAATTCGCCTACGCACTCAGCGCGCTGATCGAAGACCGGGGCGGCGCCGAGTCCACCACCGATGTGAACACGACCGACGAAACCACCGCAGAAGACGCGGTCGCAGCTGAGTCGGACGAAACACAAACACAAACCGAGGCGTCGGCTGACGCCGATGCCGGAGACGCCGGCGAATCTGGCGAAGCCAGCCAAGAAAAGGAGGCCTGACATGGCAACCAAAGAAGAGATCCTTGATGCAATCGGCGCCATGAGCGTCCTCGAACTCAGCGAGTTGCTGTCGGACTTCGAAGAGAAGTTCGGTGTCACCGCCGCGGCGCCCGCCGTCGCAGCGGTCGCAGCACCTGCCGCCGCCGGCGAAGGTGCAGCCGAAGCCGAAGAGCAAACTGAATTCGATGTCGTCCTGACCGCCATCGGCGAAAAGAAGATCCAAGTCATCAAAGAGGTGCGCTCGCTTACCTCCCTCGGCCTCAAGGAAGCCAAGGAGCTGGTCGACGGCGCCCCCAGCAAAATCTTGGAAGGTACCGCGGTCGCAGACGCAGAGAAGGCCAAAGAAGCTCTCGAAGCAGCAGGCGCCAGCGTCGAACTCCAATAGGTGACCGTCACCCACATCAACGTTGTCACCGATGACGACGAGCTGATCATCACCTGGCGAGGTGGATCACCGTCGTTGTCGGTCTTCGTGTCGGCCGATCCCGACGATCCTGGAACCGATGTTCGGGCCCCCGACGCCCCGGGGCGTACCGTGATCGCCCGCACCGCGCGCCGACAGTACATTCACTTGTTCGAACCCGAACAAGGGTTCATCGTCGCGGCCGAGAGATGCCTGGACATGGACGGAGCCGACAACTTTCGGGACCTCGGTGGCTACCCGACTGCACAAGGCTCCCACTCACGCTGGGGGCGGCTGTTTCGCAGCGACCGTCTTGACGAACTCACCGCCGATGATCAAGCACGAATTGAATCGCTGAACATTTCCACCGTGTTCGATCTGCGCAGCGACGGCGAAGTCGCGATGGCCCCGGATCGACTCCCCAGCACGGTCAGACACGTTCACCTTCCGATGTCCAGCGACGTGGCCCAACAGCGCAGCATGCTGGCACGGATAATCGACGGCACTCTCGTGAAGTTCGACAATGACGACATGTCCTCCGGATATCTGCGCATGCTCGAAGGATTCGGCGACTACTTCATCGAGGTGATCAATGAGATAATCGCGGGAAACCGCGTCCTGTTCCATTGCACAGCTGGCAAAGACCGAACCGGAGTCATGGCGATGGTCCTCCTCGGGCTCGCCGGAGTACCCGACGCGCACCTGCTTGATGACTACGAGCTGAGCCAGCAGTACCGGCGGCCCGGCACCGACTCGCCGTTCCGGGAGAAGATCCGATCCGCCGGCTTCGATCCAGACGATTTCGAGACGATGTGGCAATCGCCGAGAGCTGTTATGCGACTGACGCTGGAGGGCTTTCAACAACGTTGGGGAGACCACGCCAGCTACCTCAACTGGATCGGAGTCAGCGACGAAACGATCGCAGCAGCACGCGCCGAACTGTGCACAACCGCTGCCTGAGAATCCCTCGCCGCGCGCTCAGCGCTTGACCTTGACAGATAACTGTTCTACTCTTCGCGTATCTTCGGCTGGTTGACCGGCCGGGTGCGTGCCGCCTATAAAGGGCAGGCGCGGCTTTTTGTTGCCCAAGTTGCCGCCAAGCTCGCCGCCCACTAGCCTTCGAGACAGCGTGGTCCCCTTGGCGCCTGTTCCGACTAACTTCCCATCGATTTCTCGCGCTCTGGTGGCCGCGCTCTGTTTTCGTTCACTGGCAACTCAGGAGCACTGGTGACAACACGCGCCGAACCACGAGAACGCTATTCATTCGGAAACCTCAAAGAGGTTCTCGAATTGCCGAATCTGATTGCAGTTCAACGAAAGTCGTTTGAATGGCTGCTCAAGGAAGGGCTGGCTCAGACCTTCCGCGACATCAGTCCGATCCGCGACTTCGCGGAAACGCTGCAACTTGAACTCGAATTCGATCCCGACGACGAGGACCTCTGTCCGCCGCCGAAGTTCTCCGTTGAGGAATGCAAAGAAAAGGACATGACCTACAGCGCGCCGATCTTCGTGCGCGCCCGGTTCATGAACGCCAACACTGGTGAAATCAAAGAACAGACCGTTTTCATGGGCGATTTCCCGATGATGACGGACAAGGGGACCTTCATCATCAACGGCACCGAGCGAGTAGTGGTTTCACAGCTCGTTCGCTCCCCCGGAGTCATCTTCCAGCCCGGCGAGCGCTACCGACTGCGCAACCGCAGCAAGCATCAGATCGTCACCGGCACCATCCATCCGTATCGAGGCGAATGGATTGAGTTCGATGTCGAGCAGAAGCCCGGCAAGGACACGACCGCAGGTGCGCGGGTCGCCCGCAAGCGTCGCATCTCACTTTTCACCTTGTTGCGAGCTCTCGGCTACGACGAGGAGAACGAACCGGGATTTCTCGACCGGCTCGTAGAGCACTTCTACCTTCTCGAGGGCCAGTGGGAAAAAGACAAGGACATCGCCCCGACTCGCGAAGAGTCACTCCTGGAGATCTACAAGAGAGCACGCCCCGGGGAACCGCACACGGTCGAGTCTGCCCGCTCGTATTTCCGCAATGCCTTCTTCGATTCGCGTCGCTACGACCTCTCTCGGGTGGGTCGCTACAAACTCAACCGCAAACTCGGTCCCGAGATCGAATTCCTGGAGAAGCAGTTCAACCTCGACCTGCAGCGGCCGGATCCAGACCAGTCGGTCTTGGCCCAAGCCGAAATGCTGGCTGCCACCACGTACCTCCTCAACTTGGCTCATGCCACCCCCGGCTACCGCCTCGACGACCAGGACCACTTCGCCAACCGCCGCATCCGCAGCGTCGGCGAGTTGATCCAGAACCAGGTCAGAATCGGCCTGTCGCGTATGGAGCGGGTCGTGCGGGAGCGCATGACCACTCAGGATGTGGAGGCGATCGCTCCCCAGACGTTGATCAACATTCGACCGGTTGTCGCCGCGATCAAAGAGTTCTTCGGGACTTCGCAGCTTTCGCAGTTCATGGATCAGGTCAACCCGCTGTCGGGGTTGACCCACCGCCGTCGGCTGTCAGCGCTAGGTCCCGGTGGTTTGTCCCGAGAGCGAGCGGGTTTCGAAGTGCGCGACGTTCACTTTTCGCACTACGGCCGCATGTGTCCCATCGAAACACCGGAGGGCCCCAATATCGGCCTCATCGGTGGTCTTGCGTCCTACGCGCGGGTCAACCCCTTCGGTTTCATCGAATCCCCCTACCGGGTGGTCACCGACGGAAAAGTCACCGACGAGATCGTCTACCTCGCCGCCGATGAAGAAGAAGAGTTCGTGGTTGCCCAGGCCAACGCTCCCATCGACAACGAAGGCAGATTCATCAACGACCGTGTCCTGGTGAGGCGTTCACCCCAAGCGGTCTCGCTCAAAGAGCTACGCGCTCAGCTCGACGAGGACGTGTTCTTCGGCGCAACCACCGAAATCTCATCTGTGCCCCCCGACGAAGTCCAGATGATGGACGTGTCCCCCAAACAGATCATCTCTGTAGCCACTGCGCTGATCCCGTTCCTCGAGCATGACGACGCCAACCGCGCCCTGATGGGCGCCAACATGCAGCGCCAGGCCGTGCCGTTGGTGCGTTCGGAGGCGCCGTACATAGGTACCGGCATCGAAACTGACTGCGCTACCGACGCCGGCGACATGGTGCTCGCCGAAGATGACGGCACTGTGCTCGAACTCGACGCTGAACACATGATTGTCGACTACCGCAAGCTCGGCGAAACCAACATTCGGCTCAAGCGGTTCGAACGCTCGAACCAGGATTCATGCATTTCTCAAAAGCCGCGGGTCGCGGTCGGCGACAAGGTGAAAGCCGGCCAGTTGTTGGCCGACGGTCCCTCAACCGACAACGGCGAACTGGCGCTCGGCAAGAACCTGCTCGTGGCCTTCATGCCCTGGGAGGGTTACAACTTCGAGGATGCCATCATTCTTTCCGAGCGGCTCGTCAAAGACGATGTGCTCACCTCAGTCCATATCCACGAGCACGAAATAGATGCCCGCGACACCAAGCTCGGCGCCGAGGACATCACCCGAGACATCCCCAACCTGAGCGACGACATCCTTGCCGACCTCGACGACCGCGGGATTATCCGCGTCGGTGCCGAAGTCGGGCCAGGCGATGTGCTGGTCGGCAAGGTGACACCCAAAGGTGAGACCGAACTGACTCCCGAGGAACGCCTGTTGCGGGCAATCTTCGGTGAGAAAGCCCGCGAGGTGCGCGACACCTCGCTCAAGGTTCCGCACGGTGAGAGCGGCAAGGTCATTGATGTCAAGGCCTTCAGCCGTGACGATGCCGAACTTCCACCTGGGGTCAACCAGCTGGTCAGAGTCTATGTGGCCCAGAAACGCAAGATCAGCGTTGGCGACAAGCTCGCCGGCCGCCACGGCAACAAAGGCGTCATCTCCAAGATCCTGCCGATTGAAGACATGCCCTACAACGCGGACGGACAGCAGGTCGACATCATCCTCAACCCGCTGGGTGTGCCGTCGCGCATGAATGTCGGCCAGGTGCTCGAAGCTCACCTCGGCTACTGCGCACGCTGGGGTTGGGAAACCGACGGGGAGAAAATTGGCGTCGAAGCTCCCAGGGGAACTGAAACCAAGACTCGCCCGACCACCAAACCCGCGACTTTCATCGCCACCCCCGTGTTCGACGGTGCCAAATGGGACGAGAAGGAACTCGCCGGCGACAAGCCGGTGATCGTCGACATTTTGAAGAACCTCAACCCTGAGAGCCACGATGGCGCTTCCCGCCTCATCGGCGACGACGGTAAGCAGGTGCTTTACAACGGCCGCACCGGCGAACCCTACGACAACCCGATCATGACGGGATACGTCTACATCTTGAAGTTGTCGCACCTCGTCGACGACAAGATCCACGCCCGCTCAACGGGTCCGTACTCGATGATCACGCAACAACCGCTCGGCGGTAAAGCCCAGTTCGGCGGGCAGCGTTTCGGCGAGATGGAAGTGTGGGCTCTGGAAGCGTACGGCGCTGCCTACTGCCTCCAGGAGCTGCTCACCATCAAATCCGACGATGTTCTGGGCCGCGTCAGGGTCTACGAGGCCATCGTCAAGGGCGACAACATTCCTGAGCCTGGCATCCCCGAGTCCTTCAAGGTGCTCATCAAGGAAATGCAGGCTCTGTGCATCAACGTGGAGGTCCTCTCCAAAGAGGGCCAGGAGATCGAGATGCAAGAGCTCGATGAAGAAACTTTCAGAACCGTCGAGGAACTGGGTATCGACCTCCAGCGCCCCGAACGTGGTTCAGATGAAGAAGATGCAGCCCGTGCCGCGGCTCGTGCGGCCCGTGGCTGAGCGGCAGAACTAGAGAGCTGAGAGGACAGTCATGCTCGACGTCAACGATTTCTCCAACTTGAAGATTGGACTCGCAACCGCAGACAGCATTCGCACCTGGTCCAATGGTGAGGTCAAGAAGCCCGAGACCATCAACTACCGGACGCTCAAGCCCGAAAAAGACGGACTTTTCTGCGAGAAGATCTTCGGCCCTACCAAGGACTGGGAGTGCTCTTGTGGAAAGTACAAGCGCGTTCGCTTCAAGGGCATCATCTGTGAGCGCTGCGGCGTCGAGGTAACCCGGTCAAAGGTGCGTCGCGAGCGCATGGGGCACCTTGAACTCGCCGCGCCTGCGGTGCACATCTGGTACCTCCGTGGCACCCGTTCCTGGCTGGCCTATCTCCTGATGGGGACTCAGCCCCGTGAGGAACTCAAAGCCAAACAGCTCGAGAAGGTCATCTATTTCGCTGCCAACCTTGTGGTATCGGTCGATGAGGAGCGGCGCGACGCCGACCTGAGCGAGCTTGAGGCAGAGGTTGTCGCCGAGCGTGACGCCATCGACTCCGAGATGGAAGAAGAACTCGAGCGGCGCAATGAGGAACTCGAGGGCGAACTCGAATCGCTGGAGCAGAGCGGTGCCAAGGATTCCGAACTGAAAGCTCTGCGCCGTCAGGCTGATCGAGAACTCGCCGACATCCGCGAGCAGTACGAGATCGAACTCGACACCCTCGACCGGGCTTGGGAGGAGTTCACGGGCCTGTTCGCACGACAGATCGTCGAAGACGAAATGCTGTGGCGGGAGATGCAGGATCGCTGGGGCAACTACTTCGAGGGCGGCATGGGGGCCAGCGCCATTGCCCATCTTGCCGAGACACTCGATTTTGACGAGGAAGAAGAGACTCTCAGAGAGCAGATCAACCCGCCTGAAGGTCAGCGGGGTCTGTCCGCGCAACGCAAGCAGAAGGCCATCAAGCGCCTCAAGATCTTGGCCGCGTTCAATCGCCGCGACGACCACGGCCGTCGGATCAACAGTCCCCGGGCCATGATCCTCGATGCCATTCCGATCATCCCGCCAGAGTTGCGCCCCATGGTTCAGCTCGACGGTGGCCGTTTCGCGACGTCGGATCTCAATGACCTCTACCGCCGGGTCATCAACCGCAACAACCGACTGAAGCGCCTGCTCGACATCGGTGCTCCAGACATCATCATCAACAACGAGAAACGAATGCTTCAAGAGGCAGTCGACGCGCTGTTCGACAACGGACGTCGTGGACGCCCCGTGACCGGGCCCGGTAATCGCCCCCTGAAGTCTCTGTCAGACATGCTCAAGGGGAAGCAGGGCAGATTCCGCCAGAACCTGCTCGGCAAGCGTGTCGACTACTCGGGCCGTTCGGTCATCGTGGTCGGGCCAACGCTGAAGTTCCATCAGTGCGGCCTGCCCAAGATCATGGCCCTTGAGCTCTTCAAGCCCTTCGTCATGAAGAAGCTGGTCGATGCGGAGTTGGCGCAGAACATCAAATCAGCCAAGCGCATGGTTGAACGGCGCAAGCCGCAGGTCTGGGACGTACTTGAAGACGTCATCCAAGAACACCCAGTGCTTTTGAATCGCGCTCCCACCCTGCATCGCCTCGGAATTCAAGCCTTTGAACCGGTTCTGGTAGAGGGCAAGGCAATCCGCTTGCATCCGCTGGTCTGCACCGCCTTCAACGCTGATTTCGACGGCGACCAGATGGCGGTGCATCTACCGTTGTCGGCCGAAGCCCAAGCCGAAGCGCGCGTGCTGATGCTCAGCGCCAACAACGTTCTGAGTCCGGCCAACGGTCGTCCTTTGGTGACGCCCACCCAGGACATGATCATTGGCGCGTTCTATCTGACCGAGCAGGTTGACAATGCCGTAGGCGCAGGTCGAGTGTTCCGCGACGCACGCGAAGTCCACACCGCGTATGAACGTGGCGACCTCGCTATCCACGCGCCAATCCAGTTCCGGGTCCCCGACCTGCTGGCCAGCGCTCCCGGCGAACCCGCCGAATACGAGCCGACCACCGTGGGCCGAGTGTTCTTCAACGAGACCCTGCCCGACGCGTACCCCTACATCAACTCCAAGATCGACAGGAAAGTGATGGGTCACATCGTCGATGATCTGGCGCGCGGCTACGCCAAGCAGGACGTTGCGGTGAGCCTCGACGCCATCAAGGACCTCTGCTTCAACTACGCAATGCAGTCAGGTCTCACAATTTCAATCGACGATGTCGCGACGCCCAAAGAAAAGGCCAAGATCCTGGACCGTCATGAGAAGATGGCCGACACCATCGAAGGCCAGTTCCGCCGCGGTGTCATCACCGACGGCGAGCGTCGCCAGATGGAGGTCGAACTTTGGTCTCGTGCCACCGCAGAGGTGACGTCACGCATGAAGGACGAGCTTGAAGCGGACGATTTCAACCCGGTCAACATGATGGTCACCTCGGGCGCCCGAGGAAACACAACCCAGGTGCGTCAGATTGCCGGGATGCGCGGGCTTGTGGCCAACCCCCGTGGTGACATGATTCCCCGCCCCATCAAGAGCAACTTCCGCGAAGGTCTGAAGATGCTCGAGTACTTCATCGCCACTCCAGGTGCCCGAAAAGGTCTGGTCGACACCGCGTTGCGTACTGCCGACTCCGGCTATCTCACGCGTCGGCTAGTCGATGTTGCTCAGGAGCTCATCATCAACGACGAAGATCCATTCGATCGCCCCGGTGTGATACGGGGGATTTGGCTTGACGACATTCAGCCCGATACCCCTGACAAGCTCTCTCACCTCGAAACCAGGCTCTTTGGTCGGGTGCTCGCCGACGATGTCACGTTGTCCGACGGCTCGGTGATCGAGCGGGGCACCATGGTCGGCGACGATGAACTCGCCGCGTTGCGTGACGACGAGTCGGTCAATCGTGTGCGCGTGCTGTCGCCGTTGACCGACGATTCGGCTTTCGGGATCTCCGCAAAGTCCTACGGGATGTCTCTGGCCACCGGAGGATTGATCGAACTCGGCGAAGCAGTCGGCGTGATAGCCGCGCAGTCGATCGGCGAACCCGGAACTCAGCTCACCATGCGGACGTTCCATACGGGTGGTGTTGCCGGCGCTCAAGACATCGCCGGCGGTCTGCCGCGTGTTGTTGAACTCTTCGAAGCCCGCACCCCCAAGGGCAAGGCCACGCTGGCCCGTATCTCCGGGGTGGTCCGAGCCGGTGAGGACGACGGCCGCGGGCGTGAGGTTGTGATCGTCGCCGACGACGGTGAGGAACAGTCGTACACCATCCCCTCAGGTTCTCGCCTGGAGGTTCTGGACGGCCAGGAGATCCGAGCCGGTGACGCACTGGTTGAGGGAGCACGCGACCCCAAGGAACTCCTTGAGATCAAAGGGGTGCGCGAGACCCAGCAGTATCTCGTCACCGAGGTTCAGAAGGTCTACCGCGACCAGGGTGTGTCGATTCACGACAAGCACATCGAGTTGATTGTGCGTCAGATGACCAAGCGCATCCTGATCAACGAGCCCGGCGACACCGAATTCCTGCCTGGCTATCAGGTAGCCCAGAAGACTTTCGCCGACACGAACCGTCGGGTCATCGAAGAGGGCGGGCAGCCTGCGGAGGGTCGTCCGCAGTTGATGGGAATCACCAAGGCGTCGCTGGCGACCGAATCGTGGCTCTCCGCGGCATCGTTCCAGGAGACAACCCGTGTCCTCACCGAGGCTGCGATCGAGTCCAAGAGCGACTCGCTGCACGGCTTGAAGGAGAACATCATCATCGGGAAGCTCATTCCCGCGGGCACCGGCATGGGTGAGTATCGCAACATCGCACCCGACGCTCCCGAGTATGAGCCGATGGACTACTACTCCAGCGACGATCCGCAGGAAGATCTAGCAGCGTGGCTTGCGTCGCAGACTGCTGTCGCCGGCGCCGAAGCAGTAACCCAGTAGCCACCGGTCTAACCCAGTAGCCACCGATCACATTGCTCAACCTCAAGAGTGCTCAACCTCAAGAGCCGGACAGGTTGAGGTTCCCCCATCTCGCTCGTATGCTTTGCGGTCGGCCTGAGCGCGTCCGTTAGCCGCTAGCTGTCGATGCAATTCAACTAATTCCCAGGAAATCTTCGTGCCCACAATTCAACAACTGGTCCGCAAGGGTCGCCAATCGAAACGTCGCAAGGAAGCGACCCCGGCGCTCAAGGGTGCTCCACAACGTCGCGGAGTGTGCACTCGCGTCTATACCGCCACGCCCAAGAAGCCGAACTCTGCGCTGCGCAAGGTCGCCCGCGTTCGGCTCACCAGCGGTGTGGAGGTGACCGCCTATATCCCTGGTGAAGGTCACAACCTTCAGGAGCACTCGATTGTGCTCGTTCGTGGTGGTCGCGTGAAGGATCTTCCTGGTGTCCGCTACAAAATCGTTCGCGGTACGCTCGACACTTCAGGTGTTCGCGACCGCAAGCAGGCCCGCAGCCGCTACGGCGCCAAGAAGGAAGGCTGACGATGCCCCGCAAAGGTCCAGCGCCGCGCCGGGAGATCCGCCCCGATCCGATCTACCACTCGGTGCTGGTCACCCAGTTCATCAACAAGATCCTTCAGCGGGGCAAGCGCACGTTGGCCGAGCGCATCGTCTACGACGCGCTCGAGTCGGTCGAACAGAAGACCGGGGCGGAGCCTGTCGGCACACTGAAGCGCGCGGTCGACAATGTTCGCCCTCAGCTTGAGGTGAAAAGCCGCCGTGTTGGTGGAGCGACCTACCAGGTGCCCATTGAGGTTCGCCCCCGTCGGGCTACCACACTTTCGATCCGCTGGATCGTCAGCTACGCCCGCGGGCGTCGCGAACGAACCATGGCCGAACGCCTCGCCAACGAGATAATTGACGCCAGTAACGGAATCGGCGCGTCATGCAAACGACGTGAAGATGTCCAGAAGATGGCGGAGGCCAACAAGGCTTTCGCTCACTACCGCTGGTAATCCAGCGGTCATGCACTGACGAACTCATCGAGGAACTGCTATGGCTACGAAGCGAACTCCGCTCGCCAAGACACGAAACATCGGGATCATGGCCCACATCGACGCGGGCAAGACGACGACCACCGAACGGATCCTCTACTACACCGGCCGTTCCTACAAGATCGGAGAGGTCCACGACGGCGCAGCGACGATGGACTGGATGGAACAGGAACAGGAGCGGGGGATCACAATCACCTCGGCCGCCACCCATTGTCTTTGGAACGACCATCGCATCAACATCATCGACACGCCCGGGCACGTAGATTTCACCGTTGAGGTTGAACGTTCTCTACGCGTGCTCGACGGTGCCGTCGCAGTGTTCGACGGTGTGGCCGGGGTTGAGCCGCAAACAGAGACGGTTTGGCGTCAAGCCGACCGCTATGGCGTTCCCCGAATGTGTTTCATCAACAAAATGGACCGCACCGGCGCCGATTTCTTCTTCGTGCTCGACACCATCAAAGACCGTTTGACCAGCAATGTTGCAGTGCTACAGCTACCTATCGGCAGCGAGAGCGAATATGTCGGTGTCGTCGATCTGGTGAAGATGAAGGCCCTCATCTGGCGCGGTGAAGACCTCGGCGCGAGTTGGGATGAAGTCGAGATCCCCGCCGAACTGGCCGATCAGGCCGAGGAATATCGCACGCTGCTACTCGAAGTTGCCGCGGACCAGGACGAGGACGTCATGATGAAAGTCCTCGAGGACGAAGAGGTCAGCGAATCAGAGCTCAAAGCCGCGATCCGCAAGGGCACTCTCGAAAACGGGCTTGTTCCAATACTCAACGGCACCGCCTTCAAGAACAAAGGCGTTCAGCCGTTGCTCGACGCTGTCGTCGACTTCCTTCCCTCACCGCTCGACATACCACCGATCGTCGGGGAGGACCGCTCCGGCAACGAAACCAGCCGCAAAGCCAGCGACGACGAGCCATTCTCAGCCATCGCCTTCAAGATCATGACTGACCCCCATGTCGGCCGTCTCACCTACTTCAGGGTTTATTCCGGCTCATTCGACAAGGGCACCCAGGTCCTCAACACCCGCACATCGAGCCGCGAGCGAGTCGGTCGCATACTCGAGATGCACGCCAACGACCGCGTCGACAAGGACAACGTCGCCACGGGCGACATCGCCGCCGCGATCGGCCTGAAGAATGCACGCACCGGCGACACGCTGTGCGATCCCGGTCATCCGATCACTCTGGAGAACCTTGATTTCCCCGATCCGGTTATCGAGGTTGCTGTCGAGCCCAAGTCGAAGGCCGACCAGGAGCGGATGAGCAGGGCTCTGCAGGCTCTCGCAGAAGAGGACCCCACCTTCCAGGTCAGCACGAACGAGGAAACAGCCCAAACCATCATCGCCGGCATGGGTGAATTGCATCTCGAAGTGCTCGTCGACCGCATGATGCGCGAGTTCAGGGTCGCGGCCAGCGTCGGCAAGCCGCAGGTGGCCTACCGGGAGACCATTACCCGCCCGGTACTCGACTACACCTATCAGCACAAGAAGCAGACCGGTGGAAGCGGCCAATTCGCGGTCATCTCAGCCACCCTGGAGCCCAACCCGGGCGGCGCTTACGAGTTCGAGAGCCAGATCACCGGTGGTGCGATCCCCAAGGAATACATCAAACCGGTGGGCGAAGGGATCAAGGAGGCCATGAGCAACGGCGTGTTGGCCGGTTTCCCGACCGTCGATGTCAAGGTCACTCTCACAGACGGCAAGATCCACGATGTGGACTCCTCGGAAATGGCCTTCAAAATCGCTGGAAATGCCTGGTTCCGGGAGGTCGCACCGCGTGCCAGGCCAACACTTCTCGAGCCGGTGATGGCCGTAGAAGTGGTCACCCCTGAGAATCATCTCGGTGATGTCGTGGGTGATGTGAACTCTCGTCGCGGTCGCGTGCAGGGCACCGAACAGCGAGGAAACAATCAAGTCGTGAACGCACTAGTGCCGCTATCTGAGATGTTCGGATACAGTACGGATCTGCGTTCGCGCACGCAGGGGCGGGCAACGTACACGATGCAATTCGACTCGTACCAGCCCACACCTGCAAACGTCCAGGAAGAGATCGTCGCTCGCGTCCGCGGCGCATGATCGTCTCCTAACCCCAACCACCGAAGTAAGCCAAACCACAGAATAAGCCCAAACCAAAGGATAAGCGAGGAAGGCAGTTATGGCCAAGGAGACGTTTAAGCGGGACAAGCCGCACGTCAACGTAGGAACGATGGGCCACATCGATCACGGCAAGACCACGCTGACTGCAGCGATCACCAAAGTTCTCTCCGATCACGTTGAAGGTTCGGCCTTCACCGACTTCGAGAACATCGACAACGCTCCCGAGGAGCGCGAGCGCGGCATCACGATCAACGTGTCACACGTGGAGTACGAGACGCACAACCGTCACTACGCCCATGTCGACATGCCCGGTCACGCTGACTACATCAAGAACATGATCACCGGCGCGGCTCAGGTCGACGGGGCGATCCTCGTCGTGTCCGCAGCTGACGGCCCGATGCCCCAGACCCGTGAGCATGTGTTGCTTGCTCGTCAGGTCGGCGTTCCCAAGATCGCGGTCGCGCTCAACAAGGTCGACATGGTCGACGACGAAGAGCTGTTGGAGCTCGTCGAGATGGAGGTGCGTGAGCTCCTCAACGAATACGACTTCCCGGGAGATGACACTCCCGTGGTGCATGTCTCCGCGCTCAAAGCTCTTGAGGGAGACGCCGATGCGGCAGAGGCCATCATGGATCTCATGGCTCAGGTGGACGACTACGTGCCCACCCCCGAGCGCGACCTTGACAAGCCTTTCCTCATGCCGATCGAGGATGTCTTTTCGATCACGGGCCGTGGCACCGTGGTGACCGGCAAGGTCGAACAGGGCATTGTCAACACTGGCGACGAGATTGAGATTGTCGGCATCCGCCCGACCTCGAAGACGACCTGTACTGGTGTGGAGATGTTCCGCAAGCTGCTCGACCAGGGTCAAGCGGGCGACAACATCGGTGCACTGTTGCGCGGTGTCGACAAGGACGGCGTTCAGCGTGGCCAGGTTCTCGCTGCTCCCGGGAGCATCACTCCCCACACGGAGTTCGAAGCGCAGGTCTACGTGTTGTCAAAGCAGGAAGGCGGCCGTCACAAGCCCTTCTTCACCAACTATCGACCGCAGTTCTACTTCCGCACGACAGACATCACGGGCACCATTTCGTTGCCCGAGGGCACCGAGATGTGCATGCCCGGCGACAACACCGCGATGCATGTCGAGCTGATCAATCCGATCGCCATGGATGAAGGGCTTCGCTTCGCTATCCGCGAAGGCGGCCGCACCGTTGGTGCCGGTTCGGTTACGAAGATCATCAAGTAACGAGCTGACTATGGCAACGGGACAGAAGATCCGCATCCGGCTCAAGGCTTACGACCACGAGATCATCGATCAGTCAACAAAAAAGATCGTTGAAACGGTCAAGAGAACCCAAGCTCGTTTGTCGGGTCCGATCCCGTTGCCGACAGAGAAGCATCGCTTCACAGTCATCAAGGGCCCGTTCAAAGACAAGGACTCACGGGAACACTTCGAGATGCGCATTCACAAGCGTCTGTTGGACATCCTGGAGCCTTCTCCCAAGACGGTCGATTCCCTGCAGCGCCTTGACCTGCCGGCCGGCGTCGACATCGAAATCAAGATCCAACAGGCCTAGGGCGAGCGGCCCCGTTCGCACAGCGAACAAGAGCGGCAAGCAACAGGCCACAGCGGCCGAGCAACGCAGCATCCAACAGGCCCAAAAAAATCTGCTCTAGATTTGGGATGGATGGAACCGAATCCGTCGCGCGGGCGTCGATACGGGTAACCGACGACATAAAGGGATGACTATGTCCAACCTGACGAGCGTGTCCAGCATGTTCAGAGTCGCAGCAGTCGCAGCGGTCCTGGTTCTGATCGCGACAGGTTGCGGTAACGACACCGTCACGGTCAACGGGGCTCCGGAAGCCACCGAAGCCCCGACCGAGACCACCGCGCCCGAAAACGAAACCACTACTGAACCGCCTCCTGAAGATCTTTCGCCCGGGGAACTCCTGTTGGCTGCCATTGATGCGACAACCGGGAGCGCGGCACGCGGCCAGACGAGGCTTGAAGGCGAAATGGTTGAAGCTTCCGGTGAACCCCTAACAGTAGATTTCCAGGTTGACACTGAGGGAGATATTGAGGCAATGCTTGCCGGCGGCGGGGACCCGTCGGCTCCGCCGCTTACGGTTCGAATCGTTGACGGCCAGACATACGCAGGTTTCCCCGGTGCTTTCGCACAGCAGATGTTCCCCGACTTCGAAGGCGAAACGGCCTGGTTGACGGTCGGCCCCGGATTCTCAGAGCAGTTCGCGATCGCGTGTGCCTCACCTCTGGCGAATCTTGAGATGGGCTCGGGGGAATGTGACCCCGCAACGGATCTGCGAGGTCTGGCGGACGCTGCTGAAGAAGCAACAGTTCTCGGAGACGAAGACCTACACGGCGTGCCCACAACACACCTCCGATTCATCGTCCCGTTTGCCAACCTGCTTTCCACTGACACTGGGCAAGACGCATTCGGAGGCGATTTTGGCGGTTCCTTGGAAGGGAGCCTGCCCGTTGATGTCTGGATCGACGACGACATGCTGCTGCGCAAGCTGGCCGTGGATCTATCCGGAATCTTCGGGGGATTCGCGGGAGCGTTCGGCGCCGAGGACAACCCGGACATCGCAATACCCAGTTGGCAGACCGTCATCGAGTATTTCGACTTCGATGACAGCATCTCAATCGACGCACCTGCACCCGAATCAGTGGTAGGCGACTTCGCCCAGGTTCAAGGCTTGGTCAACTAGGTTCGTTCAACCAACAGGCGATCCGGCTATTCGTTGAGCTCGCGGTGATGCAGATAGCCCGAGACGAACGCCTGAACGGTTGCGGCAAAGGGCAGAGCCAACAACGCACCGACAACGCCGAGCAGCGCCGCGCCGACCAACACCGAACCAAACGCCACCGCCACATGGATTTCCATGGTGTGGGCTGTGATTCTCGGAGACAGCAGGTAGTTCTCGACTTGCTGATACAGCACGATCATGACCAGCACCCATAGCGCCTTGCGCGGTTCGTCGAGCACGGTGACCAGCACCGGCAACGCACCCGCGAAGTACGTGCCGATCACCGGGATGAACTGGGAGACAACCCCGACCCAAAGCGCTAGGGGTATCGGAAAGGGAACGTCAAGAATCTCGAACACGATCCCGTGTGCCAAAGCGGAGAGCACTGCGAGGATGGTGCGGGAGTACACGTAGCCTCCCGTCTTCTCGATCGCCAGATCCCAGATGTTCATCAGCATCTCTTGGCGTTTGGGTGCTAACAGCGATCCGATCGTGAGGCGTAGCTTCGGACCTTCGGCGACCAGGTAGAAGGTGAACAGTAAGACGGTGAACGCCTGGAACACGATGTTGAGCAGGGTGGTGCCAAGGTTGACCAGATCGTCAGCGAAGCGTTCAGCAAGATCGCTGATTCCCCCGCCCTCGACAAACTCGTCTTGAATCCTCTGCAGGTCGATGTCGTCGTCGATGTTGTCCTGCAACCAGCCTTCGAGGTCATCAAGGTAGGTGGGGGCCTCATCGATGAGACTGTCGATCTGGTCGGCAAGGGCTGTGCCTATCGCCGCCGAAAACCCTGCCATGGCGAGTAACGACACGAGATAGACGATCCACACGCCCACGCCGCGCCGAATCTTCCAAGTCTCCATTCGATTCACCGCTGGTTCCACCGCGAAACTGATGAAAATCGAGATCAGCAAGACCACGAACAACGAGCGCAATGCCCGGACCGCGCCGGTGCCGATGTATACGACGACCCAGCCGAGCCAGAACAGCGCGATTGCTTTGACCACCCAACGGGGCACCGAAGACGAAGAAACGGACATCTCTTCTGCGCTGGCAACACCATCGTCGCCTTCAGCTGTCAGGCCCGTTTCATCTGGTGTCATTGACGCGGACGCTACAACGAAGCGGGCAACGATCCGGGGATGCCCCCCTGAGGCCGAGCGATCAGGCATAATCAGTCGATTCGCATCGGTTCAGGCAGCGAGGCCGTGGCCCGAGCGGCCCAGTGAGCGAAGCGAACAAGAGCGGGAAAGCAACGGCTCTGACGACGGTTGTTATAAGGAGATTTGCCGATAGGCTCCGAAGTCTTGTTCGGCGAGGGTTTCCTTTGGGACTCGCGCCACAACAACCGACGTCGATGAAGGCCTACGGGAACCACATCGCAAAACCGAAACACGCTCCGCCGGGTCCGCCCGTGCGGAGCGCTCGCGTGAGCGGCAGCTCTCACTAGGACCACAGGACTCAATTATGGCCAGCAAGGCGATCGTCGGCGAAAAAGTCGGCATGACGCAGATATGGGACGATCAGAACCGTGTCGTTCCAGTCACTGTTCTGCGCGTATCGCCTTGCCGCGTCGTGCAAATCAAGACACCCGAAAATGACGGTTACTCCGCGATCCAGGTGACACTCGGTCAAAAGGATGCAGGAAAACTGAACATGCCTGAAGCAGGCCATTTCTCCTCTGCCGGTGTTGAACCGGGTCGCAAACTCGTCGAACTGCGACTGGATGACGTCTCGGAATATTCGGTCGGTCAACAAATCGCGGCCGATCTACTTGATCAAGGCGAACGCGTGGACGTGACTGCAATCTCTCGGGGCAAGGGTTTTTCGGGTGTGATGAAACGACACGGTTTCAAGGGTTCGCCCGCTTCCCACGGTGCCCACAAGGTGCATCGGAAACCCGGCGCTATCGGTCAATGCGCCACACCGTCACGCGTCTTTCGGGGTCGCAAGATGCCGGGTCGGGCGGGCAATGAGAAGGTCACCACCCTCAACCTTGAAGTCGTCAAGAGCGATCCCACTGCCGAAGTGATCCTGGTTCGGGGCTCTGTACCCGGTCCAGCCGGTGGAACCGTGATAGTCCGCAATGCGGTGAAGGGTGGCTGAGATGGCTGAGGCGCAGTCTTCAAAGAAAAAACCGGCCAAAAAGACCGTCACCGTGAAGACACAGCAAGGCACCGACGCGGGCAAGGTGGTGCTGGCTGCCGACCTCTTCAGCGTCGAACCGAATATTGCGGTGATGCACCAGGTCGTAACAGCTCAACTCGCCGCCAAAAGAGCCGGCACGCACAGCACCAAGAGCCGCTCCGAAGTTCGTGGCGGCGGCGCAAAACCGTGGCGCCAGAAAGGAACGGGCCGCGCCCGCGCCGGATCACGCAACTCACCTATCTGGCGTGGCGGCGGTATCGCCCACGGCCCCAAACCCCGTGACTACAGCCAGCGGACACCGAAGAAGATGATCAAGCTCGCGTTGGCAGGCGCGCTGTCCGACCGGGCCAGCGAGGGCAACGTCATTGTGGTTGACGAATGGAGTTTCGAGACTCCCAAGACCAAGGACGCCAGCGCAGCGCTTGAGGCCATCGGCGCGGCGGGCAAGGTTCTTGTCGTGCTCGACGATGGTGACGGCAACGCACAGAAGAGCTTCCGCAACCTTCCGCACGTGTCCTGCCTGCACTCATCTGAACTCAACACCCACGACATCTTGGATTCCGACGTGGTCGTGTTCACCAAAGCGACGCTCGACTACGCGACCACCGGACCGCAAACCACCAGTGACAACGAGGAGGAGAAGTGAAAGACCATCGTGACGTCATCCTGCGCCCCGTTGTATCTGAGAAGTCCTACACGTTGCTTGAAGAGGGCGTCTACACCTTCGTTGTGGCCCCCAAGGCTTCCAAGTCCGAGATTCGCGATGCAGTCGAGACAATCTTCGATGTTTCGGTGCTGAAGGTGAACACCCTGAACCGCAAGGGTAAACGCAAGCGCGAACGGCGCTCGGGTCGCTGGGTTCGCAGCAGCGATCAAAAGCGTGCCCGCGTCACTCTCGCCGAGGGTGACTCAATAGATCTGTTCGAGGCCTGACATGGGTATTCGTAAACGCAAACCGACAAGTCCAGGCCGTCGTTTTCAGACGTCATCTGATTTTTCGGAGATCACTTCAAGAACCCCCGAACGCAGCCTCGTCAGCGGAAAGTCCAACACCGGTGGGCGGAACAACCACGGACGGAAGACTTCTCGTCACCGCGGCGGCGGCCACAAGCGGCGTTACCGAGTGATCGATTTCAACCGCTCCAAAGACGGTGTGACGGCGACGGTCGCATCCATCGAATACGATCCCAACCGAACCTGCAATATCGCTCTTCTGCACTATCACGATGGCGAGAAGCGCTACATCCTCGCTCCCCGTGATCTCAAAGTCGGCGACAAACTGCAGTCCGGTAGAGGCGCCGACATTCGAGTCGGCAATGCTCTGCCCCTGCGTTACATCCCCGTCGGTACCGTGGTCCACAACGTGGAACTCAAGGCCGGTGCGGGCGCCAAGATGGGCCGCTCAGCCGGCACCGCCATCCACATGGTCGCCAAGGAAGGCAACTACGCCACCTTGCGCCTGCCCAGTACGGAGATGCGTCGTGTGCCGATCGATTGTCGGGCCACAATCGGCGAGGTCGGCAATTCGGCCCACGAGCTCCTCAAGATCGGTAAGGCCGGACGCAACCGCTGGAAGGGCAAGCGCCCGCAAACCCGCGGCGTAGCCATGAACCCGGTTGATCACCCCCACGGCGGCGGGGAGGGCAAGACTTCAGGTGGTCGCCATCCGGTCTCACCTTGGGGCAAGCCCGAAGGCCGAACCCGCAAGAAGAAACAGGAATCCGACAAGCTAATCGTGCGCCGTCGCCGGACACGCGGTTCGCGGAGGTAACAGTCATGCCGCGTAGTCTCAAAAAGGGTCCTTTCGTTGATGATCACCTCCTCAAGAAGGTGGATGCTCTCAACGAGTCAGGCACCAAGAAGGTCATCAAAACTTGGTCACGACGGTCGACCATCATCCCTGACATGGTGGGCCACACGATCGCAGTCCACGACGGTCGCAAGCACGTCCCGGTCTATCTGACCGAATCGATGGTCGGGCACAAGCTCGGCGAGTTCGCCCCGACCCGGACGTTCAAGTTCCACGCTGGCCAAGAACGGGGAGCCCGTCGCTGATGACCGGTCCCAAGACCAACGAACGCCCCGGAACGCGGGCACAGGCCAAGTACGTTCGATCGTCGGCATCCAAGGCGCGTGAGGTGCTCAACCAGATTCGCAACAAGTCTTACGGCGAGGCCTCAGAGATTCTGGCCTTCTCCGAACGTCAGATCAGCAAAGACGTGTCAAAAGTGCTGGATTCTGCGGTGGCCAACGCCACCCACAACGACAACCTGATGGCCGAGGACCTGTATGTCTCGGCCTGTTTCGCCGACGAGGGGATGACCCTCAAGAGAGCCCGACCGCGGGCCCGTGGTCGTTCCACTCCTATTCTCAAGCGAACTTGCCATATCACCGTGATCGTGAGCGAGTACGACGAAGCCACACTCGAAGCGCTCCGCGAACGCGAGGCGATCAGCGGTCGCAGCGTCTCCGGCAACGCAGCCGAGGCCCGCCGACGCAGAGTTCAACGGAGCCGCGAACGCGAGCAGGTTGGCGAGATCGAAGACGAGATCGAAGAGGCACCAGAGCCTGAACAAACAGTCGAGGAACAAGCCGCGGAGATCGTGGCTGCTACCGAGAAGGCCCTGGCCTCCGGTGATGCTCCCAGCGAGACCGAAGACACCGGTGAAGCGGCAGAGGCCGATGATCCCGAAGACGCCATTGAGCCCGAAGACGCTGCCGCTGAAGACGGCGATGCCAAAAAAACCGGGACAAACACCGGAGAGGAAGACTGATGGGACAGAAGGTCAACCCCTACGGATTCCGCCTAGGCGTTACAACGGAGTGGAAGAGCCGTTGGTTCGCCGATCGCCAGGAGTACGCCGACAATGTGATCGAGGACTGGCAAATCCGCGACTTCCTCTTCACCGAACTCCCCCACGCGGCTATCAGCCGGGTCGAGGTCGAGCGCACCCGCGACCGGCTTCGCGTGGACGTTCACACTGCCCGTCCGGGGATTGTCATCGGTCGCCGCGGCAGCGAAGCAGACCGCCTGCGAGCCGGGCTGACGAAGATCACCGGCAACGCCAAAGTCCAACTCAACATCCAAGAGATCAAACAACCAGAGTTCGACGCCGCGCTGATCGCTCAAGGCATCGCCGATCAGCTGGCCGGACGCGTGGCGTTCCGGCGCGCCATGAAGCGTGCCGTTCAGAACGCTCAAAAAGCGGGTGCCCTCGGCATCCGAGTGCAATGCTCCGGCCGTCTTGGCGGATCGGAAATGGCTCGCAACGAGTGGTACCTCGAAGGCCGGGTGCCGCTGCATACGCTCCGCGCCGACGTCGACTACGGCTTTCGCGAGGCCCCGACCACCTATGGGCGAATCGGCGTGAAGGTATGGCTGTACAAGGGCGACATCCTGCCCTACAAGACCCAGACCGAGGACAAGGCCACCCTGGAAGCCGCGATGGCCACCGGCGAGACGTCTGGCCAGTCGAGGTCCCGCAAGATCGTTTCTTCGGCTGCCGCCCGCCGCCGTGAGTTTCCCGAGCGTGAACCGGACATCGACGAAGAGCCGGCACCGCTCATCAAAGAAGCCGACCCCGAGTTCGAAAAGCTCCTCGACGAAGAGGACGCCATCGAAGCCTCGACTCGCGAGCACAGCGAGACTCCCCACTTCCGCGCGAACGACTGAAGGTTGCCGTCATGTTGATGCCGAAAAAAGTCAAACATCGCAAACAGCACCGAGGTCGCACCAAAGGCATTGCCAAAGGTGCAACCGAGGTGACCTACGGCGATTTCGGCATCCAGGCTCTCGAGCCCGGATGGATCACCGCTCGTCAGATCGAAGCCGGACGTATCGCCATGACCCGCCACATAAAGCGCGGCGGCAAGGTCTGGATCAATGTCTTCCCGGACAAGCCGGTAACAAGCAAACCCGCCGAGACCCGGATGGGGTCGGGCAAAGGCAACCCGGAACATTGGGTTGCGGTCGTCAAACCCGGTCGCATTCTTTATGAACTGTCGTACCACGACGAAAACGTCGCCCGCGCCGCGATCGAACGCGCCATCCAGAAGATGCCGATCAAAGCTCGCTTCGTGACCCGTGAGGAGGGGTTCTGATGGCCAAGAAGACCTCGCTGGTTGAGATGGGCGACACAGACCTCTTCGAGCGTCTCGCTGACTACAAAGAAGAGCTGTTCAACCTGCGCTTCCAGTTCGCCACCAATCAATTGGACAATTCGGCTGCCTTGAAAGCCGTCAAAAAGGACATCGCCCGCGTGCTGACAGAGCTGCGGGCACGTGAGATCGCCGACGCGGAAGCGCTCGAAGCAGCCAGGGAGGCCTGAAATGACGCAAACAACTGAGCAGCGCAACGCCCGCAAAGTCCGCGAGGGCCTAGTCGTGTCCAACAAGATGGACAAGACCGCCGTGGTGGAAGCTATCGATCGCGTCCAGCACCGTCGTTATTCGAAGACCATTCAACGCACCAAGCGCCTTCATGTCCACGATGAGGAGAACACTCTCAATGTGGGCGACCGCGTCCGGGTTCAAGAAACTCGTCCGCTTTCCAAAAACAAGCGCTGGCGGCTCGTGGAAGTCCTGGAGCGTGCCAAGTGATCCAGCAAGAGTCGCGGCTTCGGGTCGCCGACAACTCGGGAGCGAAAGAGGTCTTGTGTATCAAGGTCCTCGGCGGTTCGAAGCGTCGCTATGCGTCGATCGGCGACGTATTCGTGGCCACCGTCAAAGACGCCATCCCGGGAGCACAGGTAAAGAAAGGCGACGTTGTCCGCTGCGTCGTCGTCCGTGTCAAGAAAGAGAAACGCCGCCCCGACGGCAGCTACATCCGCTTCGACGAGAATGCTGCGGTGCTGATCAACGAGCAGCGCCAACCCCGCGGCACACGTATCTTCGGCCCGGTCGGCCGCGAGTTGCGTGACAAACAGTTCATGCGCATCGTTTCACTGGCCCCGGAGGTTCTGTGATGAGCGTCAGAAAAAAGCATGCGCCGATGAAGATCCATGCAGGCGACCGAGTCGTCGTCCTGTCAGGCAAAGACAAGGGCGCCGAGGGCGTGGTGGAACGGGCCATTCCCGAAAGAGGGAAGGTCATCGTCGAGGGGATCAACGTCGCGCGCAAACACCAAGCCCCGACCCGCGGCGACCAGCAGGGTGGAATCATCGACAAGGCGATGCCGATCGACGTGTCCAACGTCGCGGTGGTGAGTCCTGGAGACGGCAAAGCCACACGCGTCGGCTACCTGATCACCGAAGAGGGCCGAAAGGTCCGCATCTGCCGCCGCACTGGAGTGGAACTCTGATGCCCAGCACCACCTACGCACCCCGGTTCCGCACCCGCTACAACACCGAAATCCGCGAGGCTCTGAAGGACGAACTCGACTTGCCCAACCTGATGATGGTCCCCAAGCTCGAAAAGATCGTGCTCAACATGGGAGTCGGCGAAGCAGTCGGTTCCGCCAAGCTGCTCGAATCCGCGCTTGCGGACATGACCACGATCGCAGGCCAAAAGCCGGTCATCACTCGGGCGAAAAAGTCGCTCGCCAGTTTCAAACTACGCGAAGGCCAGGCCATCGGTTGCAAGGTCACTCTCCGAGGCAACCGCATGTACGAGTTTCTCGACCGGCTCATCTCGCTGGCCATCCCGCGAATCCGGGACTTCCGGGGGCTCTCGTTGAAGTCTTTCGACGGCAACGGCAACTACACCTTCGGTGTAACCGAACAGCTTATTTTCCCCGAAATCGACTACGACACGGTCGGTGCCACCCGAGGCATGGACATCACGATTGTTACGACGGCGACAACCGATGAACAGGGCAGGGCGCTGCTCTCGTCTTTCGGTTTCCCGTTCCGACGCGAAGGGCAATGACCCATGGCAAAAAAAGCACTCAAACAAAAACAACAGCGCACTCCGAAGTTCAAAGTGCGCGCCTACACCCGGTGCCGTCGCTGCGGGCGACCACGCTCGGTGTATCGCCGCTTCGGTCTGTGCCGAATTTGCCTGCGCAACATGGCCCACGCAGGCGAACTACCCGGTGTGAAAAAGGCCAGTTGGTGAGGAGGTGACGCTGCGATGACAATGACCGACCCCATTTCAGACATGCTCACCCGCATCCGCAACGCCAATGTTGCTATGCACGACGAGGTGGTGATGCCCTCCTCGAAGCAGAAGTTGGCGCTGGCCGACTTGTTGAAGAACGAGGGCTATATCAGTTCTTTCACTGAAGTCGACAACGGTGACCGTCCGGGTAGGACCCTGACCATTGAGATGAAGTACTCGCCCGAACGGGCCCGAGTCATCTCTGGTCTTGCGCGCGTGTCCAAACCCGGCCTGCGCATTTACCGCAGGCGCGATGAGATCCCCCGCGTGCAGGGAGGTCTCGGTGTTGCGGTTGTCTCGACCAACAAGGGTCTCATGTCCGATCGAGAAGCAAGGAAGAACCGCATGGGCGGCGAGATCCTCTGCTTTGTCTGGTGAGGAGCGGATATGAGTCGCGTCGGTAAAGCACCCATCACCGTTCCCGACGGTGTAGACGTTTCGATCAGCGGGGGATCAGTCACGGTCAAAGGCACCAAGGGCACCCTCAACCAGAAGTTGCCTGGTGGCATCACCGTCAACTCCAACGATGGGGTTCTGGTAGTTGAACGCCCCGATGACAGCAGTGAGTCGAAGGCCTTTCACGGCCTGGTGCGCTCCTTGATCCAGAACATGATCCTTGGCGTGACCGAAGGTTTCAGCAAGGAACTGCAGATTCACGGGATTGGTTACCGGGCCGTCGCCAAGGGCAGGAACAAGCTCGAGTTGGCGCTCGGTTTCAGCCATAGCGTCAACATCGAAGCTCCGGAAGGTATCGAGTTCGAGGTCCCGCAACAGACCCAGATTTTCGTCAAAGGAATCGACAAGCAGCTGGTCGGCCAGGTGGCTGCCGACATTCGCAAGTGGCGCAAACCTGAGCCCTACAAAGGCAAGGGCATCCGTTACGCGAACGAACGAGTGATTCGCAAGGCCGGAAAGGCAGCCAAGTAATGTCCTATACCGCCAAGAAGCGCCGATCGGACCGCCGCCGCCGCCACTACCGGATTCGCAAAACCCTGCGTGGCACCGCTCAACGGCCCCGCCTCGCTGTGTACCGTTCCAACCGGCATATCTCCGCCCAGATCATCGACGATTCGGTGGGCAACACGCTCGCGTCCGCGGCTTCGACCGAACAAGAACTGCGACCCAAGACCGCCGGCAGCGCGAAGAGCAACAAAACCGCTAGCAGCGCTGGTGCCAACAGCAACATTGAAACGGCCGGCAAAGTCGGCGCGGCCCTCGCTGAGCGGGCCAAGGCCGCAGGCGTCGAGTCGGTGGTGTTCGATCGTGGAGGTTTCCGCTACCACGGCCAGGTTGCCGCGCTTGCCGATGCAGCCCGTAAGGGAGGACTGGAGTTCTGATGGCCAATCAACGAGTTGCTAATCGAAACAGTGACAAAGAGCGCAATCCGGACAACCCACGCGACGGTGGGGAGGGTCTGCGCGAGTCTCGGGTGATCAACATCAACCGTGTCGCCAAGGTAGTGAAAGGCGGGCGCCGGTTCTCTTTCACCGCTCTGGTGGTGATCGGCGACGGTGCCGGCAAGGTCGGACTCGGCTACGGCAAAGCCAAAGAGGTGCCCCTGGCGATCCAGAAGGGCACCGAAGAAGCTCGCCGCAACCTGTTCAGCGTTGCTATGGCCGGCTCGACCATAGTTCATGAGACCATCGGTGAGATGGGCGCTGGTCGGGTGATGCTCAAACCCGCCGCTCCCGGTACCGGCGTTATCGCCGGAGGCGCCGCCCGCGCCATCCTTGAGGAAGCCGGCATCAACGACGTGCTCTGCAAATCGCTGGGTTCGTCCAACAACATCAACATCGCTCGTGCCACCATCAATGCCCTGGCGGGTCTCCGTCGCCCCGACGAGATCGCCCGCCTGCGCGGCCTAGACCCCGACGAGTTCCTCCCCGCAGGCCTTTGGGCTGCGTATCAGGAGACGCAGCGCGGTCCAGAGCCGACCACTCCTGTCGAGGTGTCGTGATGGCTCTCAAAGTCACTCAGATCCGCTCCGCTATCGGTACCAAGCCCAAGCAAAGGGGCACCCTGCGAGCTCTCGGCCTGCGCAGGATCGGCGCTAGCAAGACCCACCAGGACAGTCCCGAGATCCGCGGCATGATTGCCCGGGTCCCTCATCTAGTCGAAGTCACCGAGGTCGACCAATGATCAGACTCCACGACCTGAAGCCCCCTGAGGGCAGCAACCGGCGCCCCAAGCGCAAAGCACGCGGCATCGGCGGCAAAGCCGGAAAGACCGCCGGTCGCGGGCACAAGGGACAACGCGCCCGCAGCAAGGTACCTGTCGGCTTCGAGGGCGGTCAGATGCCGCTGTTGCAACGCGTTCCCAAACTCCGCGGATTCACAAACCCGTTCCGGGTCGAATATCAGGCGATCAATCTCGACACCCTTGAGGAATCGGGCCTCACCGAGGTGTCACCCGAGTCACTGCTCGAAAAGGGGCTGGTCGGAAAGGGTGCCTTGATCAAGATCCTGGGACGTGGTGAAATTTCGCAGGCGATCAACGTGAAGGCTCACGCTTTCTCTGCGTCCGCCGAATCAGCCATCACCGCTGCCGGCGGTAGTGTCGAGAAATTGGCGCTGCCGTGGGGCGACCGTCGTCCACCGCACGGTAGTTTCAACCAACACACCAACCGCTAACCGCGAGGGGATCGCCGTGCTTTCACGGGTTCTGAATGTTTTCCGGGTCGCAGACCTACGGGTGAAGATTCTGTTCACCTTGTCGATGATCGCGCTTTATCGACTGGGTTCGTTCATCCCCGCTCCCGGTGTCGACATCGAAGCGGTTCAAACTCTGCGAGACAGTGCCAACAGCGGCGGGATTTTGGCCTACATGCAACTCTTCTCGGGTGGCGCGCTAACCCAGTTCGCGATCTTCGCGTTGGGGATCATGCCCTACATCACCTCGTCGATCATCATGCAGATCCTCGGGGTGGTCATTCCCAAGATCGAACAGTGGCAGCAGCAGGGCGCTGTGGGTCAACGCAAGATCACCCAGTGGACCCGCTATCTGACTGTTTCGATCGCAGTGGTCCAATCCACCAGCTTCGCCTTCTTGTTCCACAACGGCGGGTTGGGGGTCTCGGTCGACCTGCTGCCCAAGTTCAACGCTTGGACGGTGTTCGTGGTCGTGCTCACGCTCACCAGCGGCACCGCGCTGTTGATGTGGATGGGTGAGCTCATCACTCAGCGGGGCGTCGGTAACGGCATGTCGCTGCTGATCTTCACCAGCGTGGTTTCGACCCTTCCCGCCCAGGGCGCCACTGTCAAAGCCGAGAACGGCAACGCAGCGCTGGTGGGTCTGATCGTGGTCGCGGTCGGCCTGCTCGTCTGCATCGTGTTCGTCGAGCAGGGGCAGCGTCGGATTCCGGTTCAGTTCGCCAAACGGGTGGTGGGTCGCCGCATGTACGGCGGTCAGTCCACCTACATCCCCTTGAAGGTCAACCAGTCCGGCGTGATCCCCATCATCTTCGCAAGTTCGGTTCTGTATGTCCCCAACCTCATCGCCGTGGCTCTGCCCAGCAGCGGATTCGGGGGGAGCGTCCAGCGTTGGGTCGACAACAACCTCGCGCAGCCGACGGCGATCACCTATCTGGTGTTCTTCGGCCTGTTGATCGTCGGGTTCTCCTATTTCTACACGGCCATAACCTTCGATCCGGCTAAACAGGCCGACACCATCCGCAAGCAGGGCGGTTTCATTCCCGGTATTCGTCCCGGACCTCAGACCGAGCGCTACCTGGCTCGGATCTTGAGCCGTATCACCTTCCCAGGTGCGTTGTTCATCGCGGCGGTGGCGCTCGTACCGTCGATAATCATCAGGTTCACCCTTGAGACCGACCCCACGACAACTGGCGCCGGCGCAGGTGCAGGCGGTTTTGCTTTCGGCGGTATCTCTTTGTTGATCGCCTCGGGCGTGGCCCTCGAGACGATGAAGCAGATCGACAGCCAGTTGACGATGCGCAACTACGAAGGGTTCCTTCAGTAGATGTCAGCGCTCAGAATGGTGATCCTCGGCCGTCAAGGGTCGGGGAAGGGCACTCAATCGCTTCGAATCTGCGAAGCCCACGGCTGCATTCATGTCAGCACCGGCGACATGTTGCGCTCAGCGGTGGCGCAGGGCACCGAGTTGGGCCTGCAGGCATCGAAGATCATGGATGCCGGAGGTCTCGTCTCCGATGAGATTATGAACGGCATCGTCGCCGAGCGCTTCAGTCACAGCGACATCAGCGAACACGGAGTGCTGCTCGACGGCTTTCCCCGCACTGTCGATCAGGCCAACGCGCTCGAACGCATTCTCGGGAGTCTGTCGCAGGATCTCCGCATCGCCTTGAACCTCGACGTGCCGATCGAGATCGTGACGCAGCGGATGTTGGATCGTCGCCGCGAAGACGACACCCCCGAAGCGATACGGCGGCGACTGGAGCTGTATGAGACCCAGACGGCTCCTCTACTCGATTGGTTCACGTCACGGGATTTGCTCAGCACGATCGATGGCGTGGGAACCGAAGACGAAGTGTTTGCCCGCATCGACGCGGCTATCGGTGCCCGCAGCTGATGAACCCCAGAACTGCCGTCTTCGCAGGTTGGTCACCTTCGGTGAGTCCGGTAGCGTGGTTGGCTGACCTGGGCATCCGGGTCTTTCCGCGTGCGAGCAACAGGGCTTGAACGCGTCTAGGAGGTTCCACCCTGCCGAAGCCTAAGGAAGATGCGATTGTTCTCGAGGGCACCGTCATCGAGTCGCTCCCGAACGCCATGTTCCGGGTCGATTTGGAAAATGGCCACAAGGTGCTCGCACACATAAGCGGAAAGATGCGAATGCACTACATCCGTATCCTTCCTGGGGACCGTGTCCAGGTGGAGTTAACCCCATATGACCTGCAGCGGGGGCGTATTACCTACCGCTACAAGTAACACCCGGCTTCGGCCGGCGAGCGGCCGCAGGATGCGGTCGGGAGTGAAATGAAAGTTCGAACCAGCGTGAAAAAAATCTGTGACAAGTGCAAGGTGATTCAACGTCGCCGCCGCGTCATGGTGATTTGCGACAACCCCCGTCACAAACAGAGGCAGGGCTGAAATGGCACGCATCAGCGGCGTCGATATCCCAAGAGAGAAGCAGGTGGGTACCTCGCTCACCTACATATACGGCATAGGCCGTTCCACCGCGCTTGCGGTCTGCGACGCCACCGGCATCGATTCGGCCACGCGGGTGCGCGACCTCACCGACGACGAAGTCGCCAAGATTCGCAGCTTCATCGACTCCGACCTTCGGGTCGAGGGCGATCTGCGCCGCGAAGTCAGCCAGGACATCAAGCGCAAGATGGAGATCGGTTGTTATCAGGGTCTGCGTCATCGCCGGGGTCTGCCGGTTCGGGGTCAGCGCACCCACACCAACGCTCGTACACGCAAGGGTCCCAAGAAGACGATTGCCGGCAAGAAGAAGGTCAAGAAGTAATGGCTACTGCAGGGGCGCGAGGGCGTCGGCCTCGCAAACGAGAGCGCAAGAACGTCACGCACGGCGTGGCACACATCAAGAGTTCTTTCAACAACACGATCATCGCCATCAGTGATCAGAAAGGCGACATCATCGCCTGGGCGTCGGCGGGCAATGTGGGCTTCACCGGTTCTCGCAAGTCAACCCCGTTCGCCGCTCAACTCGCCGCCGAACAGGCCGCTCAGAGGGCGATGGAGCACGGCGTCCGCAAAGTCGATGTGCAAGTGAAGGGTCCGGGTTCCGGCCGCGAGACCGCAATTCGTTCGATTCAAAACGCGGGAATCGAAGTTACCGGCATCAAAGATGTCACTCCGATCCCCCACAACGGCTGCCGCCTGGTAAAGCGGCGGAGGGCTTGAGCAATGTCACGTTATACCGGCCCCAAAGCACGCGTCTCGCGTCGCCTGGGCACCAACATCTGGGGGACCAAGGGTGAGACCATTGCTCTTGATCGGCGCCCCTACCCTCCCGGCGAGCACGGCCGATCCCGTCGTCGGGGCAACGTTTCTGAATACCTTCTGCAGCTTCAGGAGAAGCAGAAGGCCCGCCACACATACGGCTTGACGGAGCGTCAGTTCCGCAACATCTTCGCCGAGGCGAGCCGTCGTCAAGGTGTCACCGGCGACAACATGCTGCGCTTTTTAGAGCTTCGACTCGACAACGTGATCTACCGCGCGGGCTGGGGTGCTACTCGTCCTCAGTCTCGTCAGTTCGTCAATCACGGGCACGTCAACGTCAACGGTCGCCGGGTCACGATCCCGAGTTACCGTGTCCGTAAAGGCGATGTCATCGAGCTGCGCGAAAAAGCGCGCAGCTTCACCGTCGTCCAATGGAACTCCGATGTCTTGGACCGCACGCCCCCAGCGTGGCTCGATCAGAGCGGAGAGTTCCAAATTACCGTTCGTGAACTCCCCCTTCGGGAGCAGATCGATATCCCCGTACGCGAACAGCTCATCGTCGAGCTCTACTCCAAGTAGCCGAGGTACCCGATGCTCGTCATTCAGCGCCCAACCGTCGAATCCATTGACGAGGCCGAAGGCAACCTTCAGAGGTTCTCCATCGGTCCGCTGGAACCCGGTTTTGGCCACACAATCGGCAATTCGATCCGTCGCACACTGCTCTCGTCGATCCCCGGCGCCGCGGTGACGCAGGTTCGCTTCGATGACGCTCTCCACGAGTTCGACACCATCACCGGTGTGGCCGAGGATGTCACCGACATCATTTTGAACCTCAAGGATCTGGTCCTCGAGGTCCACAGTGAGGAGCCGGTGACTCTGCGGCTCGACGCTCGTGGCCCGTCTCTGGTATCAGCGGGCGACATTCAGCCTCATCCTGATGTGGAAGTGCTCAACGGCGAACTGCCTTTGGCCAACGTCAACGAGAAAGGCCGGCTGGCTCTCGACATCACGGTGCAGCGAGGCCGCGGCTATGTTTCTGCCGAACGGAACAGCACTACCACCACCATCGGTGTGATTCCGGTGGATTCGATCTATTCGCCAGTGCGGCGCGTCGCCTTCTTGGTGGAGCCGACCCGAGTTGAGCAGTCCACCGATTTCGACCGTCTCATTCTTGAGATCGAGACCGACGGCTCGATTTCGCCGCGCGAGGCTCTTGCTTCAGCCGGTGGCACCCTGCGCGCCTTGGTGCAACTCATCGAGGAGATGAGCGACGAGCCACAGGGCCTGCAACTCGGTGAAGCCATTCAGGTGGCCACGGGTGGTCCCGACATGGATCTTTCGATCGATGCCCTGGAACTGTCTGAGCGTCCTCGCAACTGCCTGAAACGAGCGCAGGTCAACACTGTCGGAGAGCTCCTGCAGAAGTCTGAGATGGACCTCCTGGCGATCACCAACTTCGGACAGAAGAGCCTCGATGAGGTCGTCTCCAAACTTGACGAGCGGGGCCTCTCGCTCCTGAACCAGGGCTGAGCAATGCCAGGCAAACCACGCAAGGGTCGTCGTTTCGGCGGTAGTTCGCAACATCAAAAGCTGATGATGGCCAACCTTGTCTCGTCGCTCATCGCCGCTGAGGGGATCACTACCACCCAAGCCAAGGCAAAGGCCATGCGTCCCATCGCAGAGAAGATGATCACCAAGGCCAAGGCCGGCGGCGTTCACAATCACCGTCAGGTGGTCAGATTCCTGGGCGACCGGGAAATGGCCTCGAAACTGTTCGATGAGATAGGCCCTCGCTATGAGGACCGCCCAGGTGGTTATACGCGGATCATCAAGCTTGAGAATCGCTCCGGCGACAACGCTCCGATGGCCCGTATCGAACTGGTCTGACACGTTGGCGGTCGATGCCTGAAGGGGTCGGTCCCGCTGCGGTGCCACCGCCGGAGGGTTTTGTTCGGGTGCGGATGAGTGTCGCCTACGACGGAACCCCGTTTCACGGTTTCGCTCGCAACCCGGACGTGGTCACGGTGCAATCCGAACTTGAGGACACTCTGGCGCAGGTGCTGCGCCACCCGGTCACCGTTACCGGTGCCGGACGTACCGACGCGGGAGTCCACGCCCGCGGCCAGGTTGTCTCTTTCGACGCGGATGAGTCTCATTTCGAGCCGAGTGCGCTGAGCCGAGCCATGAATCGCATGTTGGGACCGACGATCGCGGTCGACAATATCGAGGCGGCTCCACCCACATTCGATGCACGCTTCAGTTGCACCGGACGCAGCTATCGCTATCACGTCTTCAACCGCTCCGTAATTGACCCGCTTACCAGGCATTTCACTTGGCATGTGCGCGACCGGCTGGATACCGACGCAATGCAGAGGGCGAGCGAAGAGATCGTCGGCACGCATGACTTCACTTCGTTCTCCAAGCGCAACAAGAGCCGGCCAGAGCAAACGTTCGTGCGCACGGTTCGCGAAGCGCGCTGGCGCAGATCCGCAGAGGCTGTTTCTAAAGACATTGTTTTCTTTGAGATCACCGCCGGTGCGTTCACTCATCAGATGGTGCGAAGCCTGGTGGGACTGTGCGTTGAGATCGGGCGGGGTCGGCGGCGCGTCGAAGACATGGGCGAGGTGTTGGGGGCTTTGAGCCGCGACGCTGCCCCGAGCCCCGCTCCCAGCCGTGGCCTGGTGCTTTGGCGTGCCCACTACGACTGACAAGAACCCCGAAATCAACGAAATCGGCCCGTTCACGTGGCGTTCTGACCTAAGGGCCGTAGCCTCTTATGGTCCCTTGATTCTTCCGGAGAGTTCCGTGTCCACCACCGCAATAAAGGCCAGCGAGATCGAACGTCGCTGGCATGTCGTTGACGCCCAGGGCTTGGTCCTTGGTCGGCTCGCGACCGAGGTCGCCAACGTTCTGCGCGGTAAGCACAAGGCCACCTATTCTCCCCATCTCGACACCGGCGACCATGTCATCATCGTCAACGCCGACAAGGTCGTGCTCACCGGCGGCAAGGCCGAGAAAAAGATCCTGTACACGCATTCGGGCTATCCCGGCGGCATCAGGGCCGAATCGTACGGACACAAGCTCTCCCGCAAACCCGAACAGGCCGTGCTGGATACCATCCGGGGGATGATCCCCAAGACTCGTCTCGGTCGTGCTCAGATCAAGAAGTTGAAGGTCTACGCGGGTCCTACGCATCCTCACGAAGCGCAGAAACCGCAGCCTCTGGAGATCGCTCATGCGGTTGCGCGTGAGCAAGGCGAACAAGGTCGAAGCTGATGTCTGCCCCGATTATGCAATCCACCGGCCGTCGTAAGCGCTCCGTCGCGCGTGTTCGATTCCGGTCTGGCAGTGGTGTTGTCACCGTGAACGGCAGGACTCTCGACGACTACTTCCCGTCACGGACCCACCGCATGCTCTCAACCCAGCCGTTGGTGGCGACTGAAACGAATGAGCTGTACGACATCGACGCAACGATTCACGGCGGCGGCACCAGTGGTCAGGCTGGAGCCCTCCGGCTCGGAATTGCCCGAGGTCTCGTAAAGATCGACGTCGAGCACCGCGATGCCCTCAAGAAGGCCGGCTTCCTCACTCGCGATCCTCGCAAGAAGGAGTCGAAGAAGTACGGGCTCAAGAAGGCCCGCAAGGCTCCTCAGTACAGCAAGCGTTAATCTCTTGTGCGGACGCTCGGGTGGGGTCGGGTGTTGAGGGAGAACTCGTGAGCTTGCACTCGGTGAATCTGCAATTTGGGACCGACGGTGTGCGTGGCGACACGCGCACGCTGTTGTCTGCAGAGGCTGTCGCCGCGCTGGGCCGGGCCGGCGCCGAAGTCCTCGGCGCCGACGGGTTCGCTGTTGGACGTGACACCCGGGCGTCGAGTCCGATCCTGGCTGCCGCGATTCACGGGGGGACAGCTACCGCCGGCGGTCATTCGGTCGATCTCGGGGTTGTGCCCACACCTGCGGTGGCGCGTTGGTGCCATGACCATGGTGTTGCGGGCGCGGTTGTCTCGGCTTCGCACAATCCGGCCCATGACAACGGTGTGAAGTTCTTCGCCGCTGGCGGCATGAAGCTGTCCGAAGACTCGCAGCACCAGATCCAGCAGCGCTTTGATCAGTTCTTCAAGACAGGCGACACAGGGATCGAAGGGACTGGGACTGACCGGCATCTCGAAGCGGTCGAGCGTCATCTGGCCGCGGTAGTCGACAGTCTCGACGGCCGTGATCTCAAAGGCCTGAGTGTGGTCGCGGACCTGGCCAACGGCGCTGCGACAACGGTCGCTGAACAGGCCTTGACTGAACTCGGCGCGGAGGTGACAGTCATCCACAATTCGCCCGACGGTCACAACATCAACGACGGCTGCGGGTCCACTGATCTTGCTTCTTTGCGAGAGACGGTTGTTTCTACGCGCGCCGATGTCGGCTTGGGGTTCGACGGCGACGCCGACCGAGTGCTGGCGGTTGATGCCAACGGTGAACTCGTCGACGGCGATCAGATCATTGCAATCTGCGCGCTCGACCGGCGCGACCGTCAGATGCTCACCGACAACGCGGTGGTGGTCACGGCAATGACCAATCTCGGGTTCCGGTTGGCTATGGATGCTGCCGGGATCGATGTCGTCGACACCAAAGTCGGTGACCGCTACGTGCTGGAAGCGCTCAATGCCAGAGGGCTCTCGTTGGGCGGTGAACAGTCGGGTCATGTGATCTTCCGTGATCTCGCTACGACTGGCGACGGTCTGCTCACCGCTGTCCAGCTGTTGGATGTAACGGTCCGCCGCGGCGAGAGCCTTGCCGACTTGGCGGGGCAGGCCATGACTCGTTTGCCTCAGGTGTTGTCCAACGTTGTGGTGCCAAAGCTGATTTCGGACCGGCAATCCCGGTTGCTTGATCGACAGTGTGCACCGTTGATCGACGCGGCGATGGCTCGTCTGGCTCAGAAGGGCCGGATTCTGATTCGACCTTCCGGGACCGAGCCTCTCGTTCGGGTGATGGTTGAGGCCGATACCATCGCCGAAGCGCAGATGGAGGCAGACGCTCTCGCCGACGCGGTGACGCTGCTGCTCGCCTGACGCTGACCGCCACGCTTGAAGCTAAACTGATCTGGCAGTTTGGGCTCATAGAAGCTTCGCCCCATTCGCTCGGTCACAGATGGAGGACCCATGTGCGGGATCATCGCTATCGTCCGGCGACCGTCGAAGCGACCGACCCCGCTCAAAGATGAAATCCTGGCACCGCTCACGGCTGTGGAGCGGTTACTGGCTGATCAGGCACTGCCGGACCTCCCCGACGGTGGGGGTGCGTACTCCGTGCTTCGTGAGGCTGGCGACCAGCTAGCTGAGATCGATCTGCAACTGCGCGGGGTCCCTGGACTTCGTCTGCTGTTGCAAGACCGGTCAGTCGCCGGGGTCTTGGCTCACACCTGCGGCCAGATCTCTAGCGCGATGCAAGAAATCGAGACTGCTCTGGAATCGGACCCAACGCTCGACACTGCTGATCTCGAGCGACACAACCATGAACTGAACCGCATTCGCGACGCGCTTTGGGCGATTTCTCGGGATCGACTCGGTACCGCCGAGAGCGTTGCTGAGTTGAGCAATGACGCAACGACAACCAGCGCTCTAGAGGTGTTCCTGTCGGTTCATCAGGCGTTGGCGTCGCTTGATCGCCTCGAAGTTCGCGGGCGTGATTCGGCAGGGATTCATCTGCTTATTTCCAACCACGCGCTTGATCTGGATGATCCGGCGCTTCAGGCTGAAATCGCTCGTCGCAGCAGCGACGAGAACTTCGGTTCGGGCAGCGTGAGGGTCATCGACGGGCTTGTGAGCGTGGTTCACAAGGTGGCTTCCGAGATAGGCGAGTTGGGCGACAACACTGCGGCTCTACGCGAGGCGTTGATCCAAGATGAGTTGTTGGCAGCGGCTCTGGCCAACGACACTGCCCAAGCCGTCGTGTTGGCACACACCCGCTGGGCGTCGGTCGGCATCATTTCCGAATCCAACGCGCATCCTCTCAACAGCGAACTGGTCTCCACGGCCAACCTCTCCGATACCAGCCCGTATGTCGTGGGCGTTCTCAACGGCGACGTCGACAACTTCGCCGACCTGATCGCCGAGGAGGGAGTCCACATTCAAGAGGCGATCACCACCGACGCCAAGGTCATCCCATCATTGATGAGTCAACGCCTAGCTGAGGGGCACAGTTCCGCGGAGGCGTTCCGGCGCACCGTGGCCACCTTCGAAGGGTCAGTGGCAATCGCGGCCAGCACCGCTACCGCACCGCAACGTCTCCAGCTGGCCCTGCGCGGGAGTGGTCAGGCCTTGTACGTCGGTTTGGCTGAGGATGCCTACATCGTGGCTAGCGAGCCCTACGGGGTCGTGGAGGAAACATCCCACTACGTGCGCATGGACGGTGAAACCCCGAACAACCCGGACAATCCCAACGCCAGCCGCGGCCAAATAATCGAACTCGACAGTGAACATGCAGGAACTGTGGACGGGATGCTGCGCCGGGCGTACGACGGCACCAACCTCGAGGTCATCGCCGACGACGTGTTCACCGCCGAGATCACCACCCGTGACATCGACCGCGGCGACAGCCCCCACTACCTGCTCAAGGAGCTCGGTGAGGCCCCTGAGTCCTTCGGCAAGACTCTGCGGGGCAAGATCCTCGATGGCGACCACGGTCCAGAGGTATCGCTCGGACCCGAGATCGTCCCCCGAGAGGTCCGCCAGGGGCTGCGCGAAGGATCAATAAAGCGGGTCGTGATAATCGGTCAGGGCACCGCCGCGGTGGCCGGTCAAAGCCTCGCTGTGACTCTCGATGCGCTTGTTCCTCATGGGCGGATAGTCGCTGAAGCAATGTTGGCCACGGAATTGTCGGGGTTCTTGCTCCGTTCGGACATGTCTGACACTTTGGTCGTAGCGGTCAGCCAGTCGGGTACTACCACCGACACCAACCGCACAGTCGACATCGTGCGGAACAGAGGCGCGCAGGTGATTGCCATCGTCAACCGCCGCGGCAGCGACCTAACGGATCGGGCTGACGGGGTGTTGTATACCTCTGACGGCCGGGATGTGGAGATGAGCGTCGCTTCAACCAAGGCCTTCTATTCGCAGATCGCTGCGGGGTTGCTGTTGGCCATTGCAATCGCCGATGAGTTGCAGGGCGACGAGGGTGCCGATGACCGCAGTTCGCTGTTGAGCGCGATCCACGATGTGGCCGAGGCGATGCAAACCGTCTTGGGGCGACGCGACATCATCGGCGAAGCGGCCCGTCAATTCGCTCCAGGTCGTCGCTATTGGGCTCTGGTAGGCAACGGTGCGAACCGTATCGCCGCCAACGAGGTGCGGATCAAGCTCTCCGAACTCTGCTACAAGTCGATGTCCGCCGATGCGACAGAGGACAAGAAGCACATTGATCTGTCGGCTGAACCTCTGATCATCGTTTGCGCTGCTGGACTTTCAGGTTCCACGGCCGACGATGTGGCGAAGGAAGTTGGGATCTTTCGGGCCCACAAGGCCGCACCGATCGTGATCGCCGACGAGGGCGAGGGCCGCTTCGACACTGCTCTGGCAGTGATTCCGGTTCCCGCCATCGACAGCCGCTTGGGGTTCATTCTGTCGACGATGGCCGGCCACCTGTTCGGCTACGAAGCAGCTTTGGCAATCGACGCTCAGGCGCAGCCGTTGCGCGAAGCCCACAGCGCCATCGAGCAGGCCGCAGCCCGTTCCTTTCTCAATGGGGAACAAGCCCTGGCTTGGGTCGAACCGGTCATCGAGAGATCAGCGGCGAATTTTTTTGACGGCATCCGCACCGGCGATTACAACGGTCACCTCGAAGCGGCAACAGCTGTCAAGCTGGCTTCGCTGTTCCGCTTCGCTTTGGGTTCTTCGCCACTTGAGGCGTATCAGATCGAATACGGCAAGGTCGGCACACCTGCGGTGATTCTTGATGACCTTGCGGCGGCTCTGAGCGTCGGGATCGACGAGTTGACACGGCCGATAGACGCGATCAAACACCAAGCCAAGACCGTGACGGTCGGTATTTCTCGCTCTGATGAAACGCTGTTGGAGGTGCCGCTGGCTTTCGCTGCGTTGGCAGCAGGTGCTCCCCGCGATCGACTCAGTTACGCCTCGTTGAGGACCTTGGCCGACCTTGATCCTGCGGTCGATGAAGTGCTGGGCCACACTCGGTATCGAGTCGAGGGTCTTGACGCCGACGGTGCCGGTGAAGCGACCGTGGTGGTCACAGATCGCGGCGGGATCTCGCGCCACATCGTGTCTCGCACCGATCGTTTCCCGAGGCTGCGGGGAACCAAGCACCAAGTTGCGCTTGA
Source organism: Acidimicrobiaceae bacterium (assembly GCA_009845995.1). Lineage (GTDB taxonomy): Bacteria > Actinomycetota > Acidimicrobiia > Acidimicrobiales > Aldehydirespiratoraceae > VXYK01. Next base: position 14,635 of record VXYK01000024.1, on the reverse strand, counting down.
GCGTCGGGTCTTTGTTGCCCGCGGCCGTTCGGATGACCGCTGCGTGATCATCATTCCCGAACTCAAGGACAACACAACGACGGGCCTCACACTGCTGCATGTGCGCTTCGCTGCTTCTCTTACGACGGCCGCGGCTCGTGGCGTGTTGCGTGGTTACCGCAATCGCTATTCGGCCCTGTATGACGCCGTGGTGGAGACCGAAGACGTGTTCCGTGAGGATCTTCTTGCCACTGAGGATGTCGCTGATTTGTTGACCTTGCCGATCAACGTGCTCGCCGACCGCTGGCGATCGACCTGACGGCCAGTCGCGTACATTTCTCGGTTGGTCTCGGGGCTCCGGTTACGCCCGGCGTAGGCCCAGGGCGGCGCGGTAGGCTGGCGGGGTGCTCGGCATCGGAACCGACCTCGTTGACATAGACCGTTTCCGCGATGTACTGGAACGAACGCCGGGACTGATTGATCGCTTGTTTCGGTCCGAGGAACTGGCTTACGCCAACCAGGCGGGCGACCCGACGCCACGGTTGGCGGCACGTTTCGCGGCCAAGGAAGCGACTTTGAAGTCCATGGGATGCGGCCTCGGGGCGATGAAGATGCGTGATATCGAGGTGTTCAACCATGACGACGGCCGTCCCGAACTGCGCTTGCATGACAGCGCCGACGAGAAGGCCAGGGAGTTCGGCGCGGCCCGTTTCGAGGTGACTCTCAGCCATACCGACCAACTGGCGCAGGCTGTGGTCGTGGCCCTGGCCGAATGATGGCTGGCCCGTCGAAGCAGCGTGCGACTCAGCACGGTGAGTCCACCGCCACGCTGCTTGAGGGGAACTGCCGCTGATGTTGCCGATCGTTACTCCCACCGAGATGGCAGCGATTGACGCGGCTGCCCCAGAACCGGTTGAAGTGTTGATTGATCGAGCAGCGCGCCACGTCGCCCGAGAGGCCATTGAGTTGATGGGCGGGGTGTACGGGAGGCGCGTGACCGTGCTCGCTGGACCAGGTAACAACGGCTCTGACGGTCGCGTGGCAGCTGCACACCTGGCTCGCCGCGGAGTGCGGGTTTCGGTGGTTGACGCGTTGGACGCCCCCGAATCGCTGCGGCCTGTTGATCTGGTGATCGATGCCGCTTTCGGAACGGGTTTGGCCCGTGCGTATCTGCCCCCGGTGGTCGCTCAAGCTCAGCGGGTCTTGGCTGTCGACATCCCGTCGGGTGTCGACGGATTGACTGGCGAGCGCCTGGGCCTCCCGATGTCGGCAGAGCGCACGGTCACCTTCGCGGCACTCAAACCCGGACTCGTGTTGGAACCGGGACGCTCTTTGGCCGGCGAAGTACGGGTCGTCGACATCGGCTTGAATGTGGGCTCCCCATCACGTCACGCGGTTGAAGATGCCGACGTAGCGGCTCTTGTTCCGATGTCGTCGGCCGAAGACCACAAGTGGCGGTCAGGCGTGCGCATTGTCGGCGGCTCTGGTGGCATGACCGGAGCAGCTTGGTTGGCAGCCCGCGCAGCTCAGCGCGCGGGTGCCGGGATGGTGCAGTCGGCCATGCCCGGCGCACGTGGGAGCGAAGGACCGACTGAGGCTGTCGTTCTGCCTTTGCCGGCGGTTGATTGGGCGCAAGACGCTCTCGGGGGACTCGATGACCGGGTCCGAGCGATGCTTGTGGGCCCTGGTCTCGGCCGCGACGACCCGCAGAGTGTTCGGGCGATGCTCGAAGTGCCAGTGCCGCTGGTGATCGACGGCGACGGGTTGACAGCGGAGGTGGCATCGGCTCTGGAGGGGCGCCCGGCACCCACGATCTTGACGCCTCACGACGGGGAATGGCAGCGACTTGGGGGCGACGGCGGCCCTGACCGTCTCGAACGGACCCGGGAGTTTGCGATACATCATCAAGTGACCGTGATCCGTAAAGGGCCGTCGACAGTGATAGCCGATCCGGGCGGCCACATACGCGTGGTCACCTCCGGTACCGAGGCTCTGGCGACAGCCGGTACCGGTGATGTCTTGGCCGGGTTCCTAACTGCCCTGTTGGCCCAGGGTCTGGCCCCTTTCGACGCCGCGACGGTCGCCGCTCATGTGCACGGCGCCGCGGGCCGCCTGCTGGGTCCCGGCCTGATCGCCGGCGACCTTCCCGACACCTTCAGCTCAGTGGTCCGCACGCTGGCCTGAGCGCCGCAACCTGTGGGTTCCAGTCAGCGGATCGCTGACTGGAGCTGGGTGACATTGAGGGGGATCGTGGTTGTGCGGCTGATCGTTCCCCACAAATGCCAACTGGGATTGGTGTTGGTCCGTTGCCAAATGTTCCAGCGGACCGTGGCGGCCAGGTCGAACGGTGATCCGCTGCTGTTTGTATAGGTGTAGGTGCAGCGGCTCGTCTGAGGTTGGGTGCTTGTCGAATCCCACACTTTGGAGACGTCTTGGGTGCAGACAAGGCTTGAGCCGTTGCCGAGGTCCCAGGTGACATCGCGCAACGATGCCCAAGCCGAGGCCCACACCGGGCCAGCGTTGGCCGACACTTGGTCGTACCGAAGCCGACTCACCACGGCCAGCCAGGTCGGTACACCCACGATCTGTCTACTCGGTGGCGACAGTTGAATCCGCGGAAGTTCGAAGTTGATATGAGCTCTCGCGAACCGCGCGGCCTCCTCGCTCGAGACCGCAGATCCAGCAATGTCTCCCGGTCCGTGGTATCTCGTGATCGTCGGGTAGCCGGGGTAGGACTGAGCGGGGTCGTGGGTCCAACAATTCAACAGGTACGTGCTGTTGACACGCGGCCAGACCGAGTCTCCGATGGGGTCGAACAGATACTCGCCGAACTCGACTGAGAAGTTGTACCAACTGCAGTAGATCGTCGTACCGCGGCCAGGTTGCCCGGGTTCGGAACTGAGGGTCAGCGAGCCCGGTGACCCAGCGGTGACGACCAGACCGCCGGGCGTCAACCCGATTTCGGTGCCTTCGATACCGTCGCCCGAGGCCGCGGAGCTCAGCGCGAGCACCAAGACGACCGTTATTGATATGACGCGACGCACGGTTCTTGCGATTCAAATTGTTGGACCGTGCGGTATTGGCTCACCAGCCAACCCCCGAAGTGGTCCGTGACCGTCAACTGTACCCATGCATAGGAGACGGATTCGTCGATGACCGCATCGGTGTCGAGGTCATAGGTCTCAAGGTTGTCTCGCAGACAGACATCGACAACGGCGATCGAATCTTGGCGCAGAACCGTCGAAGGGGCGTGCACCAACGGTTGTCGATTCTCGGGCCATCGAATGCCTCGTCGGGCAGCGAGGTTCTCTTGAGCCTTGACTCGAAGAGCGGCCGCGCGGTTGGGGGTTGCCACATCGTCCCAGAGAAGGCTGTCTTCGGTTGGCGGATCGTTGGCTTCTACCAGCACTTCGTAGTAGCGCTCAATGGCAGAGAAAACCTGTTGCTCCTCGCTCAGGGGAGCCCCTGTGGGGATCGGTGCTGCGTTTTCAGCCGGAAGCGAAGTTGGGGGCGTCACCGTCGTGGCTGCCGGCACGGTCGCCGGGGATGACGTGTTAATCGGTACTGCGGTGGTTGATGGGAATGTGGTCGTGACCGACTCAACTGCATTGCTGCCGTCGTCGCTGCAGCCGGAGGCCACGAGCACAGCACACAACATCCCACCAACACACCGCAGCACCAAACCGCCGAAGGTTCCGCTGACACGACACACCGAACCGCCCGGTGCATCGTTCACGCGACACGGGACATTCCTACTCGCCTTTCCGCCGATGGAGCGCAGTTTCAACCCGCTCAATGCTGCTTCAACACGGCACGGGAAAGATCCGCCTCTTGTCCCGCCAGTAGTTCGCAACATTCTGCCCGCCTGTGAGTTGTTGTCCCGTCGATGTGAAGATACATGAGATATCTGAAAATGCAACAACAAATCTAAAAAAGGCCACCTGCTTGCCCTTTGGAGGCTCAGCAAAGGCAAACGCAGGTAGTTTTCGGGGGGTGAAGGTTGAGATTCCGGGTGTGACTGTCGGACATTGGACCGACTCAGCGGCGCGCACGGGTTGCACGGTTGTCCTGTTGCCACCTTCGACTACGGCTTCTGGCGAAGTTCGCGGGGGTGCCCCGGCAACCCGCGAGTTTGAACTGCTGGACCCAAGTCGACTCGTCACCCATGTGGATGCAGTGGTCCTGAGCGGAGGGTCGGCTTTCGGGCTGTCAGCCGCCGATGGTGTGGTGTCAGCCCTAGAGGCTCAGGGCCGGGGCTTTGAGACCAGAACCGCCAACGTGCCGATTGTCGTGGCGATGAGTCTCTACGACCTGGGTGTCGGTGACGCATCTGTCCGCCCCGGTCCAGCCCAGGGAGCAATGGCGCTGGCCGCGTGCAGCTCCGACCCCGCTGTTGGCCCCGTCGGCGCCGGCGCAGGAGCCACGGTTGGCAAGTGGCGCCAGCCAGACGACCCATCGGCTGGCGGGATTCAGATGTTCACCGCCCGCAAAGGCGAGCTGACGGCAACTGTGCTGGTGGTCAACAACGCAGCGGGCGATATTGACGACGGAAACGTTGTCGCCGAAATTGCCGAGGGCACCTTCGAAGACTGGCCCGAGAGTTTCGGATCCGACGAATTCGCCGCGGACACCGCCAACACGGTGATTGGCGTGGTCATCAGCAACGCTCGCCTCGACCCTGTTGAATGCAAAATAGTTGCACAAGGCGCACATGACGGTTTGGCCCGTGCGATATTCCCCCCTCACACTCGTTCCGACGGTGATGCCTTTGTTGCAGCCGCTACCGGTGAGATCGCTGCCCACGTCGACGAGGTGAGAGCATTGGCAGTTGTCGCAACCGAACAGGCCGTGCGCAGCGCAGCAATTACCGGGGACAACTCGTTGTGACCCAGACGCTCAGTGCCTCCTCTGTCGTGTGTTGGACCTCGGCGGTGGAGCAGACGCGTCTGCTTGCCGGGGCTGTCGCCGGCCAGGTCGACGACGGTGACCTTCTGCTGCTGGTTGGCGACCTTGGTGCCGGGAAGACAGCTTTCACTCAGGGGTTCGCCGCGGCTCTCGGCGTGAGTGCGCCGGTTACGAGCCCTACCTTCACCCTCGCCAACCGCTACGAGGGTCGCCTGATCGTCAATCATCTCGACGTCTACCGGCTCGAGGATCTTGTTGAAGCCCGCGATCTTGCCATTCCGGAACTGTTGGAGCAGGGGGTGACGCTCATTGAGTGGGGTCAGATGATCCTGCCGGCTCTGCCGACCGAGCGCCTTGATGTGAGCATCACATTTGGCGATGGCGACGACGACCGGTGCATTGAACTTAACGCCGTAGGCGACAACTGGGTCTCCCGGGTGGGCGCGCTCAGAACTGCCACGCAGAACTGGGCCGACCGGCAGCGGGTGACGCGCTGATGGGGACGCCGTTGATCTTGGGGATCGAGTCGGCGACTTCAAGGGTGGGATGCGCGATCGGCGGTCCGGACGGAGTGTCGGCGGCACGCGAGTCGGCTGAACCCCGTCGTCATGCCGAGTCCCTGGTCCCTCAGATCGCTGAAACCCTCGAAGAATCCGGTGTGACCATGGCGGACATCGGGGTGATCGCGGTTGACGTCGGACCGGGCCTCTACACCGGTTTGCGGGTTGGTATCACTACCGCCATCACACTGGCGCACGCTCTCAACGCCGCGATGGTTTCTGTCACTTCGCTGGAGTTGGTGGCCCATGAGGTCCGGCGTAGCTGCACAAACCGACGGATTGATGCGGTTATCGATGCGCGTCGTGGGGAACTGTTCCATGCCGCGTTCGGAGCGAACGGCGACCCCATCAGCGAACCGGCGGTGCTCGACCCTCACGATCTCGTGACAATGTTGGCCAACGAAGCCCCTGAGACGCTCCTTGTGGGCGACGGAGTCGAGGCTCACTCTGAGACGTTCGCCCAAGGGGGGTTCCACACCGACGGGAGTTCTGTCTACCCGAGTGCGGAGACCATCGTGGAGTTGGCGGTGGCCGCGGCAGCAGCCGGCAAGACCGTGGGTCCCGACTCGATCAGACCGCTCTACCTTCGCGGGCCTGACGCACAACCGATCGGAATAGTTGCCCCAGAGGCCGAGCCAACAGGTGAGACGATGCGGACCATACGGCGCGAGGCCGTGGCCCGAGCGGCCCGTGAGCGCAGCGAACAGGAGCGGGAATGATACAGCCCAATGCCCCACAGACTTTCACCTGTGAGCAGGTGCGGTAACGTCTAATGACGTGCCTTTAGACGTGCGCATCGAGCAAATGACCGTCCACCATATTTCCGCGGTCATGGCCATCGACGAACAGGGTTACGGCGATCCCTGGTCAGCCACGACTTGGTACAAGGAGATGGGTGACCCAGATCGCCTGCATCTAGTCGCCATCACCGACACGGAACTGGGCGGCGACAACAGAGCCGACAACGGGGAGGGCGAACGCGTTGTGGGTCATGCGGGGCTTCTCTATCTGGCCGGCATGGCTCACGTCAGTAATGTGGCCGTTGACCCGGAATATCAACATCAAGGCGTCGCAACACGACTGCTCATTGAGCTTTTGGACCGGACCCGGGCGCACGGTTCCAGTGCGGTCACGCTTGAGGCTCGTGCTGCGAACAAGCGAGCTCATCGCCTGTACTCTCGTCTCGGGTTCCAGCCGTTGGGGATCACGCCCGACTACTACACCAAGCCCTCTGAAGACGCTCTGGTCATGTCGATCCGCTACCTCGACGAACCTGAGGTTGCCGAGCGCATCGACCGGGTACGGGCGGCCCTCAAATGAGCCCCGCAGTGAGCCAAGCAGGTCGCACTGTCCAGCCCACCCGAGCCGTTCAAACCACACAAAACAACAGGATTCTCGGGATTGAGACGAGCTGCGACGAGACTGCTGCTGCGGTGGTGGAATCGGGTTCCGTTGTGCGCTCGTCGATTGTGTCGAGCCAGGTTGAACTGCATGCCCGCTACGGAGGGGTGGTCCCCGAGGTTGCCAGCCGAGCTCATTTGGATCTGATAGTGCCGGTCGTTTCAGCCGCGGTTTCCGACGCCGGGCTCGAAACCGCAGACATCGACGCGATCGCGGCTACGCACGGCCCCGGACTGGTCGGCGCGCTGTTGGTTGGAGTGTCGGCGGCCAAGTCGTTGGCTCTGGTTTGGAACGTGCCCTTTGTCGCTGCCAACCATCTCGAAGCTCATCTCTACGCCGCGTTCTTGGAGGAACCGGATCTCGAGATGCCGATGGTGGTTCTGCTCGTTTCTGGCGGCCACACGATTCTCGTCGTGATGGAGGATCATCTGCGTTACCGCACCCTCGGTGCCACGGTTGATGATGCCGCCGGTGAGGCTTTCGACAAGGTTGCCCGTTTCATGGGTCTCGGCTATCCGGGTGGGCCTGCGATCGATCGTCTGAGCGTGCAGGGTGACCCTGATTCGATTGCCTTCCCACGGGCAATGGCCAACGACGGTTGGAACTTCTCGTTCAGCGGGGTGAAGACCGCGGTGGTGAACCATGTGCGCAAGAACCCCGACGTTTCGACCGCGGATGTGGCCGCGTCCTTTCAGGAAGCGGTGGTCGACGTGCTGGTCGACAAAGCACGGCGCGCGGCGCGCGAAATCGGCGCTAGAGCCATTTGCCTGGCTGGTGGTGTCGCCGCGAATTCCCGGTTGCGGTCCCGCACTGCAGAGGTGTGCGAGGCCGACGGGATCAGAGCTGTCATCCCCAGCAGGGCCATGTGTACCGACAACGCGGCGATGGTCGCTGCGGTCGCTTGGTACCGGTTACGAGCCGAGGGCCCTTCGCCCTTGACGACCGGTGCAGACCCATCGCTGCAGCTTCCGGTCGCGTACTTCGAAGCAGCTGCGACCTGAGGAATTCTGGCTCTAGAAACTGAGGGGGCGCAGGTTGTTCACGCCCCAAGACGCTCCTATCGTTAGCACTCTCTGGACGAGAGTGCTAACGACTAGCCGACTCGATTCAGAGACCTACACATCAGCAACTCAAGACCGATCTCGGAGGATCGAATGAACTTGCAGCCCCTTGAGGACCGCATTGTGGTCCGCTCCAGCGAAGCGGAGTCCACCACTGCCAGCGGCCTAGTCATACCCGACACCGCACAGGAAAAGCCCCAACAGGGTGAAGTCATCGCCGTCGGCCCCGGCCGTCGCTCAGAACAGAGCGGTGACATCATCCCCGTCGATGTCGCAGTCGGCGACACGGTCGTCTACAGCAAGTACGGCGGGACCGAAATTACCGTCGACGGTGAAGAACTTCTCATCCTGAACGCCCGCGACGTGCTCGCGAAGATGGGCTGAGGTCGCATTCATGCCAAAAATTCTTAAATTCGACGAGTCCGCACGCCGCGGCCTCGAGGAGGGCGTGAACAAGCTCGCCGACACTGTCAAAGTGACGCTCGGCCCCAAGGGCCGCAACGTCGTACTCGACAAGAAGTTCGGTGCGCCCACCATCACCAACGACGGCGTATCCATCGCCCGTGAAGTCGAGTTGGAAGACCAATTCGAGAACATGGGCGCGCAACTGGTCAAGGAGGTGGCAACCAAAACCAACGACATCGCTGGTGACGGCACCACCACGGCCACCGTCCTGGCACAAGCACTGGTGCGCGAGGGTCTGCGCAACGTAGCTGCCGGCGCCAACCCCATGGGCCTCAAGCGGGGCATGGAGAAAGCAGTGGCCGCCGCTGTGGAAGCTCTTGCCGATCAGTCCGTGCAGGTCGACGACAGCAAGGACAAGGTTGCTCAGGTCGCTTCGATCTCTGCTGCGGACACCGCTGTCGGTGCGGTCATCGCCGACGCCATCGACGAGGTGGGCAAAGACGGTGTTGTCACCGTTGAGGAGTCGAACACGTTCGGCATGGACCTTGACTTCGTCGAGGGCATGCAGTTCGACAAGGGCTACCTCTCCCCCTACTTCGTCACTGACCCCGAGCGGCAGGAAGCTGTGCTTGACGAGCCCTACATCCTGTTCAACCAGGGCAAGATCTCCAATGTTGCGGAGCTGCTGCCCGTGCTTGAAAAGGTCATGCAATCGGGCAAGCCGCTGTTGATCGTTGCCGAGGACATCGAAGGTGAAGCTCTTGCCACTCTCGTGGTCAACAAGATTCGCGGCACCTTCAACTCCGTGGCTGTCAAGGCACCGGGATTCGGTGAGCGGCGCAAAGCAATGCTCGCTGACATGGCGATCCTCACCGGTGGCCAGGTCGTTGCCGAAGAAGTCGGTCTCAAGCTTGAGACCATCGACATGGCGTTGTTGGGCCAAGCCCGCAAGATCGTTGTCACCAAGGACGACACGACCATTGTCGAGGGCGCCGGCACGCGTTCTGATGTTGAGGGCCGAGTCAGCCAGATCAAGGCCGAAATCGACAACACCGACTCCGACTGGGATCGCGAGAAGCTCCAGGAGCGTCTTGCGAAGCTGGCCGGTGGCGTTGCTGTCGTGCAGGTCGGCGCGGCTACTGAGGTCGAGCTCAAAGAGAAGAAGCACCGCATTGAGGATGCTCTTTCTGCGACTCGTGCGGCCATCGAGGAAGGCATCGTCGCCGGTGGCGGTACCGCCCTGCTGCGCTGCCGTGCCTCGGTCGACGCGGTTGCCGAAAGCCTCAACGGTGATGAGGCCACCGGTGCTCGCATCATCAGCGCAGCGCTGGATGCGCCCACCAAGCTGATCGCCGCCAACGCCGGCCATGAGGGTGCTGTAATCGTGCAGCGAGTGGAAGCCGAGTCGGATTCGACCGGTTTCGACGCCGCTGCGGGTGAAATGGTCGACCTCATCGACGCCGGTGTGATCGACCCGGTCAAAGTCACCCGCGCGGCTTTGCAGAACGCCGCGTCGATTGCCGGCTTGTTGCTCACCACCGAGGTTCTCGTAGCTGACAAGCCCGAGGAAGCACCGCCAATGCCTATGGGCGGCGGTGATCCGATGGGCGGTATGGGTGGCATGGGCATGATGTAATGCCCAACCCAAGTGCTTGCTAGTGGAGCGGTCCGGGCCTTTCGGCCCGGACCGTTCTACGTTCACGCCGCTCTGCCTTCGGCCCGATACAGGGCTTGGCAAGATAGCGTCGATGCGGTGACGACCGATCGCGCCGGTGTGTTCTCGCTTGAGAACGAGGAGAACCAACCGATGGCCTCGATTCCCGCGGGGCGGGGGGGTCCTCAAGAAATACCTCGCCCGGATGGTGCCAAGATGGGTGGGCCGGCGCCCTGGGCGCATATCCCGATACAAGACCGTCAGGTGACCCTTGCTGATATCACCACCGCGTTCTCGCGTCATCGTTCTCCCCAGCTCGTGGGCACAGTCAGCGAGGGCATCGGTCACAGCGCGGTGCTTTGTTTGCTGTACGAACGCTCAGACGATGTGTACATGGTCTTGACGAGGCGCTCACCTCGCTTGCGCCACCATGCTCATGAAGTCGCGTTTCCCGGCGGAAGGCGCGAGACAAGCGATGTCGATCTCTGGACAACTGCAGTTCGTGAAGCGCAGGAAGAAGTAGGAATCGACCCCGCCGCGATTCGGCGAATCGGTGAGTTGGACAGCTTCGTGACCGTGGGGTCCAGGACCATGGTCACGCCCTTTGTGGCTGTCACCGACGAGCAGCCGAAGCTTGAACGAGATCCGATCGAGGTGGAGTTGATACGCCACGTTTCGTTCAGCGAGCTTCTTCTTGACGAGGTATGGCGCGAAGAGTTCTGGCCTCTGCCCCACTACAAGGAACCCCGAGCAATCACGTTCTTTGAGCTTGTCGGCGACACTGTCTGGGGTGCCACCGGGGCGATACTCCGACAACTTCTGACGATTGCAACCGGAGTCGAAGACGCGGCCGACACAGCAGGCACAGTCAACGCCGGGGTTGTCGTCGGGTGAGTGCGGTTGTGACGAACTCGGAGGGGACTGAGACGGTTCTTGTGGTCGACTTCGGTGCTCAGTACGCCCAGTTGATCGCTCGACGGGTGAGGGAGGCCAACGTCTACAGCGAGATCGTGTCGCCGACGATCACCGCCGAGGAGATCGCAGCCAAGAACCCGACGGGGATCATTCTCAGTGGTGGCCCAGCCTCGGTTAACGTCGAAGGCGCAGTCCTGATCGATCCTGAGGTCTATGGCCTGGGCGTTCCCATTCTTGGGATCTGTTACGGCGCGCAGATGATCGCCCAGCAGAGGGGCGGACGCGTGGATCACAGTGGTCGCGGCGAGTACGGCCGAACCACGATGTCGCTCGACACCGACGGCGGTTGTCTGCTCGGGGGCACTCCCCCGACCCAACAGGTGTGGATGAGCCATTTCGACGCAATTGTGGAACCTCCGAACGGGGTCACTGCGACGGCTTCCACATCAGCGGCTGCCGTAGCTGCCTTTGAGGACCGAGATCAGAAACTCTACGGCGTGCAGTTCCACCCTGAGGTGATTCACACCACGCACGGGCAACATGTGTTCGAGCGTTTCCTGATCGACGCCTGCGGGAGTTCTGCCTCTTGGACGATGGACTCGATCATCGACACCGCGGTGGCCCAGATTCGTCAACAGGTCGGTGACGAGTCGGCTATCTGCGGTCTCAGCGGAGGAGTCGATTCTGCGGTCGCCGCCGCGCTGGTGCACAAGGCGATCGGGGATCAACTCACCTGCGTTTTCGTCGACACGGGTCTGATGCGGCTCAATGAAGGCGACCAGGTGGTTGAGACGTTCGAGCGCAACTTCGGGGTTCGACTCGTGCACGCTCAGGCACAGGATCGTTTCTTTGCCGCTCTGGCGGGCATCACCGAACCCGAGGCGAAACGAAAAGCCATCGGAGAGCTCTTCATTCGTGTTTTTGAAGGAGCACAGGCTCAGGCCGGGGAGGCCCGTTTCCTGGTTCAGGGAACGTTGTATCCCGACGTGATCGAGTCGGGGGGAAAGCACGCTTCCACGATCAAGAGCCATCACAATGTCGGCGGGATTCCCGACGACATCGAATTCTCTCTGGTGGAACCGCTGAGGAGTCTGTTCAAGGACGAGGTTCGCCAAGTGGGCCGCGAACTGGGCCTTCCAGATGAGATCGTTGAACGCCAACCATTCCCCGGGCCGGGCCTCGGGGTCCGGATTATCGGCGAAGTCACTCCCGGCAAGGTCGCGACCCTTCAGCAGGCGGATTTCATTGTGCGCGAGGAGTTGCGCAACGCCGGTCTTGAAAGGCTGATCTGGCAGTCCTTCGCCGTGCTTCCAGATATCCGCACCGTGGGTGTCATGGGTGACGAGCGCACCTACGGACACCCGGTGATCATTCGGGCGGTCACCAGTGAAGACGCCATGACCGCAGATTGGGCGCGGATACCACACGAGGTGTTGGAGGTGATGAGCAGCCGCATCATCAACGAGGTTCCCGGCGTGAACCGTGTCGCCTACGACATCACTTCAAAGCCGCCCGGCACGATTGAATGGGAATAGGGCGGATGGAACCAGCGCGAATCGGAGTGGCGAGTGACTGAGCCGGGGGCGACCGAGATCACGCCTCGGCCCCCGAGCGGACGGGTGTTCGAGCGCGGGCGTCGGGTGCGGCTAGCTGATGTCGATCCTCGGGGACGATGTCGCCTGGACGCGCTGGTGCGCCATCTACAAGATGTGGCACGCGACGATTCTGCCGACAGCAACTTGACGAACCCGATGAACTGGATCGTGCGGCGCACGATGGTGGAAGTCCGGACCGCGCCCATCTTTCAAGAATGGATCGAGTTGTCAACTTGGTGCAGCGGTCACGGCAGCCGCTGGGCCGAGCGGCGCACCCAGGTCCGTGGTGAGAAGGGTGCTGATGTCGAAGCGGTCACGATCTGGGTCCATATCGACCGCAAGACCTTGCGACCGGCGAGGCTCAACGACGACTTCTTTGATATCTGGGGTGAGAGCGCCGGCGACCGCCGGGTCTCGGCCCGTACGACTCTGTCAACAGCGGTGCCCGACCATGCAAATGATGACCCGTGGCCTCTGCGCTTCACCGACATCGACCTGTTGGGGCACGTGAACAACGCCGCCCAATGGGCTCCGGTGGAACAAGCACTTCATCTTTCGGGATGGACGTCGGGACCAATCCGAGCTGAGCTTGAGCACGGGCCCGGTGTCGAGCCCGACAGCGAAGTGCATCTGCGTTGGCAGGCTTGCGACGGCGGCGTAGACACCTGGCTGACAACCAATGGCGTGGCCGGAAGCGTTGCCCGGGTGCGGCCCCTAGATGCCGCGGCCTGCTGATATCAACTGGTTGTCACGTCAAGAAGACGACAACGTGAAGCGCAATAAACCGTCTTCGTCACGGCGAACGTCGCCGTCACCGATGAGGCGCAGATGTTCGAGGTGCGCGTAGGTTTCGCTGGCCGCCATCTCCCCCCAGGAACGCTCTTTGAACAGCACCTTCATCCAAGCTTCCACCGGTGCGTCGCGATGTTCAGCAGCGGCGTCGCGCAACAGTTGCAAGCGATCCGCGTGATGCTCCTGGATGTGGCCGCAGCGACCCGCCAGATCCTCGAAGGGATGTCCGTGAGCTGGCAATACACAGGTGAGATCATCCAAACCGGCGACTTTGTCGAGCGAGGCAAAGAACGTGGCCAAGGGGTCGCCCAGATTCGGATTTCCGGCGATGTGGGGGGTGATTGTGGGCAGAACGTGATCCCCTGACAGCAGCACTCCATGTTCGGGGTCGAACAGACACAGATGGTCGAAGGTATGGCCGGGGGTGTGAACGGCGAACCAGTCGCGATCCGCAAGTCGCACAGGGTCGCCGTCGGCTACTCGGATTGTGGGGTGAGGCGCGAGGAAACGGCGATGACCGGCGGGGTCCATGTGGAGCCATTTGAGCATCACCTCATCCGGTGGCGGTTGGCGAACCTCCCCCCAGGGGGTCCGCTCGGATTCGGTGATCCGCTGCTTCCAGAGCTCGACGATTGCTTCATCATCGAGTTCGAGCAGTTCGGTGTCGAGGTCGTCACCGGCGTCGAGGATTCGGCTGTGGAACGCCTCGTGGGTGAGTACCTCTGCTCCGGCGACCTCTCGGAGTTGGTCGCTCCCCCCGAAGTGGTCCGGGTGACTGTGAGTCACCACCACCGTGTGAACCCGTTCGACAGGAATACCCGCGGCGCCCAGGCGATCCATCAGCGCCTGCCAAGACTCCTCACCGGGAAGACCCGGATCGACCAGAGCGACACCGTTCGAGTCTTCGAGGGCATAACAGTTCACATGCCCCAGCCCGGGCATGGATATCGGCAACTGCATCCGCAAGACCCCGGGGGCGACTTCAAGAACTTCTGTCGAAGCAGGTTCCTGTTCCTGTTTGCGATACACCGTATTTGCCACCCTGGCACCCTAGAGGACTCCCGCGGCTCCGGCTAAACCGGCGAAAGTCGTCCCCAACCCTCTCGCACAAACTCGTTTGCGCTTGAGAAGTTCAGGCAACAAGCTTCCTGACCTGCACCCGTTGAGTCGTCTAGGTGTCCTCATCGGCATTCCCTTCCAACGAATTCAGCCTTCCTTGGGCCAGATGTTCGAGCCGTCGAGCTTGCACCCACAGTGTGCGACGGATACCGAGGCTCACCTGGCGTTCGCTGATAACCCGCGCCAAATCGGCAATCGTTCGCGCTCTTAGCCTGGACCCACCGGGGGGGGTTGGGTGTGGTGGGGGTT
>VXYK01000056.1:68759-74957 GCA_009845995.1 Acidimicrobiaceae bacterium | reverse complement strand
TGGGCGACCACCTACACGGCGAAATCAAAGAGTTGGGCGACCACCTACACGGCGAGACCAAAGAAGTGGACAAACATGTCAGGTCGCTCAGCACAGAGGTCGCGAAGCTCGGAGTGAAATTCACAGAGTTCAAGATCGCGACTGAACAGCACCAGCGCACAACCGAGCAGAATCACAAAGAACTGCGCGACGGCCTCAGTGACAATAGGGAACGACTAGCGCGCATTGAAGGCCATCTGGGGATCGCCCCAGCGCCTGCCGAGTAGACGCTTGCTCTTCCGCACTTTGCGTTTCAGAGCTACGGTCTTTACGTAACCACCGGATCAGGGCGGTCAAGTTCCCAGGACCTCTAGTCCGTGGTCGGCTGCGCGGGTCTGCAGTTGCTCGTCAAATGTGGCGATTGCTCGGGCGCGTCGGTTCAACGCGGTGTCGAGCACGATGGCGTCAGGAAGCCGTAATCGGGTCTCAGCCCGCAGCTTCGCCCACCTTGCCGGAGCCCCGGGATCGATTATGTCGATGTCGAAGGCCGCTTGTAGACGCGCGGAAGCTTCATCAAGGACCCCCAGTCGGGCTGGCGCAACCAGGCACTCAGCTAGGGTCACCGGGTGCAGAAGTGAACTCTCGCTTCCGATCTCGCCGTTGACAGCTACCGCTTGATCGTGGTGGCGATCGCTCGGGTCACGCAGCGCCACAACCCAGCTCGCGTCGGCAACGATCATTCGGGCCAGTCTGCGGCGCGTTCATACAAGTGCGAAGAGCCCGGGAGCGAACCGGTCAATTCCTCACGTGCTTGAGCGCGCGCTGATGGCGAACGACCTCCGCTGGCCCAATCCAGCATTACAAGGCGAATGAGCTTGGCTCGGGGCGTTCCTGACCATCGCAGCGACGCTTCGTCGAGAACCGCGGCGATGTCGTCTGTTTCGGTCACTGGATGGCGGGGTCGAGACGTCGGCACGCGGTCGAGTGTAACACCCGGTGTAACACCCGGTGTACCACCACGCTATGCACTACTGTGCGGCGGATGGGGTCGGTGAGCTTTGTTCTGGTTCATGGTGCGGCGCACGGGGCGTGGTGCTGGGAACGGGTTGTTCCGCATCTCCAAGCGAGTCCCGCTGTCGATGCTGTCGTCGCCATCGACTTGGTCGGACATGGTTCACGCCTTGAGGAGAAATCCCTCGACTCCATCCGTCTCGATGACTACGCCGACGACGTCGTGCGAGAGGTCGAGACCCGAGACCTGCAAGATGTGGTGCTGGTCGGGCATTCGATGGCGGGCCTCACACTTCCTCTCGCCGCCCCACGCATCCAGACCCGCCTGCGGAGGCTGATCTACCTGTCAACCGCGAACCCACCGCTGGGCCAGTCCATCAACGATTTGATGACCGACCCGTTGTCGCCCGTGTCGAGGGAACTGGACTTCGAGACGATGTTCTGCAATGACCTCGACGACGAGGACACGGCGTGGCTTCTCAACCAGCTCGAGCCCGAACCGCCGGGTCCCATGGCCGAAGCCGCAAGGGTCTCGCCGAGATCGGCTGGCATCGAGTCAACCTATGTGTTGCTCAAGCAAGACGAGGCCCTGCCGCCCGCGTTCCAACGCGAGCAGATCCGCAATGTCCAGCCGGACGAGGTTGTCACATTCGACGCCGGGCACAGTGCCTTCGCGTCCCGCCCCAAGGACCTGGCCGATCTCTTCTTACGCTGCGCCCGCCCCTGACCCGGCCCAACCCGTTCTCAATTACAGGAAAACCTGCAGCAGCTCTGGCGACACGGCATGAACGACGCCGTTTCGGACCGACCGTAGCGCAGAGCTTCAACTAGGATGCCTCCAACGAAAGACCCTGTCATGCCTTCTGATTTCGCTTTCAAAGCCTTGAACCGATTCCACGGCGCGGCGATCGCCATCAGCCGCGGCAAGATCGGTTGGACCGGTGCCAAGATGCCGGTTCTCGAGCTCACCACCATCGGACGCAAGAGCGGGTTGCCCCGTTCGGTCCTGCTCACCGCGCCCTGGCAGGACGGTGAGCGGATGGCGCTGATCGCCTCCGCTGGTGGGAACGACAAGAACCCGGCATGGTTTCTGAATCTGCGTGCCAACTCATCGGTCACCGTCCGAACCGCAGACGGCACCACGAAGATGAACGCTCGCATCACTTCGGGGGACGAAAGAACCGAAATCTGGAACGCGGCCGTCTCGGAGTTCAAGCACTACGCCGCCTACGAATCGAAGACTGACCGAGAGATTCCAGTCGTCGTCCTCGAACCAGCGGAAACGACTGGCATCCCGACCTGACTAAAGGGTGTCGGGCCTTTGCGAAGTTGGCGTACACTGAACCGCTGTTGCGCCCGTAGCTCAGCTGGATAGAGCGTCTGACTACGGATCAGAAGGTCGGGAGTTCGACTCTCTCCGGGCGCGCAAATCACATTTATTCGGAGTGCGGCTGCGATGACTCAGATCTATCTCGCCACGATCGCACTGGAACCCAACCGTTGGTTCGGCATCACCCAGGACCGCTGGGCCACGATTACCGCCAGCGAATGGCTCGACCGAATCCGTGACGCCGGATTTGACGGCATTGAGTTGTGGGAAGCCCACGCCACCGAAGCCGGTCCGTCTGAACGTTCTGCCATCTTCGGCCATGACCTCGGCGTCGCGGTGTACAACAGCTATGTCAGCTTCGATGACGAGTCCGACGAGGCACGGCAACAAGCAGCTGAGATGGCCCGCCTCTCTGGCGCCGGAAAGGTCAAGTGGAACACGGGCGCGCACCGCGACAACGCTTTGCTCGACGCCTACGGCGAGCGGCTCGCTCGTTGGGTCAGCGAGTTGCCGGGCGTGCAGACCGTGTGCGAATGCCACGACGGTTCAGCAATGGACGATCCGCTGGCAGCGGCCGAAGTGTTGGCAGCCGGCGGACCCCCTGAGGCGGTGGGTGCGTTGGTCCACACCCACGACAGCGGTGATCTGCTCCGAGCACGCTTCGATGCCTACGGCGAGCGCATCTGTCACGTGCACGTCAACCACCTCAACTTGAAATCCCCGCCTTTGGCTGACATTCGAGACGAGTTCACCGCAACCGCGAGCCTTCTCAGAGACCTCGGTTTCGACGGCACCTGGAGCCTCGAATTCGTTGACGGAACCCTCAGCGAACACGACAACGAACCCGAGAAGCTGTTTGCCGCCGCTGTCGCCGATCTCGGAGTTTTGCGGGAAATCCTGGGCTGATTTCGACTCGGCCGCCGCCACAGGGAAAGCTGAGCGCCATGTTTATTCTTCGATTCGACTTTCGTCTGGGCCCGCAATCCGACGCCACGATGGCCGAGCTGTACGGCGCATCACTCGAGATGTGCGAGTGGGGCGAAGCCAACGGAGCGATGATGGCGATGTTCTCCGAACATCACAGTGCCAGCGACGGTTACTTGCCATCGCCGATTGTCATGGCCGCAGCGGCTGCGGCGCGCACCACTTCACTGTCGATCAACGTGGGCGCCCTGCTGGCGTTGATGTACGACCCGGTCAAGTTGGCTGAGGACATGGTCGTGCTCGACCATCTGAGCGCAGGCCGTGTCAGCTACACGGTCGGTCTGGGTTACCGCGCCGAGGAATACGCAATGTTCGGTGTCGATTCTTCACGGCGCGGTGTGCTGATGGACGAACACCTAGACGTGTTGAAGCGTGCGCTCGCCGGTGAACGTTTCGACTGGCGAGGCCGCTCTGTGCACGTCACACCGGAACCGCTGACCCCTGGCGGCCCGATGATCGCCTACGGTGGCGGCACTGTGGCCGCGGCCCGACGGGCTGGGCGTCGCGGCATGATGCTGTTTCCACAACACGGTGACCCGGCGCTCGCCGAGGCCTACGATCAGGCTGCGCTCGAGGCCGGCAATCCCACGGGCATGTGTATGTCGCCTGGTACTGGTTCTCCTACGTCTTTGTTCGTGTCCGACGACACCGACGCGGCCTGGCAAGAGCTTGGCCCGCATCTCCTTCATGACGCTGTCATGTACAAGGAGTGGATGGGCGACGCTGCCTCAGCTTCGGCGTCGAACGCAACCACGGTCGACGAACTCCGGACTCAGAACGGCGCCTACCGGATCGCCACGATCACCGAGGCCCGCCAGCTCCGCGACCAATACGGAGCTCTTTCGCTGCAACCGCTGTGCGGAGGAATCCCCCCAGAAACCGCCTGGCCGTACCTCAAAAACCTCGACGCTCTATAGCACCGACACCGGTTGTATTGGCACTGGCCGCATCAGCGCCTTTGCGTCAACTCTGTTGGGACTGGCGGCGTTGGATCGCAGCCCATTCGTCGCGGAGGCCGACCGTTCGATGGAAGGTCAGCGGGTCTTGCTGATCGTGGGCGAAATAGCCGAGCCGTTCGAATTGCACCACCTGACCGGCGGGTGTCTCGGCCAAGGAGGGTTCGAACTTGCAGCCCGTGCGTACTTCACGCGAGGCGGGGTTCAGCGAAGCGAGCGGGTCGCTGCCGTCCGCGCCGGGAAACGGGTCGGTGAAGAGCCGGTCGTAGAGCATGACCGTGCCACCGATCGCGTGCTGCGCTGACACCCAGTGGATCGTGGCTTTCACCTTGCGGCCATCGGGGGCCTGACCACCGGCAGTTTCGGGGTCGTAGTCGCAGTGGATGCGCACAACCTCACCGTCGTCGTCGGTTTCAACATCGGTACAGGTGATGAGGTACCCCGCACGCAACCGAACCTCGCGGCCAGGAGCCAGGCGGAAGAACTTCTTGGGGGGGTCAACCATGAAGTCGCCGCGCTCGATCCACAGCTTGCCGCTGAACGGCACCTTTCGGGTTCCCGCAGATTCGTCTTCGGGGTTGTTGACGGCCAGTCGTTCATCGGTCACGCCCTCAGGCCAGTTGTCGATCACCAACTCGACCGGATCGAGCACAGCCATTCGGCGCAGCGCATGCTGGTTGTGGTGGGTCCGCACGAACGACTCAAGGAGTTCTATCTCGTGGGTGCCGTTGACCCGAGCGACGCCGATGTGCGAACAGAACGCACGGATTGCTTCTGGCGGGTACCCACGACGACGCAAGCCCCGCAGTGTCGGCATGCGCGGATCGTCCCAGCCATCGACATGACCGTCGCGAACCAACTCCAAGAGCTTGCGCTTGGACATCACGGTGTGGGTGAGGTTGAGACGGGCGAATTCGGTCTGTCGGGGTCGGTCGTTGCCGAGACCCAGCTGTTCGATGAACCAGTCGTACAAAGGCCGATGAGTGTCGAACTCGAGCGTGCACAGCGAATGTGTGGTTCCCTCAACCGCATCGCTCTGCCCGTGCGCCCAGTCGTAGGTTGGATAGATCTTCCATTCGTTGCCGGTGCGAAAGTGGTGGGCGTTGCGGATCCGGTACATGACTGGGTCGCGCATTGCCATGTTGTCGTGAGCCATATCGATCTTGGCTCGCAGCACCTTCTCACCGTCGGCGAACTCACCCGCTCGCATACGAGCGAAGAGATCGAGGTTCTCCTCAACGGTCCGGTCCCGATACGGGCTGTTGACACCCGGCGTGGTGAATCCGCCACGGTTCGCTGAGATCGTTTCGGCGTCCTGGTCATCGACGTAGGCAAGCCCGTTGCGAATGAGCTGCTCTGCCCATTGGGCCAGTTGTGCGAAGTAGTCCGACGCATAGGCGGATTCACCCGGTTCGAAACCCAGCCAAGCTACGTCTTGGCGAATCGCCGCGATAAAGCTGGCGTCTTCGGTTTCCGGGTTGGTGTCATCAAACCGCAGCCGACACACGCCGTCGAACTCGGCGGCAACACCGAAGTTGAGTGCGATCGATTTCGCGTGCCCGATGTGCAGGTAGCCGTTGGGTTCGGGAGGGAAGCGGGTTTGTACCCGTCCCCCGTAGGGCCCGTCGGAAGCGTCTTTGGCGAGCATCTCGCGTATGAAGTCGGTACCGGAGTTGCTGGTCGAACCGGTGGGCGTTTCTTTCACAGACTCAGGCTACGCGGTGCTGACGCCGGGCGTACCGGAGCCGTGGTAGCGGTTTCCGGGGCGGGACGTTGCTGACGCCGGGCGTACCGGAGCCGAGGTAGCGATTTCCGGGGCGGCACGTTGCTGACGCCGGGCGTACCGGAGCCGAGGTAGCGATTTCCGGGGCGGCACGTTGCTAACGCCGGGCGTACCGGAGCCGAGGTAGCGATTTCCGGGGCGGCACGTTGCTAACG
>VXYK01000056.1:0-68749 GCA_009845995.1 Acidimicrobiaceae bacterium | reverse complement strand
ACGCCGGGCGTACCGGAGCCGAGGTAGCGATTTCCGGGGCGGCACGTTGCTAACGCCGGGCGCGCCGGAGCCGTGGTGGCGGTTTCTGTAGCGGGGCTTGGGGCGGTTAGCGTCGGGGGGATGTTTGATCTATCCGACAAAACGGCGTTGGTAACCGGG
The DNA here is from genome assembly GCA_009845995.1 of Acidimicrobiaceae bacterium. Taxonomy (GTDB): domain Bacteria; phylum Actinomycetota; class Acidimicrobiia; order Acidimicrobiales; family Aldehydirespiratoraceae; genus VXYK01. The sequence continues at coordinate 68,590 of VXYK01000056.1, read as the reverse complement.
GCGGGGCAGAACGTGGGAGCAGGCATCGCCTCAGCTCTCGCAACCCAGGGCGCGCATGTGTTGGTCAACGACCTTCTCGGTGACCGAGCGGCTGCGGTTGCCGAGCAGATCACCGCTGAAGGAGGTTCGGCTGAATCGGCAGCGTTCGACGTGACCGACCTCGACGCTGTCCAAACCGAACTCGCCAAACACCGGTCAATCAGCATTCTCGTCAACAACGCCGGCAACGGCGGGGCCGAGCAGATGCGACCGAAGCCCTTCAGGGAGATGGAACCCGCCGAGTGGGACAGCCCCATCGAGGTCAACCTGCGGGGCGTGCTCAACTGTGTGCACGCCGTGATCAACCCGATGGTTGACGCCGGTTGGGTGCGCATCATCACCATCTCGTCGGGGGCAGGCTCTGCAGGTGTCGGTATCGGCGTGGCCCCCTACTCGGCCGGCAAAGGAGGCGGCCTCGGGTTCATGCGTTCTTTGGCCCTGGAGAATGCCCCATTCGGGGTGACCGCCAACAGTGTGGCCCTCGGTTTGATGGACAACACCGCGGGTGGAGACTTCACCGAACATCTCGCCCGCGGGATTCCGGTTCAACGCCTCGGTACGCCCGCCGACATCGGCGCTGTCTGCGTCTATCTGGCCAGCGAGGAAGCCAGTTGGATAACCGCGCAGACGATAAACGTCAACGGCGGTTCCATCACCAGCTGAACCGGCGCGGATCCGGCGATTGGGCTTTGAACAGGCCTAGTCGGGCCATTCGATGTTGTAGTCCTCGAACCAGAAACGGGCCTCACGGATCGCGGTCGGCGAGGTGCGCAAGTCGAGATCTTGATTGAGCTCCAACGGGGTCGGTCCGATGTCTTCGGCGATCTTGGTGAGCCCGTCGAGATCAAGGTTGTAGCAGCGCACTGCGTTGAGGCCCAGCAGCAAACGCGTCTCCTCCACCGGGATCTGCTGGAAGTCGGTTTCGAGACGTTCGATCGTGTTGGGCCATGACCCCTCTGGATGGGGATAGTCGGTGCCCCACATCAACGCATCGATGCCGTTCACATAACGCCGACGGAGCTCGACCTTGCTCATTGTCGACGCGCCGATAAACACGTTCGTTCCAATGTATTCCGAGGGCAGCTTCTGGATCAGGTCCTTGGTGCGGGAGGCCATTTTCTTGACCTTCCAGTTGCGACCACCGAAAACCGCGTCGGTCTTGAACAGAAGATCGCCGAGCCACCAGGATCCGCATTCAACCGGCGCGTATCTGAGGTTCGGGAACTTATCGAACTTGCCCGAAAGCAACAGCTGCCAGAGCGGACGGTGAGTCCAAAACGCCACCTCAAGCATGTACTGGGCCATATTGTCGTTGTACGACTCGGAGTCGGCCTCACCGGAATGAGTGTGGACTACCAGCCCGGCTTCAGCGCACGCTGCCCAAACCGGGTCGTAGCTGTCGTGGCCGTAGGAGGGATGGTCGTGCCACATCGTCGGGATCATGATCCCTTTGATCCCTGGTTTTCCGGCCAGCGCTTCGATCTCTTTGACGGATTCTTCGACTCCGTGCGTGATCGGCACGAGCGCCACCCCGGCGCGACGGGGAGGGTTGGTGGCACAGAACTCTTCGAGCCAACGATTATGGGCTCGAGCTCCGGCCCAAGCGAGCCTCGGGTCGGTGATCATCCCGGCCTGCAACCCCGCACCGAAAGGCGGGGCTTCCATTCCGGTGACGGCGTCGCCGTCGGCGAAGATGATCTCGCCCGCCACGCCGTCGGCGTCGAGGGTCTTGTCGCGGATTTCAGGATCGTAGGCGCCTTTTAGGCCGACTTCGTTGTCCCGCTCCCACTGCTCGACGTATTCGCCGTTGAGTTCCTCGACCATCGCCCGATGTTGGTGGCGCGTCACCAGCCACTCATCGAACTCGGCATGGAGGGAGGATTCGAGATAGCCGCGGTAGTCCTCGACGAACAACCCGGCGTGGGTGTCCGACGACACGATGATGTACGGAGCGTTGCTTCGGTCAACGCCCTCGAGAGGATCTGGCATGGGTTCGCTCCTTTAAGATTTGAGCTTTCTACCCGAACCCGGGCATTGTAGATCAGCGCTAGTGGACCTATCTAATCTGCAATCAACGGAGGACCGCCATGACCACGCCGACTGACACAGTTCCGATGAGCCGACCGGGTGAGGTGGCCGGCTGGCCCAAGCTCGTCGTCAAGTACACGACCGACGAGGCCAACATCGCTCCGCTGCTGCCGCCCGGGTTAACGCCACTTGACCCTGTCGTGCAGATCGGCATCTATTGCGTGCCGATTCTGGGTGAACCCGAGTTCGGGGTCAGCGTGAAGGTTCCGGCTTCGTTCAATGGGGTCGAAGGCGCTTACAACCTGGGCATGGGTATTGATCAGGAGGCTGCGGTGTTCATCAGCGGTGAGCTCAACGGTCAACCCAAGTTTCTGTGCGACATTGAGTTCTTCCGCCTCGGCGACCATGTCGGCGCTCGCACCGTCCATCAGGGTTATACGTTCATCGAGTTCTCCGGGCAGGTGACCGGAGTCGGTGCCCCGGTCGAGGGCGAGTTTGTCGAGCACGAGTGGTGGACCAAGTATTCCCGTGCGATCGGTGGGGCCGAGAAGCAATACGACTTCCCGCCCCATGTGGTCGATGTGGCCACACGCTTCGAGCAGACCCATGTGGAGGAGATCGACGGTGATCTCAAGCTGCTCGACTCTCCATGGGATCCAGTGGCCCGTTACCTGCCGATCAACGAGGTGGTGTCGTCACAGTTGGTGACCCATCAAGCCAAGGCCCGCGACATCACCAACGCAGGCCCCCTCGATCCGATCGCCTTCTGGCCCCACGCGGACGTCATCGGTGGCAGCCGCTGGCCCGGCGACCGCGGCGGCCCCCGCCACACCTGAACCCGAACCCCAACGCCGACGCCAGGGCCCAGCGGCCCGTGAGCGCAGCGAACAAGAGCGGCAAGCAACGTGGTGGCAGCCGCTGGCCCGGCGACCGCGGCGGCCCCCGCCACAGCTAAGACCCGACCCGCATTGAGACCCGCCGGTTTAGTTCCTGATTCTCAGGTTTCGCCGCCGAACCAGGTGGCTACCAGGTTGAGGCCTTCGATCGCGGAACGAGGATGCATCTCCTCGAAGATCCGGCGGTAGCCGGTGGTCTTGATTCGCCAGCCGGCGTCGGTCTTGACGTATTCGTCGTAGTAGAACGCTGCGCCGCGCAGTGTCAGGTTGTGCTCGCCGATGATCACCTGGTCTTCGAGCTTCCAGATTCCGGTGGCGGTCCCGTCGCCGTTGAGCGTGATCTCAGGGTGGTGGCAGGAATGGCTCGACAGGAACGTTTCTGAACCCATCGAGTCCGTCAGAAAACCGATAACGGCGTCCACGCCGTCAAAGGAGTATTTGCCGTCGCTGTATCGAACGGTCACGTCGTCGGTCAGCACCGAGCGCATCTCGGAGAACAGATGCTGGTCGAGCAGGCGCAGGTACTTGTATTTGAGTTGCTTGATGAGTTCTATCTCAACGAGGTCTTGTGGGGTCATGATGCTCTCAATCTCAGTGGTTCGGCAATCTCAGCGCGGTTCTCAGTTCAGTAGAGCCGGCAGTTGTTCGGCGATTTCTTCAGGGGTGACCTTCGGCGAGAAACGGGCGACGACTTCTCCCGCGGAGTCGACCAGGAACTTCTCGAAGTTCCAGACGATGTCCGGCGAATCGCCGTTACCGGGGTGTTCAGACTTGAGCCACCGGTAGAGGTCGGCCGCGTCGTCACCGTTGACATCGATCTTGGCGAACATCGGAAAGTTGACGTCGTAGTTGTCGACGACGAACGCCCGTATCTCCTCGGCGCTTCCCGGTTCTTGGCCCGCAAACTGGTTGCACGGAAAACCCAATACCTGGACCCCGTGGTCTTCGTTGTGGAGCGTGCGCAGACCTGCGTACTGAGGGGTGAGGCCTCAAGCGGAGGCAACGTTGACGACCAGGCAAGCCGCATCGGCGAACGTGGAAAACGCCACCTGGTCCCCCTCCAGCGACGGCATTTCGAACTCGTGGAAACGAGCCATGGATCTCCCCTGACTTGACGGTGAGCCGACTATAACCCCGCCACGACAACCGCCCCAAAAGGGGCCCAACAGAGGCCGTCAACCTCCCGATATCGGCGCGACGAAGTAGACCTCGGTGGACGCGTCGACCTTCTCGAAGATCCCGTTGGGGATCAGTTCCCCGTTGATCGCCACGCTGGCGCCGTCGGTCAACAGCGGTCCAAGGCCCGGGTAGCGGCGTTCGAGTTCTGTGATCAGGTCACCTACCGTGCTGCCATCCACCTGCAAGGTTTTCTCGCCGCCGGTGAAGCGACGATGATCGGCTTGAAGATGGACGGTGGCCACTGGTTATGACTGCCGTTGCTAGCTACCGGCGCTCTCAGTGATCGCAGCCAGCAGCCTCGGTGGTGACATCGGCAGTGCGGTCATGCGCACACCGGTAGCTGCCGCGATTGCGTTGGCGAGGGTCGGGATCGGAGGCACGATGCCCGTCTCACCCACCCCGCGTACGCCGTAGGGGTGGCTGGGGTTGGGGACCTCCACGATGATCGCGTCGATCATCGGCAGATCCGATGCCACCGGCATCCGATAGTCCAGGAAGCTGGCGTTCTCCATGACTCCGTCGGAGTCGTAGATGTACTCCTCGTTGAGCGCCCAGCCGATGCCCTGCACCGATCCGCCCTGTATCTGGCCTTCCACATAGGAGGGGTGGATGGCGGTGCCGGCGTCTTGAGCGGCGGTGTACCGCAGAATCGTGGTTTCGCCCGTTTCTTCGTCTACAGCCACATCGGCGACATGGACCGCGAACGACGGACCCGCACCAGCGGCGTTGAGCGACGCCGTAGCCGTGAGCGGACCTCCGGTGTTCTTGGCCATTGCGGTGATCTCTGGAATTGTGAGCGGGTCCTGCCCTTCGATGACTGCAGCACCGTCGACCCATTCAACCTGTTCAACGTCCACGCTCTTGATGGTCGCGGCTCGTTGCTTGAGTTGTTCGATGAGTTCACGGCAAGCGTTGACGACGGCCATGCCGGTGGCGAAAGTGGCTCGACTGCCTTCGGTGATGTCGGTGAAACCGACCGATTCGGTGTCGGCGACGATCGGCGTAATGCGATCGACGGCGAGGCCGAGTTCTTCGGCTGCCATCAACGCCATGGACGCGCGGCTGCCGCCGATGTCGGGGCTTCCCGTGACGACTGTGGCCGTTCCGTCTTCGTTGAGGTTGACTGTCGCCGACGACTGCTCACCGATGTTGAACCAGAATCCGGTCGCGACGCCTCGCCCGGCACCTTGCGGAACCGGCGAGTTGTAGTGATCAGAGTTCTTTATCGCTTCGAGGGTCTCGACGAAGCCGATCTTGGGATGCGGCATGCTCATTGCTGTCACGTCGCCTTCGACTACCGCGTTCTGGAGGCGGAGGTCGATCGGGTCGACGCCGAGTTGTTGCGCGAGTTCATCGATCAACGTTTCGACCGCGAACGCTGCCTGGGGAGCCGAGGGCGCACGGTAAGCGGCTGAGCGAGCCGTGTTGGTGACGGTGCCTATGGCGTGAAGTTCCAGGTTGGGAAGCTTGTACGAAGCGACCGACATGGCCCCGGTGAGCGCGCTGAAGCCTTTGGTGGAGCCGTTGTCGAAGTACATCGTGGACTGCAGCGTGGTGATCTCACCGTCGTTGGTAGCGCCCATCTTGGCTGTGATCTTCGTGGCAGGCGCAGGGCCTGTCGCTCGCAACACCTCTTCGCGTGACATCACCAACTTCACCGGACGAGCGGCCTTTTGTGACAGCAACACCGCGACCGGTTCGAGATAGATGGTGGTCTTGCCACCGAACCCGCCACCGATTTCAGCGGGTATGACCTTGATCCGGTCGGTGCTCCAGCCGAGCGCGGCCGCGGTCTTGGAGCGCACCGCGAAATGGCCCTGCGAAGAAGCCCAGATCGTGGCCTTGCCGTCCTGGCCGCAATCAGCGACACAGGCATGCGGCTCGATATAGCCCTGGTGGACTGCCACGGTCCGAAACTCACGTTCGAGGATTATGTCTGCCGCCTCGAAACCGGCTTCGACATCGCCACGGCCGAATTCGTTGACCGACGCCAGATTCGACGGCTCGGTGTCGCCCGAGAACAGGGTGCGGTTGGTCGGGTTGGCGATCGGCGCACCCTCGGCGATGGCTTCGTCGATGGTCAGCACCGCAGGCAGCGGCTCGTAGTCGACTTCGACTGCGGCTGCGGCAGCGGCGGCTTGGGCGGCCGTAACCGCGGCCACAGCGGCAACGACATGGCCGTTGTAGAGCGCTTCGTCGCGCGCCATCAGGTTCACCGCCATGTCGAATTCCGGGTGTGTGGGGTCGAGATCTGCGAAATCAGCACCGGTCACGACTGCTTTCACCCCCGGCATCGCTTCGGCTTTGCTGGTGTCGATCGAGACGATCCGGGCGTGCGCGTGCGGTGAGCGCACCAGCGCGGCGCGGAGTTGCCCGGTCATGTCGAGGTCGGCAGCAAACCGGGCTTTTCCGGTTACTTTGTCGAGTCCGTCGTGGCGTACCGGTCGGGTGCCGACGTATTTGTAGGTTCGGGGGTTCTCGGTCACAGTCACTTGGAAGCTCCGTTCACCTGGACAGCCGCTTCTTGCACGGCTCGGATGATCTTGTCGTAGCCGGTGCAGCGGCAGAGGTTGCCGGCTAGGGCGTAGCGGATTTCGGTTTCCGTGGGGTCGGAGTTCTCATCGAGCAGCGCTTTGGCAGCCACGAGGAACCCTGGGGTGCAGACACCGCATTGCAGGGCGGCTCCTTCGAGGAAGGTCTGTTGCACGGGGTGCAGTTGGTCGCCTTGGGCGATGCCTTCAACGGTGAGTATCGATGACCCTTCGGCTTCGGGGGCGAACATCAGACATGCGCAGTTGACTTTGCCGTCGACGAGGATTGTGCAGGCACCGCAGTCGCCGGTTCCGCATCCTTCCTTCACGCCGGTCAGGCCCAACTCGTCGCGGAGTGCGTTGAGAAGGGAGGTCTCGTCTGAGGACAGGAAGTCCACTTCGTCGCCGTTGACGGTACAGCTCACATGGGTTCGCGGCATCAGTTCGCTCCTTTGGCTCGTTGTGCGGCTATCTGAACGGCTCGTTTGGTCAGCACGCCTGCTACTTGCCTGCGGTATTGGATCGTGCCGCGCTTGTCGTCGATCGGGTTGCAGGCGGCTGAGGCGGCAGCAGCCGCAGCAGCCAGTGCGTCATCATCCAACGTGGAGCCGACGAGTGCCGCTTCGGCGTCGGGGACCCGCACGACGGTCGGGGCCACTGCGCCGAGTGCGACCTTTGCTGACGCCACGCTGTCGCCGTCCATGCTCAGTTGCACCGCGGCGCCGACTACGGCGATGTCCATTTCGGTGCGGGGTATGAGCCGCAGGTAGGCGTCGCTGCTGCCAGCAGGGGGGTCGTCGAGCAGGAACTCGATGATGAACTCCCCGTCGTTGAGCGAAGTTTCGCCCGGCCCGGTCACGATGTCGGCCACATCTGCTGTCCGTTCGCCTGAGGCGCCGGCGATCACCGCTCGGGCGTCGTTGACGACCAGCGCCGGCACCGAATCCGCCGCGGGCGAGGCGTTGCAGAGGTTGCCGCCCCAGCTCGACCGGTTTTGTATCTGGTCAGACCCGATCAGACCGCTCGCTTCGGAAAGGCCCGGGAACGCGGCGCTGAACTCGGGGTTGGCGGTGAGCGCCGAGGTGGGCGTCGCCGCGCCGACGGTCCAGGTGCCGTTGTTGTGGCTGACTGCGACCAGTCGCTCTATGCGTTTCAGGTCGACTAGCAACGACGGCTCGGGGCGACCGGCTCTGATTTGGGGGATGAGGTCGGTTGCGCCGGCGAACACCCGGGCATCCGGATCGCTTTGCAACAGTTCAACAGCCTCATCGGTGGTTGTGGGAGCTGCGTATCTCATGAAGTCCGTAACATACTGCGCCACAAGCCCCAAGACACATCCGCGCGGCCAGTTGTTGTAATGCGGTTCGGCGGGTTCTTCAGGCTCCTGCGCGGGTGCGGCGGGTGGACCAGTGCTTGGTCGCTCCGGCGGATTGGAACTGTCGGGGGCGATCTTGGGGACCGAGGATTTCGGTGGCAAGCCAGAGACGTTTCAACCAGCGCACCCGACCGGCATCGGGGTCGTCCTGGTAGGCGTTGCGACCGTGCAGCACGTGATAGTTGTTGACGAACTGCATGTCGCCGGGCGCAAAGGTCATCTCGACACGATTATCCGGGTCGTAGATGAGGGCGTCGTAGGCGTCCATGGCTGCTCGTTGCGTGTCGCTCAGTCGGGGGGCATCGGCGTGGCGTTGGGAGGCTTCGATGTAGGGCCGGATGTAGCGCACGAACAGGCGGTCGCCGTGTTCGGTGAACACCGGCACTCGATAGAACGGGTCGCTACCTTTGCCCTGCTCACCACGGAAGTCGTAGGGAAGCGCTCCGTAGAGCACCGCCGCGAGTTCTGGGTCGGATTCAACCAGGAGGTTGTGAGCGGCAACCGCATTGGCGACCAGGCTCTCTCCTCCTGATACGCCCGGGTCTAGGCACAACAGCCCGATCAGGTCGGATCCGTCGGAGTGGAACGCTTGGGCCACGCCCCCGAGTTCGTTGCCTCTTGCAGTGGGGTCGTTGACTGATTTTCCTTGGTCTTTGACGTCTCCGAGCAGGTGGCCTTTGACGTTCTGGGGCCATGGCACACCGAGGTGCAGGCCGATACCCCAGTACATCCAGGAGGCGTCCTCGAAGCCGACCCGCTCGACCGGCAGCGCCGATATTCGACAGAAGCCTCGACCGTTGATCAGTTCGTCAGCGAGCTGGGCTAGCGCCGGGGCGAGCGTGGGCAACGGGAACCGGCTCTTGTCAACGTCGAGTACCTCGTCGGTGTGGCTGCGTGCGACGGTCAGAGCCGTTTCGAGCTCGGCGATTTCGTCGTCGTTCAGCCGATAGGTCCACCCGTCGCTGTCGGCCACATCGGCTGCGTTCCAGCAGGCGTGGGTCTCAAGCGGTCGAGGGGCGGGGCTTTCGAGGGTTTCTGCGGCGCTCACCGGCCTTTGCCGTTCGTCGCGCCGCCTGTCGCCATATGTGAACGCGCCATTGCAGGTGCTGGCTGCTCGCCTCGGACCAACCGGCCGGGCAGGGCGCCGGTGGCTTCGCCCGATGCATAGGTTTCCTCGCCGCCGACGATGGTGTGCAGGTAGCCGTCGGCTCGTTGCAGCACTCGGCGACCTCCGGCGGGGAGGTCGTAGGCCAGTTCTGGGCCTCGCACTCGCAGGTTGTCGAAGTCGATGACGTTGAGGTCCGCTCGATAGCCGGGGGCCAGGACTCCGCGGTCGCGTAGTCCGACTGTGCGCGCTGTGTCTCGGGCTTGGCGTTGTACTAGGAACTCCAGGTCGATCTTGTTGTTGGGCCGGTCCCGACCCCAGTGCTGCAGCAGCGTTGTTGGGAACGAACCGTCGCAGATGGTCCCGACGTGGGCGCCGCCGTCACCTAAAGCAGGAATCGTGTGTTCGTGGGTGAGGAGTTCTCGGGTGCCGTCGAGGTTCATGAAGCCGTAGTTGGTCAAGGGCAGCCACAGCATGTTGGTCCCGCCGTGCTTCAATAGCAGGTCGAGGGCGAACTCGGCGGGGCTTACGCCGCTGGCTTCGGCGCGGCGGCTGACTGTCTGGTCTGGCGGGGGTTCGTAGTAGGGCCACTCACCCATCTCGAACATGTTGTGAAAGTCTTCGATGATGCGCCCACCGACGAGGTCGCGTTCGACTCCGCCGCTGGCTTGCAGCAGGCGTTGACGGCGGTCGGGATCTCCCAAAGCGGCTACTCGCTGCGCGGGAGCCATATCGGCAACCTCACCCCACACCGGGTTGCGCATGAACGGGTTGAGGGTGCATTCGAAGCCCAACAGGATGCCTATGGGACGAACCGGGCATTGCCCTGTGATCTCCAGGCCGTCCGCACGGGCGGTTTCGATCCGGTTGAGGAGGTCGTGGTGGAATCCGGCTGAGCGGGGGCTTTCGACAAGGGTGAATGACAGCGGTCGTCCCGATACTTCGCACATGTCGCGGAATATCTGGAATTCGGCGTCGCGGTCCGAGAAGTCGCTCACCAGTTGGAACACCCCCGTGTTGAGGCGACCGACGGCTTCGGCGATCCCGATCAGTTCTCGGGCTGCGGCGGTCAGTGTCGGGGTGAAGTCTCCGGTCGACGTCTTGTGGTTCGAGGTGCGGCTGGTGGTGAACCCCAAACCGCCTGCTGCGATTCCTTCGGCAGCAAGACGTCCCATCGTGGCGATGTCTTGGTCAGTGGCGTCCTCCCTGTTGGCGCCGCGCTCCCCCATCACATGCAGACGCAACGCGCCGTGAGGTACTTGCGCTGCGATGTTCATGTCCTTGGGGCCTTCGAGCGCGTCGAGGTACTCGCCGAATGAGTTCCATCCCCACTGCAGCCCCTCGTGCAGTGCCGCTCCGGGGATGTCTTCCACGCCTTCCATCAGTTCGACGAGCTTGTCGTGGTCCTGGTCGTGCACCGGTGCGAAACCGACTCCGCAGTTGCCGAACACGACGGTTGTGACGCCATGCCAGCTCGACGGCTGCATGCGTTCATCCCAGGTGGCTTGGCCGTCGTAGTGGGCGTGGATGTCGACGAAGCCGGGCGCGACCAGTGCCCCGTCTGCGTCGATTTCACGCCGGGTCGATCCGCTGAGGTGACCCACCTCGCTGATCACGCCATCGTTCACGGCAACATCTGCGGTGCGTCTGGCTGCACCCGTGCCGTCCACCACGGTGCCGCCCCTGATGATCAGATCATGTTGCGCCATCGCCTTCTCCCTTCGCGTGTCGTGTCACATGATGACACTCATCGCGCAGTACGCGCCTACTCTCGCTATCAGCAAATTTCTTCACTGACACTCTCTTCACCAACACAGGGATAAACATGATTGAGGTCACCGACGACCAACGGGTTCGCATCATCACCTTGAAGCGGCCCGAGGCCAAGAACGCCATGAACTCCGCTATGTGGGACGGTCTCGCCGAGGCTCTGATCGAGGCCGAGAGTGCTTCCGGTGTGGCTGTGGTCGTCATCACCGGTTCTGGTGATTCCTTTTCGGCAGGCCAGGACGTCATCGAGATGGGTCGTATGGCCATGGGCGAGCGAGTCGAGGCGGTTCACGGGTTCTCCGGGGTTGCCTCGATCCTGATCGATTTCCCGAAGCCGTTGATCCTCGCGGTCAACGGGATGGGTGTCGGGTTCGGCGCGACGGTTCTCGGTTTGGCCGATCTCGTGTTCATGTCGTCGGCAGCCCGGGTCAAATGTCCGTTCACGATGCTCGGTGTCGCCCCCGAGTTGGCAAGCAGCGGCAGCATCCCGGCGTTGATCGGGCGACAGAATGCGAGTTGGGTGTTGCTGAGCTCTGAGTGGATCACAGCGGACGAGTGCTTGGAGATGGGTCTGGCCTTCAAGGTTTGCGAACCCGACGAGTTGATGGCCACAGCCATGTCTCACGCCCAGATCCTGGCTGCCAAGCCGATCAGTTCACTGATTGCTTCCAAACGCACAATTGTTGAACCCATCCGAGCCGCTCTGCACGAGGCCCACACCCGCGAGAACGCCGAGTTCGCGGCGCTGATGGGTGGGTCTGCCAACATTGAGGCGATGACTGCTTTCGCTGAGAAGCGGCCTCCCAATTTCGACGGAATCGACTGAGAGCCATTCGTTGCTTCAGCGCTCGGACTCGGTGAACCCTTGCTGAACTAGTTGGAAAGTGCCACGATTGGTTTCGTGCGCACTCGGCTTGATTCGCTGCGAGTGATGTTGGAGGTTCGAGCTCTGGCAGAGTTGGGAACCTTCGTAGCCATTGCGCCTGTGTTGTCCCGGGTGCTGCCTCGCGGGGTCGGGCGTCCAGTGCTGGTGCTTCCCGGGTTTTTGGGCGACGACCCGAGCACAAAGCCGTTGCGCGTTCTGCTTCGCTCTCTGGGGCACGATGCTGTTGGTTGGGGTCTCGGCCGCAACATCGGCCCTACCGACGAGATCCTTGACGGTCTCGTCCACCTTCTTGACGACCTCGACGACAAGAACGGTCCGATCGACCTTGTGGGGTGGAGTCTCGGTGGCCTCTATGCCCGAGAGATGGCTCGGCTCGCTCCTGAGATGGTCCGCCAGTTGATCACGCTCGGGAGTCCCTTCCAGATCGTCGGTGAACAGGATTCGAACGTGAGCGCGGCGTTCAGTTCTTTCAAGGAGTTCCATTCGGACCGTGTGACGATGCCGCGGATACCCAGTTGGGCGAGGGATCCGATCCCGGTCGCGGCCACTTCGATCTATACCCGCGGCGACGGCATCGTGAAGTGGGACCACTGTTTGAACCGTGACTTTCCCCATACCGAGAATGTCGAGGTGCGTGGCAGTCATTGCGGGCTCGGTCACAACCCTGCAGCAATCGTCGTGATCGCGGATCGGCTGGCTCAAAAGGGTTCGCAGTGGGAGCCGTTCAGGCCGCCGGCCGCGCTGCGAGGGCTGTTCCCCCACGCAGAGGTCTACGACTCGTCCCAACACGCTGCTTGAAGCCGACTTCGACAGCTGGTGAGGTTCGGTCTAGGCCGAAACGTTGGCTTTGAGTTCCTCGAAGGATTCTTCGATGCACAGCATGAACCGTTCGGGGTCCGGCATGATCTCGCGGCATGAGGTGACGCCGATGGTGATTCCGCCGCAGTAGCTGAGTACCGGAATGAACAGCGCCATGCCGTCGCCCACTGGACCGAATCCATACATGTCGATCAACCGCGCTGATGCCGCGTACAACGGGACCTGGGGGCCGGGTACGTTGCTGATCGTGCAGTTCACGACTGGCCGGGTGGTGTTTGCTGCAAGGCGGGTTGCGAGGCGACTTGCCAGAGCCGCAGTCGCCGCTGGAATGAACTGGGTGTAGTCGGTCATCAGCCGAGCACCGATCGCGTTGGTGAGCTCCTTTGATTCTCTCGACGCCTCGTGGATGGCTGAAAGCCGCTCGACATCGTCTGCAATGTCGGTGCGCAATCGCACCACCATGGCGGAGACGTGGTTTCCGGCGTCGCTCTGTTCGCTTTCGGCACGCACTGAGATCGGGGCCATGGCCGTCAGGCTCTCTTCGGGCAACTCGCCGTGGTGTTCGAGATAGCGCCGAATGCCCCCGGCGCAAATGGTGAGGACCGCATCGTTGATGGTTGCGCCTGGCACTGAGTTCTTGATCGCTTTGATTTCGTCGAGATCGAAACGCTTGCCTGAGATCACTCGATGTGGGGACACTCTCTGGTTGAACCGAGTCGCCGGCACCCTTCCCGGTACCGCGGGAAGGTGGACGTCTTCTTTGCTGGCCACCTGTGCGAGGCGTCCGAGAGCGGGGATGGTCTCCCTGATAAGGCCTGGGACCCGCAATGGCTGTCGAATGCTGTTGACTGCGGCTCGACCGAGCAGTTCAACCCCGGTCGGTACATTGTCGGTGCGGACCAGAGGCGGATCGGTCAAGTGTGTGTTGGGTTCGAGATCGTGGATAGCAGCGGTAATCTCCTGGCCCGACACGCCATCTATGGCGCAATGATGGATCTTGGAGACTATGGCGTAGGAGCCGGCCGGAATACCGTCGAGATTGTCGAGTCCTTCGACGACGGTGAACTCCCAGAGCGGGCGTTCCAGGTCGAGCGGACGTGAAACGAGGCGGGCTACCTGGATCCATAGTTGGCGCCAGTCGCCGGGTTTGGGCAGCGCGATGTGGCGAACGTGGTATTCGAGGTCGAAGTCGGGGTCGGACACCCAGTACGGGTAGTCGACCTTCATCGGCACGTGAACGAGCCTTTCGGTGAACGACCGCGCCATGCCGAGGCGTTCTTCCATCATCGCCAGGATCGATTTGAAGGTGACTATTCCGCCCTCGACACTGCTTTGGTCGTAGATCGACACCGAACCGATGTGCATCGGTGTTCGTTGTGATTCGAGGTGGAGAAAACTTGCGTCCTGAGCGCTGAGCTGTTGCACTGCCGACCCTTTCGTCGCTAGCGCAGACTACGGACAAATCCCCGAAAATCCTTTGTTTCCTTGCTAAACGAGCGTGTCCGGAGAGCGATTATCATGATGGTTCGTCGCAGTCGAGTTGATTTCAGCGGCGCGGCCCTGAAGAACGAAAGCCTGCGCTTCGGCTTCCTCGGCGTTTTGGATCAGGGCCGTTCTGGTTTCGAGTAGTTGCTCGCATGCGGCATTCGGGTGAGCCTCATGCGACTGACTTCTGCCGCATTGGATGACCACACTTCTGGGAGATGCCGGCGAACGCACGGGTCCAGTCTGGTCGTGAGGGATATGCGTCGCTGGTCGATGGCCGCGGCGAGCCCACGGGCAGCTGAAGCTTGGGCAAAATACCGGTCGGCGATGACCAGCAAGCGTGCAGCTTCGTCTGCATCATGGTTAGGCATTGTTGGTTCCCGGTTGGTCCTCCGCTGGTGCAGTGTATCACTTGAAATAACATAGAACTATATATTGATTGGTCAACTTCTGAACCGCTGATGCCACTCGAGCAACTAGCTTCTAAGGGTGACTCGACCAGGCTCCGCCAAACCAGCCCCTGCCGAACCAGCCCCTGCCAACCCGGCAGATCTTGACTTCTGCGTTGAGTTGGCCCGAGAGGCGGGAGAGCTCACACTCGAGTGGTACCGCGGAAGTGATTTCTCAATCGATCACAAGCACGACGGTTCGCCGGTGACCGCTGCTGATCTTGCTGTGGAGACGTTGATGCGCGAGCGGCTCAACGCCGCTTACCCGAACGACTCCGTACTCGGCGAAGAGCACCCCGACACTTCGGGAGCTTCGGGCAGATCTTGGGTGATCGACCCGATCGACGGCACCAAGGCCTTCATGAAGGGCGTGCCTTTGTTCGCAAACCTGTTGGCTCTTGTCGACGAGCACGGCCCCGCTGTGGGAGTGATCCATCTGCCGGCGTTGGGTGAGACGGTTTGGGCGGGGCGCGGACTCGGAGCGTTTCGCAACGGCGAGCCTTGCCGTGTCAACGATCACGAAGGCTTGGACGGGGCTTTCGTGTGTACCAGCGGCTTCGGCTACTGGCCCGATGGTGCGCTGTCTTCGCTGCTCGACAGTCCAGTGAAGTTGCGCACGTGGGGTGACGCCTACGGTTATGCCCTTGTGGCTACCGGCCAAGTTGAGGCGATGGTCGATCCCGAGGCCTTCGCTTGGGACCTCGCTCCCATCGCCGTCATCATTGCCGAGGCCGGCGGCTGTTTCAGTGCCTTCGACGGCCGAACTGGTGCCGAAGTCTGGAGTTCCGGGTCGGCGATTGCGACCAACAATCGGATTCACGAGGATCTTGTCGCGCTGTTCCAGTGAGTGAACCGGACCGCTGAGAACCAGCGCGGGCTCAGCTCACGTGTTCGAGAATCTCTTGGTAATGCAAGTTCGGGTTGTTGGGGCCGGAGCCGACGGCTTGGCCACAGGATGCTCCTGCTTCGGGCGCTACCGGGGAGTATCTGCCCAGGTAGGTGTCGAGGAAGTCTTCAACTGCCGGATCTGACCAGTCGTCGACGGCGAGTTGCCGTGTCCAGGCAGTGAGCACAATCGGGTTCTGCAGACCGGGGTACGGCGCTGCCAACGCAAACTGCTCCGATTTGAGTTGGTCGGTCATCGCTTGCAGCACGGAGGCATCGAGGTCTGGTTGATAAGCCACCCAGACAGCACCGTGTTCAAGGGAATGAACAGCAGTCTGGTTCTGAATCGGCTGGGTATAGATCCCGCAGTTCTGCCACGCCGGGAAGTGTGCTCCGCTGGCCGGGGGTGTGCGTTCGTAGCTGGCGCAAATCACGTGTTCTCTGCCGTCGTTGGGCAACTCTTGGACTTCGCCTACGGGCAGTCGCTCAGGCACCGCATTCACGGCATCGGGGCATACCTCAGGGGCCTCCTCAGCAACCGTGTCGACAGGTACCGGGTCAACAGACTCAGGCTCTGTAGAGGACCCTCCACACGCACTGACCAAGAGAACGAACACCACCATCAACTTGAAGCGCACAGCGCCAGCCTATGCCGTCCAACCTTCTAGCCGTCTCGGTCAGACTGAGGTTGCCACCAGTTCGCGGGTTGCAAGAGGTTCGGCCCGCTTGTGGCTGAACAGGCCGGCCTCGTCAAACAGGACCCGGTCTTCGTAGTTGTCGAACCAGAGGGCCTCGGGGTTGCGGCCGACGATGCACATCTTGCCCCGGTCACCGGCGGCGCCGGCACTGCGGAGAACCTTGAATACCACGACCCCGTTCTCGGCTCCGGGAAGCCCCGCGATGGGTTCGTTGGTGACCGCGGAGATTTCGGTTTTTCCCTTGTAGTGCGCAAGCACCAGGCGGGCGTGGGTTTCCACCCCGGACAGGCCTTTCTGGGATTCGTTGAGCGTCCACCAGGCGTCCTCCATGGGCACGTTGAACGAGCGGTAGGCGATGATGTCGCGTCCGCAGAAGAAATAGTGGTTTTCGATACCGACCCCTTTGAGGGTGCGCTGGAGGGTGCGCAGCGCGTCGGGGTCGTTGTTGACACCTCCGATGATCGGCGATTGGTTCTCGACGCTGATCCACGCTCTGGAGACGACCTCGTCCACGGCGCGCCGCGAGCTGGGGTTCCATTTGTACAAGCCGTTGGAATCCTCGGTGTAGTTCCCGTCCGGGCCTTTGGCGAGGAACTCGTCGGGGTGGTTGAAGTGGGTCATCAGCCGAAACCCGACATCGGGATATGTGTCGTGGAAGCGGTCCATCATGTCCAGGAAGGCGTGGTCGAAGCGGTCGGGGTGGAAGGCCAATTCCTTGGTGCCGAGTCGGATCGCCTCCACCCCGGCTTCAGCCAGCGCGGTGAACCAGGCGGCGAGTTTGCTGTTGGGCAGCACCATTGGGTCGCCGCCGGACAGGAGTATCTCGCGAAGCTTCTCGCGGCCGGTATCTGGGTGGCGGCCGCCGTTTGTGGCGACCGCGGCATTGTGTGCCCTTATGTAGTCGGTGACTTCGAGGACTTTTGCCAGACCTTTCTTCTTGACGGTGCCGTCACGGTGCTTGACGGGTTTGCGGGCGATCAACTCCTCCCGGTAGCAGAACCGGCAGTGCGCCGAGCAGGTCGAGATGACGTAGAGCAGTCCCATCTCGTATTTGTGGATCAGTCCTTCGATCGGGCTGTAGTCCATCTGGTTGCCGGGGTCTGGGGTGCCGTCGAGGTTGAGGGTCTCGTCGGGGGACGCTTTAACGAGCCTCTGCAGGGCCGGGCTGTTCTGGGCCATCCCGAAGAAGTGGCGGGTGATCTTGACGGGCATGCGAGCCTCGATGTCACGGCCGGTGCCTCTGATCTGGAGCAGCTGTTCGATTTCAGATGGGGTGTAGAATCCAGCCATGTCCTCGGGGGCGGTGCCATCGATGAAGGGGTCGAGGCCGTTGATGATCTGGCGGTCGTATCGGGGATTCTCGACGGCGTCGAGGACCAGTCGCTCACGTTCGGTCGGCTCGTACTTTGGCTTTCTCATAGCGGTTCCAGGTCTCGCACGTTTAAGGTCTTGCGGGACCGCCCACCAGCAATATTCACTGATGAACAGTGATCGCTCACGACTGTACTGTATTGAACATTCATTGTAAACCGGGAGATCATCGGCATGGCATCTGAAGCCGAAACTGGCCAGTCCACACAGGTGACGGTGTCGGAGATCATCGCTCGAGCGGGCGAGAGGCTGACTCCGACTGAGCGACGCATAGCGGAGGCTGTGATCGCCGAGCCCACGCTGTTGGCGTTCGGGACGGTCTCGGATCTGGCCGACCGCATAGGCACCAGCCGCCCGTCCATCGTCCGCTTCGCCAACAAGCTGGGGTTCGACGGCTACGGCTCGCTGCAGGCCGTGGGCCGCCGAAGGGTCGAGGAGGCCTTGACCCAACCGCGGGACCGAGGCCCCCGCGACCTGTCTGACCGCAATTCGGAGTTGGACAAGCTCGCCACGGGAGTCGAGACGGTGGTCCAGATCGCGGCCAGAGGCGAGATCTGGACCATTGCCGAGAGAGTGGCGGCCGCCGGGTCGGTGTGGATCGTGTCAGGGGAGAATTCTCTGACCGGCGCCCACGCGCTGCGCAGCGGCCTTTCTATGATCCGCCCCCGGGTGCATCTGGTGGATGAGCATTCGGTGGGCCGTGACCTGATCGACGCCGAGCAGGACGATTTGGGTATCGCCATCGACTTCTACCGTTATCGCCGGTCAACGGTCGCCGTGACCCGGACCTGGGCCGAGCACGGCATTCCGATAGTGGCCATCACTGACAGCCCGCTGTCCCCGCTGGCGGCCTCAGCAGAGGTGCTGTGCCTCCTGTCGGTTCCGGCGGTCGGGCCGTTCGACAGTTCCGTCCCCGCTGTCGTCGTCGCAGAACTGGTTGTCGCCGCGGTCGCGGTGATCAACCGATCCGAAGCGCAGGACCGCATCGACCGTCTCGAGGCGCTCTGGGCCGAGACGGAGACGTTCCTGCCCGACGCCTAGTTCCGATGTCAGATGGCCTCGGAACCTCAGTAGTACATCGATACGCCTTCGAAGCGAAGCGGGCGGAGGCCTCGATCGGCGATGTCGTTCAACAGCGGGAGTGGATCGGCGACACCTGCCAGGCCGTAGGCACCGGCAGGACAGTCTCCTCTGAGCACGGCGAGGCTGGTGCTGACCGCTACTACCGCTGCGGCTGAGGCGGGTCGCTCCACAGCACCGAACACAACCACCCGGCGTTCGATACCGACCTTGCCTCGCAGTTCAACGCGCACCGCCCCCAAGCCGCCTTCGGCGTGTGGTGGACGCAGCATCGGCAGCGGGGAGGTCAAACGGTCTCTGCGAGTCGCTGCCATTCGGGCGGTCACCCGTTGCACTCCCTCGAATTCAGGGACCAGCAGCAGTGCGTCTGGCAGCGCCCCTCGGTAGCAGTCACGTCCACCTATCGGGTCCGGGAAGTACGCAAGTTCCCGGCCTGACCCTGGAGCACGCGAGGTCCAGCGCCCGTCGCGCCAGTCCAGTCCGACTGATGACAGGGCTTGATGGTGTTGGCGTGCACATGCGGGCCCTCCGGTACCGACTTTGGCGACGTGGATTTCGTCCACCTGGTCGAGCTCTGCTGCGCCGTGCCGGGCGATGAGGCACGTGAACCCGGGCATGAAGGTGGCACCGACAACGACCGGGATCTGGTTGTGCAGCGCTTCTTGGTGCAGAGCGAGTAAGCGCCGGACTTCCGACAGATGGTTCGACGTGGTCACGACCGGGACCCCGTGGTGGACTGCTCGGCGGGCCAGGTTCGCTTGTCCCGCTGCGGGCGTGGCAATCACTGCCAGGTCGACTGAGGAATCGAGGTGGTACCCGTGGCCGAGCTCCGGTCGGTTGCCGAGCGTGTTGACGAGTTGCCGGGATCGCTCTCTACGGGTGTCGCGCACTTCGACGTTGATCGCTGGGGCACTGGCTAGAAGTTGCTGCGCGATCCGTGTTCCTGTTGCTCCTGCCCCGAATACAACAATGTGCGACATCAGCGAAGGTCGTCGCCTCGGAGCTCCCGCCAGCCTCCTTTTTGGGGCGGCGAACCACCGCTTCCTCGTACTCTGATCGCGGCGGCTACAGCGATTCCGGCACCGATCGCAACGAGGGCTCTTCGTATGAGTGTGAAAAGGCCACTCCTACCCATCAGTTCCTCTCTGGATTCTGCGGCGCCGAACGTGGGGCTAGCAGGAGTCGAACCTGCGACCTCACCCTTATCAGGGGTGCGCTCTAACCGACTGAGCTATAGCCCCGCGAGGCGACCACGCTAGCGGTCAGTCGACCGTTTCGACAAAGAACCTCGCTTCGGGTTTTTTCGTTTGTCGCGGGGCCAAAACGGTGTTTCGTCCACTTGTTGAGCAGCCGGATCTTGCGTTGCGGCCTGTTGTTGTCTCGGCCTGGCCGTGCCCTGTGCGGGTCCTTGTGTCGGATTGGCGACACTTCTCGCGGCACCGGTCGGTTGTTGTGTCGGATTGGCGACATAACGAGCACCGCCCGAGGTTGCTTTGCGGGGTCGTGTGCGCTTCGGGCGGGGCCTGGCGGTTTCTTCTTCAACCACGGTCATCCGCACCCCGCCGATCAGATCACTGATCAGGTTGAACAGCACGGCCATGAGTACCGTGAACCCTGATCCGGCTACGACCATCACCAGACCTCCCAGGGCGCTGACCCGAAATATCTGGTCGGGATTGAACGTGAAGGTTTCCAGCGCGAACAGTTCCTTGATGAAGTTCTCTACGTTGTCGACCGTGCCCGCGGTAACCGCGAACCTCCAGAGGATCACGCCGGCAATCAACAGGATCGCCCAGAGACAGAAGTAGAAGATGAGCGACATCTTGAGCACCGACCAGGGCTCGATGTGGCGCACCAAGCGACGAACTCTGCGGGCCCGGAGGCGGCTTGCGGTGCGGCGTTCCAGAAAGGCAGCTAGGGGCTGCTTGGGAAGTCGAGGCGTAGGGAGTTGAGGCGGCCTGGATGGGGTGGCTGGAGTGCCTGAACTGGTTGCGGTGGGTTCACTCATGGAGCTCTTGCGTCGGCGGGGCCTCAACCATGGCGGTGGCCGAGTATGGGCCAAGTGTAGGGGGAGATTCGCTGCTTGCCCGCTCTTGTTCGCTGCGCTCACCGGGCCGCTCGGGCCACGGGCCGGGCCGCTCGGGCCTCTGGGCTCGAAGCGGGACTTTCCCATACCACCGTGCGCTCCGCCCTCGCGACAGCAACACCTGATCCCACTTGAACACGAACCTCGACTTGGTTCCCGAACGCCGTGTAGTCGAGCAGGCTGCCGCCGTTGGCCTCGGCGAGTTCGGTTGCGGCGGCGAATCCCTGCGCTGCTCCCGCCAATGCTGCGGCGTCCGCCGCGGTCCGCGCTCGCGCTGAGTCGTCCGCAGCTGCACCCAGTCGGGCGATCGCCACTACGACCAGAGCCGCCAACAGCAGCACCACCACCATCATGGGCACGGCTTGGCCGCACTCCGATCCCCAGTTCTCGGGTTGCCTGCGCACGTCTTGAATTCGCCCCCAAGAGGCCGAGCGAATAGACCCCAGATCGTCATGCTCGGAACGCGAGGCCGTGGCCCGAGCGGCCCGTGAGCGCAGCGAACAAGAGCGGGCAAACAACGTCTTGCGAACCGTCCAATTCATCTATCCCCGCATCCTCTCCTCGGTTCGAGTTGCTGGGGGAAATTGCCCGGCTCAGGGGTCAGCCGGATGACCTATTCGGTGGGTTCACCATCGCTGGGACCGCCTGCGTCGTCAAGATCAGCCTCATCAAGATCAGCCTCGTTGCATGGGGTTACGAGGCTGACCGAGGCCACGACATCACCGTCGTCGGGACTCATCACCTTGACTCCGCTGCCGTAGCGGCTTTGCGAGGAGATCGCTTCCACCGGCGTGCGGATCACCACACCGTTGACGGTCACAGCCAGGATCTCGTCGTGATCCTCGACCATCAGCGCACCGACGACCGCTCCCTTGTCCTCGGTGAGTTTGATTCCGGCAACTCCCATCCCTCCACGCCTCTGCGCGCGGTAGGCATCCACCGGGGTTCGCTTGCCGAAACCGTTGGCCGTGAGATGAAGCAGAGACATTCCTCCGCCCGCGATGTTGCACGCCACAACTTCGTCCCCCGGCTTCTTGAACTTCAAGCCGATGACCCCCGCCGCTGCCCGACCCATCTCTCGTACGTCCGATTCCTCGAACCGGATCGTCTGGCCGAGCCGCGAAGACAACAGAATGTCGTCAAGGCCGTTGGTGGGAACCACCTCGGCGAGTTCATCGTCGTCGTTGAGACGGATGGCGATCAGTCCCGCTCGCCTCGAGGAGTCGTATGCGTTGAAACGTGTCTTCTTCACCCGTCCTTTGGCTGTGGCGAAGAACAGATAGCGGTGAGTCTCGTAGTTGCGCGTGTCGATGATGGCCTGGATCCGTTCGCCTTCCTGCAGGGGCAGCAAATTGACGATGGACGTGCCGCGAGCTGTGCGTGACGCCACAGGAATCTCGTGAGCCCGCAGGCGGTAGACCCGGCCGTGCGTGGAGAAGAACAGCAGATACGAGTGGGCTGTCGTCCAGATGAGGTGGATGAGGGTGTCTTCGTCTTTGAGCTTGGTCCCGGCGACACCGCGCCCGCCGCGACCCTGTGTCTTGAACTCCTCCGCCATGACCGTCTTGACATAACCGGCGGCACTCATGGTGACTACCAGCGGGTCGTCATCGATCAGATCCTCGATATCGAATTCGCCCGGATCGATTTCGAGCGTTGAGCGGCGGGGTTCACCGAATTTGTCGCGAATCTCGGTGAGTTCGTCGATGATCACCGCGCGGAGCTTCTGATCGTCGCCCAGGATCGCTTGGAGTTCAGCGATTCTCGCTTGCAGATCGGCTGCTTCCTCTTCGAGATCGGACCGGCCGAGCCGGGTGAGTCGGCTCAGCTGCATGTCGAGTATGTGGTTGGCCTGCACTTCGGAGAACTCGAACGGATCCGCCATCAACGCGTCACGGGCCGCGCCGCGGTCGGCACTGGCGCGGATGGTAGCGATGATCTCGTCGATCAGGTCGAGGCACCTGATAAGGCCTTCAACGATGTGCAGACGTTTCTCGGCTGCGTCGAGGCGGAATTGCGAACGCCTGGTGATGACCTCGATTTGATGGTCTACGTAGGCGAGGAGCGCTTCTCGCAGATTGAGTGTTCGCGGCACCCCGGCGACGAGCGCAACCATGTTGACGCCGAAACTGGTTTGCAGCGGTGTGCTCTTCCAGAGGTTGTTGAGCACGACTTCGGGGTTGGCGTCGCGTTTGAGCGAGATCACGAATCGGGTGTCGTCTCCGGATGATTCGTCGTTGATGTCGGAGATGCCTTCGAGTTCTCGGGTGTCGACCAGGTGGGCGATCTTGCGGGCGACCGCACCGGCTGAGACTTGATACGGGAATGCGGTCACGACGAGCGCTTGGCGGTTCTTGATCTCCGCGATCTCGATTGAGGCTCGGGTCTTGATTGAACCCCGGCCCTCTCGGTAGGCGGCCTCAATGCCGACCCGGCCGAGTATCTGGCCGCCCGTGGGGAAGTCGGGGCCTTTGACGTGTTCCATCAGGTCATCGACTGTCGCTTCCGGGTTTCGCAGCAGGTGGACGACCGCAGCGCACACCTCGTTGAGGTTGTGAGGCGGGATGTTGGTGGCCATTCCGACTGCGATGCCCTGGCTGCCGTTGACCAGCAGGTTCCCGAAGCGGGCAGGGAGAACCTGTGGCTCGCTGAAGTCGCCTGAGTAGTTGTCAACGAAATCGACGGTGTTCTCGTCGATCCCAGCGAGCATCTGCATGGCCAGCGGATGGAGCCGTGATTCGGTGTAGCGGGCCGCGGCCGGGGGGTCTTCTGGTGATCCGTAGTTGCCGTGGAAGTCGATCAACGGGTGTCGCAGCGAGAACGGCTGGGCCATGCGTGCCAGCGCGTCGTAGATGGCGCTGTCGCCGTGCGGATGGAACCGGGCCATGACGTCGCCGGTCACACGAGCACATTTCACATGGGCTCGGTCGGGCCTGAAGCCTTGGTCGAACATCGACCAGAGGATGCGACGATGCACGGGTTTGAGGCCGTCGCGGGCGTCAGGCAGGGCCCGGCTGATGATGACCGACATGGCGTAGTCGAGGAAGGAGCTTTCCATCTCTTCCTGGATCTCGATTTCGGTCACCTCATCGGGATCGTCCTGGTCGTCGAGATCCACAGTTGGAGTATCAGCCATGTTTTTCCATTCGGTGGATCCTTCAGAAGTCCAGGTTCCGCACTTCGCGTGCGTTGGTCACTATGAAGTTCTTGCGTTGTTCGACGTCGTCGCCCATCAGGATCGACATGACGTCGTCGGCGATGGCGTCCTGTTCGACCGACACTTGCAGCAGCGATCTGGAGGCAGCGTTCATGGTGGTGTTGCGAAGTTCGTCCCAGTCCATCTCGCCGAGGCCTTTGAGTCGCTGGAAGTCTTTGGTGTAGTTCGGGCGACTGGCCAGGAATTCGTCTTTGGCCGCCTCGTCTTTGAGGTAGACGGTCTGGGTGTTGGAGACCTTTGTCGAGTACAGGGGCGGTTGGGCGATGTAGACGTATCCGGCTTCCACGAGCGGCCGCATCTGGCGGAAGAAGAAGGTGAGCAGCAGCGTGCGGATGTGGCTGCCGTCCACGTCCGCGTCGGCCAGCAGAATGATCTTGTGATAGCGGGCTTGTTCGAGGTCGAATTCATCTGCGAATCCGGCCCCGATGGCAGTGATCAAGGTCTTGACCTCGGCGTTCTTGAGCATCTTGTCGATTCGTGCTCTTTCAACGTTGAGGATTTTCCCGCGGATCGGCAGGATCGCCTGGGTTCTCGGGTCTCGCGCTCTCACTGCTGAGCCACCTGCGGAGTCGCCTTCAACGATGAACAGCTCACGCTCGGCTGGGTCTTTGGACGAACAGTCTTTGAGCTTGTCGGGCATGCCGGCGCCGTCGAGCAGTGACTTGGAGCGGATGGCTTTGCGGGCGTCGGCCGCCGCCACACGAGCCCGGGCAGCGTTGGTGGCTTTGGTGATGGTGGCTTTGGCTTCGCCGGGGTGTTCTTCGAGCCAGTCGGCCATGCGTTCGTTGGTCACCCGTTCGACCAGTGAGCGCATTGAGACATTGCCGAGTTTCGATTTGGTTTGGCCTTCGAATTGGGGTTCGCCGATCCGTGCGGAGATGATCGCGGTGAGGCCCTCGCGGATGTCTTCGCCGGTTAGGTTGTCGTCTTTTTCTTTGAGCAGGCCTTTGTTGCGGGCGTAGGTGTTGACCGTGCGGGTGACTGCGGAGCGGAACCCTTGCTCGTGCATCCCGCCTTCGATGGTGGCGATGCCGTTGGCGAAGCTGTGTATGCCGTCGGCGTTGAAGCCGGTGTTCCATTGGAAGGCGATTTCGACTTCGTGGGGGTTGTCGTCGATCTCTTCGGAACCGACGAAATAGCCGACTGTTTCGAAGAGTGCTTCTTTTGAGGCGTTGATGTGGCTGACGAAGTCGACGATGCCGCCTTCGTATTGGTACGAGACCCAGTCGTTCGAGACCGCGTTCGGCCGTTGGTCTCGCACCCGGATCTCCAGACCGCGGTTGAGGAACGCCATCATCTGAAAGCGTTCCAGGAGGGTCTGGAACCGGAATTCGACTTCGTCGAAGATCTCGGGGTCGGGCCAGAATCGCACGGTGGTTCCGGTTCTGGGTCCGGTTTCGCCGTTGGCCCCCTCTTCGCCGCTGGGCAAGGGGCCGCCGGTTGAAGGTCCCGAGGGCTTCAGCCGTTGGATCAGCTCGCCTCCGTTGGCGAAAATCATGACGTAGCGTTCGCCGTCACGATCGATTTCTACTTCAACTCGCTTCGACAGGGCGTTGACGACCGAGACCCCCACGCCGTGCAGTCCTCCGGACACTTTGTAGCCCTTGCCGCCGAACTTGGCGCCGGCGTGAAGCACTGTGAGCACGACTTCGGCGGCTGTCAGGTCTTCGTAGTTGGGATGGTTCTCGACCGGGATGCCGCGGCCGTCGTCTGACACTTCGCAGGCTCCGTCTGCAGTCAGGATGACGTTGATGCGGGTGCAGTGGCCGGCCATGGCTTCATCGACAGAGTTGTCGACGACTTCCCACACCAGGTGGTGCAGGCCGGTGGGCCCGGTGGAGCCGATGTACATACCGGGCCTGGTGCGCACAGCTTCGAGCCCCTCGAGGATCGTGATGTCCTGGGCCCCGTAGGACGATTCGTCGGCGGTCAGCGTGTCTGTTGTCATCTCATTCTGTCCGTTCGTGACGACATTGTTCGAGGCGGTTCTGTCGCTTTGCGCGCGGGTTGCGTCCCCATTTGAGATCTCAGGCTTGTTCTTTCGTTTCACAGGTGGGCCCCGAAGAACCCCACAGCACAAGCGACGGCCACATTGAGGGGGTGGGATTCGGGTGAAGTCGAGGCGTCTTCGGGACGCTGATTTCCTGGCCCATACACTGCTTTCAAGAGGCCGAGCGGATTGCTTGAAGATTGTCCACACCCGCCAAAACAGACAGCGAGGCCGTGGCCCGAGCGGCCCGTGAGCGCAGCGAACAAGAGCGGGAAAGCAACGTCTGTCGACGCAAGGGCTTTTGCAATCCGCGCATGCTTTGAGTCTATCAGTCCGGGGGCCTCGATCCTTGCGGTCTGACCCTTACTTTGATGGTCTGAACTCGGTCCGATCCCGAGACTTCTGCGATCTTCGCGATGAGTTCGGATTCGAGCCATTGAAGTTGGCTGGCCCAGGTCGGATCATCAGCGATCACCACCAGCGTTCGGCCGTCAATGACACTGGGTTGGGCGTGGGCTGCCACATCTTCACCGACGATTTTCGGCCATTGCAGAAAGACTGCTTCGAGCACGTCCGTGCTGGGCGCCTTCATTGTGTGCAACAGGCGCTCGACGGACCATCCAAGTTGTTTGGGCTCGTCGTCTCCGCTGCTCATCCGCGCACTTCCGTGACGGTTCCTGCGGTTACTTTGAGCACTCGGTCCGGTGTTGCGGTGGGAGGAACCCAGGTGGCTGTGGTGAGGAGCCGTTGGCCTTCGGGGAGGGCCTCGAGCAGCGCTTCGGCACGTCCGGCGTCCAGTTCGGAGAACACATCGTCGAGCAGTAGCAGTGGCTCTGCGGTTCCGTTTTGACGTACCAGTGCGTCGACCGCAAGACGCATCGCCAGCACCAGCGATCGTTGCTCGCCCTGCGAGGCGTGGGTTCGAGCCGGTGTGTCACCGATGTGCAGGGTGATCTCATCGCGGTGTGGACCGATGGTTGAGAGGCCGCGGCGAAGGTCGATCGTGCGTGCTTGTTCAAGAGCTGTCGCCAACTCTCCCTCCCAGCTTGGCAGGTAGGCGGCGCTGATGTCGGCGGGTTTGCCGGCTACCGCGTCGTACGCTGTCGACAACCGGGGTACGAGTTCGCTCAGCAGGGTTTCACGGCCGTCGCGTAGTGCTTCTCCGGTGGTGGCGAGTTTCGCGTCCCAGACATCGAGGGTGAAGGCCCCGTCGGTGTCGAGCCGACCTCCGCTGGATCGCAGCAGCGCGTTGCGTTGTTTGAGGATCTTCTCAAGTTCACTGCAGAGCGCGTCGTGGCTGGGTTGCAGGCTCGCCGCGCCATCGTCGAGCCAACGGCGTCGGCCGGCTGGTCCGCCTTTCACGAGTTCCAGGTCGTCGGGCGAGAAGATGGTTACGGGAACTACTCCGATCAGGTCTCCCTTGCGACGAAGGGCCTGACGGTTGATCTGCACACGGTTCCTGCCGACTCGCGGCAGTTCTACTTCGATCAGTTGTTGGCGCCCGTCGGGGCCTGTCACGTTGGCGCGAATGATCGCCGCTGCCGCACCGATGCGAATCAGCGAGTCATCGGCGACACCGCGAAACGAACCTCGCCCGGCGATCCAGCTGATGGCTTCAAGCAAACTGGTCTTGCCCTGGCCGTTCTCTCCTACGATGACGGTGAGACCGGGATCAAACTCGACCGCGGCTTGGGTGTAGATGCGGAAGTCGAGTAGTTCCAGGGTCTGTATTGCCATGTGGCGACTGCCTGGGACGCTGGTCCCTAGCTGACGCGCACTGGCATCAGCAGATACAGAAAGTTGGGATCTTCGGAGGATTTGAGAAGGGCCGGCTTCAATTCGCCGAGGGTTTCCAGCATGACTTCTGATCCTGGTGATACTTCGATCCCGTCGATCAGATATTCGGGATTGAACGCGACCATCAGGGATTCGCCTTGGTATTCGGCTTCGAGGGCTTCGTGGGCTTCGCCTACTTCTTGGGTGACCGCGGCTACCTCGAGTCCTTCTGCCGACATCGACATGCGAATCGGCGTGGATTCTTGGGCCAGCAGACGAACCCGGCGCAGTGCGTCCAACAGCTTTTCGCGGTCGATAGTGAGGCGGTTCTCGTGTATGTCGGGAATCAGCCGGTTGTAGTTCGGGAAATCGCCTTCGATCAGGCGGGTGGTGATGGTCACCGATCCGACCGAGAAGCTGGCGTTGTGCTCACCCAGCGACAGTGTGATCTCCTCCTCTTCGCCGACGATTCGGGCCAGTTCTTTCAAAGCGCGGCTTGGGACCAGCACTTTTTGGCCTTCACCCAGCACCGACAGGCCCTCTATGTCACACACGGCCAGGCGGTAGGAGTCGGTGGACACGAGCCGGAGCCCTCCGGACTCCGCGGCCATCAACACGCCGGTGAGGATGGGCCTCGCGTCGTCAGACGAGGCCGCTTTGCCTACTTGTTCGATGGCGGCTTTGAACACGGATGCGTCGAGGGTGACCACATCTCCGGCGGGTTCGGGGATTTCAGGGAAGTCGTCGGTGGCGATCACCCGGATTGAGAATTCGGAGGGGTTGGCGACGATTCGTGCGTCCTGGTCTTCGATCATCACGTCGACGGCGCCTGGTCGCAGTGAACGGACCACGTCGGCCATCAGCTTCGAGCGCATGACGGTCACACCGTCGCCGCTGCCGTTGACCGTCACTGTCACCGAGATCGTCAGATCACCGTCGCTCCCGGTCGCGGTGAGCTGATCGCCGGCGAGCTCGAGACGTACCCCGCCGATCACTGCTGTGCCACCGCGGGCGGCTACACCTCGGCCGGCAACGTTCAAGGCATCTGAGAGTACGTCTCTTTCGCATCTGAACTGCATGCTCATTGTGCGATTACTTCTCCTGAGTTTTTGTATGAATAATCCTTGTAGGAGTTCATAGGGGTTGTGGATTGTGGATGAGTGTCAGTTTGCCGTGTATTTCCGCAGTTCCTGCGTCCCCACAGTTTGCCCTGTGCTTCACAGCTTGGATTGAGCTGAGAGTTCGGTTGGGGGTTTTGGAAGAGTTGTGCAGTTCGGCCCACTGGCGTTGCACAAGTGATCTACAGCTTTGTTCACTGCTTGCATGCGCCGCGGCGGGCGCGTCGAGTGCCCTAGTGCCCCGTGTTCGGGTAAGGATCACGGCGGTTCGTTGAGTCGACGTTGAAGTTCGGTGACCTTGTCGAATATCTGCTGACGTTCACCCATTCGGGCTTCGATCTTGCGCACGGCGTGCATGACAGTCGTGTGGTCGCGGTCCCCGAAGGCTCGGCCGATGTCGGGGAAACTGAGATCGGTCATGTTGCGGGCGACGTACATGGCGACTTGTCTGGCGTCGACGAGGGGTCGCCGGCGGCTGCCTCCGGTGATCTGGTCGACTTCGAAACCGAACATCTCGCCTGTGAGTTCGATTATGCGTGTCGCGGTGACCGGTGGTTTCTGGGAGTTGTTGATCAGATCGGTGAGGACGTAGCTCGCCAGTCGCATGTCGAGGGGTTGCTCTGTGAGGCTTGCGTAGGCGGTCACCTTGATGAGCGCGCCCTCGAGTTCACGAATTGACTGAGTGATGTTCTCGGCGATGAAGGTGAAGACGTCGCCGGGGATTTGGATTGTTCGTGATTCGGCCTTCTTGCGGAGGATGGCGAGCCGGGTTTCGAGATCGGGCCTTTGGATGTCTGTTATTAGGCCCCACTTGAAACGGTTGCGCAGACGCTCTTCGAGGGTGGGCATGGCGTCGGGTGTTCGGTCCGACGAAAGCACGATCTGCTTGTTGTTCTGGTGCAGTTCGTTGAACGTGTGAAAGAACTCTTCCTGGAGGCCTTCCTTGCCTTCCATGAACTGGATGTCGTCGATGAGGAGCACGTCGTTGGTGCGGTAGCGGCGTTTGAATTCAGGTTGTGTGTTGGTGCGGATTGCTTGGACGAACTCGTTGAGAAACGTCTCGGTTGACACGTAGCGGACTTTGTAGTGCGAGTAGTGGCTGCCGATGTAGTGGGCGATGCCTCGCAGCAGGTGGGTTTTCCCGAGTCCTGAGTCGCCGTGGATGAACAGTGGGTTGTAACTGGCAGCTGGTGTTTCGGCTACAGAGAACGCCGCGGCGTGGGCGAAGCGATTGGAGGGGCCGATGACGAAATGCTCGAAGGTGAACTTCTCGTTGAGTTCGTTCCTAGCCTCAGGCAGTGCCTCTGGGAGTGGTTCAGAAATCGGCTCTGACATGGGGATATGCTCGGGTGGAGCGGTCAGGTCGGCCGATGGAATATCGAAAGCTGCTTCGGTCCAGTCTGTGTCGATCTCCACGCGCACGGTTGCGTTGGATCGGCTTTCGGTGATCGCGTGTTTCACCAATCCGAGGTATCTGCCTTCGATTCTTTCTTTCTGGAGACCGTTGGGGACAACGATGACCAACTCTCCCCCGTCGAATGCGGCGGCTCTGGCTCCACTGAATGTGGTGTGCCAGACGGCGTCGCTTACTTGGGCACGGATGCTCTCGGCACAGGAACTCCACAAGCCGTCTGCATCGTTTGCCTCATTGTTGTTCAATTGACTCTCCACAGGCTTGTCCACAGATGTGGACGACTTTTATTTGTGCTTGGTCGAGGGAGCAACGGTGACTGACAAGTGTGTCGTTGTCGGTGAGGCAACCTAACCGTGGTAAGGGGTGAACTTAGCAACGTTCACGATCTCTGCAACTTGAACCTGGAGGTCTTTTCATCGGGCCTGTTCACGGGACAATACGCGCTTCAAATTACACATATGTAAGAATAAATCTCTTCGTTGTGATTTCCGTGTGAGGTCCAAATTCTGGTCGTCAGAGGTGTCTCAGTGGGGTCTCACAGACCGTTTGTGGTGGTTGTTGCTGTAGCCTTGCAACCCGTACTGTGATCGGAGACTATGTCGGTTCTCGAGGGGATCCGACGTTTGCCACGGCCGCACCATCTGCGGGTGGCTCTTGTGGAGGAACAATGAAGCGGACTTATCAGCCCAATGTGCGCAAGCGAAAGATGAAGCATGGTTTTCGCGCCCGCATGAGTACTCGGGGAGGGCGTTCTGTCATCACCCACCGCCGTCAGAAGAAGCGGACGCGGCTCTCCGCGTGATTGAGGCTCTGTCTGGTCGTCGCACCTTCGAACGTTTGAGGGCGGAGGGAATGCGCCGCGGCCGAGGTCCGCTTCGGCTGGTATCACGGCCCGCGCCCGCACATAATCCCACGCAGAGCGCGAGGATAGGGTTCTCAATCTCACGCAAAGTGGGTAATGCGGTACAACGGAACCGAATCCGTCGCCGGATCCGCGCGACCCTGCAGGACATATCGCGTCAGACCCCGTCGATTCTCCCGCCAGGCGACTACCTGTTCCGGGTCACCTCCAAGATTGAGCACTGGTCGCCGTCCGAGCTCCGAGCGATTGTGTCTGAGTTGTTGTCCCCCTCGGCGATGTCAGGTGCAAAACCATGAGTGCCCATCGGCTCAACCCGTTGGCTCGCCTGTTGCGAGCATTGATTCGGGGATACCAGCAACTCACCGCGGGACGCATATCGCCATGTCGCCACGTACCGGGGTGTTCAACGTACGCGATTGAGGCCCTTGAGTCTCATGGCTCCATTCGCGGCAGTTGGCTGGCGACTAAACGTGTTTGCCGTTGCCATCCCTGGGGCACGTCCGGCTATGACCCGGTTCCCTTGGCTGGGGAGTCACGCTTCACTCGGGAGACGCGCTTCACTCGGGAGACGCGCTTCACTCGGGAGTCACCGTGCTCGACCTGATCTTCGACTTGGCCGGCGAGGTCCTAGCGTACTGCTACCAGCTCTGGCCGTCGTACGGCATGGCTGTTGCGGGTCTCACCCTTGTCGTGATGATCATCGTCACGCCGTTGACCCTAAAGGGCACCAAGTCGATGCTGCAGATGCAGCGTTACCAACCTGAGCTGAAGGCGATCCAAAACCGCAACCGCGGCGACCGCCAAAAGATGAACGAAGAGATGATGGCGTTCCAACAGGAGCATGGCATCTCAATGTTTGGGGGCTGTCTGCCTCTGCTGGTGCAGATGCCACTCTTCTTGGTGCTGTTCCGTGTGGTTCAGGGTCTCACGAGTCGGGCCACGAACTTTGGCAACCAGTTCGGTTGGACGAGTGGACGCGTTGCTTCGGATCGCGTACTCGACAGCACTGCGTTTGCTTCGACCGACCGGCCCTTCCTTCCGCAAAATCTCCCGGTCGACAGTGACCTCTACTTGAGACTTGCGGGTGGTGAGGGAGAAACGATCGACGATCGTCCGACCGAGATGGTGTCGTGGGGTATAGACCTTTCCCGCAGTGCACAAGACGTGATCGGTGACAGCCTGGTTTCGGGACTCCCCTATATGCTTTTGATCTTGATTGTGCTGGTATCCAGCCTTTTTCAACAGAAGCAGATTCAGGGCCGCAACGCTTCGGCGATGCCTCCACAGCAACAGATGCTAATGAAGATTCTCCCCTATATGTTGCCTGTGTTCAGCTTCACGATGCCGGCCGCGCTGGTTGTGTACTTCGTTGTGTCCAACCTCTATCGCATCGGCCAGCAAGCTTATATCACGCGAAGTCTGTACCGCGGGGAGGACAGCCCCGGGGCTCTACTGGCCAAGAAACGTGAAGAAATGGCGAATGCCGGCGACGACGAAGGCACCTCGTCAAAAAGCATTACGCCAAAAAAGGGAGTCCCAACGCCGAAGCGGGACGGCAGTTTTGCCAAGACGGGCGGGAAGCAACCGGCACGCAGGAATACGCCGAGTCGCTCAAGCAACAAGAAGGACACAGGTCGCTCCAAGAAGGATACGGGTCGATCCGGGGGCAAGAGCGCTCCAGCCAAGTCTGAGGAGAAGGCCAAAGGCAAGAAGTCCGATAAGCCCGAACCGAAACGTACCGGTGCGGGTAGGACAGGCAATGCCCCAACTCGGCACCATCGAGGGTCTGGTCGTACGACTGAACCAGGTTCTCCACAGCACAAGAAACGAAAGAAGTAGCGCCCAATCCCCCACCGGCGGGTGGGACTTCTAGGTGAGATTGGTCAGCGCACAAGCGAAAGGAGCAGTGATGGAGTGGGTAGAAAGCATCGGCGATTCGATCGAACTGGCAAAAGAACACGCCTTGGATCGGTTGGGGGTTCACGAAGACGACGCGGAGTTTGATGTTCTTAGCGATGTAAAGACGGGAGTGTTCGGTCGCGTCAAAGAACCGGCCCGGGTGAGGGCGCGAGTTCGCCCCAAGACTCCCAGGGCGAAGGAAAGCCGAGGTCGGCGAGATCGCGGCAACAGACGTGGTCGGCAAGGCCAGGGGAACCGCAACGGTAACAACCGGGGAAATCAGGATTCCGGTAGGCGCCAACAGGATCGGTCCGAAAATGGTAAAGCTAAGAAAGCAAAAACCGACAACCAACCTTCGCATAGTCAACAAGCCGACCAGAAGCAGCAAACTCCGCAAAAACCCAAGAAAAAGGCAGAAACTGTGAACCAAGACCAAGAAATGATGCCATTACCGCAGCAGGCCGATATTGCCGAGGATTTTGTTAGAGGCCTGGCTGAACGGTTTGGAACGACCGTCGACTTCCATAGGGAAAATATCGGGAGCGACGAGATCCGAATTACCGTGAGCGGCGACCAATTGGGCCGCATGGTTGGTCACCGGGGGATGACTGCGGGGGCGATCGACGACCTGGTTCGGACGGTTTTGCAACGTAGAGCAGGCAGTGCCCGTAATGGGCGTGTTCGAGTGGACATCGGCGGCGTTATCGCGCGACGGAACGAAGCGCTGGTTCGATTTGCCCGTGAACAAGCGCTCGAAGTGCAGGATTCCGGTGTGCCCCGATCACTGGAGCCGATGAATGCAGCGGACCGCAAGATCGTTCATGACGCTGTTGACGGAACGACGGGTGTGCAAACCATCTCCGAAGGGGACGATCCTCGCCGTTACGTGGTCATTGTTCCTTCTGAATAGCGCGAGCTGGTGACTGACTCTCGGTACGAGGAGCTGGCAACAGTTTGGGCGGCGGCGCGGGCAATCGGATCGCTGGGCTCAGCGACAATTGAAGACCTCCGTGAGCACGCAGCAGGCTATATCTCGCCAAGCTTCAGCCTACGGCCGGGTGCACGTTGTGTTGATTTGGGCTCTGGAGTGGGTGTGCCGGGTGTATTGCTTGCGATGTTGCATCCAGAAACTGCCTGGAGGTTGTTGGACGCAAATGAGCGGCGTTGCGAGATAGCCGGCCGAGCGGTTCGCGCTGTTGGTCTTGATGATCGAGTTGATGTCGTACACGGTCGTGCGGATGACTTCGCCCGTGAACCGCTGTGGCGGTCAGCACATGATCTGGTGGTTGCACGTCTATTCGGACCTCCGAGCGAAGTAGCGGAATGCGGGATCCCCCTGCTGGCTGAGCAGGGATCTCTTGTTGTTTCTGCATCGGAAGACACCACAATGGCTTGGTTGTCTGCGGACTTGTCGCCGCTAGCCGCTGCGGTGATCGAACAGTGGGAGACGAATTCGGGCGCCTACATTCGTGTGCAACGCACGGCGGGAACCATCGCTGATCGACTCCCCCGTCGCCAGGCAGCACGACGCCGTGACCCGCTGTTTTGAATGTTTCACGTGAAACACTCAATTGAGCCGATGAGCGCGTTTCACGTGAAACACGCTCCACATAAGTCATATAAGTTATGAGGGTCCTTGACCTTAGGTATCTACTGACCGAAGATGTCTGTGCTCGGAGGAAGGAGTTGGTTTCGTGACTCAACCCAAGACGAGGGTGTTTGCTGTAGCCAACCAGAAAGGCGGGGTCGGCAAGACCACGACGACTATCAACCTTGCGGCTTGTCTTGCACAGTTGGGCCAGAGGGTCTTGATTGTCGACCTGGACCCTCAAGCGAATGCTACGAGGGGGCTGGGTATTGACTCGCGCATGGTCGATCATTCTCTTTATGATGTGATGCTCTTGGACGTTCCGCTCGAGGACGTGATCGAGCCGGTTTCGGTAAAGAACCTGTACATCGTTCCGTCAAGCCTGGACCTCGCTGGGGCTGAAATCGAGTTGGTGCCGACGATGAACCGTGAGAGGAAATTGAAGGCAGCTCTTGAGTCAGTGTCCGACGACTACGACATTGTGTTCATTGATTGTCCGCCGTCGCTCGGGCTTCTTACGATCAATGGGTTGACCGCGGCCAACGAAGTGCTGGTGCCGGTTCAGGCCGAGTACTACGCACTTGAAGGCCTTGGCTTGTTGATTCGCAACATTGACCTGGTCACGCGCAACCTCAATCCAGAGCTTCATCTCAGCACCATCGTGTTGGGGATGGTTGATGCGCGGACGAAGTTGTCAAGGCAGGTGTCTGAGGAGGTCCGCGGCCACTTCGGTGACAAGGTATGTCGCCAGGTGGTTCCTCGTGCTGTCCGCTTGAGCGAAGCCCCGAGTTTCGGCCAGCCGATATCCGTGTTCGATCCCGGATCGCGTGCGGCGACTGCCTATCGAACCCTAGCGAAGGAGATTCTTGGTGAGCAGACGTAGTGGACTTGGTAGAGGCCTCAGTTCGCTGATTCCAGCGGACTTCACCGGAGACAGCGGTGTCTATCAGGAGATTGATATCAAAGAGGTAGTCCCGAACCCTTACCAGCCGCGGGAGCACTTCGACGAGGAGACTTTGGCCTCTTTGTCCAAGTCGATAACGGAGATCGGTGTTATTCAGCCGATTGTCGTGCGAGAGCTGGAGGACGGTCAATATCAGCTGATAGCGGGGGAGCGGCGTTGGCGTGCAGCGAAGCGCGCTGACCTTTCCGCTATTCCGGCAATCATTCGCACTTCGGATGATTTGTCCTCGCTTGAGACTGCTGTCGTGGAGAACCTGCACAGGCAGGACCTCAACGCGCTTGAAGAAGCGGCCGCGTATCAACAACTGGTTGAAGAGTTCGGATTGACTCAGGATGATGTTGCACAGCGGGTGGGCAGGTCTCGATCTGCTGTTGCCAACACCCTTCGGTTGCTGCATCTGCCTCCGATGGTGCAGCGCTTGTTGATTGAGGGTCAGCTCAGCGCTGGGCATGCGAGAGCGTTGTTGGCGACCCCCGACCGAGGCGAGCAGGAGCGCTTGGCGACGCTGATCGTTGAGCAAGGTCTGACGGTTCGCCAGATCGAGGAAATGCTCCGTACCGAGGACGGCTCCGAGCCGGACGGTGAAGACGAAACCCCAGCCAAAAAGGCGATTCGCAAAGTGCCTGATGCAGGCGTGCTGGAGCTTGAAGAACTTCTGGCCGTTCGGCTCGACACCAGGGTCGCGGTGAAACTGGGCAAGGGTCCAGGGAAGTTGGTGGTCGATTTCGCCGACGTCGATGACCTCGAGCGGATCTATCGGATCATCGCCGGCCAATAGCTACAACTATTGTCAGTTAGACTGCCAATAGTTGTACTGGAGCCGAGCAGTCACTCTGGGTGAGGGCTGTCACACCAAGTGGTCACAGCATTTCGCAGAGCACTTGCGATCGCCCCGGCTCGCTCGACCACCAGCGGCCCAGGCCCTACCCGACACCACACCGCGGTCATCCGGGTCTCGCGAAGGATCGGCAAGCGCATCCCGGTTGCGGGGATGTCACTGTCCAACACGGAACCGATTTTGGCAGTGCACTGTTGAGCTAACAGTCGCCCCCCGTTGGAAGTGAAGCCCTCGGTCTGGAAGTAGGCGACGCGGAAATCATCGGTGGCCAGCGTGACACCGAGGTACGCGTCACCGCCCCAGCCATTGGCGATCCGGGCATGTGAGGAGAGGTCGGGGTGATGCAGGGTGAGAACTGTCGCCCCGTCGAGTTGCAGCAACCGGGCAAGCGAATTCACGACCGCGGGCAGGCCTCCCGTTTCACCCAACAGAATGCGTCGTCCCTCGACGCCGGCGTGTTGTCGCAGCGTCTCTGTTTGGCGTACTTCAGCGATCGTCTTGCCGCCCACCTGTCGGCCGGCGAGTCGGTCGAGCGCGGCAATGGTGGAGCGGCCGACCGTGCCATCGGCATTGAGCCCCTGGTTGTGTTGAAAATCCCGTACTGCCGCTTCGGTGTCGGGTCCGAAAATGCCGTCGAGCCATCCAGCGTCGAACCCGAGATTCCCTAAACGCAACTGGAGATCTGCCACGTCATCACCTCGGGTCATCGGTGAGCGGAGATAGAGCATCCGGTCACCGAGACGGAAATGAGCGTCGACCAGAGCAGCCCAGGTTTGTTGAGCGCAGATTCCGTCCTCAACCAACCGACGCGCCGCCTGAAATTCACGGAGCGCTTGTTCGGTCGTCTCGTCGAACACGTCGAGATCTCCGACGTCGGTGAAACCCGCCGAGGCGAGTCGACGATGCAGGTCTCGCACCCCGGCGCCGGCGTCGCCGCGCCGAAGGGGAAGCCCGGGCGGATTCATCCGGTCTGCGCGCGCATACGGCCCGCTTACAGGAACGGGGTTACGTCGTCGAGAAGAGCACCCTTCGGCTTTGCGCCGATGATGCGTTTTGCCTCTTCGCCGTCCTTGAAGAGGATCAGGGTAGGGATGCTCATTACCTGGAACCGTTGCGCGATCTGTGGGGCGTCGTCAACGTTGAGTTTGAGAATCTTGAGGCAATCACCCTGCTCATCGGCGATTTCTTCGAGGATCGGGGCGATCATTTTGCATGGTCCGCACCACTCGGCCCAGAAGTCGACCAGAACGGGCGTTGTGGAGCTGCCGATCTCTTCGTCAAAGGTGTTGTCGTCGATGGTTCCAAGCGTTCCGGCCATGGTTGATTCTCTTTCAGTCGGCGTGATGCTGACTCTAGCTGTGTTGCGCCTCAAGCCAACGCTCGGCGTCGAGTGCGGCCATGCATCCAGAGCCGGCCGCGGTGACGGCCTGTCGGTAGATGTCGTCTTGCACGTCGCCGCATGCGAACACGCCCTCGATATTGGTGCGCGAGCTGTCGGGTTGAGTCACCAGGTAGCCGTTGTCCTTCATCTCGAGTTGGCCTTTGAAAATGTCGGTGTTGGGTCGGTGCCCGATCGCGATGAAGACACCGGTGACCGCCAGGTCGCGACTCTCGTCGGTCTTCACGTTGCGCAGCCGCAAGCCGCTGATGGAGTCCTCGCCGAGGTATTCGGTAACGACGGTGTCCCAGATGAACTCGATCTTGGGGTTGTCGAATGCGCGCTGCTGCATGATCTTTGAGGCACGCAGGGCATCACGTCGGTGGATGATCGATACTTTGCTCGCAAATCGGGTCAGGAAGGTGGCTTCTTCGATGGCTGAATCGCCTCCGCCGACCACAGCGATCTCCTGGTCGCGAAAGAAGAATCCGTCACACGTTGCACAGGTCGAGAGTCCATGCCCGACCAGTTCGATTTCGCGGTCGAGGTCGAGCATCAGCGATTGAGCTCCGGTTGAGACGATCAGGCAGTCGCCCTCATAGGTCGGCTCCGGAGCTTCAGGATCACCGACCCAGACCTTGAACGGGCGTTCGGAGAGGTCGACTCGGGTGGCTTTGACTGTTTCGATCTGAGTGCCGAAACGGTGTGCTTGGGCTCGGAAGTTGACCATCAACTCGGGACCCATGACTCCGTCGGGGAACCCGGGGTAGTTCTCCACATCGGTGGTGAGCATGAGCTGCCCGCCGGGTTGGTCGCTGGTGCTGCTGGGCTCTCCTTCCAGCAGGAGGGGGGAGAGGTTGGCACGAGCGGTGTAGAGGGCGGCGGTGAGCCCTGCCGGTCCAGAGCCGATGATGATCACTTCATGGGTTTCGGGCATTCATTCTCCTAGCGCAGCACTGGTTTGTCTCGTGGTCACACGAACGAGTCGATGATGCCGTAGCAGACGATCGCCACGATGATCCCCGCGTCGAGAACCAGCGCCGAGATTACCCAGCGCATCCCCTCGATCTTGCGGTTGAGCCAGAATCCGAACCCGAGGATCGCCAACAGACCGCCGATGAAGAGGTGTGCGGCCCAGGTCGCGTCGCCCACCCCGGAGCCGATTGGCAGGTAGGCGTCGGCGAGGCGGACTCCGATGATGATCAGCAGGGTGAGAGCGGCGGTGGTGAAGACCAGTGCCACCAAGCCGTAGACGATCGCTCGCACGACCCTGATTGCGTTTTCGGTGCCGTGCGTGCGGACCTTGTCGACGTTGTCGACGATTGCGTCAACGACACCGGATATCCAGTCGTTCTCAACTGGCGCGGCGTCGTCATTCATGGCCTCGGAGCCTAGCGGCAGCGCAATATTTCAAGCACCATAGGTGGTTCAGTGGGATATGCGTAGAGCGTGTACTAAGATATACGTATGCCGAATCGGACGATCTATCTGCCTGCGGAACTCGACGAGGTGAGCCGTCGCGTCGGATTGAACCTGTCACAGCTGACCCAGCAGGCCATCAGAGACTTCATGGAGGATCATCGAGAGGAGATCCTTGAAGCCCGCCTCGAGGCGGCTTGTGCCCGGGCGGAAGCCCTGGCGATCGACTGGCCCGACGACTGGCTGGCAAATGAGCGGCGCGAGGCCCAGGAGCGATGACAGTTGTCGTTGACGCAAACGTTGCGATAGCAGTCCTCAATCCCGACCACCCGTTTCATCGCGCGGCCATCCGTCGTTGTCTCACCGCCGATGGGGTTGCGATCTTGAGTGTGACCAGAGCTGAGGCGCTGATTCATCCCAGCCGTCTGCAGCGGCTGGACCAGGCAAATGCAGTGTTGGACCATCTGGGTTTCAGAACCGATCCTGTGACCGACGATGTTGCCGACCAGGCGAGAGCGCTGCGTGCCGCCTACGGCAACAGGAGCTTTCCCATCGTTGATGCAGTGGTTGTGGCCGCGGGCGTGGTGCACGGTTACACGATCGTGACCTGCGACCAGAAATGGCCGGATATCGCCGAAGCCGAGATCGAGGTTCTCGTCCCTGAGTGATCAGTGATCAGTGATCAGAGGCGGCCTGTGTGCCGCTTGCACCAGCCGTCCCCAGCGAGTGCTTAGAGGTCGAGGCCGGTGGCGGCGACGGGGGAGTACATCGACATCTGCGGAGGGCTGCCGAGCAGGCTCATGAACACGGGCATCACGTCCTTCAGCGAGTCGGCCTGTCCGTGATCTTGCAGCGATTCCATCGACGTGAACAGAGCGAAGAACGAGTAGTTGTTGCCCTCGCCGCGGTGATACGAGTACACCTCCACGCCTTCGAGATCGGCTGCGGCTGCAACTTGGGCCGCGAGAGCGGCGTCCATCTCGTCGTTCTTGCCGTCTGCGCAGGTGAATGTAGCCACCATCGAAACTTTGGACATATCAGATTTCCCTCTGGTCGTAGTTGTGGCCCTAAGCATAAGTTGTAGCGAGGAGACCGCCTATGAGAGTTGGCTTTATCGGACTTGGGAATATCGGGGGGCGTTGTGCTCGCCATGTTCTTGCCGCTGGTCATGAGTTGACGGTCGCCGATCTCGATGATTCCGCTTGCCGGCGGCTTGTTGAGGCTGGCGCCACTGCAGCGGTGGATCCCGCGGGTGTTGCCGAAGTGAGCGATGTCGTGTTGTTGTCCCTGCCGTCGCCGGAGGCGTCTCGGGCGGTCGTGTCGGCCTCCGCGGGTGTCCTTTCGGGCGCGGTGCCCGGGTTGGTGGTGGTGGATCTGTCCACCAACAGTGTTGATGTCACCAAGGAACTCTTCGGGGTCTGCGCGGCTGCGGGGGTTGATTTCGTGGATTGCCCCGTCTCTGGTGGACACCCGGGTGCTGATGCCGGGGAGCTCACGCTGATGCCTTCCGGCGACGAAGCTGCTTTCGACCGGTGTCGCGAGGTGTTGTTGTGTTTTGGAAAGGCTGAGACGGAGTGGCTTGGACCGTCGGGTACCGGCACGCTCTTGAAGCTGATCAACAATCTCGTTTTCTTGGTGGGTACCCAGGTGTTCGAGGAGGCTTATCTGATGGCCGCCAAGGCTGGCCTCGACATTCCGAAGTTCCTTGAGGTGCTGCGCGCCAGCTCGGCCGGGTTCTACATGGCGCTCGCGTCGATGATCGTCAACCGGCAGTGGGACAATTCGACTTACGACCTGGCTTTGGCGGAGAAGGATTTGCGGCTGGCTCTGGACTCAGCGGCTCATATCGACACGCCGCTGCCGCTGACCGAGGCCGCGCATCGGGTGTTGTCCACCTCAGTTGAGATGGGCCTCGGCGAGAAGTTCTTCATCGGAGCTTTGGAAGCGTTGGAAGAACAGGCTGGTTTCACCGCGCCGGTACCTGAGGAGGGTTGATGACCACACTTGAGATTCCCGATCTCAGCAGTTTTGAGACTTTCGTCAACGGGTTTCCGCACGACGCTTTGAAGGTGTTGCGGGAGCAGGCCCCGGTCTGGTGGCACGAGCCGACCGACGTGACCCCGGACGGGGAGGGTTTCTGGTGTGTGAGCAGCCATGAGCTGGTGTTTGAGGTGTTCCGCAACCCGAAGACCTATTCGAGCCATACGGGCGGTGACCGGCCCTATGGCGGTACGACGATTGACGACATGGAGATGAGCGGGAAGCTGCTCAACATGATGGACGACCCGCGGCATCAGCGGATCCGCCAACTTGTCAACAAGGGGTTCACCCCGAAGATGATCGGTCGGATCCGTGACGATCTCATCGACAAGGCGCGACAGATCCTCGACGGTGTCGCCCCGCCGAATGGGGCTCGGGGGTCGTGCGATCTTGTGATTGATGTGGCTGCCGAGTTGCCTTTGCAGGCGATCTGCATGCTGTTGGGGGTGCCCGCCGAGGATCGGCGCATGTTGTGTGAATGGGTTGATGTGCTTTCGGAGAATTACAGCCAGCAGGCTGGGCCGGACGTGCCGAGAGAGGCGAGCGTGCAGATGTTCCAGTACGGCCAGCGGCTGATTTCTGAGCGCACCGCAGCGCCTGGCGATGATCTCTTGTCGATCGTGATCCACGGTGAGCTTGCGGGTCAGGATCAGTCGCGTCTCGACAGTGTGGAAGTGGCCATGTTCTGGTCGTTGCTCTTCACTGCTGGTTCCGAGACGACCCGCAAGGCCATCGCAGGGGGTTTGTGGGAACTCACCAAGTCGCCCGAGCAGTTGGCCCGGCTTACTGCGGATCGATCATTGATGCCCACGGCGATCGAGGAGATTGTGCGTTGGACGACGCCGTCGGTGTATAAGAGGCGCACCGCCACCCACGACACCGAGTTGGGCGGTCGGCAGATTCGTGCCGGGGAGAAGGTCGTTGTATGGGAGATGTCGGCCAACCGCGACGCCGAGGTGTTCGACTCTCCATTCGAGTTCCGGATCGACCGGCGCCCCAACAACCATGTGGGTT
Organism: Acidimicrobiaceae bacterium; assembly: GCA_009845995.1. Taxonomy (GTDB): domain Bacteria; phylum Actinomycetota; class Acidimicrobiia; order Acidimicrobiales; family Aldehydirespiratoraceae; genus VXYK01. The sequence goes on along the minus strand of VXYK01000056.1, from coordinate 26,391 downwards.
TCGGCCATGGGCCTCACTTCTGTTTGGGCGCCAACCTCGCGCGCCTTGAGATTGACGTGATGCTCAACGCCATCCTCGACCGCTGGGTCGACCTTGAGGTGGTGGGACCGGCCACCTGGACCCGTACCAACCGCCTCAGCGGCCTGAAGACCCTGCCAGTCCGGTTCACCGACTTGACTTGAATCCCAGCGAACGCAGCGTTGCGGGAATGTCCCCACTGCTTCGGAATTCGAATGTCCTTCCTACACGCGTCTGGGTTAGCAGCCCGAGTTGCTCCAACGTCAGGAGATCGGTGCGGGCGGTTTGGTATGTGACCCGTTCCTGTTTCTGGTGTTCTCGGATCGTGAAGGACCGGTAGGGGTCACGATGGGCGGCGTTGACCACCGCGATCTGGCGACGGTTCAGGTGGGGCACTGTGAGCAGTAGCTTGTCTACTTCAGCGACCTCGGCGATCTTCTTTGAGATGTATCGGTTTAGGCTGGCGATTGCTTTTTCGATGACTGCCAGCTGGTGGATCACGAAATAGGTGGAGTCATTGTTGTCAGTCTCAGCGTGCAGGTATGACCGGATGTACTGTGCGGGCGCCTCCCGCAGAACTGTCGAGATCGAGAAGTACTGGGCGAGCCAGTATCCGGACCGCAGCATTGACCAGTAGAACAAGGCCCTTGCGGTGCGTCCGTTCCCGTCTACGAACGGGTGGTCGTGCCCCAACCAGAAATGGACGAGGATGGCGCGGACGACGGGGTGTAGGAATCCCTCGTCGTTTTCAGCGTTGGCGAAGGCGCAAAGCTGCTCCATCCGCTCGGGAAGTTCTTCTGCCGGCGGGGGTTGGTGCAGCACCCGGTTGTCGTTGTCGACAACCATGACCCGGGCTTCGCCGGGTTGTTGAAGACGTCCGGCGTCTGCGTCATCGTGCAGTGTGCCTTCGGTGACGACGCGGTGCAGGTTCAGCACCGCGTCGGGTGTGAGCGGTATTTCTTCTGTCGCCAACTGTTCGGCAGCCTGCATGGCGTTGAAATTGTTGAGAACCATCCGTTCAGCGTGGCCTCGTGGCCGCCGATTAGTTTGGAGCATCTCCCGGGCAGCTCGCCTGGTTGTGGCCGCGCCCTCGAGCATGCTTGAGGTGATCGCTTCTTCAGCCAGCAGCGAGGACACCAGGTAGCGATCACGCGATTCGATGGTCGTGAACGCGTCCTCAGTGCCGATCCGACCGCCGGCCTGTTGATCAATGCGATGCACCATGGCTTGGATCGGGTCGACGTTGGAGAACCGGTACGGGGCGCTGTTCGTGCCTCTGAGGGGCAGGTCGCGCGCGAGAACCTGTCGGCTATAGACGGTTCCGAACCACCACTCTCGGATTGTGAGACCCTCGGGTGGGTCTTTGTAGCGCATCTCATCCCAGTGCAGGTAACGGCCCTTGTCGTCGACTGGATTTGTGGCTGTGGAGATGTGGCCCAGGCGCGCCGGGCCGGATTCGATGATTTCGTTGAGCAATTCGTGCCAGTCTGGTGGTGGAAGAGCCTTCACCATTCTTGTACTTTACGTGATTTCACGCGGTAAATACTAATTTTGACATTAATTATAACTCAATTAGTATTTCGCGTTTGTAATTAGACTGGGCCGAGCGCACAGTGTCCGGCCGCGGGTTCAACCGATGAGGGTTGCGAGTGGAACGATTTCGCAGTCGGGTTCGCTGGCGGCGAGGAGTTCGGCGGTGTCGATGGAGAGTTCGACGACAACGACCGTGGTCACAGAGTCGGCGATGATGGTTTCACCCACGCTGATTCCACCGCTGCCGACACTGTGGTCCAGGGTGTCGATGTGGTCGCGGAGGATCTGCCCGCAGGCAGCACCGGCGAGGGCCTGCTCGGCGATTTCCTGCTCCTCGATGACTTGGGGGATCGCGGTTGCTCCGGCGGCGACCAGCTCACGCCATTGTTCTGCGGTGTGGTTGATCAGCGCGTCGAGGGTTTCGTAGCGTTCTGCGATCTCTAGCTCAAGAGGGCGGTAGCTCATTCTGGCTGCAGTGTCTTCGGCGGTTTCGCCCGCAGGGCCGTCCTCGGCGGTCATGTCGTCGGATTCAGCCGGGCCGACTTCGGCGTGACTGTCCGGTTCCCCAGCTTCGGTGGTTTCGGCTTTGAGAGCCCAGTCGGCCAGTTCCTCTGCGTCAGAGTCGTACCCTGGCGCGTCCATCGGGTGGTCGAACTCGTCTCCGTCGTCGGCCATGTCGTCTCCGTCCCCGAAAAAGTCGTCGGCCATTTCGGCGCTGTCGTCTGCGGTGGTGCTAGCGAACATTTCGTCGCCGGAGTCTGAGCTGAAAGCGATCACCGCGCCGACTACCCCGGCTAGGAGCACCAGAGTCGCTACAACGGCTGCGAGTCGCTGTGGATTGAAAGAACGGTTGCTCCTGGTTGCTGCCAGATCGGTGACTCGGTCGCTGGTGGAGCTTTGAGTCAGGGCGTTGTCGATGAGCCGGTCGACGTCGCTCTCCGGCAGCGGCTGCACGGGGGCGGACAGCAGGTCCTTTGCGGCCTGGAATTCTTGGACGCGTGCCAGCAGGGCGGGGTCGGCTTCGATGCGAGCGACCTCGTCGAAGGTCGCTTCACCGTCGATGTAGGACGAAATGAGTTCGTCGTCGGTAGGGGTCGGGTCATTCATCGGCTTGTTTGTTCTGACGATTCTCGGGGCCGGGCTGGTTCCTCGAACTGCGGGGATTCATGACATCGATCAGCTGGCGTCGCCCGCGGGCGATCCTCGAGCGGACGGTGCCGGGCGCGATATTGAGCACTTCGGCGATCTCGTTGTAGTTGAGGCCCGCCACGTCGCGCAGTACCACAGCGGTGCGGAATTCTTGGGGAAGCTGTTCGAGTCCGCGGTCGATGTCTATGCGGGCGGTGACTGTTTCGGCGGGGTCTCGGGGTGCACTGGCTGCCATCGGGGTTGGATCGGCTTGTTCGTATTCGGGCAGGCCGGGTGTGGGTTGTCTGTGCCGTCGGCGGAGTTCGTCGATGCAGGCGTTCGTGGCGATTCGGTAGATCCAGGTTGAGAACTTGGAGCGTCCGTCGAAGCGAGGGAGTCCTTTGACGACAGCTATGAGTGCTTCTTGAGTGGCGTCGAGGGCGTCGGCGTCGTTGCCGGCGATTCGTCGGCAGACTGCGTGGATGCGGCTTTGATGCTTACGAAGTAGCTGATCGAGGGCCTGTCGGTCGCCTCTTTGCGCAGCGTTGATAAGGGTCGAGTCGTCCATGAACCGTTGCTCGCGACCCTAGTACGGGTCGGTTCGTCAGCTTTGCAGGGTGAATCAGCTCTGTAGCGGATCAGCTTTGTAGGGCGAATCCGATGACTCCAGGACCGCCGTGGGTGCCGACGACCGGGCCGATCAATTCGACTCGGGCCTCCCTGATGTCGACGGTCCCGTCAATCATCCACAAGAACTCGTCGAGGTCGGGTGCTTGTGCGTGCATGATCGCGAGGTTCTCCACTTCGTCATATTCGGCGAGTTTGTCGCGGAGCCAGGCAAGGGCCTTTTTGCGGGTGCGTTGTTTGCTTGCTTCTTCGACTTCGCCGCTTGACAGGTCGAGGATCGGCTTGATTGCCAGCATCGAACCGACCAGGGCTTGCGCTCCGCCGATCCGTCCACCTTTTTTGAGGTTTTCGAGCGTGTCCAGCGCGCCGAAGACGTGTGTGCGGTCGCTGAGATTGCCCACGGCGGTTTCGATTTGGTCGGTTGTCGCTCCGTTGGCCGCCATTTTGGCAGCCTCGATCACGATCGATCCGAGTCCGACCGTGATTGAGCGACTGTCGACCACTCGGATGTCGCCATCTATCGAGTCCGCGACGGTCTTGGCGGACTGCATTGTCGCTGAGAGGGCTGCGGAGAGGTTGATGCAGACGACTCCCGAAGCGCCGGCGTCGAGTTGCCGGCGGAAGGCCTGGTCGAATCGGCCCGGTGCAGGCGCGGCTGTTTCGGGGAGCGTGTCGGCGGTGGCCAACTTCCGGTAGAACTCCTCGACGTTGAGCTCTTCGCGGTCGATGTATTCGGTTTCGCCGAAGCGAATCGAGAGGGGCACGACTTCGATGCCGAGTTCTTCGACCTCGTCGCCGCGAAGGTCACAGGCACTGTCGGTGACGATACGAACGGTCACGGTTCCTCCTGGTTTTGCTGGTGCTGAGTTGGTTGGGTTTGCTTTGGTTGGGGTTGGGTCGACTGCTCGTCTGCGTCTGCGTCTGGGTCGGCGTTTGCTTGTACGTCTACTGGTTCGTCTGGGGTTGCTTCTGGGGTTGCTTCGGCGTCGGCTGATTGCGCAGTAGCCGCGACGGTAGCAGCGGCACAGTTGCGGCGTACGCGTCGGATCGTTCGGACCCACCATCCGCCGAGCACGATGAGGGCGATGATCGAGATGACCAGGCCCAGCCCGGAGATCGCGGTGGAGCGAATGTCGATGGTTCCTTCGTGAAGTTCGAGCCGCCCCCCGGGCGAGGTTATGGCGACTGTCACCCTGGCGTCTCCGGAAGCAAGCGTCTCGACGCTTACGGTGATCTCGTTGTCGCCGGGAGCCAGGGTTCGGGTGGATCGCTCCCCGTCGGGAAAGCGCAGTTTTTCGGCGCTCAGCAGCAGGTCGACGGTGATGGGCAGGGGTTGTCCGTTGCGGATTGTGATCCGCAGATCGGCTTGTCGGTCCGTCAACGTGATGCGTTCGGCCGGTTCGACGGTGATGCCGGCTGTGCCGGTGAGTACTGCGTCGAAAACGTTGAGCGTGTACACGGCGCTCTGTTCGTCGTTGAGGCTGCTGGAGGCGGCTGCTCGCAGGAGGGTTTCGAGAGCGGTGACAGGTGTTCGCGCCGGGGCGACCATTGAGGCGTAGGCATCGACTGTTCCTCGGGTAACAGCGATGTCGGCGGAGCGCTGGGACATGTCCGGCGCAGGGGGCGGTTGCAACGACGTTTGGATCGGTTGGCCTGCCGTGTTGCGGGCGACGGGAACGCCGAGCGCCTCCGACAGCGGTGACAGCCGGAGGTTGCTGCGTTGGTCGAAGCCGTCGGTGAGCACGTCGAGTTCTGCGGGCCGCCAGCCTTCGAACCTGAACATGATCGCCTTGTCAGCGGTCGCGTTGTCGGCTTCGATCGCGAGTTCGACCAGCGCGCGGTGGCCTGCGAGTTCAGGGTCGGTGGGGCTGGTTGCCCGGCGCAGGACAGTGTCTCTGGCGATGGCGGGTGTGGTTGCGCCGTTGGAATCTCTGACGGCCAGCGGCGCGAATTCGTCGAGTGCGCTGGGGTTGCGGATGACCTGAGTGGGTTCGACGATGACCGCCTCGGTTCCGAGGCTGCGCAGCAGGGCCAGGGTTTCTGGGGTGGCGCTGTCGTCCAGGATGGAAATGTTCGTCGGCCTGCGTCCGAGCGTTTCGGCGATGACGTCGGCACCGTAGCGGTACTGCTCGGCGATCAGGGGGGTGTCGCCGGTGAGCCGCCATGCTTCTTCGTCGAGTTCGACCCAGGGGGCGTTGAGGACGGGCCGGTCGGTGAGCAGTTCGGCGAGTTCTGCGAGCTGTTCGTTGCTGTTGGTGGCCAGCGTTTGCAGTGTTTCGGGTTGTATTGCCACGGTGACGGGGATGTCGGGGCGTGCGGATATCTGTCTGGCGCGGGCGAGGAGGTCCTCGGTGTCGAGGCTGATCGTCTGGTCGGGTTGGACGGCGAGCGGTGCGGTGAGGTCGGCGAAGAAGGCGACGTGGAAGACGGACCCTCGGGGTTCATTGAGCACGAGCAGGTAGGTGGTGAGCGTGTCGAGGGTGTCGCCGTCGCTGTCTACGAGAGTGATGACGACGGGCAGAGCCCCTTGGTTGATGCGCAGGATCTCGCCGATCTCGTGGTCCGGAATCTCGATCGTGAAGGTCTCGGTGCTGTCGAGCTGGCAGGGGCCGTCGGTCAGGGGCTGGTCGACGTTGCAGCTGAAGTCGCTGAAGGGGCGCCCGGTGACACCGTCGTAGCTGGCGTGGATTTCTTCGCGGGTTGTGAGGGCCTGGTAGATCTGTATGCGGATTCTGGCGTCGGCTGGGCCGATGACTCTGAGGTCGATGGTTGCGGGGTCGTCGCCGACGAAGGCTGTTTGGGCGACGAGGTCTATGCGCCCGTCGGTCTGGGCGGCCGCGTGGGGTGTGATTGTTGCCAGGGGTGCGAGGGCTGCCGAGAGCACGAGCGCTAGAGCAGCTAGCGCCGCGGCGAGGCGAGTTCTGCGGGTCATGTGAGCGTGCGGTACATGACGGTCAGGGGGTGGTCTTGGAGGCTGAACCCGAGTTTTTTGTAGAGCTGCAGAGCGTTGTCGTTGGTATTTTGGGTGTTGACCCAGACGATCTTGGCTCCGCGTCGGCGAGCCCAGGCGAGGGCGTCGTTGACCAGCAACGTCCCGATCCCTTGTTGGCGAACGGCCGGGTGGACCGCGAGTCTTTGCAGGTATCCCGTTCTGCCCGCGTGTCCGGCGAGGGCGTAGCCGACGATTTCGTTGACTTGGTTGTTGTGATCGGATTCTGGCGGTTCTATAAAGTCGGATCGGCGCATTATCCGCAGTCGGCTCGAGGGTGTGGCCGCGATTGAGTCTTCGAGGCCGTCGCGGTCGAAGTGCCAGAATTCGTCGAATGATTGCCCGTCTAGGGTGAGAATGTCGTCCCAGTCGCCTCTGGTTCCGCGGCGGATTCGGGGTCGCTGGCGGCGCCATGGTCGCAGGCGTTGCAGGCGAGACTGGGCGCTCAGTCGGGCACCGGTTCGCGCCGCGGCAAATCCTGATTGGAGGTCGTAGCGAAGCAGGTGGAGGTGTTCGCGTTCGCTGTAGTCGTCGCGCAGGAAAGCGGTTCGCTCGGCCGGCGCGACGGCGGCGGTCACCACCGCTCGAAATCCTTGGTTTCGCAATATTTTGCGGGCTACTGACAGCGATTCTTGGTCGAGTGTTTGGGCGGCGCTGAGCGGTACGAGGGTGGCCAGGTCGGCGCGGCCCTGCCAGCGTCCGGCGCGAAATCTGGCGTCGCCGATCGTGAGCTGGGTGAGGGCCATGGCCATTGTTACGATACGTCGCTCTCCGTTGAGCAGGTAGCGCCCGGTAATGTCTTTGTGTGGCCGGCTACACCTACGAGCTTGAGGCGGTGTTGAACCGGGCGGATCCGTTGGCTCGGGTGTTTGAATCTGCCGGCTATCGGTTTTTCTTGGTTGGCGGAGTGGTGCGGGACTATTTCCTGAAGCGTTTCGACATTGGTCAGGATCTCGACGCCACAACTGATGCGCGGCCCGATGCGATCAGGGCCTTGGTGGCCGAGTTGGCTGATGAAGTGTGGTCCCAGGGCGAGCGGTTCGGCACGATCGGCTGCGTTATTGCGGGCCATAGCTATGAGATCACCACGCACCGGGCGGAGTCTTACGTTCCGGATTCGCGCAAGCCGACCGTGATGTTCGGTGATGACGTTGTTGACGATCTTGCTCGGCGTGATTTCACGGTCAACGCGATGGCGATCGACATGGCCGACCGTTCGTTGGTGGACCCGTCCGGGGGTGAAGCCGATCTGGCGGCGGGTGTGTTGCGCACTCCGCTAGAGCCTGAGGTTTCTTTGTCTGAGGATCCGTTGCGGATGTTGCGCGCGGCCCGGTTCTGCGCGAGCTGCGCCCTGTCACCGGCACCGGAGTTGGTGGCTGCGATGGCCGCCGAGCGTGACCGTTTGGAGATCGTTTCGGTGGAGCGCATTCGCGATGAGTTGCAGAAGTTGTTGTTGCTCGACGATCCGACTGCGGGTCTGGGGTTGATCGATGCGACTGGGGTCGGGCGGGGGGTGCCGGTCGTTGGCGCTTGTGACGGCTGGGAGTCTGCGGCGCCGCGCCTGCGGGCCGTGCCGACCGATCCGGCGATGCGCTGGACTGCGCTGCTGAGTGCTTTGCAGGTAGACAGGCCTGATCTGCGTTTGTTGAAGTTCTCGGGCGAGCTGGCGGGCTCGGTGACGTGGTTGTTAAGTGAGGTTCCCGAGCTGATGGTGACGGATTTGGCTGCGCTTGCGGACCGGCGGTTTCGGGAGCTTGCTCGAGGTTGCCCCGCTGGTCGCACGGTGGAGGACCTGTTGGCGTTTGTGGCGGGGTTGCGTTCTGGTGACGGGCTTCTGGCGGACGATGTTGCTCAGGCGGCGGCGCGACTCGTCGACCTGCGCGAACGTGAGCCTGATTTGGATGATCCAGCACCGTTTTTCAGCGGTTTGGAGGTGGCGGAGATGCTCGGCGTGGAGCCGGGTCCTGAACTCGGCAAGGCCATGAACTGGCTGGCCGAGTTGCGCGTCGCCGAGGGTCCGCTGGATGTCGATGCAGCCGCCGCTCGTCTCCAGCATTGGTGGTCCGACCGCACCCTCAACCCTTGACCGGTCTCCGTGATCGGTCTCTTGCACTTCAACTCATGCGGTCTGAAGGAATTCTCTCAGTGCGTCGCGGATAATCTGACTGGTGGTGGTGTGATCGGCCTTGGCTCGGGTTTCGATTGCGGCGCGTAGTTCAGGGTCGATCCTCACGGGTACGACTTCGGCTGGCGCCGATCCCAACGTGGGTCGCCCGCGCCGACGCTTCTTGAGCGCAGCGATGTCATAGTCGGTCGATTCAACTTCGTCCGAAAGCGCTTCAATGTCAGCATCCGTGAGATTGAGTCCAGTACGGGTGCGATGTTCAGTCATGGATATTCCTCTCCCGGTGGGAGCAATTCATAGAAGACCGACCGCAGCGGCATTGCGTGGATAACCAACTCCTCCTCGTCAAGGTCGAGCCAAATGACCTCAATGAGGTTTCCGGTTCGGTCCGGTCCGATAAGGAGCACTTTGGGCGGGTCGGCATCGGGATCGAGGTCAATGATGCTGACAGCGTTGTTGAGAGCATGGAGGATTGATGTCTCGTCGAGACCGTGCTTGAAGGCAGAGCGATGGATTTCCACACGGAATTATTGTAACACGCGATAATATTGTAATACCAAAATACTGACGGACTCCTTGGGTTCGGACGGTCCGCTGCTCAGGGTTTGCGGGCGCGGGTCAGCAGGGTCGCGGGTAGCAGGTTGTCTTCGATGTGGCGTTCGAGCAGCGTGTCCACGACGAATTTGGCGCGGCACAGCGATGACACGATGGATTCGATCGTGTGGATATGGCGTCCGTTGATCGCGCGATCGCCGTTCCAGGGGTGGATTGTCAGTGCGGGGTTGTCCGGGTCGGCACACAGCGCTGCGGGGTGGGGGAGTGAGATGAGCAGGTGGCCGCCGGGTTTGATGACGCGGTGGACCTGCCGGATCACCCGGTCGAGGTCCTCGACGTAGCACAGCGAGGTCACTGAGATGGCCAGGTCGATCTGGTCGGCGGTCAAGAAGGCCAGTTCGGCGAGTTGGGTCTGGTGGAACTCGACGGTCGTTTCGTGATGGATCGCCAGTTCCCGCGCGGCCCGCAGTTGTTGGACGTCTTCGTCGATGGCGGTGACCCGTGCGCCTCGCACCGCGAGCCCCACCGCTGCGTGTCCTTGGCCGCATCCCAGCTCCAGAACACGTCGCCCGGCAACGTATCCGATGAGTCGCCGGTCGAGTGTGGGTTCAACGCCCAGGCCGAGGTCGACATGGTCTATCGGGCGGTCTGCGGGAGCCCGTGTGTCGTGCATCTGCATGGGGCTGATTCTTGTCGCCGTGCGTGCGACATGTGTGGACGGTTACTGTGTTGAGCGTGAAGATGGGACTGACTCAGGCCGTTGGTGGTGATGCGGGCATCGACTATCGCTTGATGCGTGAAATGACCTTGAGTGCTTGGCGTAACGGCAAGGTCAGCGTTTCGGAGTTGTGCGATGCTCAACCGGAGTTGCGACGCAACGCCGAGTTCTGCGGCCGGCCTTTGGAGTCGCCGTGCCCGGTTTGTGAGACGGACGGGCTGGTCGAGGTCACCTATGTGTTCGGTCCGCGTCTGCCGGGGCATGGCCGCTGTGTGACCAGCGACAAGGAGATGACCCGGCTCAATGCTCGCAAGCAGCCGTCGGTTGGTTATGTGGTCGAGGTGTGCACGGATTGCGGCTGGAACCATTTGACCAAGAGCCGTTCGGTCGGGGGTTGCGGAGTTGAGGCGGTGGAGGGGGTTGAGGGAGTGGGCGGATGATCTTCGGACGCCGGCTTTCTCAGGTTGGGTCCGCTGCGGCTTGGAGTTGGGCGGGTTGATCCGCTAGTCTGAGTTCACCGCCGGCAGCCAAAGGCCTACCTGGTCACAGGGCGCTGGACGGGAAAGGAGTCAGACATGGGCAAGCTCACTGCCCCTGCGATTGCATGTACGAAAGTTCGTGCTGGCCATGAACCACTGGTGATGGTGACTGCCTACGATGCGCCTGGCGCACGGATTTCGTCGGAGGCTGGTGCTGACATCATCCTGGTGGGTGACAGCCTTGCCATGGTCGTGCTCGGCTACGACGACACGCTTCAGGTGACGATCGACGATATGTGTCATCACACCGCGGCTGTTGCCCGGGTGAAACCGGACTGTCACATCGTGGCGGACATGCCCTGGATGAGCTATCACGTTTCTCCCGAGGAGACGGTTCAGAACGCGGCCCGGTTGATGCGCGCCGGTGCGCATTCGATCAAGCTGGAGGGTGGACGGAAACGGTTGCCGATGATTGATCGGATCATTGCCGCGGAAATTCCGGTGATGGGACACATCGGCCTTACGCCTCAGTCGATTCATCAGATGGGTGGTTTCAAGGTGCAGGCCAAGCAGGCGGAACATGCCCGCAAGCTGGTGCAGGCGGCGAAGTCTCTGGCCCATGCCGGTTGTTATGCGGTGGTTCTTGAAGGTGTGCCGGACCGGGTTGCGGAGATGGTCACCGATGCTGTCGACATTCCGACGATCGGCATTGGCGCCGGCTCTCGTTGTGACGGGCAGGTGCTGGTGTATCACGACCTTCTGGGTATTGAGGACCGTTTCGTGCCGAAGTTCGTGCGGCGTTATGCCGATGTGAAGTCGGTTTCGGTGTCGGCGGTTGCCGCCTATGCCGCGGATGTGCGCTCTGGTGCGTTCCCCAACCATGACGAGAGCTATCACATGTCTGACGCCGAGGCTTCAGAACTGCAGCTCTACGGCGGTCATTAAGGGCGGTCGTCGGGCGTTGTCGGCCTGTCGTCGGTCTCTGTCGGCTGCTTCTGCGGGGTGACTGTCACACCCCCCTGAGATGATTCGACCATGCAGTTATCGCGGTTTTTAAAGGTGTGGTCGTGCGGTTCGCACCGGTAGTCTTTAGCAATTCCCCCAGGTGGCGTTTCCAACGGAAGCAGCTCCGAAAGGAAACAACTTCAGCCAGCAACCCCTGCCCCGGGAAGGGGCCCCGGTTACACCGGGTCCGTAGGAGGTGAGTGCTCGTGGATATTTCTCGAGCCTATGAATTGATGATCATTGTCGACTCTGATGTCGATGATGGCGATATTGATGCGGTGATCTCTCGTGTTGAGGGTCTGATTGTCGATGAAGGTGGCCGGATTGCGTCCACCGACAATTGGGGCCGTCGTCGGTTTGCGTATGAGATTCAGCACAAGCTTGAAGGCACCTATGTGGTGTGGGAGATCGTTACCGAATCGGCGGGTCTTCCCAACACCGAACGCCAGTTGCGTCTCGCGGACGACATTGTTCGCCACAAGCTTTTCCGTCTTCCGGATTCAGAAGCGGCCCGCCGTGGTCTGTTCGGGGAGGCGGTGCCGGCCTGAGCCGGTTTACCAGGAGGTATTTACATGGGATTTGATAACACCGTAACTGTTGTGGGCAACGTGACCCGCGATCCGGAACTGCGCTTTACGCAGGGGGGAATGGCTGTCGCCAACTTTGGCGTGGCTTGGAACAAGAAACGAAATGATGGCGAGGACGAGGTTTCGTTCTTCGACGTGACCTGTTTCCGGCAGCTTGCTGAGAATGTCGCTGATTCGATCACCAAGGGAGCGCGTGTCGTCATCTACGGCACGCTTACGCAGCGGAGCTGGGAGAACCAGCAGGGCGAGCGTCGTTCGAAGGTGGAGATCGTTGCCGATGATGTGGCGCCGAGCCTCAAGTGGGCTTCGGCTGAGGTCACCCGCAACGAGTTCCGAGGCGGCGGCGACGGTGGCGGTGGCGGCCGTCCGAGCGGCGGCGGGTCTGCTCGGTCACAGGCTCCGGAACGTACTCAGCCGCAGCCGACGTACGACCTCGATGAGGAGCCGTTCTAGCTCGTCATCGAGCGGCGGCAAGAACACGAACGACAAGAACCCTTACCCAAGATCACGAACGACAGAACTGGAGAAGTAATGGCCAAGGCAAAGAAACGGGGCAAACCCAAGGACAGTGGCCGCAGGGTCAAGAAGAAGGTCTCGATCCTCAGCGCCGAGCAGATTGAGTACGTCGATTGGAAAGACGCCAATCTGCTTCGTCGATTCTTGTCCGAGCGATCCAAGATTCGAGCTCGCCGTGTGACGGGCAACAACACGCAGCAGCAGAAGATGGTTGCCGACGCAATCAAGATTGCTCGTGAAATGGCACTTGTTCCGTACGCCAATCGGGTGACGACTCAGCGAAGCGGCCGGGGGGATCGTGAACGCATCAGTCGCGCCGATGGTCCCTTGCCGCGGCCCAGCGGTCCGCCGCCTGCTTCTTGGGACGAAGACGGCGACATGATCTACGAAGAGGCTGAACTCGACGTTGGCGTTGATCACTCTGCTGGCGCTGACCACCCCGCTGAGCACGTCGTTGATGCAGACCTTGCCACTTCTGAATCGAGCAGATCATGAGGGTCGTTCTTCGCCAAGATGTTGCTGGTCTCGGTCGCAAGGGTGAGATCTGCGATGTCGCAGACGGCTATTTCCGCAACCTGTTGTCGCCTCGTGGCTTGGCTTTGAAGGCGACCAAGGGGATCGAGTCTCAGGCTGAGGCGATGCGCCGTGCCGCGGTCTTGCGTGATGCCAAGAGTCGGGCCGAGGCCGAGGAGATCGCTGCTCGGTTGGTTCCGATGGTGATCACCGTGCGCGCCCGCGCCGGAGAAGGTGGTCGCCTGTTCGGTTCGGTGAGCACGTTCGACATCGTTGACGCCGTAGAAGCGCAGGCGGGGGTGGTCATTGATCGGCATGCCCTGGCCCTGGACGCTCCGCTGAAAGAACTCGGTCAAGTATCGGTGAACTGCAAGCTTCAAGACGAAGTTGAGTTCCCGGTCACGGTGGAGGTAATCGAAGAGTGAGCCGGCTGTCGTCCTCCGGTGATGACAGCTTGATATCGCGTGTTTGGCGGCGGTTTGAGAGGCGCGCTCCCGCGCTTGTGGAAAAGTACGCAAGAAATCCCCAACGAGTGAGCTATAAATCCCCAGGAAAAGCGCGATTTTCCCCTGGACTCCCACGGGGGGAACGGGCCAGTGTGGCGGTTGACTTATATGACAAACGGGTGACGATCAGGTGACGAACGAATGGCGATGACTCAAACCAGCACTCCGCATGACAGCAGGGTGCCTCCCCACAATCTTGAGGCTGAAGAGTCGTTGCTTGGTGCAATGTTGCTTTCGAGTCACGCGATAGCGGACTCCATTGAACTTGTCAGCGCTGAGCAGTTCTATCGGCCGGCACACGCTCATGTCTATGACGCAATTGCTGCGCTGTATGCCGCCGGTGACCCGGTAGATCCTGTGACGGTCGCGGTTGAACTTGAGCGGGCAGGTGTGGCAGAAGCGGTTGGCGGTCTCGAGGGGTTGCATCGCCTGCAGATGAACACTCCGGCCTCGTCTAATGCTGCGAAGTACGCGAGCATCGTGCGCGAGCATTTCATGCTCAGAAAGCTGATCAGGGTTGCGAGCGAAATCGCCGAAATCGGGTACAGCCAGCCCAATGACGCTATTGCAGCCATTGACGAGGCTGAGAACATGGTGTTCCAGATCGCAGAAGGTCAAGACACCGAATCGATGAGCAAGATCGAAGTGCTCCTCAAGGAGACGCTGGATCAGCTCATCGCCCGCAACGAGTCTGGAAAGGGCATCATCGGCACACCGACTGGGTTTGTTGATCTCGACCAGAAGCTGTCGGGGTTGCAGCCCAACGCTTTCATCGTGGTCGGCGCCCGCCCGGCGATGGGCAAGACCTCTTTCATCCTCAACATCGCGAGCCATGCTGCGATTCGCGAGCAGAGGCCTGTCCTCGTGTTCAGCTTGGAGATGGGCCATATCGAGATCAGCCAGCGCATTCTGTCCGCTGAAACTCGTGTCGATTCCAAGGACATGAGCGACGGCCGGGTCAAGGAACATGAATGGCAGCGGATCACCTCAACCATCGACCGCCTCAAGAACGTGCCGTTGTGGCTCGACGACAACCCGAATCCGTCCATCATGGATATCCGCTCGAAGGCTCGGCGGTTGAAGAGCAGCGTCGGCGATCTCGGTTTGGTGGTAGTCGACTATCTCCAGTTGATGACCGGCCGGGCCCGCGCTGAGAGTCGCCAGGTTGAGGTGGCCGAGATCAGTCGTGGCTTGAAGGTGCTGGCCCGTGAGCTCCAGTGCCCGGTGATCGGTGTCTCCCAGCTGTCGCGTACCCTCGAGAGCCGTCAGGACAAGCGGCCGGTGCTCTCTGATCTGCGCGAGTCGGGATCGATTGAGCAGGACGCCGACGTGGTGTTGTTCCTCTATCGCGACGAGGTGTACAACCCTGCCGATCAGACGACCGAAGGCTTGGCCGAGGTGATTATCGCCAAGCACCGCAATGGGCCGATCGGCACAGTCAACCTCAACTTCGTGCCCAGATTGACGTCGTTCAGAAACCTAGAGACCCGGGCGATCTAGTGGTTCACGCTCTTGGTTCGCTTTGGTCCGTCTTCCGCTCTTGTTCGCTGCGCTCATTCCCCCGCTCTTGTTCGCTGCGCTCACCGGGCCGCTCGGGCCACGGGCCGGGCCGCTCGGGCCACGGCCCCGCACATCAAGCCGTGCGTGCTCTACAATCCTCTGTCTGTTTGCGGGGCCTCTAAGTGTTTCTCGGCGAGGACTTTTTGGTATGGCTGGTTTTGGCGCTTGGCGGTGCGATGGCGGTCGGTAATTTCCTGGCTTTGGTGCGCCCGGCGGAGACGCAGCATCGCGAAGGTGATCTGGAACGCGCCCCGATTGCTCGGAGCATCGTCTTCATCGTGGTTGGCCTGGTTGCTGCTGTCTGGGCCGTTGCCAGTCTCATATCTGGCTGAACCCATGGCTAGCCGTGGCCGTGGATCGCCTGCTGTTGTTCGTGCTGCTCGTGCTGTTCGTGCTGTTCGCGTAGGACGTTCTTCTGGATCTTCCCCATGGCGTTGCGGGGCAGCGATGGAGCTACCACGATCTGTTTCGGGTGCTTGTGGCGGCTCAGTTTTCGGGCCAACTCGGCGTTGCAGTTGTCGAGAGCGAATCTCTCGTCGTCCACCACGATGACGGCGATCACGGCCTCGCCGAGGTCTCGGTCAGGCACTCCGATCACCGCCGATTCGCGGACCCCGGCGACTTCGTCGAGCACGAGTTCGATTTCTTTGGGGTAGATGTTCTCGCCGCCGCTGATGATCAGGTCACCGGATCGGCCGTGCAACCTCAGGCGACCACTTTCGTCGAGGCTTCCGAGGTCGCCGGTTGTGAACCAGCCGTCGGCATCTATGGGGTCGAGAGTGCTGGTGGAGACACGGTCTCGGTGCCAGTAGCCCGAGAACACATGTGGGCCGCGGACCTCTACCGAGCCGATGACTCCGGGTGTGACCGGTGTCGCTGCTTCTGTGGGTATTGCGTCATTGTCGACCACACGCAGTTCGACGCCCGGCAGGGGATAGCCCACAGTGCCTGCCAAGCGCTCGTCGTTGTAGGGATTCGAGGTGATGATCCCGGTTTCGCTCATGCCGTACCGCTCACAGATCCGGTGCCCCGTGCGTTCGGCGAACTCTTCAAACACCGAGTCGCGCAGCGGTGCCGACCCACACGTGAACAGGCGGATTCCGCTGGCCAGATCGACATCCAACCGCGGGTTCTCGAGCAGTCGGCTGTAGTGCGTGGGCACGCCCATCATCACGGTCGCATTCCGAAGCGAGTCGAGCACTCGCTCAGAGTCGAACCTGGCGAGAAAGGTCACCGGGATCGCCGAGAGCATGGCGCAATGAAGGGCCACGAACAGTCCATGTGTGTGAAATATCGGCAGGCAATGAATCAGGTGGTCATTGCGGCTGAATTTCCAGATGTCGTGGAGCGCGACGGCGTTGTGTCGCAGGTTGGCGTTGCTGAGCGCTGCGCCCTTTGGTCGACCGGTGGTTCCGGAGGTTTAGAGCAGCACGGCGATGTCGTCGTCCCGGCGCTCAACGATCGGTGCGCTGTCAGCCTGGTGGGCGTGGTGGGTCTGGTCGGGTTTCTCGGTCTGGTGAGTCGGGTGAGCCTGGTGGGCGTGGTGGGTCTGGTCGGGTTTCTCGGTCTGGTGAGTCGGGTGAGCCTGGTGGGCGTGGTGGGTCTGGTCGGGTTCCTCGGTCTGGTCGGGCTTCTCATCCTGGACAGCCTGGACAGCCTGGACAGCCCGGAAGTTGAGCGCGTCGGCCTGTTGCGCGAGCGTGCCTTCTCCCCTAGGCCCGAGGGTGAGAATTCGCGGCCCTCGGCCCTTGGTTGGCCGGGCAGCCGCTGTCTGCGCAGCCGCTGAGCTGGGATCGAGCACGGCCACGCTCGGTTGGGAGTCGCTCAGAAAGTACTCGAGCTCTGTTGGGGTGAACGCCGGGTTCAGAGGCACGTGAACGGTCCCCGTACGCAGACATGCCAAGTACAGGGCGACCGCTTCGACGCTTTTTTGGACCTGCACGAGCACCCGGTCGCCAGGGTCGGCGCCGTGGGTCTTGAGAACCTCTGCGTAGCGTGCCGCCAGGCTGTCGATCTGGCCGCAGTTATGGGTCGTTGTGTCCGCCTTTGCACCGGGTTCGATGAGGAACGGAGCTGATGCGTACCTCGACGTGACCGACCGCAGAGCCGATGCGAAATTCCCATTGGGCAGCGCAGCAGTCATCGGCTCAGGCGCTCATTTCGTCACGTATTCGTTTCGCCGGGCGCAGTCGCAGTCGGGCGCAGTCACGATCGGGCGCAGTCGCGGTCGGGCAAAGTCGCGGTTGGGCGCAGTCGCGGTTGGGCGCAGTCGCAGTTGGGCGCAGTCGCAGTTGGGCACAGTCAGGCGATCCGATCGACCATTTCGCGGGTCACGGGGTTGCGCAGCGGCTCACCCTTGGCGTAGCGCTCGACTTCGTCGATCACCGATTCGCCCAAGCGCGCCAGTTCGGTGCCCTGCGAGCCTGCGACATGGGGTGTCAGCACAGCGTTGGGAAGATTGCGCAGCGGGTGAGTCGGCGGAAGGGGTTCTACTGGGTCGGTGACGTCGATGATGCCGAAGAGTCGTTGCGATTCGAGTTCGGCGGTCAACGCGTCCAGGTCCAGGCAGTGTCCGCGGGAGGTGTTGATGACGGTTGTCCCGTTGCGGAGCGCCGCGAGCTCGGTCTCGCCGATGAGGTTGTGGGTGTCGGGCAGGGCGGGTGCGTGGATCGAGAGCACGTCGGCTTGGGCGCAGAGGTCGACCAACGACTCTTGTTTGGTGGCGCCGAGGGCCTCGATTGTCTCGGCGTCGACATACGGGTCGTAGATCTGAACCCGCAGGTGGTCGAAGGGCTGCAGTAGTTGGGCCACCCGTCGGCCGGTCAACGACGCCGACACCAGCCCGATCGTCTTGTCCCAGTTGCCGTGCGCGGCTGAATCGGCCGGCGGCGTCCACGCGGTCCGGTGAGACTCCCGGTCGATAGCGGGGAAGACTCCTTTGTTGGCCAGCAGGATCATGGCCAACGTGTATTCGGCGACGGGTTCGGCGTTCGCGTCCGCGCAGGTGGTCACGAGTATGTTCCGCTCCCAGAGTTCGTCGCTCAGGTACCACTTGACCGAACCGGCGGCGTAGGCGAACAGCCGCAGGTTTGTTGCGGCCCCGAAGAACGCGGGCCCGAATAGGGGACAGCCCCAGTGCCCGACGATCACTTCGGCTGAGCCGAGCAGTTCTTGGGCTCGGGGTTCGTCCCAGGAATGGAGAGGTTTGCGGTCGAGCAGCTCCCCGATCGTGTCGAGGCGATCCAAGGCAGTCTCGTCCAGGGCGCTGAAGCCCTCGAAGTGAGCAATCACGATCGTCGGTCGACCCATTGGTTGATCTTGGCCGCTTGGGTGTGTCTCCTACAACACGCACTAGCTTTCACAGGGATCCGCCGGTGTGTGGACCGTCTGTCTGGATTGGAGAAAAAAACCGTGGGAACATCGACATTGAGCCGTGACAACGAACTGCTGGTCATCGATTTCGGTGACGACGAGAACCGCACGGACGTTGTGTGGGTCGAAACTATGAATGTGCTGCTCGACGAGGCGGAGGCCCAGGCACTGAGCGGCCCTACTGCCTTGATCACGACTGGTTCCTCGAAGCACTACTCCAATGGACTCGATGTGGAGTACATGGCGCAGGCTTCGCGTTCTGAGATCGTCGAATACGCCAACTCGGTGCAGAAGGTGCTTTCGCGTATCTTGACGTTTCCGGCTCCGACAGTGGCTGCTGTCAACGGCCATGCTTTCGGCGCTGGAGCTTTCGCGATCCTGGCCCACGACTATTCGGTGATGCGCGCCGATCGGGGTTTTGTGTGTTGGCCCGAAGTGCATCTGCAGATGAGCTTCCCTAGAGGCTTCATGTCGATGATCCGCAACTCGATGACGCCCTCGACGGCGCGCGAAGCGACGGTCACCGGCCGCCGTTACGGCGGACCCGACGCGGTGGCAGCCGGTTTTGTCGACGAGGCGGCGAGCCTGGATCAGCTGATGGCGGCGGCTTCAGATTATGGCCGTGCGCACGCTGCCAACGCGGGTTCGAACCTGGCGCAGATCAAGCGTCAACTTCACCGCGCCACGGTCGAGCTGCTCGGCAACGACTCACCCGGCTGAACGGGGATAGGGCTGGTACCAGATCAGTTCTTGGGAACGTCGGCCCAGGGGATCTTCTTGTCGACTCGGGGTTCGCCGGGCAGCCCGAGCATCTGTTCACCCATGATGTTGCGCAGAATTTCTGACGTGCCGCCTTCGATCGAGTTGGCCCGTGCCCTCAAGAAGAGGTAGCCGAGGCTGCCGCTCTCGCCGGGCATCAAGACTGTGGTGGGCCGGCGGAAGCTGTAGTCGAGGTCGATCTGGGAGGCCATGCCGGCGAGGTTGATGCCCTCGCTGTAGATCTCCTTGTTGAGTTCCGCTCCGGCCAGCTTGGCTACGGACCCTTCGGGGCCTGGTTGGCCCCGTTTGGCGTTCTGTGCCGCGCGCATGTTGGTGAGCCGCAGCACTTCGGCCCGGTTCCAGAGCTTCATCAAGTCGTCGCGGCGCGCGGCGGTGCGTTCGTAGTCGGGGAGCGAGTCCCACACTTTCACCAGCTCGGAGATGGGGCCGCTGCCTCGCGGCGGGGTTCCTCCGCCCCCTGCTCCGCCGATCACGGTTCGCTCGTTCATCAACGTGGTGATCGACACTCGCCAACCCTCGCCCCGTTCGCCGATGCGGTCGGAGTCGGGCACCTTCACATCGGTCATGTAGACCTCGTTGAACTCGGCTTCACCGGTGATCTGCCGGAGCGGACGCACCTCGACGCCTTTGGCGTGCATGTCGAGCGCGAAGTAGGTCATGCCCTTGTGTTTGGGCAGTTGCGGATCGGTGCGGGTGACGAGCATTCCTCTGTCGGCGATGTGAGCGATGGTGTTCCAGACTTTCTGGCCGTTGACCAACCATTCGTCGCCGTCGAGTTCTGCTTTGGTGGCGAGTCCGGCGAAGTCTGATCCGGCGCCTGGTTCTGAGAAGAGCTGACACCATTTCTCCTCACCGGTGAACATGGGACGCAGGAAGCGGCGCTTCTGTTCCTCCGTGCCGTGGGCGAGGATCGTCGGCCCGGACAGCGCCATGAAGAACTGACTGGTGTCCATGGCCGGGGCACCGGCTTCGGCCAGTCGCCGGTTGACATCGCGCTGCAGTTGCGGCCTGATTCCCAGCCCGCCGTGGCCGGCCGGGAACTGGACCCAGGCCAGTCCGGCGTCGAATTGGTGGCCCCGGAACTCTTGGTACGACTCCTGGGTCGGGTCGTGCTCGGCCAGTAGGGCGTCGAGTGCTTCGTTGACTGCGTTGACTTCGCTATCGCTCATAAATGTCAGTTTGCCTGACAGATTCTCTTGCTGGCAACCCGCTGGTACTCTGCGGTGCCATGAGTTCCTTTGACGACTATTTCACAGCCCATCAAGACCTGTTCGCGCACTACAACGACCTTGTCGGTCGATTGAGCGACGAGCAGATGGCGGTTCAGTCCCTTTGTCCGGACTGGGATGTGAGAGGAGTCATCAACCATGCCATCGGTGCCGAGTATTGGATGACTGGTTGGGAACCGTCGGATACGTCCCCACCGCCGTTTGAGCGGTTCGTCGAGTTTGATGCCCGGACCCGAGGTGCAAGCAGGTCCGAATTTGCGCAGATCGTTGCTGAAACGACTGCGACGCGCCTTGATGATCTGCGCGCCATGGGTCCTGAGGTTCTTGACCGCCCGTCGTTCAGTCCTGCCGGGGTGTCCACTTACGGTCGTTTCCTGCAGGTTCGAGTGTTCGACCTGTGGGTGCATGCCCGCGACATCGCAATCCCGCTCGGTGAGACTCTTGACGATTCAGGGTTCCCAGCCGAGACCGCCCTGCAAGAGGTCGACGACTCGATCGGCTACATCGTCGGCAAGAAGATCGGCCTGCCCGACCCGATGAGCATCGCCTTTCGGATCCGCGGTGCAGTTGACCGAGACATCCTGGTACGTGTGGACGGCCGCGCCGGCCGTGTTGCAGAACTTGCTGACCCCGACGTCGAGGTGTTCTCCGATGTCGGCACCTTCGTCATGCTGGCTTCGGGACGCATCGACCCCCAGGAACAAATCGACGCCAACAAGATTTCATGGTCCGGCGACCCCCACTGGGGCGAAACCGCCGCCCGCAACCTCGCCTACACCCAGTAGTCAGGTGCCCACCCTCGGAGGTAGTCAGGCACCCCCGGCGGTCAGGTGCCCACCACCCCGGCGACAGGCCAGAATCAACGGGCCAGAATCAACGGGCCAGAATCAACAGGGACGAAGCAAGCAACGAAGCAACAGGGAGGCAACCGTGCCCAGAGTCAGCTCGATTGATCATGTACAGCTCGCTATGCCACCAGGCACCGAGGATCAGGTCCGGGAGTTCTACGTGGGTGTTCTCGGGCTGACCGAGGTGCCGAAACCCCCGGAGTTGGCAAAGCGTGGCGGCGCCTGGTTCGAGGGTCCCAACATCAAGCTTCACCTTGGCGTGGAGCAAGAGTTTCGCCCGGCCCGCAAGGCCCATGTCGGCTTCATTGTCGACAATGTCACCGAACTAGTCGATCTCTGCCGAGCCCAGAACCTGGAGACCACCAACATCAACGAGGTCGACGGCTATCACCGAGCCCACGTCTTCGACCCCCTCGGCAACCGCCTCGAGTTCATGGAACCTACGTAACCCACTGACACACTGACGCATCGGGGCCGTTGAGACCGATCCTCCGACAAGTCACGGCGAGACACGATCGTCCCCAACCAGACACTCTCACCGTTTCTGCCGTGGACGTTGGCTGCGTCGGTTGTGTCTGATGCGAGTGGCCTCTGGGTTATGCCGTTCCGTTCCCGTTTGTGCTGGGCAGGTCACGCATGGTCAAGTAGCGCCTTCCGGGTGCATCTGGTGGGTACCGGTCGCCTCCAGGTCAACCCGCGTCCCAACGCACGCCGGTTACGGCGGTCACCTCCGTACGTTCCTGTGCGGTATCCGAGAGCCGGTCGTGCTCGTTGCTTGGGGTCACCGGCCGCCCCTCGAGGCTCGCCGACTGGCCGTTCCCCAGAATGAGGGTCGCCCGTAGAAAATCAGCGCCACAGAGGCCCGGCCCTAGTTGTGCTCAAGGGCCGCGTGGCGGGTGGTTGGGGTTGATGATCTTGTAGCCGCTCTTGGTTTTGGCGACGACGTAACCCCGGTCGTGGATGTTGTGGTGGCATGCCGAGCAGGCCAGGCACATTTTGTCGATGTCGGTGCGCCCGCCTTGCTCCCACGGCACGATGTGGTGGATCTCGCAGCGTTCTGGGCTTGCGGCGCAGCCTCTGCAGTGCCTGTCACGCGCGATGATCGCTTTGACCTGAGCTTCGGTGGCGTGTCGATGATCACGCCCCACCCAGATGGGTTGACCCTTGCCGTCGAAGATCACCCCGGTGACCGTTGCGGTGCACATGAGGCGTTCCAGCACGCCTTGGGGTAACGCCTCACCCCCGACGATCTCTGCCACACCGGTGGGGTTGCCGCCTCGCAGGCGTTCGACGTCGGCTATTGCGATGAGTTGTGCCCGCGCACTCCCCGGCCCCCGTCGCCCAGGGTCGGTAATCAACGCAACAAATGCGTCCGCCAACCGTTGCGCCGGAGTACGAACATCATCTGGCGTGCCGTCTCGCCCGCCGTCGTCACGCCACAGTCGGTCGTATTCAACATTGATCGCCTTGCGCACCTGTTGGTAGCTCACCGGATCGAGCTCCGCCAACAGCACGCCCATTCCGTCTTCGTTCACCCAGTTCTTCAACGACCGACCCTTGCGTTGGGTTTCGTGGCGGGCAGATCCGTCGTCGTCCTGATTGCGGTTCGCCCATCGCCGAGACTGTTCGGCGAACACATCGACCGACGAAGTCTCAGCGAGCTTCGAAAGTTCGTCGTCTACTTTCTGAGACGAAGTCTTGGCCGCAGCCCCGACAGCTATCGCCGCATGCTCGACTGTAATAGCGCCGTCGGCCAGCGATTCAGCGAGACGGGGCATCTCAGCCAGCCCAGCGGCGGTCTTGGCGACCGTGTTGGCACTCCGTGTCGACATGCGCCCCGCCTCGCGCAACACCGTCTTGGAGTTCACCCCACCATCACCGAGCGCTTCGATCTCAGTTGCACACCGCGCCTGCAACGAACTCAGCGCAGCCATCGCCCGCCCAGCACCCTCGACCACACCGGTCAGTTCCGCTCTCGAAAGGCCGGAGACCACCACCGCTCTGGTCCGTCGGATCATCAAATCGAACATGATCACAACCTACTCAAAGGGTATGACACTGCATGATACGCTCCATAACAGGACGGCGCTTACCATCCCCGCCAACCAAAGGAGTTATGCAAATGTCACTACGTGAGTATGCTAAACATATGCAGAAGCAGAGGGTGACGGTCACGGTCGACCAGGCTGACCTCGCCGAGGCGAACGAGGCGGTCCGCCAGGGTCGTGCCCGCTCGGTGAGTGAGTGGGTCAGCGAGGCCATGGCCCAGCGCCGTATCAAGGATCGACGGCTTGCGGTGCTCGGCGAACTGATCTCGGAGTATGAGGCCGAGCACGGGGTTATAAGCGACGAGGAGATAGCTCAACAGGCCCAGCAGGATCGAGATGCGGCGGCAGCCCAGCGGCATGCAGACCTGCCGAGACAATGAGCGTCATTCTCGACGCAGGAGCGTTCGTGGCGCTTGAACGCAATGATCGGGCAATGTGGCGTCGGCTGAAGGAGGCCCTGCAGGCGGAAAGCCCTCCGATGACCCATGGTGGGGTCGTCGCTCAAGCGTGGCGCGATGGCACAGGCCGTCAAGCCCTTCTCGCCAGGGCGTTGCAGGCCGTCGAGACGATCCCCCTCGATGAACAGCTAGGTAAACGGGCCGGTGCGCTGCTCGACCGGTCCGGTTCAACCGATGCGATCGCCGCGGCTCTGGCTGCCATGGCCGATCATGGCGATCAGATCATCACATCCGACCCAGCAGATCTGGGAACACTTGTAGCGGCGAGCACCCGTCGAGTCGACATCGTCCCGATCTGAATCCCCGGCCGCCCATCGCACCCGACGCCGGAGCTACTGGCGGCTGAGTTCGGAGCGGGCTTGCGCGCGGAGGGTTTCTACGTCCTCGCGTGACAGCAGCTGGATCTCGACTTCGTGCAGCGTGCCCGTGAAGGGGTTGGAGTCGCTGTATGCACGGCTGACAGGGGAGCCGGCGTCGTAGCCAACGCTGGGCCCGACCGAGGAGATGGTCGCCATGACCCAGGGGATCGACGCTTCGCCCACAACCTCAGAGTCGATCAACAACCGGGCTTGGGCGGTTCGCGACGGCCCTCGGTGGAATGCGACCCCGAGCTTGTGGTCGCCGGGGCCCACCGCAGCATTCGAGCGGACGATCGTGTGGTCGTCGAAGGCGTTGTAGTCGAACACCAGATGTCCGTCGTCCAAGAAGACCGAGATGCCGGCGTTCTCGGTTCCGGTGGCGAACAACACGCCCCCAGCACCGGCATCGCAGGTGACCGAAGCGGTGAGATGCCAGCTGCGCCCGCCGATTTGTGCGGCGGACTGGCTCCCCATCGGCGACACCGGCGGGTAGTAGCGGTAGGTCTTGTCGACGGGGTGCGGCGAGTGGTCTCGGAAGCGCACGGCAAAGAGCTCAAGCATCCGTTCGTCTAGGGGGAGCACGCCGTGGGTCTCGGCCTCCTGCCACCACAGAGCGATCATCTCGTCGAGTTTCTCAGGCATCGACGCGGCGAGGTCGTTGCATTCGGAGGGGTCGACTTCGGTGTGGTACAGCTCCCAGGTGTCGTCGTCGAAGGGGACCCCGGCTTCGTGGCGGGTCACGGCCTTCCAACCGTCGCACCAGAGTCCCCGGTGCCCGCCCATCTCAAAGTACTGGATCTCCTTGCGGGTGGGGGCTGAAGCATCACCGAACGTGTAGGCGAACGACGTCCCGCTGATCGGAATCTGCTCAAGGCCTCGCCGCATTGCGGGCGGTTGCACATTAATAAGGTCATAGATCGTGACAGCGATGTCGTTGACATGATGAAACTGCCGCCGCACACCCCCTGCTGAGTCCGCGCCCGACTCCGCCCCAGACCCAGACCCAGACGCCGCACCCTCGGCTAGACCGCTGGGCCAGTGCACCACGAGGGGGACGTGCACCCCGCCTTCATGGGTGTTCTGCTTGTACCACTTGAACGGCGTGTTGCCGACTTGGGCCCAGCCCCACGGGTAGTTGGTGTGGGAGTGTGGTCGGCCGATCTCGTCTAGGTGTTCGACCGCCTCGTCGGGCGTTTCGAGGATCCCGTTGAAGAACTTCATCTCGTGGAGGACCCCGAACGGCCCTCCTTCCTGTGATGCGCCGTTGTCGCCGAGCACCATGATGATGGTGTTGTCGAGTTCGCCGAGCGCGGCGAGGTCGTCGACGAGCCGTCCGATCTGGGCGTCGGTGTGGTCCAAAAACGCGGCGAAGGCCTCCTGCAACCGGCATCCCAGCAGCTGTTGGTTCACAGAAAGCTCGTCCCAGGGTTCGACTCCGGGGTTGCGGGGCGCCAGCTCAGTCCCGGGCGGGATCACGCCCATGTCGAGTTGGTTGGCGAACCAGCGTGCCCGAACGACGTCCCAGCCTTCGTCGTAGCGGCCGCGGTACTTGTCGAGGTATTCGGCGGGCGCCTGGTGCGGGGCATGGGTGGCGCCGAAGGCGACATATAGGAAGAAGGGTTTGTCGGGCCGCACGCTCTTGGTGTCGTGCACGAACCCGATGGCTCGATCGATCAGGTCTTCGCTGACGTGGTATCCCTCTTCAGGCGTGCCCGGGGGGTCGATGGGGTGGTTGTCGTAGGTGAGCGTGGGGCTGAATTGGTCGGTTTCGCCTTCGAGGAACCCGTAGTAGCGGTCGAAGCCGCGCTGCAGGGGCCATTGGTCGAACGGCCCGGCTGCGCTGCAGTGTTCCATGGGGGCGAGGTGCCATTTGCCGACGGCGAACGTTGCGTAGCCTTCGTCGTGGAGCACTTCGGCGAGGGTGGCGGCGTGGTTGGAGATGTGTCCGGTCATGTTGGGGAAGCCGGTGTTGAAGTTCGACACGGCTCGCATGCCGACGCTGTGGTGGTTGCGTCCGGTGAGCAGCGCGGCCCTGGTTGGTGAGCACAGTGGGGTGACGTGGAAGTTGGTGTAGCGGAGGCCGTTGGCGGCCAGGGCGTCGATGTTGGGGGTGTCGATGTCGGACCCGTAGCAGCCGAGCTGCGCGAAGCCGAGGTCGTCGAGCAGCACGATGACCACATTCGGCGCGCTGTCGCCGGGGTGGGGTGGTTCGCTGAACCATGGTTGGGATTCGGCGATGGTCCTGCCGATCGTTCCGTTCCATTCGCCGTATTGCCGCACGTGTCGTTCTCCTGCTTGTCCCTAGCTTGTCGGTTGCCAGTATTGGTTGACGGGTGTGACACTACGGCCAGTCAACTATTGTCGCCAACACTGACAATAGTTATCCTCCAGAAAGTTATCCTCCAAGAAATCCAACACCCGATCCCCAACACCCGACC
>VXYK01000011.1 GCA_009845995.1 Acidimicrobiaceae bacterium | reverse complement strand
GAGGCCCACGACGCGGTCTGCGACTTCTTCCTTCACAACCGGGGCGAGGTGTCCATCATCAGTCACTATGGCAACGAGGCCACGGTGGAGCGGTTCTTTCGCCGGTCGAACATGGCGATATGCACTGACGGACTGATGCCGGGACCTGGCCAGAAGCCCCATCCGCGTTTGCTGGGGGCGTTTCCCAAAGCCCTGCGCATGGCCCGCGAGTTGGGTGTGCCGCTGGTTGAGATCGTCTATCGGATGACTGCTTTGCCGTGTGTGTTCATGGGTTTGCCCAGTCCAGTTCTGCGGCCGGGTGCTGATGCCTCGTTGGTGTTGTTCGACTGGGATCGAGTCACCGAGCACAACAGCTACACCGACCCGATGGTTCATCCCGAGGGGATCGACGCCGTGTGGGTACACGGCGAGCTGGTGCATTCCGACGGCCGCATCCATGCGCCCAAGGTCTTCGGTGGCCGCCACCTCCTCACACCCCCCGCGCCGACCTGAGCCAGGCGTGTGCAGCCCTCTGCCGTGCGGTTGTTCCGTTGGTTCGGAACGGCAGAATTCGGCGCGGACATCGAGAGCGCCCCGAATTGTTGTGCGGACGGGGGGAGTCGAACCCCCACACCCTTTCGGGTACCAGGACCTAAACCTGGCGCGTATGCCAGTTCCGCCACGTCCGCGTGGATGGCACCAGCCTAGATGGCGGTAGCCTACGAGCGATGACTCAGTCCCCGAACACGGCCAAGAATATGGCCACCAACCTCGTCGCCAACCCGCAGGCCGATATTTTCCACCGGTTGCTGCAGGACAGGATCGTCGTGCTCGGCACGGACGTCAACGATGAGATCGCCAACTACATCACTGCGCAGCTGCTCTACCTTGAAGGCCAGGACAAGGAGAAGCCGATCTGGCTCTACATCAACTCGCCTGGCGGATCAGTGACCGCCGGGATGGCCATCTACGACACGATGCAGTTCGTCGAGCCCGAGGTTGGCACCATTTGCATGGGCCTCGGAGCTTCAATGGGTCAGTTCCTGTTGTGCGCGGGCGCACCCGGCAAGCGTTACGCATTGCCCCACGCCCGGATCATGATGCACCAGCCGCTGGGCGGCGTTGAGGGCCAGGCAACCGATATTGCCATCCAAGCCGAGCAGATGGCATACACCAAGCGCTTGCTGCAAGAACGTATCGCGTTGCACACCGGCCGTACGTATGAAGAGATCGAAGCGGACTCCGACCGCGACCGCTGGTTCACCGCTGAACAGGCCAAGGAGTACGGCATCATCGATCATGTGATCGTCAAGCGCGGAGAAATGCTCTAGAGGCTCTTGCCCAAGGCTCGGGCTCGGGCTGCGCTCGGCAGCGGCTCCGCGCTCCCGCGGCTCCGGCTGCGTCCGGCAACGATTCAGTTGCGGGCGGCTTCGGCGAGAGAGCGCAATTCGGCCGTGCCGGCAGCACGGTCGGCGTATTTGAACAGGGCTGATCCGCTGACGAAGACGTTGGCGCCCGCCGCCGCGCACTCGCCGATGTTGTCAGCATTGATCCCGCCATCGACCTCGATGTCGATCTCGCAACCGCTGGAATCGACCATCTCCTTTATCTCCGAGATCTTGTCGAGCAGGGGAATGTAGGTTTGGCCGCCGTATCCGGGGTTCACGGTCATCACCAAGATGTGGTCGGTCTGCTCCAGAACGTGGGCGATGGTGCTCGCCGGGGTGTGGGGATTGAGGACCACGCCAGCACGTGCACCCTGCTTGCGGATGTTGTTCAGAGAGCGGTGAAGATGTGTGCATGCTTCGACATGGACCATCACCGTCGAGCATCCAGCTTCGATGAACAGTGGAGCGAACTCGTCGGCGTTGACGACCATCAAATGGGCCTCAAAAGGAATAGAGAGGTGGCTGCGCAGACTACCGACGATGTCGGGGCCCATGGTGATGTTGGGAACGAACACGCCGTCCATCACGTCCCAGTGGATGCGGTCGACACCCGCGTTCTCAAGATCAACACACTCCTGTCCCAACCGCGAAAAATCTGCAGGAAGGATGGACGGAGCAATTTCAATAGGACGCTGCACAACAGCGACACTAATCGCTGTGGCGCCGATACCGTTCCATTATGAAATTGCGCGTGACCGCCACCGCGCGGGACGGCGCCGGGGTAGCTCGGGCTGACGACGGCCGAATCGTCTTTGTCGAAGGTGCACTCCCGGGTGAGGTGGTCACTGCTGAGATCTTGAGGGTGGACCGGCGCTGGTCCAGAGCAAGGATTATTTCGGTGATTGAAGCCTCGCAGGACCGGGTGCCGGTGCGTTGCTCTCATCAACTCGAAGGCTGTGGCGGTTGCGATCTCTTGCATGTTGCCCCGGACGCGCAGCTGCGAATGAAGCAGTCGATGGTTGTCGACCAATTGGTGCGAGCGGGAGTGGAGGCGCCCGATCCGTCGCTGCGTTCACTCGACAATGACCAGGGACGCACAACCGTCAGGGCCGCGGTTGTGGGGGGTAGAGCTGGTTATCGGGTTCGATCGTCGCACGATGTGATCGTTCCTGACGTGTGCGATGCGGTTGACTCTGCGGCGGAACAATTGCTCGTTGATGGACGTTTCGGGGAAGCGACCGAGGTCACGATCCGGATCGGCAATCGCACAGGCGAACGCATGGTCATGGTCAAGGGCAGCGATTTCGGGGTCTCGGTCCCAGAGGATGTCTTGGTGGTGACTCTGGCCGAATTGCGCAGCGGCAAACGCGCCTGGATTCACGAAGAAGCCGCAGGCCGGCGCTGGCGTGTTTCGGCGCGGTCTTTCTTCCAGAACCGGCCGGCCGGAGTCGACGCGCTGGTCGATGAGGTAGCCACGATGGTGGACGAACTTGCTGACGATGGGGTGATGGTGGACGCCTACGCCGGAATCGGGATTTTCGCCGGCACCGTGGGAACGGGTCGCAAGGTTCACGTGATCGAGCGAACCAAGGATTGCACTGCCGACGCCCGGGTCAACTTGAACGGCAGCGATGCGTTGGTCATTACCGCCCCGGTCGAAAGTTGGCGTCCGTCGCCGGCGGCCGTGGTGGTTGCTGATCCAGCCAGAGAAGGTCTGGGTGCTCGCGGCGTGCAGTCGCTGCTTCGAGCCGAACCAGATGTCTTTGTGTTGGTCAGCTGCGATCCGAGTTCGTTCGCCCGTGACGCAAGACTGCTTGAAGACGCAGGCATGAGCCTCGACCGCTACACGGTGATCGACATGTTCCCGGGAACGTCCCACGTCGAGACAGTCGCCGCATTCGTCGCTTAAGACCAACGGGTGAGCGAGGGTCATTTACTCTAGGAGTCTGGGGCGTAGTTCTCAGCGCAGTTTGAGGCGGCGGGCGACCGCGCGGGCGATCCGAATCAAGGGGCTCCGTCCCAACTCGACGTGGAGCGCTTGGTTGAGGTCGTTGAGTTCGTTGACTGCGCTGTCGAGTTGCTCGTTTCTGGTTTGCAGGTCCGCCAATCGCTCGCCCAGTACCTCGGCATGGCTTGTCATCCCGATGCTCAGATCGCGGAGCCTCAGTATCTCAGCGCGAAGTTCGTCAGGGTCGGTGCTGTCGATCGGGTCCGGCCCCTCGGGAGTCACATGTTGTTGTGGCACCGCGAAACCCTACGTCAAGTGATGGCTGATGCGTGGGCGATGGAGGTGACCTTTGATGGTCGTGTCACGAGGATCACAATGATCTCGGGGGTCGGTCGGCTCTAGATGGTCGGCGTTGAGGCGGAGATTCTCGGGGTCGTCGGGCCGTCTGTAGTCGGGGTGATACCAGGGGTCGGGCACTTCGCCCCAGCGATCGATCCATCGATCCCATTCCCAATCGAAGATCTCGGCGACTCGACTGAAGGATTCGCGATGAACGAGTGTCGCTGCGGGTTCGACGATGACCCGGTGGCCCGACCGGCGGATTTTCAGGCATAGATCGACGTCGTTGAAGGAGAGCGGGAAGTGGGTGGACATCGCGCCGAGGGCCAACAGCAGTGAGCGGCGCGACATGAAGCAAGCGCCCGTGACCGAGATCACGTCGCGCGCAACGGTTCCTCCGTACCGTTGAGAATCTTCGATTGACCAGCCCACGAACGGATGGAGGGGATGGGCGTTGTCCATGATCATTCCGGCGTGCTGGATTGTGCCGTCGGGGTACCGCAGCAATGCGCCCACGCCGCCGATCGAGGGGTCGCCGAAATGGACAGCCATGGCGTCGACAGCGCCAGGGTCCAGCTCGGTGTCGTCGTTGAGCAGAAGAACGAGTTCGTTTCGCGCCGCGAGGATGCCCTGATTGCAGGCCGCGGAAAAGTTGAACTCTCCGGGCGGGCGTCTTTCGAGTCTTATCGGCAACCCTGCACTGGCGATTCGTTCTGGGTCTCCTTGGTATTCCTCGCCCACAATCAGAATCACTTCGAGATTCGGGCGGCCGGTCGCGGCGATGCGCTCAAGGCAACGTTCAACCGCGAGTTCGTCGCCGCGTGCTGCATTGGGATCGGTTGCGGCCTCGCCGAGAGACTTGCCCGCGGTCGGAATGATTATCGAAACAGGCGGCTGCTCCGACGGGTCTGGTACCAGTCGGAATCGACCGGCTTGGTCGCCTTCGACAGCGGTAGCGGCGATCCCGATCTCGGCCAGGTGACTGTTGATGTCAGCGACGTCGGCGCATTCAGGTGGTTGCGGATGTCGACTCAACACTGCAGGCACATGAAGCACGAGCGAGTCGTGTTCCACCAGGCGCAGAACCAGTGCGGGATCGGTGGCCGTGCAACCAAGCTCGGCGAGAGTCGTGCAACGCACTGCCAGAGGGAGACAGGCTCCAGGTTCGGCGAGCAGGCGCGTCGGTGACCAGGCTGCCCGCCGCTCGACAACCCCTGAAATCTCAATGTCGCCGTACACCGCGTCCGCATCGCGGCGTTGGGTCAAGGCGTCGAGTATGGCCCGCTCTCCGATTTCGCTGAGCCGCCCCGAGTTGCTCAGATCTATTGCAGCGCCTTGGCAATTTTGGTCACAAGGTGACCCGTCGGCAGGCGAGGAGACGACATGAAGCAAGCGCATGGGTTGCGGCGACGATAGCGTGCGCGGCCATGGCCAAGGTTTTCTCGGCTTCCAGACTGCCTGGCTTAGTTGCCGTCGGTTTGGTTCTTTTTGCCTTCTGGCCAGCGCTTTTGGGTGGCGGGAGTCTGATTGCCGGTGACTTTGTCTATAACTACGCGGCGCCCTTCGACTACTACCAGTCCGATAATTTCTCCCTGGAGACGGGTTCGACGGATCCGATCAATATTCACTCTCATTGGGCCCCTTTAGCCGCTGATGTCCGTTCCGGTGATGTTGGCTGGTGGACATCGGACCTGGCCGGTGGGCAGCCGACGATGAAGGGCGGTCTGCCGGTCTTCAATCTTGGCTACCTGGTGGTACCCGGGTGGTTCGCACCGGGTCTGGTTGCTGCGATCCGGGTCTTGACCGCAATCGGGTTGACGTACGGGTTCGTGAGGGCGTTGGGTTTGATGCGGGTGTCTGCGCTGGCCGGCGGAATCGCCTACGCGTTCGGTGGGTTCATGGTGGGTTGGATGAATTGGCCGCAGTCCTCTATTGCGGCGCTCGCGCCAGGATTGTTGTGGGCGATCGAGCGACTGATACGCGATCCCAGGTTGTGGCGGGCGGTTCCGCTCGGAGCGGTCGGTGCCGCAATGGTCTGGTCCAACTTCCCGCAGGTCACCATATATGTACTGCTAGCGGCGGTGATTTACGCTGTCATTCGGTTGTCAGCAGAGTTGCAGCGATGCGCCGGCCATCGGGTTGCCAAGCTGAAATCGCTTTCGGTCGCGGGGCTTGTCGCGGTGCTGCTTGCTGCTCTGCTGGCAGCACCCCATCTGATCGGGTTTGTCGAGTACCTGGACTGGATTGACACCAGCGATCGAGAATGGGGGAGCGTTGATTCCTCGGCAGGGGTCAAATACCTGCTCACCGCTGTCGCGCCTGCGATTTGGGGGCACGGATCGTTCGGTCCGGGTTGGTTCGGCGAAGTGAACTGGACCGAGCACAACGCCTATGTCGGCGCTTCGGTGTTGATGCTCGCTGTTGTCGGTCTTGTCACAGGTCTCGCAAACGGTGATCGTCGGCACCGGTCTGCGCTGGCTGCCTTCGCGGTATTCGTCGCTCTGGGCCTGTTGATCGCCTACATCGGTGGTCCGCTGTCGGTGCCGCTGAGGGAGCTGACCGGCCCGGCGAGCGGAGCGATGACGAGGGGGAAGGTCCTATGGAATCTCGGCGTGGCGCTGATCGCAGCTTTTGGTGTGGAGCAGATCGTTCGGCGGGCCACGGGTTCTGAAAGATGGTCGCTTCGAAGAGGAATCGGCGTCTCGATAGCAGCCGTAGCCGTTGTCTTCATCGCGTTCCTGCCGTTTCTGGCTGACTGGTTGGACGCGGCCCGATCCCGCGGCCTGGTTCGAGAAGTGGCGGCGGAGTCGGTCGTCCCGGCGTTGTGTGCGTTCGGTGTGGCCGTGGTGATCCTGGCCCGGCTCCGTGGTTGGCTGAAAGGCGTTGCGGTTGGTTGGGCATTCGTGGCCATCATCGGATTTGAACTTCTGAGTTTCGCCATGCCGGTACCGACGATTGTCGAGCCGGCGGATCAAATCACCGCAACCCCAGCTCACGCACAGGTCAAAGAACTGTTGGCACCTGGTGAACGGCTCAGTGGGGAAGGCTGGACCTTCTTCCCGTCGACGACCGCGTTGTTCGATATAGACGATGCGCGGGGGCAGTTGTTCAAGTCGCGGGGGTACACCGCTCTGCTGCGAGCCGAGGTTCCCAACTCGATCATCTTGGGCCAAGCGCGTGCTACCGCGACCTGGCCTTATATCCCGTTCGACGCCGATATCGCCTCACCGGTGTGGGACGCGATGGCTGTCGGCGTGTGGGCGCAGTTCCCCTACAGCAGACCTCCGGGCACTCTGATTGAGCCTGCTCCAGCGGTTGAAGGTTCCGATCCCGCGGCCGAGCCTCTCAGGACCGCATTGGTGTCGCCCGAAGGTGGTTTGCGCGCGGTTCTAGTTGAGGTGGCCTCCAGCGTCGGTGGTTCTCTTGACGTTCGTATCGAGGCTGGCGACGAAATGAGTACCGAGAGCCGTGTCATACCCCCCCAACACGCGGGTCTGCAGTCGTTCGCGATAGCCGGAGAAGAGATGCCGGCCGGGACGCCAGTGTCGATTGAGGTTGCATCGCACTCGCCGAAGGGCACGCTCCTAGTCGGGGTTGACGAGTCCGGGGGACTGGTGGCAGGCATGGTGGCGGGTGACGACGAGTTCCGGCTCTCCCGTACGGGTGACGTCTTGTTGATCGAGCGGCCCGACGCGGCGTTTGTTCGTCTTGCCGATGCAGCCCTGGTTGAGGCTGAGGCACAAGATGCCGCCGACGCGGTGGCATCGAGGGAGGTGGGGGAGAGATCGGTTGTGGTTGATACCGAGCTGGGACTCCCGACAGTGTCTTCTCCAGACGCCGAACTCGAAGTTGTGAGCTTGTCGCTGGGTCGTGACCGCGTTGAGACCGTCGTGCGCAGCGACCGGGACGCGGTAGTGGTCATCTCGGTGTCCGACTATCCCGGATGGTCCGCAACAGTCGATGGCCAACCGGCACAGATCGTCACCGCGGACGCCGCGTTCATGGGAGTCGCGGTGTCAGAAGGCGAGCACTCGGTTGTGTTGACGTTCCGCCCGCGCCATCTTGGAATCAGCCTGCTCCTCGCGGTCTCGGGGATAGTGTTGGCGGGAGGGGTGCTCGTGGTTGCATGGCGCCGTCAATATCTTTGGCCAATCCGCTCGGGTTCTGAACCTCGCTAGGCTTTTGCGCGTGCTGAACGACGCGACTGGTGCTCGTGAATACGTCAACCGCATTCAAGCGGAGATCACAGAAGAGGCACATCAGCGCAGAGAGAGCAACCCGACGCTCGCAATCCAAGAGCGAGAGATCAACCAAGCATGGACCCGATCGGCTCCCAGTGCCGCTGCGGTGAGAGGCGACGGAGCCTCGCCCGCCGAGGTGAAGGCCCACAGCGAGCATCTACTTGGTTGCATCGATGATTTGTCGCTGCTCAGCGTTGACGCACCCGTGGGCAAACGGAAAGGTGTTCGGCAGCTCAAGGGCACCGTCCGCGCCCTGACACGCTGGTATCTGCGGTACTTGGCCGACCAGGTCAATGCCTTCAACCATTTTTTGGTCGGTTTTCTGCGGTCAGCGGAACAGCGCATAGCGAGACTCGAAGGCGATGCCCACGCCGCTGAGATTATGGGTGAATTCGTCGATCCGGTTCTGGACGCGGATCACGTCCTGGGTCAAGCTGTGGCCGATCAGCTGTCACAGTGCGACGGACCGGTAGCGGTTGTGTCGTGTGGCAGCGGGCGGATCGTTTCGGCGTTGGTTCAAGCGGGAATCACCGCGCATGGCGTGGACGACTCGGTCGATGCGATCAACGATGGTGTGAACGAAGGCTTGGACCTTCGGGTAGCGGCACCCTCGGAGCACTTGAGCAGGATCGCCGATGGTTCGCTCTCAGGCGTGGTGTTGACGCGTTTCGTGGAGCGCCGCGGACCCGTCGAACTGTCGACGTTGATCGACGAAGCGTTGCGCTGTGTCACACCGTCGGGCCGCATTGTCGTAGCCGTCGCTGATCTGAGTGCTCGCTCCGGTCCAGAAGCGGAGCTGTTGCGCGGTACGGGCTTGTCTCCTCAGACATGGGCTCATTTGCTGCGCAAACGAGGGTGTGTTGTTGAGGTGTCCGCGTTGACAGGCTCCCGGGTGACGACTCTGGTCACCGCTCAACCACAGTGAGTCGAAGACCCGTTGTCCACCAGTTCATACCTTCGCTCGCCAAGCGCGACGCGGTCGGCTTCCACACTTTCGCCCTAGACGAGCTACTGCGCGAACTCGGCGCCGATTCCACCATCTACACGGCGCACATCAACTCCGAGACCAAGGACCTCGCCCGCCACTACCGAAGCCACGTCAGGGACCCCAACCCCGACTTGATTGTCTATCAAGCCTCGATCGGCTCGCCGATGGCCGACTATGTCCTGGGTCGTCCAGAACCGTTGATGTTGAACTATCACAACATGACACCACCAGAGTTCTGTTATGGCTGGGATGCAACTCTGGGCGCGGAACTGGACCTCGGGCGTCGCCAGCTGGCCCGGCTGTGCCGCCGGGCGTTCATCGCGGTCGCTGATTCTGATTACAACGCCCGTGATCTCACAGAGTTGAAGTTGAAGCGTGTGGAAGTGATCCCGGTGCTCACCGACGATGCCCTTTTCCCGGTCGATGAACCTCCGACACCCGGCTCGGCTCTGGATGGCTCGGCTCTGGATGGCTCGGCTCTGACAGTGTTGTTCGTCGGACGGCTGGCACCCAACAAGTGCCAGCATGACCTGCTGGCCGCGATGGCAGTGGTGCGTCAGCGGATTCCCGGCGCTGAGCTGGTGTTGGTGGGTTCGTCGTCGTCGGACAGATACGAACAGTCGCTGCGAGAATTCGCGGCGGAATTGGGGATTGCTGACGCAGTCCGGTTCGAGGGTTCGGTGTCCGTCTCGGACTTGGGGTCTTGGTACCGCCGCGCCGATGTGTTCGTGTGTTTGTCAGAGCATGAGGGATTCTGCGTACCGATCTTGGAGGCGATGGCCTGGGGGGTTCCGGTAGTTGCCTTCGATGCTGCGGCGGTGCCCGACACTGTGGCCGATGCGGGCGTGATTCTCGACGACAAGTCTCCGGCGGTTGTGGCCTCGGCCATTGAGCGGGTGGTGGGCGACGAATCGGTGCGACGAAACTTGGTGGAGCTCGGGTCGGCCAGGGCCAAAGAGTTGCGAACTTCGGTGGTACGGCCGCGGTTGCGTGACTTCTTTGTGGAATTGCTCAAGTCGGGGGAACTCCGACGATGAGCGATATCACCTTTGTCGCGCCTCGCTACGGTGCCGATGTTGTGGGCGGGGCGGAGTTGGGCGCCAGGTCGCTGGCGACTCGACTCAGCGCGGACGGA
Organism: Acidimicrobiaceae bacterium; assembly: GCA_009845995.1. Classification (GTDB taxonomy): domain Bacteria; phylum Actinomycetota; class Acidimicrobiia; order Acidimicrobiales; family Aldehydirespiratoraceae; genus VXYK01. The sequence goes on along the minus strand of VXYK01000011.1, from coordinate 67,054 downwards.
ATGGACGTCTCAGTACTCACCTCACGAGCGCGCTCCTTTGACACTTGGGCTGACGACTATCCCGAAGGCACCACGATTGAAGAGGGTGTGTCTGTTTCTCGATTCAGTGTCGACTATCTCCGTTCCCCTAATTTCGCGGCGTCCTGTGATCGGCTTCTGCGTCATCCCGAAAAGGCGAGTATGCAAGATGCCTGGCAGTGGATCGACGAGCAGGGCCCCACCAGCAACGACCTGCTCGAAGCCGTCGCTGAGGTCGATCGTGGAGTGCTCTCATTCACTCCGTACATGTACCACCCCGCTGTTCGGGGTGTGACTGTGGCTCGGGTGCCGACCGTGCTGCACGCCGCTGCTCATCCAGAGCCACCGCTGCGGCTCCCCGTTTTTGACGACCTCTTCAATTCGGTGTCGGGTATTGCGCATTACAGCCGGCTTGAGCAGCGATTGGTGCTTGACCGCTTCCCGTCCACGGTGCTCACCCCGCAGGTCGTGATGGGACTGCCGGTGGAGGCGCCGGACTTCGAGATCGATCCTGTCAGGGCGCGCCAGACCTTCGGGCTTGGAGACGAACCGTTCGTGGTGTTCTTGGGAAGGGTGCTCCGCAGCAAGGGCACACATGAACTGGTCGATTTCTTCAATGCGACACGAGAGCGACGCGGTAACGGGAAGTTGGTGATTGTGGGTCCCGTGGTCGATGAGATTCCCAAGAGCAAGGGGGTTGTGTGCGTTGGCTCGGTGTCTGATGAGCACAAGTTCGGGCTGGTCGCGGCGGCTGATGCGCTGATCAACCCTTCGCCGCTGGAGTCGTTCTCGCTGGTGGTGCTCGAAGCCTGGTTGGCGGGTACTCCGGTTCTGGTCAACGGTTGGTGTGGTCCGACCCGCGATCATTGCGAGCAGTCCGGCGGTGGTCTCTGGTACAGCAACTTCGTCGAGTTCGAGGTCTCGCTCAATCGCCTCCTCGATGATGTCGATCTGCGCGACAGACTGGCTCAAGCAGGTCACGCATACGTGACGGAGTCTTTCAGTTGGCCCGCAGTTCGTCGCCGCTATCAGAGGCTGCTCTCACAGATCAGTTAGCCGACCCTTGTCAGGTGAGCCTATTAGTCCAGGCTCGCAGGAGATTCCTCAACGTCGCTTGGGGGGAGCAGTCTTGTCGGACGATTCACCCTCACCACGAGATCTGCGAGGAGTCCCACGACCAGTACCTGAAGCACAGCGAACCCGAGAAGCAGAGTGTTGGCCGCGGGCCGGAAGTCCTTGTCGACGATGTCGTATCCGAGTTTGGCACAGAAGACGGCCCCGAGAACCGCGGTGACAGGCAAGGCAACCCGCAGCGGGTCATAGGTCAGGATCATGCGTATGACCTGCAGTACATAGCGGCTGGTATCGCGGAACCAGTGAAATTTCGAACGTCCGGCCCGTGCTTTGTAGCGGATCGGCACGTAGCGGACTTCGTAGCCGTTCATCAGGAAGGCCATGGTGATTGTGGTGACACACGAAAACCCTGTGGGCAACTGTTGGGTGAATTGAAGGCCCACATCGCGCCGGAATGCTCGGAAACCCGAGTTGAGGTCCGGGATCTTGGTGCGCGTCAGATAGGAGGCGAGGCGACGGATTGCCCACTTTGCCGGAACTCGAAAGATCTTGAACGTGCCCTGTTCGGAGGTTCTGGCCCCGACTATGTGATCGCCGTTGCCGAGTTCTGCGACCAGCTCGGGGATCTGGTCGTTGGGGTAGGTCATGTCCGCGTCGGACCACACCACTACGCGTCCCCGAGCGGCTTCGGTGCCGATGCGCCGAGCCGCCCCGGAGCCGTGGTTCCGCCGAGTCTGCAACACTCGGACTTTGGGGAGACCCTTGCAGAGTTCTGCTGATCCGTCTGTTGAACCGTCGTCAACAACCACTAGTTCCCAGGTGTACGGGGATTCATCCATCGAGGTGCTTATGCGGTCCAGTTCGTCGGCCAAGTGAGGTGCTTCGTTGTGGACCGGCAAAACGATGCTGACATCAAGTGGCTCTGCTGTCGCTGCGGTCGGTGCCGCAGTCCCCTCGATGTCCGGTTTCGGTTCGGCGGGCGCGATCTGCGGTTCTGCTGTCGCTGCGGTCGGTGCCGCAGTCCCCTCGATGTCAGGTGTCGGTTCGGCGGCCACGGTGCGAGTCTCTGTTTTTTCTGCGGACGGTACCGCAGACCCCCCGATGTCAGGTGTCGGTTCAGCGGCCACAACGTGAGTTTACTTCTAGATGCTTCGGTAGATGTCGGCCATCTGTTGGGCCGCGGTTTGCCAGGTCATCGCCTTGATTCGGGCCGAAAGCTCTACAGGCACGGTCCCCGGCTCTGAGATTGCGGCGCGGAGCTGGTCTGAAAAGGCTTCGTCGTTGCCGGGGGGAGCCAGGCTCACGACATCGCCGATCAACTCCGGCAACGCGCCCACCGCAGTGGCCACGACGGGAGTGCCCACCGACAGGGCCTCAAGTGGTGGCAGCCCGAACCCCTCGTAACGCGAAGGAAAAGCCAGCACCGTGGCACCACGCAACAGCGCTGCTTTTTGTCGGTCGTCAACCACGGGGAGCCTCACAAATCTGCGGTCGCCGGCCGAGGCGCGCAACGTCGACTCGGCGTTGCCCGGCGGCCCTGCCACGACCAGAGCGACGTCGTTGGGCAGTGAACCCAAGGAGTCGGCAACCGCAGCGACGTTCTTGCGATGTTCGACTGTCCCCAGTACGAGCACGTATTTCTCGTGACCAGCGAGACGCCGTCCCAGTGCGGCGTCACCGGCGACGATGGGACTGATCCCGTGAGGAACCAGAGCGACCTGCTCTTTTGACACATCGAAATGACTGCACACCTCCTCTGCGATCGCCACTGAAGAAACGTGTATCTTCGCCCCAGCAGCAATGGCGGCCCGCAGTGGCTTGACCATGGCAACAACTTCGGGCCGACACCATTGGGGGTAGCGAACGAAGGAGAGATCTTGAACGGTGACGACCGAGCGAGGCGTGGGCGGAGCGGTGAAGTTCGGTCCATGCACAACGTCAACGGATCCCACGATCAATCGGTCCAGCGTTGTGAGGTTGTGTTGCCACAGACGATGGGCGACCCGAGCGGGAACACGAGACCGGCGCACCGGAACGATTGTGTCTGGTCGTGCCCCACGAAAGCTGAGGAGCCAACCTCGGACGTCAATCCCGGCTGTATCGGCAAGTGCACCGACCAGACTCTTGGTTGTTTGATGGATTCCGCCGGGTGGTCCTAGCAAGGCGGTTACGTCGATGCCGACACGCGTTAGCTTGTCGCCGGGCGTAGCCGGAGCCGCGGTTGCGCGGGGGTCGGGGTCGGCGGGCGCTGTGTTGTCGCCGGGCGTAGCCGGAGCCGTGGCTGGGGGTGCGATGTTGTCGCCGGCAGCCGGAGCCGCGGCTGCGCGGGGCTGGTTGTGCTTGCCGGGCGTAGCCGGAGCCGCGGAGGACTGGTGGTCGGGGGGTTTCATGGGACGTAGACGCCGTTGAGCGCCAGGATCGTGAAGGACGTCAGGGCGACAGCGGAAGCTGTGGGCAACCAGCGCCGTAGCAACGATGCATGGCTCACAATCCCAGCGGCGATGACAAGAGGGAAAACGGCCAGAGCGTAACGCTCCATTGAATTCAGGTTCTCGGCGGCGAACAGCAACAGTGTTGAGGGAACCGAGTACACCCACAAGTCGGTTGACAACCTGCGCACCGCAACCACCAACAAGAACACCAGGACTACCGCGGCGGTCCCATGCAACAGTTCACCCGCGTCACCCTTGACGCCCTCGACAAGTGCGGTGATGATCCGGGTGATGGGCTCGCGGACGGCACCACGGAGCTCTTCTTGCGCGTCGATCGGGACGCGCCAACCACCTTGGGCGCGTTCGGCCCAGACAAGAAAGGTGAGCGTGCCCAAAGGTGCCGACGCGACGGTCAGCCATGCCGGCGGAGAGGTCCGATCTCGGTCACTTGAGAGGGTTCTGACGAGCGCGGGCAGGGCCAACAATCCGCCGACCGGTCGTGTCAAGCCCGCGAGGAAACCCAACACCGCCGCTGCCAACCAGTTGCGAGACCTGGCAAAAAGCACGAATCCCAAGGCCAACGTCAAAAACAGCGCTTCGCTGTAGCCGAGCACCAAGACGAAGGCTGACGGGAACAACGAAAAGATTCGCACCACGTGTCTGGAGACTTCCGGGTCGTCGGTTTCCTGCATCGCCAACCGGTACATCAACACTCCGGCAACGAGGGCGAGCAGGTTGGCGCCGATCACTAGTGCGATATCGGGTCTGTCCCCGACGGCGCCGAGAAGTCGACCCAACAAGGGCCACAGCGGAAAGAAGCGAATTCCCCCTTCGAGTTCGGGCGAGTCGTACCCACCGCTGGCCAGGTCGCGGTACCAAGTTCCGTCCCAGGGGATCAACCCATCGTCGACAGGCGAGAACGCGGGCTGTGGCTCAAGTCGATCAACGACAGCCAGGGTGGTGATATACGCGACCGCAACGTAGATTCTGGCCTCAACCCAGCCGGCCAGTGCGGCTTTGAAGTCTTGACCAAGATTCAGCGAGTATCTCACCACGGGGCCTCGTAACGAGTGAGCAACATCGGTTCAAAAACGTCGCTGGGCACAAGCAGTTGCTGTGCTTGGTGGGTTCGTCCCAACTCGTTGATCATCGTTTCGCAACGATTGCCGAAACTTTTGTAACCGAATCCGCTGACTAACCAGACATTGTGGTTGCCGGCTTCAGCGAGCACCTCGGAGACGAATCCCTCGACCTCAGTGTCTGCGATCGTCTCCGCGTAGTCCTGCCAGTCAACGAAATGGCCATCGCCGCGGGGATAAGCGAACGAGGCGGGCGACCCAATGATCGAGCGAAGAGTCGCCGGGCCCACCTGATCGGGGCAGAAGACGACCACATCGCCGGTTTCTAAACCGCTGTCGATCAGTGCAGCGACATCGGCCCCCTGGGTTCGGTCGCGTCGTGCCTCGTCAACGCTCACCGCGAGCCCGAAGGCGACGACAAGCACCAGCACCACGAGCCTCGGCCGTGTTGGGAGCATTGAGATCCCCCGTGCGGCCAAGACCAACAAGAAGCCAACCACGACAGCTGCGTAGCGTGCTTCAAAAGCACCAGCCATGACCAAGGCAACGCCCCCGCCGAGACCGAGTGTGAGCAGCACGCACAGCCATGCGCGATCGAGATTCCCGGGAGTGAACCGAAGCACCAGCGTGCGATCGTCTGTGCGGTGGGCAAGCACGCCCAGGATCGCCAGGACAGCCAGCACGATACCCAAGAGCTCACCTTCGAATCGGTTGTTGCCACCGATGGCTTGAATCGTCTCAACAACGATTTCGGCAGGACGTGCCCGGTCTGCCCACGGCGTTCCCGTGGTGCGAAGTTGTTCCCAAAAAACGCTTGACCAAACCAGCAGTATCGCGCTGCCGACAGCGATCGCGGCTGCGATACGCAGCGCAACCGCACGAGTGTCGCGGTTTTTTGAGGCGGTGCTTATTACCGCCACGATCAGGGCCGCTCCGATCAGCCAGAGACTCCAGTAGTGAGTGTGGATCAGTGCGGCGACGGCGAGCGCCAGCAGCGTGAGCCGAACCGGTGACGCACGTTCTACTGCCCGTTCTACGCAAAGCCATCCGACGCAACACAACAGTGCCAACAGGGCGTACATCCGAGCTTCGGTCGCGTAGCGGATCAGAAACGGTGAAGTGGCCGTGACCAGCAGCGTTGCCTGCGCCGTCGTGGAGCCATGGCGGCGCGAGATTCTGTAGAGCACCCAGACTGCGAGCAGAGAAAACACCGCGGACAACGAGCGCACGGCCACGTCGCTGTCACCAACGATGTCGATCCACCAACCGAGTAGGAGGTAGTAGAGAGCTGGGTGGCCGTCATGTCGAAGTGCTTCGACCAACTGCTCGAAGTCCAGTTGTGCGATGTTGACCGAGAGCGCCTCGTCGAGCCACAACGGCGAGGGGGCGACGAAGCGTAGGACCACTCCAGCAGCGACAGCTAACGCACCTAGTGCCAGCCCGACGCGGTTCCATTCCAATGGCGCAGGCGCGTGGTCGTCGTCGGGGCCATCAGAGCGGTCAGCTTCATAAGCGGCGGGGGCCACAGCCGCTGAATCTAGCCGTCGGTGGCGATAGCGCCCCATGCAGCGGCGGTTCAGGTTCCGCCACGTCTTCAGCCATACTCGGAATTGCGCCAACAAACGGACAGCCCGACATGTAGCATCTGCGCTTGATGACGACTCGCATGGTAATTATCGGTGGGGGTCCCGCGGGCAATAGTTGCGCTACCACAGCGGCACGACTGGGTGCAGAGGTAGTTCTCGTTGAGCGCGACACAATCGGTGGAGCCGCCCATCTTTGGGATTGCATCCCTTCCAAGGCGATGATCGCAGCGGGCAACGCACGATCGTTCGTGCAACGCTCGATGCGTATGGGGCTTTCTGAGGTTGCTACTGATGTCGATCTCGATCAACTTCGGGATCGTCTGTCGACTCTTGAACGTCGCCTCGAGACTCAGATTCGGAGTCTGCTCGCCAGCCAGCAGGTTCAGTTCGCGCACGGCACAGGCACGATGCTCGATGCACATACGGTGAGAGCGTCCACTGCGGACGGGATCATCGACTTCGAAGCTGATGTGATCGTTCTGGCAACTGGCAGCCGACCTCGCGTTGATGATTGGGCGCCCCTCGACGGTGTCCGAGTGCTCACCACTCGAGACGCTTATCCGCCGCCAACGATGCCCGAACACCTCGTCGTGATCGGCTCGGGCGTCACCGGCGTGGAGTTCGTCCACATGTTCGAGTCGATGGGCTCTGAAGTCACCTTGGTTGTCAGTCGTCAACAGGTGCTGCCAGCCAAGGATCCTGAAGTGGCGGCCGCTTTGGAGGAGGATTTCCTGCGCCGCGGAGTTCATCTTCTGAAAGGAGCGCGCGCTGTCGGCATCAGCAAGGACGGCGAGGAAGTAACTGTCAGCTGTGACGATGGCCGGGTGGTGACGGGATCGCACGCGCTCTTGGCTATCGGCTCGGTTCCGAACAGCGAAAAGCTCGGGTTGGACAAAGCCGGTGTGCACTCAGAAGACGGCTATGTGCCAGTCGATGTGAACCTGCGCTCCAACGTAAGCCACATATACGCAGCCGGTGACCTCAGCGCTCGCCTCCCGCTCTCATCGGTCGCGAGTATCCAAGGTCAAAAGATCGCGGAGCACGCGCTCGGAGCGCTCTCGGTGTCTCGGCGCCGTGTGATCGACTACGACAAAGCAGCCTCCGCGATTTTCACGGAACCCGAAATCGCCGACGTAGGGCTCGCCGAGGCCGATGCCTTCTCCGAAGGTCGCAAAGTTCGCGTCACCAAGGTCCCTTTTGCTTCATCGGCGAAAGCCCAGATCAACGATGATCCCCGCGGCTTTGTGAAAATCGTGTCGGATCCCGCGACGGGGGTTGTCTTGGGTGGGTCGATTGTGGGTCGTCACGCCGCGGAACTGATCTCAGTGCTGGCGGTGGCGGTCAGCAATGGTCTTACGGTTGCTGACATACACGAGAGCGCTCTAGTGCATCCCACCCTCGCTGAAGCCCTTCGCGAAGCCGCCGAATAGCGTCTGCCCGCCGAATGGCGAGGCGACCGAAGCGGGGTCGTTACTCGATGACCGCGACGATGTCGCCACCGCCGACGGAGTCACCTTCGCCGACGCGGATTTCTTTGATCGTTCCCGCTTTCTCTGCGGTGACGTTGTTCTCCATCTTCATTGCTTCCAAAACGACGATGGCGTCGCCGACGTCGACGGTGTCGCCGACGGCAACGAGCACTTTGACGATGGTTCCCTGCATCGGCACGGTGACATCGCCGCTGCCGGATCCGCCGCCGGAGGCGCCGCGACCCGAGCGGCGCGCCCGTGGAGCGTGTGTTGCTCCAGGAGTTCCTGCGCTTTCAGGTACCCACATTGAGACGGAGAATCGCTTTCCGTTGACCTCCACATCGACATCTCGTTTGACCTTGGGTTCGTCGGTTTCTTCGATCTCCGCGACAGCCGTCGCGCCGATCGCGCTCAGATCGACAACCTCTTCGAGCCACTTGGTGCTGTGGTCGAACGCAGCGAAATCCGGGTGTTCGAGGACGGTGATTGCGGCGGTCGCGGTAGTCGCGACTCCTTCGATGGTGGTTTCGTTGAGAGCTCGGAGTGCCCGGGCGATAGCGGTCGGACGATCTTTGCCCCAGACAATGAGTTTCCCGATCAGATTGTCGTAGAACTGGCTGATTTCGTCGCCTGCCAGGTAACCGGTGTCGAATCTGGTGCCGAAACCATCAGCGGTTCTGAGTGCCGTGATAGTCCCTGGCGACGGCAGAAACGCGCCTCCGGCTGGATCCTCGGCGTTGATCCGAATCTCGATTGCGTGCCCGGTGATTTCAATATCGGCTTGAGTGAACGGAAGTTTTTCTCCGGCGGCGACGCGGATCTGTTGTTCGACGAGATCGATACCGGTGACCAACTCAGTTGCCGGATGCTCGACCTGGAGACGGGTGTTCATTTCCAGGTAATGGAAATCACCGTCTTCATACAGGAACTCGACCGTCCCTGCGTTGACGTAGTCGCAGCCTCTGGCGACTTTCACGGCCGCTTCGCCCATCGCGGCGATAATCTTCGGATCGATGTTCGCCGCGGGCGCCTCTTCGATCAGTTTTTGGTGTCGGCGTTGCACGGAACAATCGCGGGTGCCCAGGTACACACAGTTCCCGTGTTTGTCTGCTAGGACTTGGACTTCAACGTGACGCGGCTTGGTGAGATAGCGCTCCATGTAACACTCGTCCCGCCCGAAATACGAGAGCGCTTCACGTTGGGCAGCGTCGAGCTGTTCAGATGCTTCCTCGGCGCCGGCTACGACTTTCATGCCGCGGCCACCCCCGCCGTAGGCGGCTTTGACTGCGACCGGCCAGCCCTGTGAGTTGCCGAACTCAATGATCTGGTCGGCGTCCGTTATCGTCTCGGTGGTACCGGGAACTCCGAATACGCCGACTTTCTCGGCGGCCTCGCGAGCCGAGATCTTGTCGCCCATGACCTCTATGGCAGCGGGATCAGGCCCGATGAAGGTGACGCCACGTTCGGTTATTGAGCGTGCGAAATCGGCGTTCTCAGAAAAGAACCCGTAACCGGGATGCACAGCATCGGCACCGCTGCGTTCGATGATGTCGAGAATTGCGTCGGTATTGAGGTAGGACTCAGCGCTGGTCTTTCCGCCCAGGCTGTAGGCCTCATCGGCGAGGCGCACATGCAGCGCATTGCGATCAAGGTCGGAATAGACCGCCACGGTGGCGATGCCGAGTTCTCGGCATCCACGGATGATGCGAACCGCGATTTCGCCACGGTTTGCTATAAGTACTTTGGAAAACACAGGGTAATGGTTAGTCGAATGAGCCATAAGGTTGCGACATCAGCGGGAGATCCGTTTGCGGCTAGCAGCCGCGTGGCCAACGCTACGGGACTAGGACCCCTGCGCCACGTAGAGGTTACCGGGTCGACCAATGTTGACCTCGTTGCCGAAGCACGCGACGGAAATTTCGGTCCGGCGGTGCTCGTGGCCGACCACCAGAGCGCGGGAAGGGGCCGCCTTGGACGGGAGTGGGACGACGACCCCGGAAATGCGCTGTTGGTGAGCATTCGTGTGCCGGCAGCGCGTAGCGGCGTCGGCGGTGTTGTCGCTGCGGTGGGTGCCGCGGCACGACTCGCTGCCGATCAACTGACTACCTCCACGGTGTTGACGAAATGGCCCAATGACTTGGTGGTCGAAGACGGCGCGGCTCCCGGAAAGCTCGGCGGCGTGCTAGCCGAATACGTGGCCGAACCGTACGAGTGTGTCCCAAACGAGTGTGTTGTAGTGGGTGTGGGAATTAATGTCACCGCAATTGAGCGTCAGCCTGGCGCGACTTCAATGGTGCAATGTGGAATGGTGCCGCGGGGCAGCCTTGCCGACCGTGATCTGCTGTTGTCGGGCCTACTGAGCGCGCTGGCGCAGCGGCTGGCCAACCCTGGCTCGGTGTTGGAGGAACTGCGAACCAGCTCGGCGACCCTTGGGACTCGGGTCAGGGTTGAACTGCCGGGAAACCGTATTGTCCTAGGGGAGGCGGTCGGTCTCAGTGACGAAGGGCATCTAGTCCTTCGCTGCGATGATGAAACGAGTCTGACGATCACGGCCGGTGACGTGATCCACCTGCGACCCGCAACCTAGCTACTGGTGATATCGCGGTCACTCTTTGTTCCCCGCTCTTGTTCGCTGCGCTCACCGGCCGCTCGGGCCGCGGGCGGGCCGCTCGGGCCACGGCCCCGCAAATCAAGCCGTTCGCGCTCGGAAATCCTCCACCTATTTGCGGGGCCTCTGGGACCACTACGCTCCGCAATGTGTCCGAGGTCCCAGCACCTGTATCTCCTCAGAGAAAAGTTGTGCTTCGGCGCTCCTGGCCGCAACGCATCGTGATGGTTTGTTGCGCGGTCGTGATCGTTGCGGCTGTAGCCGCTGCTTGGGTAATTGAAGACATCTCCGATGCCGTGTCGGGCTTTGGCCGTGTTGAGATTTCCGGTGAGGTTCTCAAGACAACGACCGCGCCGGGGGATCCTGTCAACTTCCTGTTGATCGGAAACGACAGTGCCCTGGGTATTGATCCCAACGACCCGATTCACATCGGACGAACCTATGACGCGCGCGGCACTTTCAACGCTGACAGCATCACCGTCCTGCGGGTTGACCCTACGTCTGGTCAGGCGTGGGTGCTGTCGATCCCACGCGACCTCCTGACTGATCACATCCCAGGAGCGGGGAGATACCGGATCAACGCGGCTTTGTTGATCGGCGGTCCGCAAACCCTCGTCGAGACGATCACTTCCCAGTTCGAAATAGAGATCAATCACTACGTGGAGATCAATTTCCTCGGTTTCAGGCAGGTGGTCGACGTTCTCAACGGTGTGCCGGTTTGGTTTGATCACCCCACCCGTGACCGCAACACGGGTCTCAATATCGTTGAACCCGGTTGCCATGTCCTTGATGGCTCTGCGGCACTCGCCTATGTGCGATCCCGATCCTATGAACAGTTCATCGACGATCGTTGGGTGTTGGTTGGGAACTCTGACTTCGGACGCATCGAACGTCAACAGGATTTCTTGGTCCTGGCGCTGAGTCGGGCTGTCAGTCGTGGCGCTCGCAATCCAACCTCACTGGCTAGTTTGATCGAATCGGGTGCTGGCAGCGTGGTTCTCGACAGCGAACTCACCCCTTCGGAGTTGATCGACCTCGGTAAGGCGTTCAGCGACTTCAACCCCGACAACCTCACGCGTCTGGAACTTCAGGTCTCCACGATTCACGACGAGGAAGGGGTTTATGTCGGTGAACAACTTGTACCTGGCGTCCACGAAGAGATCTTCGACATTTTCAGAGGCGTAGCCGACCAGACGCAGCCACGTGACGTGACTTTCGATCTCTACGCAACCGATGAGACGTTGTTGAACCAAGACGGTGACCTTCTGGCTGACCTCGGGTTCAACGTCTCGTTCAGGCATCTCTACGCGAGCGACCAGTCGTTCTCGGTGGTCGTCTATCCGCCAGGTCGCCGCTCAGAGGCTGAGACGGTGGCACGCTATCTGATTCCGATTCCGGCGCTCGTAGAGGATGTGGGCGCAACTGGTGATCTCCGCGTTGTGTTGGGCACAGCACATGAACAGATTTCCTTCCTGTTCCCACACGACCCAGAAAAAATGAAACAGGAAGTAGCGGCCCACGGGACCGTTGCTGTGCCGGATCTGTCGTCTGCGGTGGTTCAGTCGTCGGCCGTTGGACAGGGTGCTCCCGTAACGGCTGAAGCCTCCGCTACGAGCGCGGACATCTCCTCAGGGTCTGAGCGCGTCATCGGCCGCCCCCCGCAAGGCCAGTCATGCGGCTGAGGTTCTGAGGGCTCCGGCTGCGCCCGGCGTCAGCAAGGTCAGTCATGCGGCTGAGGTTCTGAGGGCTCCGGCTGCGCCCGGCGTCAGCAACGCTCCGGTTACAATCAATCCTTCTTTATGAGTGTTGAGAGCAGGATCGCGGTGATCGGTACGGGGTACGTCGGACTGACCACGGGGGCCTGTTTTGCGCACCTGGGTCACGATGTCGTATGTGCCGATATTGATGTCGACAAGGTGCGACGCCTGCAGAAGGGTGATGTGCCGATACACGAAGCCGGTTTAGAAGAGTTGGTCCGCGAGGGGCTTGAATCCGGGCGTCTGTCGTTTGTCGTGGATTCTGCCGATGCCGTCGGCGATGCCGACTTCGTCTACCTCTGCGTGCCCACGCCTCAATCAGGTGACGGTTCGGTAGATCTGAAACACCTCAAAGCCGCCGCGGCCGAGATCAGCGCGCATATTCGGCATGGAGCGATCGTCGTCAACAAATCGACGGTTCCGGTGGGCTCGACACTGTTGGTCGAGGAGGCGATGAATCGTCCCGATATCGCGGTCGTGTCAAACCCCGAATTTCTCCGGGAAGGAACCGCAGTCACAGATTTTCTCAGCCCTGATCGGGTGGTGATCGGTGCGGACGATCCAGCGGTAGCCGATCGGGTGGCGGACCTGCACCGCAGCATCGGTGCACCAGTCATGATCACGGATCCGGCATCGGCCGAGACCATCAAATATGCGGCCAATGCCTTCCTCGCCACGAAACTCAGCTTCGTGAACACCATCGCCGCGGTCTGTGAAGCCGTCGGTGCCGATGTCGGCGACGTGTTGGCAGCGATGGGCCTTGACAAGCGCATCGGTGGTGAGTTTCTGGTTCCGGGCCCGGGTTGGGGTGGTTCGTGCTTTCCCAAGGACACGCGGGCGATCATTTCGATGGCTGAGGATGCCGGCTACGACTTCTCTTTGATGCGAGGAGTCCTCAAAGCCAACGATGAACAGTTCAAGCGTGTTGTGAACAAGGCTGCGTCGGCGGTCTCGTTGAACGGATCCACTGTCGCCCTGCTCGGACTCGCCTTCAAGGCTGGGACCGACGACACTCGCAACTCTCCGGCATTGGAGATAGCGGGCCTGTTGTTGGCCGAGGGCGCCAAGGTTCGGGCTTACGACCCGGCGGTTGCAACGGTCGACATTGATGAGATCGTTGTGGTCGACGACCCCTACGCGGCCTGTGAAGGTGCAGCAGTACTTGTTGTTGCCACTGAATGGGACGAATTCAGGCTGCTTGATCTCGACAAGATCTCAGAAGCCATGGTTTCGCGTCATGTAGTCGATGCCCGCAACATCTTGGACCGTGAGGCGTTGCTGAGCAGGGGCTTCACCTATCAGGGAATTGGAAGGAACTAGGGCGGTGCGCGTCGTTGTCACCGGCGGTGCGGGGTTTCTCGGTTCGCATTTGTGCGACCATCTCATTGCGCGCGGGGATGAAGTTGTTTGTATCGACAATCTCTCTACCGGGACTTCGTCAAATGTGGCTCATCTCCTCGAACATCGCAGGTTCGCGCTGGTTGAACATGACGTTTCGGCATATGTGGATGTCGACGGCGCGGTGGACGCGGTGTTGCACTTCGCGAGTCCAGCATCACCGGTCGACTATGCAAAGATGCCGATTCAGACCCTGAAGGTCGGTTCGCTGGGTACTCACAACACTCTTGGTCTGGCAAAGGCGAAAGGGGCGACGTTCTTGTTGGCGTCAACCTCGGAGGTATACGGCGACCCGTTGGTGCACCCTCAGGTGGAGCAGTACTGGGGCAACGTCAATCCGGTGGGACCTCGAGGCGTCTATGACGAGGCCAAGCGATTCGCTGAGGCGATGACGATGGCCTATTGCCGGTATCACGAACTGGATACTCGGATTGTGCGGGTCTTCAACACTTACGGACCGCGTATGCGCCCCAATGACGGGCGGGTCGTGTCGAACTTCATCGTGGCCGCCCTCGCCGGAGCACCCATCACGATCTACGGGGATGGCACACAGACGCGCAGTTTTTGTTTCGTTGATGATCAGGTCCGTGGCATCGTCGCCCTGCTCGAGTCCGGCGAACACGAGCCGGTCAACATTGGCAGCCCTGAAGAGTTCACGGTAACGGAGTTGGCCGAGATCGTCTTGGAGACCACCGGTTCGGAGTCTCCTGTCCGCTACCTCCCACTGCCTGTCGATGACCCGAAACGTCGTCGCCCCGACACCACGCGCGCCCAAGAACTATTGGGTTGGAACCCTTCCGTCGCGCTGCGTGAAGGCGTTCAGAGAACGGCCGAGTACTTTCGTTCTCTGGGAATGCCAGGTGCTCTCTAGCTGCGCCGGGACTCGGCTAGCTCGCGATTGGCCAGATACCAGTCGATCGTGGCTTGTAGGCCGTCTTTGAAATCGGTGTTGGCGGTGAAGCCGAAGAGTTCACGGGCTCGACCAGCATCCACACCACGCCGGGGTTGGCCGTCCGGTCGACTGTTGTCCCAGCGGATATGACCCTCATAGCCAGTTAGTTCAACAATGTTCTCCACGAGTTCCTTGATCAACATCTCACGATCTGCGCCGAGATTGACTGGCTCAGATCCTTCCCAGAACTCAGCGGCGAGTACGATTCCCTCTGCGGCATCGTCGACATAGAGGAACTCCCGACTGGCGCCACCGGTTCCCCACACCTCTATTTCTTCGGTACCGGTCTCTTTGGCGATCACGCACTTTCGAATCAAGGCGGGAATCACATGCGATACATCGGGATGGAACTTGTCGCCTGGACCGTAGAGGTTTGTGGGCATGAGGTAGGCGCTGCGCTGTCCGTACTGGTCCCGGTTGGCTTGAAGGTGAACGAGTTGGGCCAACTTGGCGATCCCGTACGGAGCGTTGGTCTCCTCGGGGTAGCCCATCCACAACGACGATTCACAGAAGGGAACCGGGGTGTGTTTGGGATATGAGCAGATGGTTCCAATGACCAGTGTTTTAGGGACCTCGGCAATACGGCATGCTTCGATCAGATTGGTGCCCAGCATCAGGTTCTCGAGGTACAGCTGAGCCGGGGCTACGAGGTTGGCGCCGATCCCGCCGACACGAGCAGCCAGATGGATCACAATGTCGGGTGCATGATCGGCAATTGCGGCCCGGGCTTGATTCTGGTCCAGGAAATCGACCTCGGAACTTGTGGGAGCGACCACGTCAGACACCCCGCGCCTGGCCAACGCGGCTTTAACCGATGTCCCTAGAAATCCGCTTCCCCCAGTGAGGAATATCCGCTGCTGTTCGAATTCAGGTTGAACCTTGGAGTCACGGATCATGCCTGTGATCGTAGCCGTCCGCAGCGCAACGACAGTCATCCTCGTTTGTCTTCCGTGCCTGGCGGATTAAGACTACAGTTGCCGCGGGTTGATCGACCTCGACCACGGGGAGGAAATGTGTCGAATCCATTCAGCCGCCGGAGGGTCCCCAAGGTTGTAGGACTCGCAGCGCTAACGCTCACGTTCTTGGCAGTCATGCCCGGTCTTGCGTCGGCCGCTGACTCCGATGTCGGCCTTGAGACCCAGTTCATTTTCAACACGTTTGCGTTTCTTGTCTGGGGCGCTTTGATCATGTGGATGGCCGCCGGCTTCACCATGCTGGAGTCGGGCGCAGTTCGCACCAAGAACGCGTCGATGATCTGTTTGAAGAACATCGGCATCTACTCGATAGCCGGTCTTGCCTATTTCGCGGTTGGTTACAACCTGATGTACGTCGATGTCAGTGACTACATCGGAACGTTCGAGATCTTCTATTCCACTTCCGCCGACGAGATATCGCTGCTCGATGGAGACGAGGCTGCGCTGGCCGCGGTGATCGGCAACGGTTATGCCGTCATGTCGGACTGGTTCTTCCAGATGGTCTTCGTAGCAACCGCCGCCTCGATCGTCTCCGGCGCCATTGCCGAGCGCATCAAGATGTGGCCGTTCTTTATTTTCACGCTGGTCCTCACCGCGTTCATCTATCCGGTGGTCGGTGCCTGGACCTGGGGAGGCGGTTGGCTGGCGCAGGAGGGGTTCATTGATTTTGCCGGGTCCACGATCGTTCACGGAACGGGCGGTTGGGCAGCTCTCGCCGGCGTGATGGTGGTGGGACCCCGGCTCGGCAAGTTCCGCGAAGACGGAAGCGTCAAACCCACACCTCCGTCCAACGTCTTGATCTTCACGTTGGGGGTATTCATCCTCTGGCTCGGCTGGTTTGCGTTCAACGGCGGGTCGCAGTTGGCATTGGGGACCGCTGCGGACGCGGTATCGATGAGCAACGTTCTGGTCAATACCAATCTCTCAGCGTCAGCCGGTGTGTTGGCTGCGCTGGCGGTCTCACGACCTCTGCTGGGACGGATGGACCTGTTCGCGGGTATGAACGGTGCGATCGCAGGACTCGTGGCGATCACTGCGGGTCCTGCCATCACCGATCACTGGTGGGCCGTGATCATCGGAGCCGTGGGTGGTTTGATCTGCACGCTGGCTACGAAATTGCTCGAGAGGTTGAAGATCGACGATGTCGTGGGCGCTATTCCTGCCCACCTCGCGTCAGGCATCTGGGGAACGCTGGCGGTCACGATCGCAGCAGGTGGCCGTTTCCATATCCAGCTGCTTGGCGTTGTGGCCATCGGGGTGTTCGTGTTCATCCTCTCCTATGTTGTGTGGCGGGTCATGGATACGTTGCTGGGAATCCGGGTCTCGGCTCAAGTTGAACGCCTGGGCCAGGACGCGGGGGAGTTGGGGATTGAGAGCTACCCCGAATTCGTGTTGATGCCCGAGGAAGACTGATCGAATGGTCGGCCCTCGCTACCGCCCGCTTCGTGTCCGGACCTTCGGGTCTCGGCATGGCTTTCTTGGTTCGAGAATGACATCGGGCGACAGACCCGTGTACGATTGGCGACGATTCGGCAATGAGAGCGCCGTCAGTCGCAATCCTGCCGATCATCAGTCCGCGATATGAGGGAATGAAACCTAATGGAATTATCAAGCGAAAATACGGGTGGAGCGGTAATCGTAAAGGCCGTTGGCCGAGTTGACGGTGCCAACGCTCGTGACTTCCATGAAGGCCTGGAAGCAAGTATCGGCGCTGATGGCGAGTCGATGGTCCTTGACTTTGAGGGGTTGTCGTATATCAGCAGTGCTGGTCTGCGCGTGGTTCTGCTTGTTGCCAAAACCCTTCAACAACAGCGTGCCAAACTCGCGGTTTGCTCACTTTCGGACTCGATCCGGGAGGTCTTCGAGATAAGCGGCTTCGACAAGATCGTTCCCGTATACGCCGACACCGGCGACGCGATGTCCGGTCTCGGGGTCTGATCCCCGCCTGAGTTGACGGCTGCTTGAATCACTCCTTGGGAGTGGCGCGTATCGAAGGTTACCTGAAGAGTTGGAGCAGAACAGCATGAGCGGCATACAACCCCCGTACAAGATTCTCGTAGTCGACGACGAGCCAGATCTGCAGCCTCTCGTACAGCAGCGAATGCGTCGCTATGTGCGTTCTGGTCAGTATCAGTTCACGTTCGCGCAGAACGGGGTTGAGGCGCTCGAGTGCTTGCGACAAGACGATGAGATCGTCATCGTCCTGTCCGACATCAACATGCCGAAGATGGACGGATTGGCGCTGCTCGACCAGATCCCCAAGGTCAATCCCAATATCCGGTCTGTGATCATCTCCGCGTACGGCGACATGAAGAACATTCGCACGGCGATGAATCGGGGTGCGTTCGATTTCGTCACCAAGCCGGTCGACTTCGACGACTTGAAACTCACCATCGACCGGACCTTGCAACAGCTGTTGGAATGGCGCGACGCCCTGGGAGCGCGAGACCGGCTTGTTGCGTTGCAGAACGAACTCAACGTCGCCTCGCAGATGCAGCAGTCGATCCTTCCGAAGAGTTTCCCGGAAGGATCCGATTTCGAGATTTATGCCAGCATGAAACCGGCGCGTTCGGTGGGGGGAGACTTCTTCGATGTCATGCGACTTGAAGGAGGAGTGCTCGGCCTGGCCGTGGCTGACGTTTCAGACAAGGGCGTACCGGCCGCGCTGTTCATGATGTCGAGCCGGACCTTGCTGAAGGGATCTGCGATAGGCCTGGGCAACCCGAGCGAGGTGTTGGCGGAGGTCAACAATCTGCTGTGTGAGGACAACGAGACAGCCATGTTCGTGACCCTCATATACGCGGTGTACGACCCCTCGACCCGGATGCTGACTTTTGCGAACGGCGGCCATAACACACCTGTGCTGATAGACGGAGACGGCAACGCCACCCGCCTGCCTCTGACCGGGGGTGTAGCTCTGGGGTTGGTGCCTGATCTCGAGTATGAGCAAATGAGCGTGACTCTCTCGCCTGGCGATCACGTCATCCTTTACACCGACGGCGTGACCGAAGCCATGAATGAGGCTGAGGAGGAGTTCGGGATGGACCGTTTGGAGGGCCTCTTCTCGCAGTCCCGTCCAGATGAGGCACGCGCGGTCAACGATGTCATCTTTGATGCAGTTATGGATTTCGCAGGCGATGCCCCACAGTCCGACGACATCACTTGCATGACACTGCGAGCAGAGGGATAGAGCCATTAGCACCGTCCTATCTCTTGAGCTCGAGAACGATCCTTTGGAACTGGAGCGGATGGCAAGCGCCGTTGACGAATTCGGAGAGCAGCAGGACTGGTCCCCGGAGGTTGTTTTCAAGGTCAACCTGGTGCTTGAAGAGTTGGTCATCAACGTGATGACTCACGGAAGCCATGAGGGGCTTGCAGAGATCGAGGTGACTGTCACCTCGTCCGAAGACCTTGTCTCGATACGGCTGTCAGACAATGGCATTGCTTTCGACCCGTTGACCGATGCCCCCGATCCCGAAGTGACGGGTTCGGTCGAAGACCGTCACGTAGGTGGGTTGGGCGTACATTTGGTGCGCACCATGATGGACAATGTCAGCTATCAGCGGGAAAGTGGCAGGAATCTTCTGACAATGACGACCCAAAGAAACTAGCCCGATAGCGCCATGGTGGTCTGGTGATGGAGGAGAATTGCCGCTCATCAAGACGCATGATCGCTGTGCTGGTTTTGTCGTTGGCGCTGTTTGCCGCGAGTTGTTCTTCGTCGGGAGAGAATGACTTGAGCGACGGCACATCCACCGTGCCGCCGACGGTTAACACATCGAGTCCTCCTGACGACAGTCCAATTCAAGGTGTCCTGGGCGCGTCGCCGGGAGTCTTGGAGGATCGCGTGGTTTTCGGTCAGTCGGCTGCCTTCAGCGGCCCGGCAAAGGACCTCGGAAACGGCATGCGTCTGGGTATTGAGGCTGCCTTTGAAGAGGTGAACCAAAGCGGTGGCGTCCATGGACGTCGCCTCGAACTGGTGTCCTTCGACGATGCCTACGAACCCGAAGCCGCCATCGACAACACTCTGCAGCTGATCAACAGCGGTGGTGTATTCGCCTTGATCGGCGCGGTCGGCACACCAACCTCGCGATCAGCGGTACCCGTCGCTACGGCTGGTGAGATTCCTTACCTCGCTCCGTTCACCGGTGCCGCGTTCCTGCGAGATCCGCAGCAGACCATCGTGTTCAATCTGCGAGCGTCCTACAACCAGGAGACCGAGGAGATGGTGGACCGTCTCGTCACTGAGTTGGGCATTGAACGGATCGCGGTGATGTATCAGGACGACTCCTTTGGTCAAGCCGGATACAACGGTGCGCGCGCGGCGCTCGATCGTCGCGGTATGGAAGCGGTGTCGGTGGGTCTGTACCAGCGCAACACGACCGCGGTCAAGACCGGGCTGTTGGATCTCAAGCAGGGCGATCCCCAGGGCGTGATTGTGATCGGCGCCTACCAACCTGTCGCTTGGCTGATTCGCTGGGCGCGCGAGACAGGCATGGACGCGGTGTTCGTCGCGATCTCGTTCGTGGGCAGCAACGCTCTAGCGCAGGAACTCGGTCCCGACGGTGCCGGTGTGTTGACGACGCAGGTTGTGCCCTTCCCGACTGATGCCAGCGTCTCTGTGGTGTCTTCCTATCTTGACGCTTTGGCGGCGTACCACTCGCAAGCCGTGCCTGGATTTGTTTCGTTGGAGGGATACCTTGCGGGTCGGTTGGCCATTGCGGGTCTGGAGAGTTGCGGGCGAACCGTCGACAGAGAGTGCTTCTCGGATCGTTTCGCTTCTTCTGAACCCATAGACATCGACGGATTCGTAATGAATTTCGGGGAAGATGACAATCAGGGTTCGGACCAAGTGTTCTGGACCATGATCGATGAGAACGGCGACTATCGTCCTCTCAGCGACTGGCAGGTCATGGCTCCATGAGAGACTGGCTCAAACGAATTGCCGAGAGCCGTTTTCGCATCTCGACCCGCCTGTACTCGGGGATCGGCGCCGCTGTTGTGCTGACCTTCGCGGCCAGTCTGGTCGGTTGGTTCTCCATCAATCGGGTGGGTGACGTTCAAGAACGGGTGAACGAGGGCAGCGTGCCGGCCATGGCGGTTGCGTTCAGCGTCGCGCAATTCAGCGGCGAGTTGATTGCTGCTTCACCGCGCATTGCCGCGGCCACGCCAGAAGACCTTGACTCCGTTGCGGCGAGCATCAACGAAACCTACGCCGCGTTCGATTCGGAGCTGGTGGCTCTGGAGACGACAGCTATGCGACCCGGTCAGAATCAGCTCGTCAGAGGTCTAGGGGTCACACTCCGCTCCAACATTGAGGAGATCAAGTTTGATCGCCTCGAGTTGTTCCAGCTTGACGGCCTGAAGTCTGACCTCCAAACCCAACTCGACGAATTGCGCGCTGAGATCGACGCGGCGCTGATCCCGGCTCTCGACGATCAGTTCTTCTTCCTGATGACCGGTTACCAAGATCTGGGCGAACCAGCCAGCTCGCGTGCCGAGCACCTGTCGGAGGAAGAACTCCGAAAGTTCCGTTTCCTGTCTGAGCTTCAAGCCAATGCCAACATCTCGACCCAGTTGCTGGCGAGTGCGTTTGGTTTGTCGGATGCCTCGACCATTGAGCCGTTGCGGGAGCGGTTCGAGGCATCGTCCGCCCGGATCCAGCGAAACATCTCTCAGTTGGTGGAGAGCGACCCGCTCTTGGCGAATGAGTTTGATCGGCTGTTCGAGCGACTGTTCGCGTTGGGAGGGGAACAGGGCGGGTTCGATTTGCGCGAATCTGAGCTGCGTTTGCTGCAGTCCCAAGAGGAACTCCTGAATCGCAATCGCGCGGTCGCCGCGGATCTTCTCGACAATGTGAACTCGCTGGTCGGAGCCGCCGAGGCCAGCGTCCAGGAAGCGACCCAGGCATCTGAGAACGCGATCTTGACCGGCCAGACCCTGCTGCTGGTGATCAGCGCGATCAGTATTGTCGGCGGTCTGTTGATCATCTATCAGGTTGGGCGGGTGCTTCTGCGTCGCCTAGCGCGCCTGTCGGACTGGATGCGCGGTATGGCCAAAGGCAATCTGGAGCTCACGGCCGATGTCGGAGGACGCGACGAAATCGCGGACATGGGTGCGGCCGTCGAGGTGTTCCGCCAGCACGCTCTGGAAGTGCAGAGGCTCAACTTGGTCGAACTGTTGGCCGAGGAACTGCAGGAGAAGAACGAGCAGTTGGAAGACGTGCTAGCCGACCTGCAACGCGCACAGGATCAAATCGTCATACGGGAGAAATTGGCTGCACTTGGTGAGCTGACGGCGGGCGTTGCACACGAGATCAAGAATCCTCTGAATTTCGTCAAGAACTTCTCGGAGGCATCAGAGGAACTGATTGAAGAGCTGAACGAGATTCTTGAGGAGATCGGCGACAGCATTTCAGAGGAGCAGAAGTCATGGATCGCTGAGATAAAGGGTGATCTCGGCGACAACCTCGAGAGGATTCGCTCCCACGGAGATCGTGCCAACCGGATCGTGACCGACATGCTCTCAATGGGTCGAGAAACCGGTGAATGGCAGATGGCCAACATCAACAACCTCCTGGAGGAGCACGCTCGCTTGGCCTATCACTCGGCGCGTGCCACTGATTCGGAGTTCCAGCTCGATCTGCAACCCGATCTTGACGAGGAGGTGGGGGAGTTGAGGGTCATCCCCCGAGATTTGGGTCGGGTGTTCTTGAACATGGTTGGCAACGCCTGCGACGCCACCGATGAGAAACGGCGCGAGATCTGGGGTGCCTCAGAGGAGAATGAACCCTACGGAGAGTCGTATTCTCCGACGTTGTGGCTCAGAACTCAACGCACTGAAGATCAGGTCGAGATCCGCATCAGGGACAACGGCAACGGCATCCCTCCCGATGTTGCCGACAAGATCTTCAACCCCTTCTTCACGACGAAGCCCACTGATCGGGGTACTGGGCTAGGTCTCGCCATATCCAGCGACATTGTGCGCCAACATGGTGGAACCATCAGCGTGGATTCCGAAATAGGCGAGTACACCGAGATGCTCATTACCTTGCCCACCGAGCTGCCAGAAGAACCAACTCCGGTTCCTTCTCAGGAAGTCGACGCGGCCGCGGCCACGTAAATGGTGGATGGTCGCGTCGGCGCCATCGTCGAACAATGCTGGCATCGTGTCCCGGGTGGCACCGCTGTCTCGACAGTCCGCAGTTTGGCGGCGTTGGCGCAGCACTCCGATTGGGAGGTCGTAGGAATAGCGGCTTTGCATCGTGGCCCTCCCGGCGAGATCGCAGTTCCTCCTGTTGAGGTATGCCACATGCGGTTGGGTCGCGTTGGGTTGTACGAAGCCTGGCATCGGTTTCGCAGGCCGAGTATCCAGTCTCGTACCGGACATCTCGACGTTGTTCACGCGACCGGAGGCGTGATTCCTCCTCCAGGCGATGCGGCGTTGGTTGTGACCATCCATGATCTTGCGTTTCTCCACCACCCGGAACATTTCAACCGACGAGGCGTCGCCTTCATGAGCCGTGCCTTCGAGTTGGCGAAACGGCACGCTGATGCGGTTCTGGTGCCGTCGGGGTCCACGCTGGAGGATTGTGTCTCGCACGGTCTTTCGACCGACCGGCTCTGTGTTGTCCCGTGGGGTGTGACTCCGCAGTCAGTGAGCGAACGAGATCGTTCGGAGGTGCGGTCCCGCTATCGCCTCCCTTCGCAATTCCTGCTGTGGGTTGGTACTGCCGAGCCTCGCAAGAATCTCAAGGCTCTGATTTCAGCGGTGGCGCAGACTGAGACGCGTTTGCCGTTGCTCCTCGTTGGACCCGGCGGTTGGGGAGTCGATGCCGGTGATTTGATCGCTGGTTCAACTGTTGATGCGCGTCACCTTGGACCCGTTCCGACCGGCGACCTCGGAGTTCTGTATGACTTGGCCGATGTGTTCGTCTACCCGAGTCTTATGGAGGGTTTCGGCATGCCCGTGCTGGAGGCAATGGCACAAGGCACGGCAGTGGTCACCAGTTCCGACACGGCCACGGGTGAAGTTGCGGGGTCTGCAGGGATGCTGGTCGATCCAACCAGTGTCGACTCGATCGCAGCGGGCATCGATTCGGTCGTCGGCGACGACAAGCTTCGTGGGAAGCTGGCGCTGGCAGGTGAGCAAAGAGCCGGGACGATGACGTGGGAACGAACCGCTACAGAGATCGCCGCCGTTTACAACGGGGTGCTCAGGTGATCTCGGTTGCGGTGAATCTCGCCTGGTTGGTACCCGGCGATGTTGGTGGAAGTGAGGAGTACACAACCCGGCTGCTCGCTTCGGTCGTGCGCAGCGAACCAGCCGATCTCGCGCTTGAGATCGTCGCTTCAAAGCGACTCCAGCAGAGCTATCCGTGGATGGCCGCACTGCCGTTTGCTCCGCTCGCGGGCCCCTTGAGCAACCGCGGGTTCCGGATACTGACTGAATCGACTCAGGTTCATCGAGTCACTCGCACCGCTGACGTCGTGCACCATTTCGGTGGGCGCTTGCCTGCCGTTCGAAACCCTCGCGCAATCTTGACGATCCACGACTTGCAGCCGCTTGACATGCCCGCGAATTTCAGCCGGGCGAAACGGCAGTATCTGCGTTGGGCTGTGCAGCGCTCGGCAACCGCGGCTTCGCTGATCTGCACCCCCTCAAGGTGGGTCGCGGAGTCCATTGTGGAAAGACTTGGCGTCAGCCCAGACAAGGTTCGGCCGGTGTCGTCGACTTGGGATCCAGCACTGCCTGTTCATGGCAATCCGGTTGAGATTGCTGAACTCGGAGACGGTCCTGTGGTGCTGTATCCAGCCGCTACCCATCCCCACAAGAATCATCTGACGTTGCTCCAGGCGGTCGATCGACTCGCTGATCGCCACCGTGACCTCACCCTGGTGCTCACGGGTGGTGAGGGCAGGGCTGAGGCCGGGGTTGCTTCGAGGGTCACCAGAGCACGGGTTCGGGTCCGGCGTCTCGGTCGGGTCACCCCCTCGCTGCTGTCGGCATTGATTCAACGAGCCGATGTGCTGGCGTTTCCGTCCCGTTATGAGGGTTTCGGTCTGCCGCTGCTTGAAGCTATGCATGCGGGCACTCCGGTGATCGCCGGCGACAACAGCGCTATGCCCGAGGTTGTGGCAGACGCCGGGCTGCTGCTTCAAGCAGACGATCCCGGGACTTGGGCTGATGCGATCGACGAGATAGTCACGAACGGAACTTTGGCGAGTCGTTTGAGTGCCGCGGGGCAAGCGCGCTCCGAATACTACGCACCGGCGCCTGCGGCTGCTCGACTAGTCGATGCATGGCGGAGCCTCTAGTGCGGATTCAGATCGTCTGTCCCCATTTTGAACCTGATGTAGCGCCTACCGGGGTGGTTATAAGTGAGGTTGTCCGCGGACTCGTGTCAGGGGGACACGAAGTTGATGTTGTGACTTCGCTCCCCTGGTATTTGGACCATGCGGTGGATGAGGCCTGGAAGGGTCGGATCATTCGCAAAGAGAGGACTCCCTGGGGTTCGATCACTCGCGTGTATCCCTTCCCGACCAACAAGCGCAAAATCTTGGCACGGGCATTCGGCTTCGCTGGATTCACGGCGCTGGCTTGGGTCTGTTCGCTGACCAAGCGGCGACGCCCAGAAGTGATCATGGTGATGTCACCACCGCTCACGCTCGGATTGGCCGCCTGGCTGACAGCGAGGTTGCGCCGAGCACCTTTCGTGTTCAACGTTCAGGATGTGTTCCCAGATGTCGCCGTGGAAGTCGGAGCGATTTCGAACAAACGCGTGATCCGTCTGCTCGAAGGGCTTGAGCGGTTCGTGTACCGCCGCGCTGATGCTGTGACGGTGCTTTCTGAGGACCTCCGTGGCAATGTCGAGTCGAAGATCGCCGGCGAAACAACCGATGATCGTGGAGTCGACAAGGTTCGTCTCATCCCGAACTTTGTCGATACTGAGCGGATCCGACCACAGGCACGTGACAATGCCTACCGGTCCGAGTTCGGTCTCGGCACGCGAACTGTTGTCATGTATGCAGGCAATCTTGGGTTTTCCCAACCACTTGAACTCATGGTTGAAGCGGCCCGCGAGCTGGCTGACCGTGACGACGTGGTCTTTGTTGTCAACGGCGATGGTTCGAGACGTCAAGAGCTTCAGTTGCTCGCCGGCGGGCTCGACAACCTGGTTTTTGCCGACTACCAGCCGGCGGAACGGCTTGGCGAGGTTCTCGCGGCCGGTGATGTGCATGTCATCGCTCTGCGCCGTGGTCTTGGCAGGTCGTCGGTGCCGTCGAAGCTCTATTCGATCCTGGCGGCTGGCCGGGCAGTGTTGGCGTCGGTCGATTCCGGTACCGAGGTCGCGACCGTCGTGTCTTCACAGCGAGCAGGAGTGGTGGTTGCGCCGCAGGACCAGGCGGCCTTCACTGCGGCTGTGCTGGAGTTGGTCGACAAGGCCGATTTGGCCGCCATGGGTTCTGCGGGCAGGGAGTTTGTGTTGCAGTGGGCGTCGCCCGAAGGGGTTGCCGCGGCGTATGCGGATCTCTTTGCCGAGTTGAGACACGCCCGGCGAGGCAAGATTCGCTGGTAGTCATAGGAACCAACCAGCGATTCGGACACCGAGCGCGCCGTTCGTCGTTGCTTCAGCGCTAGCGTTATGGCTCGTGGCAAAAGCAAGTTCGTCAAAAAAGGTTCAACGCGCGGCGAGGGCCGCGGCCTCCTCGAAAGGTGCTTCAGAGCGTCCTCAACTCGGTTTTCCGCTCATTGTGGCGTTGGTCGTGGTGCTCGGGGTTGTGTTGGTGATCGTAGCCCGCGGTTCGCGTGACCCTTTGACTTCGCCGACTACAGAGGATCATTGGCACTCGGCATACACGATTTACGACTGTGGCGCGCCTGTGCCGCTGTTCCAGGGCCAGGCCGACCCGGACGGCATCCACAGCCACGGAGACTCTTTGATCCATATTCACCCGTACAACAGTTCAGCAACAGGCGACGATGCCCGCCTCGGGGTTTTTCTTGACGCCATGAACGCGTCCATCGACGTTGACGGGATTTTCGCGGAGAACGGTGAGTTCGCTCCGATTCTCACTGAGGACGGCTGCAATGGTCAACCGGCGGTGGTCCAGGTCGCGCGTTGGAACATCGGAGCAGCCGGTGGCCCCGAGATCGTCGAGGTGTACGAAGACGACTTCGATGACATTCGTCTGCTTGCCGACGGCGAGGGCTTCACTTTCGCTCTGGTCGCGGTGGGCGAGGACCCCCCTCCTCCGGGTCCGGATGTGATCGCCTCTCTCGTAGGCGTCGGCTCGGAGATTCAGTGGGAGGTCACAGACCCCCTCACCGACGACGCTCCTGTTGATACGTCGGACGGGAGTGGCGGCTAGGGGGGATGTCATGAAAGCCGTGGTATTGGTTGGTGGCTTTGGAACAAGGCTCCGACCCCTTACGGTGACGACCCCGAAACAGATGCTGTCGGTTGTTGACCGACCCATGATCGAATATGTCGTCAGCACGCTGAAACGCGGCGGCGTCAGCGAGGTGACGCTCGCTCTCGGTTACAAGGAAGACTTGTTTCGCGCTTCCTATCCCGATGCTGTCTGTGGCGGCGTCTCGCTCAGCTATGCCGTTGAGCCTGAGCCGTTGGACACCGCGGGTGCAGTTCGGTTCGCGGCTGACACGGTTGGGATCGACGAACCGTTCCTCGTTGTCAACGGTGATGTGCTCACCGATATCGATGTCCGGTCGCTGTGGGACCGTCACCGTGAAATAGGAGCGCAGGCCACGATCGCTCTTACCCGGGTCCAAGACCCGTCGCGCTTCGGTGTCGTCCCCACCGACGCGCAGGGCAAAGTGTTGGGATTTGTCGAGAAACCCAGCCGAGACGAAGCTCCCACGAACTGGATCAACGCCGGCATCTATGTGCTTGAACCGGAGATCTTGGGGCGTATCGCCCGCGGTCGGCGAGTCTCCATTGAGAGGGAGGTGTTCCCCTCCGTTGTGGCCGAGAACGGACTTTGGGCTGTGAAATCTGAGGCCTACTGGATTGATATCGGTACGCCGTCAACCTATGTGCAGGCACAGTTGGATTTGATTGATGGTGTTCGCGGCCCGGCGATGACTGCGGTGGCCGCTGAGGCCCGCGTCGATGAAGACGCTGAGGTTGAGAGATCGGTGGTCATGGAGGGTGCGACCGTGGCTGTCCGTGCGGTCATTCGCGACAGCATCATTATGCAGAGCGCGGTGATCGAGGAGGATGCCTCGGTCGATGGATCAGTCATCGGCCCCGGGGCCCATATCGGCAGAGGCGCTAAAGTCACCCGCATGTCGATAGTCGGTGACCGGGTGAGTGTCGGCGCGGGCCGGCTCGTCGACGGATCCAAGATCCCGTCGAGCGACTGACATGGCTGTTCTGGTCACGGGTGGGGCCGGCTATATCGGCTCTCACACGGCGGTTGCCCTTCACGAAGCGGGCCATGACGTTGTGATCGTCGACAACTTCGCAAATTCTTCGCCCCGTGCTGTTGACGCTGTCCGCACGCTCACCGCTGGTGAGCTGGCTTTCGTCGAGGCTGACCTGCTCGACGACGGTGCCGTGCGGGGAGTCTTCGAGCGGTACGAGATAAGCGAAGTGGTGCATTTCGCCGCTCACAAGGCTGTGGCCGAGTCAGTTCAGGAACCGAGCCGGTACTACCGGAACAATCTGGGTTCGCTGCTCGGGGTCCTCGAGGCGATGCTTGAGCACGGCGTTGACAAGCTCGTTCATTCTTCGTCCTGCACGGTGTATGGACAACCTGCGGTGTTGCCGGTTACCGAATCGGCGCCGGTAGGTGCAACGAGTCCGTATGGTTGGACGAAGCTCATGAGCGAGCAGATCATCAGCGATGTCTGCGCAGTGCGGCCCCTGGCGGCGATCATGCTGCGCTACTTCAATCCCGTGGGTGCGCATGGGTCTGGAACGCTCGGTGAGGATCCCAACGACATTCCGAACAACCTGGTGCCGCTAGTGATGCAGGTGGCCGGCGGCCGCCGTGAGCGACTACCGGTCTTCGGCGACGACTATGACACTGCGGACGGTTCTGGTGTTCGTGACTATGTGCATGTCGTTGATTTGGCCGAAGCGCATGTCGCCGCTCTTGAGGTGTTGATGGCGGGCCACGATGGTGCGACTGCTGTCAACGTCGGAACCGGCTCGGGCACCAGTGTGCTGGAGCTGATCGAAGCGGCGCGACGGGCGACCGACAGGCCGATTCCCTACGAGATTGTTGAGCGTCGTCCGGGTGACATAGCCAAGACTTGGGCCGCTACCGATCTGGCGCGTGAATTCCTCGGTTGGCAGGCAAAGCGAGATATAGACGACATGATGCGGGACCACTGGCGCTGGCACTCCCGCCACCCCGATGGCTACGGAAGGCCCGACGGTCGCGGTCGTTAACGGAACAGGTCTTCGGCGGGGGAGCGCACGATCTCGTCGGCAACGCTGCTGGGTCTGAACCACACTTCGGGAAGTCCCCGCACTATGGCCGCGGCGATTCCGCTGGCTTTCCCCATTACCAGGTCCGCGGCCGCGGCGATTTCGTCGACCGCGGCGACCTCGGTCACCATCAGTTCGCGACCGAACGTGTCGGTTGAGCCGCGAAGATCAACGACCGCGGCGATTCCGGCACAGCCGATAGCGACATCGGTGACGCCCCGCCGCCAAGGGCGTCCGAAGGTGTCGCTGATCACCACGCCCACTTCCACCCCGGCTCGGGCTTTGAGCCGGTCGCGAATCCCTCGCGCGGAGCGATCACTGTCGATCGGTAGCAGAGCAGCCTGACCCTGCTCAACGTTTGACAGGTCGATTCCGGCGTTGGCGCAAACGAATCCGTGACTGGTTTCGCTGATAATCAGGTCGCCTCTCCTTCGTAGGACGCGCACCGATTCGCGCTCCACCAACGGTTTGTGCGACAGCGGGTCCTCCGGATCGACTGCGACGAGCCGGTCCTCGGCTTTGGAGACGACTTTCTGTGTGATCACCAAGCAGTCGCGGTCTCGGAGTTCTACGCCCGTAGCTCCTATGAGAGCGGCCAGGTCATCGCCCGGCTCTACCTCAGCGATGCCTTGGACGCCGACGATCTCAAGATCGCTCACGGCGATGCCCCAGCTTGCCCCGCTTGCCCGGCTTGATGGCATGTTTCGGCCAACGCGCGGGCTACGGCCGGTTCCGACATGATCGTTGGTACGGCAATGACCCGCATTCCCTGGTCTTCGATCTCATCGGCGAACTCGGAGTCGACCTCGTCGATCACCAAGGTCGCGGCCAGGTCCCGGTAGCGGCGAGCAATACCGACAACCGTTGCCTGCTCACCCAGTTCTCGCAGCATTCTGTCGGCAGGACCCTTGAGAGCTTGACCACCGACGATCGGCGAGACGGCAACATTTTGTGCGCGACGAGCCCGCACTGCAGATTCAATCCCCGGCACACACAGCACTGGTTGAATCGAAACGATCGGGTTGCTGGGCGCGATCACCAGCGTCTCAGCCGACTCGATGGCCTGGATAACCGCGGCGGTGGGACGCGCCTGTTCCAGTCCGACAAAACGCACCGACGAGATCTCCACGTTGTGAGCTAGTCGAACGAAGTACTCCTGGAAACCAATCTCTTCGCCTCCCGCGCGCGTGACTCTGGTTTCGATCGGGTCGTCCGAGACGGGGAGCAGCGTTGCTTCGATGCCCCAGGCTGCGCTGATCTCGGCGGTAACTTCGGTCAATGTTGCGCCTTCTGTGAGGCGCTGGGTGCGATAGAGGTGTGTGCCGAGGTCTTGATCGCCCAAAGAGAACCAGTCGATTCCGCCGTAGCGACCCAGGGTGGCCATCGCGTTGAAACTCTCGTTGACCAGGCCCCAGCCCCGTTGCGGGTCTATCGCGTTGGCGAGGGTGTAGGTGCAGGTGTCGAGATCGGGGCAGACGCGCAGTCCGTGAAGGGTTACATCGTCTGCGACGTTGACGACTGCGGTGACGTCGGCGGGATCGAATGCCTCAATGGCACCCTGCAGATATCGTGCCGCGCCGACCCCACCGGCGAGAACGGTGTGCCTCAAGCCAAGCCCCGTAGGCGCCCTTGGAGCAGGTCGAGGTCGGCGTCGACCATCAGTCGCACGAGGTCGCCGAAGGAAGTTTGGGGTGTCCAACCGAGTTCGGCCTTGGCCTTTTTGGCATTGCCGACGAGCAGGTCGACTTCGGCGGGTCGCATGAACGACTCGTCGATCATTACATGGTCCTGGTAGCGCAGGCCGACATGGTCGAAGGCGAGTTCGCAGAACTCACGAACCGAATGCGTTTCCCCGGTGCAGATCAGGTAGTCCTCCGGCGAGTCTTGTTGCAACATTCGCCACATCGCATCGACGTAGTCAGCTGCGAATCCCCAGTCCCGTTTGGCGTCGAGGTTTCCGAGGCGCAGTTCGTCGGTTTGGCCGAGCTTGATCCGAGCCACCGCATGGCTGATCTTGCGGGTGACGAACTCCATACCGCGGCGGGGGCTTTCGTGGTTGAAGAGGATGCCAGAGGTAGCGTGCAACCCGTAGCTCTCGCGGTAGTTGACCGTGATCCAGTGTCCGTACACCTTGGCCACTCCGTAGGGGCTGCGGGGGTGGAATGGAGTTTCCTCGGTTTGTGGTACTTCCTGGACTTTTCCGAACATTTCTGAAGAGCTGGCCTGGTAAAAGCGGATTTCTGGATCAACGAGTCGGACGGCGTCGAGCAGACGGGTCACTCCCAGAGCAGTCGTCTCACCGGTGAGGACCGGTTGGCCGAAGGATGTTTGGACGAACGATTGGGCTGCGAGATTGTAGATCTCTGTCGGCCTGTAGGTTCTCAGGATTTCGATCATCGATACTTCATCCAGAAGGTCGCCGGGCGCGAAACGCACCTGGTCCTGGATGTGAGCGATGCGTTCGAAGTTGACCGTGCTGGAGCGACGAACCATGCCGATGACGTCGTAACCCTTGGAGAGGAGCAGTTCGGCCAGATATGAACCGTCTTGGCCGGTGATGCCGGTGATGAGCGCGCGTTTGGCCACAGTGATCCTTGTCTCAGGTGTGTTGGGGAGTTTCGACGCCAGCGGGGTTGCGGCGCCAGAATTCGAGCAGATCTTTCAGGGTGGTTTCGATCGGTATTTGCGGTTGCCAACCAGTGTGGGTGCGAATCTTGGTGTTGTCGCCGCAGAGCACCTTGAGATCGACGGGGCGTAACAGGTCTGGATCAAGTTCGAGCGTCATAGGGAATGCAGCCAAGCCTACGAGTTGTTCGGCGATCTCTCGGATCGCGCGATCTTGGCCAGAGCACACGTGGTAAATCTCGCCGGGGGTGCCGTGTTCTATCAAAAGTCGGTAGGCCCGAACGACATCACGCACATCGGTGAAGTCGCGGCGGGCTTCGAGATTGCCGATCGACACTGTCGTAGCGCCGCTGCGTTCGTTGGCCGCGATCCGGCTCGCTATCGCTGAAGCGACGAAGCGGTCGGATTGTCCCGGGCCGAGATGATTGAAACTGCGGGCCAGGACGACGTTGAGGCCGTGGCCGAGCCCTGCCTGGGTATAGATGCTTTCTGCGGCTGCTTTGCTGGCCGCATAAGGGCTTGCTGGACGCAGCGGCGTCGTCTCGTCTATCCGAGTTCGATCGGGGTGGGTTTGGTCTACCTGGCCGTACACGTCCGCACTGGTGATGCCCAACACGCGTTGGGCCCCGGCTATCCGGGAAGCATCACAGACATTGAGTGTGCCTTCCACGTTGACTCGCAGCGTTTCGACCGGGGAGTGCCAGGAGCCGCCGACGTCGGCTTGGGCGGCGAGGTGGTACACCACGTCGGGCCTTGCTGCGGTGATCGTCGCGGTGATGGCTTCGCGGTCCAATATGTTGGTGTCGGACTCGATCACTTCGTCACCGCAAGAACTCAGATGAGCCACGAGGTGAAGTCCCACGAAACCGTTGGCACCGGTTACTAGCGCACGCATATCAGGCCTTCAGTCACATCATTTGCAGTGATCCGTCCGCCGTTGGTCATCACCGGTTGGCCGCGCATCGTCGTAGACTCTACGCCCGGTCGGCGCCGCTCTCAACACACCCGTTTCGGCGATCACCCACCACAGCCTCAGCGGCGGTAACCTCGGGCGATTGTGGCTGACCGAACCGACCACGCGCTGCCGGGTGCTGAAACCGCGGCGATCCGAGCCGAGACTGGCTCGGAGATTCTGACGCCTGAAGCGCCTGAAGCCAGAGACACTACACCGTCGGTTCTGGCAGTGATCGTTGTGCATGCCCCCGGAGATTGGTTCGACGAGACCCTGGAGAGTTTCGCCACCCAGGACTATCAGCGTCTGGAAGTCATGGTGGTTGACGCTGCGGGTGATCCTTCGCTGGCTTCCAGGGTGCAGAGTCATCTGCCCGAAGCCTCGGTTCTGGATGCTTCTGACACCGACGGGTTTTCGGCGGCGGCCAATGCGCTTCTCGATACTCACGTCGACCCCGTGTTCTTGATGATCTGCCACGATGACATCGCATTGGAGCCAGACGCGGTCCGGTTGCTCGTGGTTGAGTCTTTGCGCTCGAACGCGGGGATTGTCGGACCGAAACTGGTCGATTGGGACAATCCCGACCGCTTGCAACATGTCGCGTACATTGTCGACCGCTTGGCAGTGGCTGCCGATGTTGTCGAACCTGGAGAAATCGACCAGGAGCAGTATGACGCTGTCGTCGATGTCTTCGCGGTGCCGTCGGCGTGCATTTTGATCCGCACGGACCTGTTCCGGGACCTCGATGGGTTTGATCCGGGAATGCCCTATCACGGCGAAGACGTTGATCTTTGCTTCCGGGCGCAGCTCGCGGGGGCGCGGGTGATGGCAGTTCCCGATGCGAGAGTGCGCCATCGCCAGGCGCTTTCGACACGCACCGGAGTGGACGACGACGATCTGCTGCACACCCGTCACCAATTGCGCACGGTGATGGTCACGTCGAGCTATCCGTCTCTGTGCTACCTGCTGCCGTTTGCGTTCTTGTTCTCGTTCAGCGAGTCGATGGCTGCCCTGTTCGCGAGACGGTTCTCTCAGTTCCGCGACATCTGGGGGGCTTGGCTCTGGAATCTCTCTCGCTTGGGTGAGATTCATAGCCGACGCCAGGCGGTGCGGCACATCAGAAGAACCCGGCACAAAGACGTCCGGACCCTCCAACAGGGGGGGAGTGTGCGGCTCAATGCGCTGCTGAGGGGACGTATCGGTACAGACAGTGCGCATGCGGTGGGACAGGAACTGGCATCGGTCATGCGTACCGGCACGGCCCGGATCTCCGCAGTTGTGTGCGGATTGGTGGGGTTGTTCGTAGTGTTCGGTTCGCGGTCGTTGATTGCCGACGGCATTCCAGCGATCGGCGATTACCTCTCGTTTGGCGGGTCGGGCTCTGAAATGATCGGCGATTGGTGGAGCGGTTGGCGCGAGCGCGACATGGGCAGCACCGGTGCTGCTTCCAGCTCTGCGGGTCTGCTTGGTCTGTTGTCAATCCTGTTGGGTGGAGCCACGGGTTTGGTACGCACGTTGTGGGTCTTGCTGCCCGTCGTGGTGGGCTTGGTGGGAGCTTGGCGGATGCTCCGGCCCACCGGCTCGCGGCGAGCCCAGCTTGGCTGTTTGTTCGTCTACGCAGTGATTCCGCTGCCTTGGGCCGCGGTTGCCAACGCCAGCATCAGCGGGATCTATGCCTATGGGCTTGCGCCCTGGCTGCTTGCCGCGATGCTGAGCGCGCAATCTGCATGGTCGGCTAATCCCGACGATGACTCTCAACGTTCGGTCGGTCGCGTTGGCTGGATAATCGGTGCGGCTGTCGGTGTGACCGCCCTTTTTGACCTGTCTGCGGCTCTGATCGTTCTGCCGATGATCGCTGGGCTGTTCCTCGCCGCGGTTCTGACGGTCAACTTCAAAGGGATCCTGCGTCTGTTCGGTGGTGTGATTGTGGCGCTGCCGATGGTCGCGCTGCTTGTCCTGCCGTTTCTGGCGGACTTGTTCGTCGCTGGTCCGAGTTGGGACCCGCTCGCGGGCGGTCGTGACGGTTCAGCGTCGGCTATTTCGCTGGTCGACATTCTCAGCTTCGACATCGGTCCGAGAGAGCCGGGCGTTTTCGTCTGGGCTTTCGGTTTGTTGATGGTCATCGGGGTGGTGATCGGGCGGTCGTGGCGGTTCGGTTTGGCGGTTCGCGGCTGGTCCGTTGCGATCGTGAGTTGGGGTTTGACTTGGGTCGCGGCTTTGGGTTGGTTGCCTTTCGGTGTTCCCGACAACAGCGTCTTGCTGGCGACCGCCGCCGCGGGGGTGGCGCTGACCTGCGGTGTCGCGATCGTTGCGTTCGAACATGATCTGCCGACCGCGGGGTTTGGTTGGCGTCAGGCATTGTTGCCGGTGGCGGTCCTGGCTGCGGTGGCCGGTTCGATTCCGGGGCTTGCTCTGGCAGAGACAGGTCGCTGGGAGATGCCTCGTGGTGACTATGAGGGTGTTTTGCCTTTCGCTGATCCGCTCAGACACGGAAGTTATCGAGTGTTGTGGATAGGGGTTCCCGAAACCATCTTGGGTGATGGACGCCCGTTGGTAGCTGATCTTGCTTGGGTTGGGTCGATCGATGGGCCTCCGAACTTGTCGGACCGCCTGCCGGCGGTTGACGCCGGGTCGGCATCGCTGGTGAACGAGGCGTTGTCGCGTGCGATCAATGGCGACACAATCCGCCTCGGTAGAGAACTCGGCGGTCTCGGCATTCGTTACGTCGTTTTGCTGGACCGGCTTGCACCGGCGCCTTTCAGTGACCCTGACGACGCGGTTCCGATCCCGGAGGGGTTTCGAGCCTCGATTGCCTCGCAGCTGGACTTGCAGCGCCTTGAGGGGATCAACAGTGCTGTGGAGGTGTACGCCAACACGGACTGGACCTCGGTTCGGGCAGCGGCAACCCCGGGCTTCGACAGTGAGGTCGCCCGAATCTCCGATTTGTCGACTGTGCCGATCTCGGGGACCGCGGGTGTGATGTCAGGACGCGGCGACCAGGTTTCCGGTTCGATCCCCGACGGCACCGAAGTGTTTGTTGCCCAAACCAGTGATAACTCATGGACGCTGGAGGTTGATGGTTCTCGTGCGGCACAGCGTCGTTCGATTGGATATGCCACCGCGTTTGTTCCCCAGGCGGGCGGCACCGGCGAATTGACCTACTTCACTGCGCCGTGGAGACGATGGGTGTTGATCGTGCAGGTGTCCGCGATTTTGTTCCTGATTGGTGTGGTAGCGATTCGCCCGGTGATTGGACACAGACGGTGAGCCCTTCGCGGACAAGCTCCTTGCGCGTCATCGTCGCCATGCTGCTCGCGGGGATGCTCGCGGCCGCATTGGTGCTTGACGGTTTCAAGTTTTTTGACGAGTTCGGTGTTTCGGAGCCTCTCGAACGAGACATCGAACAGTTGGTCGTGCCGATGAGTTATTCGGTCCCGGTGTTCTCGCGAGAAAACGGAACCTGGTTTTGTCCTGGGGGGTCGGCTCCCGGAGGACTTGCTGATGTTTCCCTTGAGATCATCAATGCGTCTGCCGAGCCTGCAGAGGCCGTCGTGTCCGGTATTCGAAGCGGGCTTGGCGCTGAACCAACCGATGCGGTGGTGACGATTGGAGCTGGTGAACGCACCCGCGTGCGGTTGGCTGACCTTGTCACAGACTCGTCATGGATGGGCGCTGTCGTTGAGGTTGACTCGGCCGATGTGGTCTTGGAGCAGACGTATTTGGGCGCGGCCGGGACCAGCGATCGGGCGTTGTGTCACACGCGAACTTCTGATCAGTGGGTGGTCGCCTCGGGCGCTACTCGTTTAGCTGCGCACGGCGAGGAGATGATCCTGTTGTTGCTGAACCCGTTCCCCCATGACGCGGTTCTGAACATTCGCTTCAACTCCGATGTGGGGGTCGACACTCTCAATGGTGTTGTGGTTCCGGCGCGTCGCGTTGTCGCAGTCGATGTCACCGAAGCGGTACCCGTAGCAAGCCACCTCAGCGCCGTGATAGATGTCGTCGTAGGCCGTGTTGCGGCTTCGCGTGTGCAGTCCCAAGGACATGCGCCACCGTCAGCCGACGGTGAGCCCGTCGGTCTGTCGGTGACCCCGGCGACTTCGAGGGCAGCCCCTGTTTGGCATCTTTTGGACCTCAACAGCACCGATCGCGACGAGGTGGTGAGCGTGGTGAATCCGTCTCTGAACGAGACGGCAGAAGTTGATCTTGTGATTGTTTCTGATGAGGATCTGAGCCGTGACCCTATTGAACTGACCATCGGTCCCGGTGCTGCGAGTCAGGTTCGCTTGAGCGACGTGAGCAGGTTGTCGGGCTTGGCTTCGTACAGCATCACTGCTGATTCGTTGACGGGCCTTCCCATTGCAGTGATGCTCGAAAGCACTGATCTGTCGCTGGGGAGTCAGGGTGACGCGCTTGAGGGTGGGTCGGAAACCGAGGGGTCGCTTGACTCCGATCTCGGGCCCGAGAACGTCTCGGTGGCGGCAACGACTGGTTTGGACGTGAGTTCAACAAGGTGGCTTGCGCCGTTGGGAAGCGGTTCGCACGGCGTCGTGATCCTCAACCCTTCGTCAACATCGATCGCAACAGTTGAGGTGGCGGTTCTAGAAGCGGACGGTCGGAGGGTTGAGACTCAATTGGAGATCGCTCCGCTGCGGCGTGTCTCGCTGAGCGCCTCGGAGCTGGGGGGTGAGCGCCCGATCATCGAAGTCGTGTCCTCGGCGCCCGTGGTGGTGAGTCGCGATCTGCGCGGTGTGTCTCAGCACCAGTTGCTCCCTGGAGTTGTAGCTGCCGAGCCGACGCCCCTCAGTCGGAACTGAAGGTCGTTTCGCCCAGGTTGCAGTCCGCAGATACCGTGCCTGGTTCGCGAAGTTCAGCCAAGGATGCCCAGAGGTCCGTCGCGGTGGTGGGTCCTAGAAAAGCTCTTTGCACGGCTCCAGATTCGTCAGCGATTAGAACCATGGGTACCGAATCGACACCGTACCGTTTGTGTAGCGCGGCCTCGGAACTGTGTTCGAGCTCTTGTACGGACACATGGCTGCTTGCCAAGTGTCTTGCTCGCTCCATCACACCCGCGCACGTGTCACATGTCGAAGCGGTGAATACGGCGACGAGCCACGGCCTAGTCGTGCCGTCGAAATCGTTGCGGTTGAGCTGTCGCGGAATTGTATGGGTGTTGGACACGGGTGCCGCTTGACGGCCTCGGCTCAACAGCGCCGCGACGATTCCAGCTATAGCGACACCACCCAAGACCAGAAGCAGGCGGTCCATGTGCAGGGTTGCTAGGAGTCGTCGGAAACAGTCACTTCAGCCGGAATCGGTTCGGTGATGCTCGTCTCCGTCTCCGCTTTGGTATTGGATTCGACAACGGGTCCCGAAACCGCCAGTGCGATCAGGCGTTCAACTTCTGATCCCGAGATGGTCTCGTGCTCAAGCAGGGCCCGGGCTACGAAGTCGAGAGCTTTGCGGTATTCGGTCAGGATTTCGCGGCAGCGATCCTCGGACTCGGTCAGGATCCGACGGACTTCGGTGTCTACGAGCTTGGCGGTGTCGGGGGAGTAGTTCTTCGACTGCATCATCTCCGCGCCGAGGAAAACCGGTCCGTTGTCTGACAAAGACATGGGTCCGACCGCGGAACTCATTCCCCATTCGGTGACCATGAGGCGGGCGATGCTGGTTGCCTGGGCTAGGTCGTTGGCGGCTCCAGAGGAGAATTCGTCGAATACCAGCGATTCGGCCACTCTGCCTCCCATGGCCATGACCATGCGGGACTCCGCTTCGGCTTTGTCGAGCGTATGGCGATCTTCGGTGGGGAGCGTCATGGTCACGCCGAGGGCCATGCCGGTGGGAATGATCGTGACTTTATGAACGGGATCGTGGTTGTCCTGCACGGCTGCGCACAATGCGTGCCCTGCCTCGTGGTAAGCGGTGCGTTCGAGGTTTTCTGGACTCTGGGCGACCGACAGTCGCTCTATTCCGAGGATCACGCGGTCGCGCGCAGAATCGAAGTCGCTGGCGTCGATCTGGTCTCGACCGCGACGAACCGCGAACAGTGCCGCCTCGTTCACGAGGTTCGCGAGATCGGCGCCGCTCATGCCGGGTGCTCCGCGGGCGATGATATCGACGTCGACATCGTCGCTGGTGCGTTTGCCTTTGAGATGGACCGAGAGAATCTTCTTGCGGTCATCTAGTTCGGGTAGAGGCACCACAACTTGTCGATCGAAGCGTCCGGGTCTTAGCAGCGCGGGATCGAGAATGTCGGGGCGGTTCGTGGCTGCCATCATCACGATTCCGTCGGTTGGTTCGAAACCGTCCATTTCGGCGAGCATCTGATTGAGTGTTTGTTCACGTTCGTCGTGCCCGCCTCCGAGGCCGGCGCCTCGCTTGCGTCCGATCGAGTCGATTTCGTCGATGAAGATGATTGCTTTGCCCATTTTGCGAGCTGAATCGAAAAGGTCTCGTACCCGGCTGGCACCGACGCCCACAAACATCTCCATGAAGTCTGAGCCGGTAACTGAGAGAAAGGGCACGCCTGCTTCGCCTGCCACTGCTTTGGCGATGAGAGTCTTGCCGGTGCCTGGGGGACCCACGAGCAGCACTCCCTTGGGGACGCGGGCTCCGATCTCGGCGAAAGGAGCCGGGTGTTTCAGGAACTCGACGATCTCGGTTATCTCTTGTTTGACGCCGCTGTAGCCCGCCACGTCATCGAAGGTGGTCCCGGGGCGTTCTGTCGAATAGGTCTTGGCCTTGCTGCGTCCGACCGACATGATGTTGCCGAGTTGTCCCTGCGCTCTGCGCTGCATCCAGAAGAAGAATCCGATCAGGAGTAGAACTGGAAGCAGTATCGGGAAGATCGAGGTGAAGAAGTTGGGTTTGGGCGTGTCGAATTCGAGTTTGGTGTTTTCGCCGATCAGGTCGTGATCAGCATCGGGTAGGGGCGTGGGGCCGGTGGTTTCGAACTCTCCTAGTTCGGTGGTGAAGACGATGCCGCCGTCGTTGTTGTCGTATTTGGCTTCTTGCACGTCGCCATCAGCGACCCGTTCCAAGAAGTTGGAGTAGGTGACCTGCTCTCTGGAGTCGCCTCCTGTGAAGTAGTTGAACAGCATCACGGTGAGGAGAGTGCCGATGATGATCCACAGGATGTAGCGCGACCAGCCTGGTGATTCGCGTCGGGTGCCACTCTTGTCGTCGGGTTTTTCGCGATCCCCCGACATTGGTGGCGGTGGAGGCGGTGGAGGGGGGTTGGACGCCATATGTCAAGCGTAGACCCCGTTGCGGGATATCCCTGTCTTAGCTGTTGGCAGAGGGTACGGTGCCCAACGTGAATCGTCGCTGCGCCCGGCCCGGTTGTCGCCATCTCGCCGCTACAACGCTCTCGTTCTTGTACGCGCAACAGATCGTGTGGATCGATGATCTTCATGTTGAGGATTCGCCTGCCAACCATGATTTGTGCACGATCCACGCTGATCGGACGAGGCCGCCGCGGGGCTGGGATCTCGACGACCGCCGGTCTGAGGTGCAATCGCTGGCGAAACCACTGGTGGATGCTCCTGTGCTACGCGACGGGCCACATCGATTTCGTCGGGCTGGATAGGGTCCATGGCGTCGGTTGAGGATTCAGCACCGTCGCCGGGCCGTCGGGTGCTGCTGGCCTTTGCTGCAATATTCGTGGGGATCGTGGTGTCTTCGGCGATCGGCGCCACCGTTGTAAGCGCCGCTGGCTGGGAGTTTGATGTTCCTTCGGGTCTGGGCGACGATTTTGGCCGGATAGCAGGGCAAGTGGCGGCCGAGGTTCCCCTGGACCACAACCGTGTTCCTCTTGTGGCTCGAGTGTTGCTGACGGTGCCGTTGTGGGTTTGCCTGCTGGGAGTTCCGTGGCTTGTTTCTCGTCGTCAGAAACTCGATTTGCGTCGAGACTTTGGTTGGGGTTCCTCAAGGCGTGACGTTGGCGTTGGTCTTGTGGTCGGGATTGCAACGCAGGCTCTGCTGCTTCCGCTGATCTACATGCCGTTGCTCCGGTTCATCGACGGCGATGATCTCGCAGTTCCGGCCCGTAATCTTGTTGCTTCGGCTGACTCGTCGCTCGGGGTCCTGGCTCTGGTCGCCCTCACGGTGGTGGGCGCGCCTATTGCGGAGGAGTTCTTGTACCGGGGTTTGCTGCATCGGGGTTTAGCTGAGCGGTTGGCGCATCGTGGCCGGATTGGTAGGGCGTTGGCGGTTCTCGGGTCTTCGACGGTCTTCGCCGCTTCGCACTTTCAGCTTCTCCAGTTTCCGGGTTTGTTGGCGGTCGGCATCGTTGCTGCGGTCGCGTTTCAGATGACGGGTCGTTTGGGCACCGCGATATGGATCCATGTGGGGTTCAATGCGACCAGCGTGGTCGTCCTGCTCCGACAAATTGCCTGAGGCAGGACCCGCAAGAGATGGAGCGTCGCGAACAAGATGGCACAATGAAGCGCCATGAACGAAGAGTCCGCGCGTCCCTCGCTACTTGCGCGGTTGTCTGAGGTCGGGCGTTCGTTCACAGAGCGTCTGCCGATCTCGAAACAGTCGGTTGACGTGCGGGCGATCTTCACTGCCGCGGTCGTCGGTGGGGCCACTTTGTTCGTTGTCTGGAACGTCTCACCTTGGTTGTGGTTCACAGACACGACGCCGACGGGAGGAGACTTGGGGGCCCACGTGTGGTCGCCCGCCTATCTGCGTGATGAGCTGCTCCCGAATTTCCGGCTCACCGGCTGGTCGCCTGACTGGTATGCAGGCTTTCCGGCGTTCACGTTCTACATGGTCATTCCCTCGTTGTTGATAGTGATCGTCAACGTCGGGTTGGACGTCTCGATCGATTTGCTCTCGGCGATCGGTGTTGCTCTAGCGGTTTTCATCGTTTCGGGGAGGTTTTGGGCTGAGCGAGCCTCGCAGGCGATTGTGGCTTCTGGACTCGGCGTTGGTAGTGCACTTTTCGGGGTGGTTGCCGATGGCCGCGTTTTTGCCACCGACTGGTTGGGATGGTCGCCGCTTGAACCGTTCACGTTCAATGACACATCGGTGGATTTGGCGATTGTTGCGCTGTTGCTTCCGGCCGCGGTCGGCGGGCTTGTGTGGTCTGCTGTGGTTTCAGTTGAGCGTTGGCGGGTTCCTGTCACTGCGGGCGCGGTTGTTGCGACGGTTCTAGTCGTTCCGATTCCGTACGGCGTGGCCATGAAGTTGGTGGTGATCGCGGGAATCGTCGCTCTTCCGGTTTCGGCTTATGTTGCGGGGCGTTTGGGCGGTTTGGTATTTCCAGGGCCCGCACTGCTGTCGTTGATGACCTTGCCGTTCATCTTTGACCGTTCGTTCAACATCTACGGCGGGAATCTGATGTCGACGATGGCCGGCGAGTTCGCTTACAGCCTCGCGTTGGCGGTTGCTTTGCTGTTCATCGGGTTCGCGGCGCGGGGACTGAGCGGTGGTCGAGACCGCGGCGTGGCCGCAGTGTTGCTGGCTTTGACCGGTCTTCTTCACTTGTTTGCAGCGTTTTTTGCTCTAGTCGCGTTGTTTGCGATGCTGCTGTTGCGGCTTGGCCGGCGCGATATCGCCTGGGTGGCGGTTGTGGGTCCGCTCGCAGCGCTGCTGTCGGCGTTCTGGGTGTTGCCCTTTGCCTGGAATGTCCGTTATCTCAACGACATGGGTTGGGGCAAGGAACACCGCTACGCGGCGGCGCTCTGGCATCGTGGCGACAACCTCGGCAATCAGGATTTTCTTGTCAACGACCTGCCGTTGCAGGTGTTCGTCGTGCTCGCGCTTGCCGGGGCCGTGATCTGTGCAGTGCGCCGGATCCGCTTCGGACTCGTGTTGAGCGTCGTGGCGGTGATCTTCGCGCTTGCTTTTGTTCTGCTTCCTGAAAGTCGGCTTTGGAACGTGCGGATTCTGCCGTTCTATTACTTGTCGATCTACCTGATGGCCGGTGTTGCGGTCGCAGAATTCAGTCGACTCGGAGTTCGAATGTTCGGGGCAGGGCGAGCCGACTATCTGCTGCCTCCGGCGGCTGTGGCATCTGCAGAGTCTGGGCAGGTCGAGGAGCCTGAAGGGGTTGGGCAGGTCGGGGGCTCTGACCCTGCTGTGTGGGCTGCGGTTCCTGCGGGGCTGTTCACGGTGTTGATCCTGACTGTCCTGGCGTTTCCGCTCAGGTCCGTGCCGTTCGCCACGAACTTTCAGAGGGTCAGCGCTTCTGGTGAGGTCACAAATCTCTACGGTTTTTCGAGCGTTTTCGGGATTGAGACCGTGGGCGGGTGGGACGGATTCGCTACTGACCAGTTCAACCATGGTCCCGGTTGGGTGAGATACAATTTCACGGGTTACGAGCAGAAGTCTGGAACTGTCGAGTACAGAGAGCTGGTGTCGACCATGGCCGGGGTCGGTGAGGAGTTCGGGTGCGGGCGGTCGCTTTGGGAGTTCGAGAGTGAACGTCTCGGAACATACGGCACGACGATGGCACCGATGCTGTTGCCTCACTGGACTGATGGTTGCATCGGTTCGATGGAGGGCCTCTATTTCGAGGCGTCAGCTACTACTCCTTACCACTTCCTGCTCCAGTCAGAACTTTCTGCGAGTCCGTCGCGAGCTCAACGCGATCTGCCATATTCCGGTCTCAACGTTGACAAGGGCGTGGCAGGGCTTCAGACGTTGGGCGTGCGTTACTACTTGGCGGTGTCTGAGTCGGCGATTGCGCAGGCTCGTGAAATCGAAGCGTTCGAGGAGATCGCCGGCAGTGGGCCTTGGGTCGTGTTCCTGGTCAAAGGTCAGCAGATAGCGGTGGGTCTCGAGCAATTGCCGGTTGTGATCGAGGGGTTGGACGCGGGGGGCGAAGAGTGGCTGGTGCCAACTGTCGCGGCTTGGGAAACGGCCGAGGACATCCCCTTGATTGCTGCGGACGGTCCTGACGGCTGGCCGCGCATGTCGCTTGATGATCTGGCCAGTGAGAACTTTGGTTTCGCGTCTGCTGCAGAAAGCGGCGATCGAGTGTCGGAGATGCGCGCGCTGGCGACGGCCTTGGATGACTGGCTGGTGCGTGAACCGGTTGAACCGGCACAAGTCGTCGAGCTTGCCGTCGACAACGATTCGATCAGGTTCATTGTCGACAGGATTGGAACGCCCGTGCTGGTTCGAGCCAGCTATTTCCCGAACTGGACGGTGGCTGGTGCCGATGGACCGTTCCGGGTGGCTCCCAATCTGATGGTCGTCGTACCAACCGAGTCGTCGGTGGAGTTGAGCTATACCCGTTCGCCTGTGCAGTGGGTCGGTTGGCTGGCGACCCTGCTCGGAATCGCTTTGCTTGTGGTTGTGATCCGCCGGAGGTGGGAGGGTTCTGGCGGTGGCTCGGTTCCTTTTTGGGATTTCGGCGGGTCTCGGACGGCAGGATCTACAGCGCCGAGTGCCGACGATGATGCGGTCGATCAGATGTCGATGCAAGCACCGGCAACTCTGGAAGCAAACGCCACGAGTGATGTGAGGTTGTCAGTTGTGGTGCCTGCGTATTGCGAGGCGCAACGGATCGCGTCGACGATTTCTGAGATACGCGCTCAGTTGTCCTCTCTGGAGGAGGCTGGAGATCTGGAGATTGTGGTGGTCGATGACGGGTCAGCGGACGAAACTGCTCGTGCCGCTCGTGGCGGCGGCGCT
Source organism: Acidimicrobiaceae bacterium (assembly GCA_009845995.1). Taxonomy (GTDB): domain Bacteria; phylum Actinomycetota; class Acidimicrobiia; order Acidimicrobiales; family Aldehydirespiratoraceae; genus VXYK01. The sequence continues at coordinate 23,022 of VXYK01000011.1, read as the reverse complement.
GATCTCGTTATTGAGTTGCCGATGAATCGAGGTAAAGGCGCGGCGGTGAGGGCCGGTGTGCTGGCGAGCAGGGGGCGCACGGTGGCTTTCACGGACGCGGATCTCGCTTACTCGCCGGATCAATTGTTGCCGATGCTCGCCACGGTAGAGGCCGGCTGTGATGTGGTGATCGGCAATCGCTACGCGGAGGACTCCGTCGCCCATGGCGGAGTGTCGGGCGTGCGCCGTCTGGGGAGCCGAGTCGTGAACTTGTTTGCCCGGATCCTTGTGTCGGTTCGTTATCGAGACACCCAGTGCGGTTGCAAGGCGTTTCGTTCTGACGCGGCCAAGACTCTGATGCGATCCGGGCAGATCGATGGCTTCGCTTTCGACATCGAGGTTCTCTTTCTCGCTGAGCGTTTCGGATTTGCGATAGCTGAAACGCCTGTGACAGTGGTGAACAGCGAATCCTCGACGGTTCGGACGTGGAGCGACGGGATCAAAGTTGCCCGCGACATCGCATTGATCCGACGACTCGGCAGGCGCGGAGAGTACCCGCCCGTCCCCGAACGTCTCTCGGCGTCCGTGTCGTGAACACGCCGTTCGGCGGCTTCGTCAGACGTAGACTCTCCCCATGGCAGACGACGAGGTTCCCGAAGGGACTGCTGACAATCCCGCTGATGCCGATGCTGATGCCTATGCTGATGCTGATGCCGATGCGGGCGACGGCGGCAAGGAGCAGTTGACTCCTTATCGCGCAACCAAGATGGCCGGCATCGTTGTCGGCACGGTGCTTCTGTGCGCGGCGGTTGTCGTCGCGGCTGTGTGGGTCATCAGCGAGGTCGTTGACGAGGAGGACGACGAATCATGGTTTGAATACGTCTCTTCCTCGGCCCTCGTCCCCGCCTACGACGACCAAGAAGACGATGTCGACGAGTACCGGCGCGGCTATGGCAAAGGTCGGTCTGCCGATGACGATCGATGGAAGTGGCGCGACAAGGGATACTTCGCCAAACCGGATTCCTGGAGTGAATCTTGGCGTAGTGACGACGGATGCAGGATGCCGTTCGGGTTCGGAGCACACCCCGGTCCGATTGTGGTCCTGGTAGTCCCTGGGCTTGGTCTCGGTCTTGGTGGACTTGGTGGGGGGCCGCAAGGCCTACCGCCGGACTTGGCCCCGTTTTTGGAGCGAGAGGGTTGGTTCGGCGCCGAACAATGGCCCGGCGAGTGGGGGTTCGAGGGTTTCTTCGGAGGGTCTGCCCCCGAGGCGCTGGGCGAGGGCTACTTTGCCGACCCGGCAGATCTGCTGGAGGACCTCTTTGAAGGGTCGAATCACCAAGCGCCGGAGTTGCTCGGTGATTTGGGCCTTGAGGTGACGGAGTTGGACAACACCGGCAACGCAGAGCCTCAAGCGCTCGAGAGCCTGGTACCCACTTGACCGTTCACGTCAGGCCGGTGAGTTCACCGGACAGCGACTCCACCAGCTAGCGCGCATGCACTGAGGCCGAGCGGACAGGCGTGTTGACGCGGCCCATACCGCGCGGGGCCGCGGCCCGAGCGGCCCGCCCGTGGCCCGAGCGGCCCCGTGAGCACAGCGAACAAGAGCGGGATATGAAGCACAGCGAACAAGAGCGGGAGTCAACTGGCCGGGACGGGAACTTTGCGCTCGGCTAGTGTCGAGCACCATGGATGAGCTGCTGACTCCTATCGAGTCAGAATCTTCTGAGCAGGCGTTCATAAAGCCCAAGAAGATGAAGACGAAGGAATACAATCGCGAGTTGGCTCGTCTGCAAGAAGAACTTGTGCGATTGCAGCGCTGGATCCGCCACAAGGGCCTCAAGGTGGTGGTCATCTTCGAAGGTCGTGACGCAGCCGGCAAGGGGGGAGTGATCAAGCGGATCACCGAACGGCTCAACCCTCGGGTCGTTCGGGTCGTGGCCCTCGGCACGCCGAGCGACCGCGAGAAGACCCAGTGGTGGTTCCAGCGGTACGTGGCGGAACTGCCCGCCGCGGGGGAGATGGTGCTGTTCGACCGGAGTTGGTACAACCGCGGTCTTGTTGAGCCGGTTATGGGGTTCTGCACCGATGAGGAGTACCGCGAGTTCCTGCGCTCATGTCCGGGGTTCGAGCGCATGTTGGTGCGGTCGGGAATCGTTTTGATCAAGTACTGGTTCTCGGTGAGCGATGCCGAACAGGAGCGGCGCTTTCAGAGCCGGATTTCTGATCCGGTCCGGCGCTGGAAGTTGTCACCGGTCGACCTGGAGGGCCGAGCCCGCTGGGTCGACTTTTCGAGGGCCAAGGACACGTTGTTCGAGCACACCGACATAAAGCAGGCCCCCTGGTATGTGGTCAATGCCGACTCCAAGAAGAAGGCTCGGTTGAACTGCATCTCTCATCTGCTGTCACAGATCCCCTACGAGGCGGTCCCGTGGGAGGACGTCGAACTGCCCGAGCGACAGTCAGCGGTGGGATATGTGAGACCACCGATTTCGGACCAGACGTTTGTGCCGGAGAGGTACTGAGCGCAGTCTTTCACTCCAATACGCCTGCTCAGCTGCGTATGTCCTAGATTGCGATCCGTGGGCACAGACTTCGACGCGATTTTCAAGGCATACGACGTTCGCGGCATCGTCCCGGACCAGTTCGATGCAGACGGCGCGAAAGCGATTGGTGGGGCGTTTGCTCGGTTCGTTGGAGCTAGGGGGGAGCAGTCGATTCTGGTCGGTCGTGACATGCGGCCCGATGGCGAGGGGATGGCGGCTGCCTTTGGCGACGGCGCGATGGAACACGGAATCGATGTCGTTGATGTCGGGTTGTGCGCCACCGACATGATGTATTACGGCTCGGGACACCTGGGTATCCCCGGCGCGGTTCTCACAGCTTCGCACAACCCAGCGGGTTACAACGGAATCAAGATGTGTCTCGCCTATGCCGCGCCCATAGGCGCTGACGGGGGACTCAGCGAGATCAAACAGATGGCGATTTCCGGACCTGATCCTGCGGGTAGGCGGGGTACTCGTACCCAACTAGACATTCTTGACGGATATGTCGCCCATGTGCGGTCCTTCGTAGACATTGATGCTCTCGAACCGCTGAGAGTGGTGGCCGATACGGCCAACGGGATGGGGGGACTGGTAGTCCCGCCGGTGTTCGCCGGGCTGCCGTTTGAACTCGATCACATGTATCCCGAACTCGACGGCACATTCCCCAACCATCCCGCTGATCCCATTGTGCCGGAGAACTGCGAGGATCTCGCCGAAAGGGTGCTGTTGATGAGCGCGGACATCGGACTGGCCTTCGACGGCGACGCGGACCGGGTGTTTCTTGTCGACGAAAACGCTCGTGCTGTGTCGGGGTCATTGACGACCGCCATGGTCGCGCGCTCGATTCTGGCTCGTGAACCGGGCGCGGTCATTGTCCACAACCTGATTTGCTCCAAGACCGTGCCAGAGGTCATCGCCGAGGGAAATGGCACAGCGGTGCGCACACGGGTCGGCCATTCGTTCATCAAGCAGGTGATGCTCGAGACTGGGGCCGCTTTCGGCGGTGAGCACTCGGGTCACTACTATTTCCGCGACAACTTCGGCGCGGACAGTGGCTTGATCGCCGCATTGGTGGTGCTTGAAGCGTTGAGTGGGCATTCAGCGGGTCTCGCCGATCTCGTTTCGGAGCTCGATCGCTACGCCACCTCTGGCGAGATCAACACGAAGGTGGAAGATCCGGCTGCGGTGATCAACAGAGTGGCCGGTGCTTTTGCCGGGGCCGACCAAGACCGTATGGACGGCCTCACCGTCGATCTCGGAGACTGGTGGTTCAACTTGCGTCCGTCCAACACCGAGCCACTGCTTCGTCTCAACCTGGAAGCGGGAACCCAAGACGATGTTGATCTCCGGGTGCAGGAAGTCCTCGCACTGTTCGCCTAGGCGTCCGTCAGGGCTCGGTTTCTGGTTGACTGGGACACATGACCCTCGACATTCGCCTCCTTAAGATTCTGGCCTGCCCGATCGACCGTGGCCCGCTGCTCTATTTCGCCGACGAACAAACGCTCTACAACCCGCGTCTTCAGAAGCAATACCGCATTCACGAGGGTGACATTCCAGTGATGCTGCCCGAGGAGGCGAGTGATGTGGACGCTGAGGAGCATTCACGCTTGCTGGCCAAGGCCGAAGCGGACGGTGTCGCCTCAACGTCTGGGAACTGACGCCTGGTCATGCCCTCTCCAGGATTGCTTGAGGCTGTACACTGTCGTTGCCGAGGGCTGCGGTCAGTTCCCGATTGGCGCGTGATGGTGTCGGCTGACGAGTTGATCGGCATGCCGGCGTAGTGCTGATCGATGGCGCACCGAAGAACTATGACTGGGGTTCGATCACCGCGATCCCTGAGTTGTTGGGAAGGCGGGCCACTGGTGAGCCGGTGGCGGAGCTGTGGTTCGGGACTCACCCTTCTGGGCCGGCCGTGTTGTGCGAATCGAACATTCCGCTCGACAGACACATAGAGGCGGACCCGGTCGCAGCCCTCGGTGCCGCGGTCGCCGATGAATTCGGGTCGCTTCCCTTTTTGTTGAAGGTGTTGGCTGCGGGGGCCCCGCTCTCTTTGCAGACGCACCCGTCGACCGTGCAGGCTCTCATGGGTTTTGAGCGGGAAGAATCCCTGGGTATCGACCGCGATGGCGAGAATCGCTGTTTTCGTGATAGGCGGCACAAACCGGAGTTGATCTGCGCTCTGACCGAGTTCAGCGCTCTTTGCGGTTTCCGTGAGCCGTCAGAGTCGCTTGAGTTGCTAGCCACGATCCCGACTGAGGCTCTTGATCCGGTCAGGGATCGACTCACCGCCGAGCCGTCGCCTGAAGGTGTCCGCGGTCTCCTGCAATGGTTGCTGTCACAGAGCAGAGAGTCCGCCGCGGATCTGGTGGAGTCGGTGGTATGGGCTTGTCTGAGTGAGTCCTCGCTGCCGTTCGCGGCTGAGCGGGAGATGGTGGTCGAACTGGGCCGCCGGTATCGCGACGACCCGGCGGTGGTGGTCGCACTGCTGTTGAACCTGGTGACGCTGCAACCGGGTGAGGCGATCTTCTTCGGGCCGGGCAACCTGCACGCTTACCTTCGGGGAACGGGTGCGGAACTCATGGCTAATTCCGACAATGTCGTGCGGGCCGGTTTGACGACCAAGCACGTAGATGTGGCAACTCTGCTCGACATTGTCGACACCTCGCCGATGGCTGTTGATGTGCAGCGGCCCTCAGCGGTTGACGGGGTGGTTCGGTATCGAAGCGCTGTCCCAGAGTTCTCACTCCAGAGGATTGATCTGAACGGCGAAATCGAGATCGAACCGGGACCGGCGATCCTGCTGTGCATCTCGGGCCACGCGCATTTTGAAGGCCGAATCGCCCGACACGCCTTGCCCAGCGGCTCGGCCGTCTGGATGTCGGCCTGCGACGGACCCGCCGGGTTGAACGGCACCGCAACCCTGTTCCGCGCAGGTCTCGGTCCTTCTTAGAATTTCGGCCCGTAGGATGGGGCGCGGGCACAGCAGAGATGGTGTCAGTCGACCCGTGCCCGCCTCGTTTCCGTCTTTTCCCCTGTCGTTTCTTAGGAGTGTTGTTCGGTGTCCCATACCCCTGACTACAAGGTCGCGGATCTGGATTTAGCAGAGTTCGGCCGCAAAGAGATTCGTTTGGCTGAGCACGAGATGCCGGGTCTTATGGCCCTGCGAGGAAAGTACACAGACGAAGCCCCGCTGGCGGGAGCCCGTATCGCTGGTTCATTGCACATGACCGTGCAGACAGCGGTGCTCATTGAGACTCTCACTGCTTTGGGAGCAGAGGTGCGCTGGGTGAGCTGCAACATCTTCTCAACCCAGGATCATGCTGCCGCTGCTGTTGCCGTGGGCCCTGACGGCACTGTGGACGATTGCCGCGGCACTCCCGTTTTTGCTTGGAAGGGTGAAACCCTCGAAGAGTATTGGTGGGCGACTGAGCAGCTGTTCGTCTGGCCCGACGGTGAAGGCCCAAACCTGATTCTCGATGACGGCGGCGATGCGACCATGCTGGTTCACAAGGGTTTGGAGTTCGAGAACGCCGGTGCGATTCCGGATGCATCCGAAGACGACTCCGAGGAATGGAAGGTTTTCTTGGATCGCCTTCGTGACATTGCCGCACGCGACCCGCGATTCTTCTCCCGAATCGCACCTCAGATCCGCGGTGTTTCCGAAGAGACGACAACCGGTGTCAACCGGCTCTACCAGATGTTGGAAAGGGGTGAACTGCTCTTCCCGGCGATCAACGTCAACGACTCGGTCACGAAATCCAAGTTCGACAATCTCTACGGCGTGCGCCACAGCTTGGTCGACGGCATCAACCGAGCCACCGACGTGATGATCGGCGGCAAGGTTGCGGTCGTTTGCGGTTTCGGTGACGTGGGCAAGGGATGCGCGGAGTCACTCGCCGGCCAGGGCGCGCGGGTGATCGTCACCGAAGTCGACCCCATCTGCGCTTTGCAGGCCGCCATGTCCGGTTACGAAGTCAACACCCTTGAAGCTGTGATCGACAAAGGCGACATCTTCATCTCGGCGACCGGCAACAAGGACATCATCTTGGCCGGCCATATGGCGAGAATGAAACATCAGGCCATCGTCGGCAACATTGGACACTTCGACAACGAGATCGACATCGCCGGGTTGAAAAGGATGTCCGACGTGCGCAAGATCAACATCAAACCGCAGGTCGACGAGTACCTGTTCCCTGACGGACATTCGGTCATCGTGTTGAGCGAGGGTCGGCTCTTGAACCTGGGCAATGCCACCGGCCATCCGAGCTTCGTGATGAGTTGCTCGTTCACCAATCAGGTGCTGGCTCAGCTGGAATTGCATGCCAACGCTGACACGATTGAGCTGGGCGTGCATGTGTTGCCGAGGACGCTCGATGAAGAGGTGGCCCGACTCCATCTCGATGCACTGGGTGTGAAGCTGACGACGATGAGCCAGGACCAAGCTGACTATCTGGGAGTGCCCGTAGGCGGCCCCTACAAGCCCGATCACTACCGCTACTAGTCGAACAGTCGATTCTGTTTGCGTACGCGCAGCGCAGTAGATTCGCCGGATGACTTCATGTGACAGAGGTGTTTGGTTCGCCCCGGAGGGGCTGACGGGTTCACAAGTAGCTGACTTCGGTCGGCGGGTCGAAGAACTGGGTTACTCGACGCTCTGGGTGGGGGAGACTTTCGGACGCGACCCGTTTGCTCAGCTGGCCGCGATCGGTGCGGCGACTTCGTCTCTGAACCTGGCCTCCGGAATCGCCAATGTCTACAACCGGCATCCAGGGGTGATGCTCCAGGGGGCCAACACCGTGGCCGAACAGACCGGCGGTCGCATGATCTTGGGACTGGGGGTTTCGAGTCCGGCGATTGTGCAGCGGGTTCGCGGAATCGAGTACGGCAAACCCCTGTCGTTCATGAGCGACTACCTCGATGCCATGGACTCAGCTCTGTATACCTCCGTGAGCCCGCCACACGAGGTGCCTCGGGTGCTCGCGGCGCTCGGCCCGAAGATGCTTGAACTTGCAGCCCAGCGCTGTGCCGGCGCGCATCCCTACAACACCACGCCGGAACACACCGCCTGGGCCCGTGGAATTATCGGTCCTGAATCGGGGCTCTATGTGGAGCAGAAGGTGATGCTCACCAGCGACCCGTCCGTGGCTCGTGAGACTGGCGCAAAAGTTCTGAAGTTCTATTCCCGGGCACCGGGATACCGCAATGCCTGGTTGAAGATGGGGTTCTCCGAAGAAGACATCGACGGTCTCAGCTCCAAGCTTGTTGACGGTTTGGTGGCTTGGGGCGACGTTGCGGCCATCGAGACTCGTCTCACCGAACACGCTGAGGCGGGAGCTTCGCACGTTTGTGTTCATCCGCTTCACCCCAGTTCAGGTCAGGGTGCCGTCGATGAAGCGGTCTTGGCTGCGCTCGCTCCGACCCCGAAGGCTTCCACCCGAAAGTGAGCATGAATCATGGATGAGTTGAACGGAAAGGTCGCGGTGGTCACGGGCGGGGCCAGTGGTATCGGCAAGGCTGTGGCGCTGGCGCTGGCGGCTGAGTCGATGAAGGTGGTGGTTGCCGATATTGAGCAACCACCGCTTGATTCCACCGTTGCCGAGATTGAGATGGCTGGTGGTGTTGCGTCAGGTGTGGTCTGCGACGTTTCGGACTGGGAATCGGTGGACCGGTTGAGAGCGCGGTGTGAGTCGGTTTTCGGGCCGGCGGATGTGGTGATGAACAATGCCGGCGTTGCTGGTGGCGGTTCGATCTCGGCGCTTGACCTGAAGGCTTGGGAGTGGACGCTGGCAGTCAATCTCTGGGGCGTCATCCATGGTGTAAAAGCCTTTCTGCCTGCGATGATCGAGCGAGGGTCGGGCCATGTGATCAACACCGCCTCGATTGCGGGCCACCTGACGTCCACGGGCATGGGCGCCTACAACGCCAGCAAACACGCCGTAATCGCTTTCAGCGAGACGCTGCAGCAGGAAATGCTTGAGGGTGACACCGGTGTTGGTGTGACCTGTCTGTGCCCCGGGTTCGTTGCGACCAACATCATCAACAGCGAAAGGAACCGTCAGGAGCGATACCTCGACCCGGGCCCAGACCTAGGTTCGGATGTGGGGGACAGTCTGGATGGCACGCAACTGGGAGACGCCGGTTCTGCGATCGCGGATCTGTATGCGGCGCAGATGGATCCCGCCAAAGTCGCGGAGCAGGTCGTTGCCGCGATCCGGGCGAACCAGTTCTGGCTTTTTACCGATGATCTGGCAGACGGTATGATCCGAGAGCGCCACGCCGATATTGAACGGAAGGCAACGCCGCGGAAGCGTTCGCATCTTGTGGAGCTGATGCTCGAAGGAGACTCATGAAGGTTCTGGTGACGGGAGCGACGGGTTACTTGGGAAGCGTCGTGACCCGACGTCTGGTGTCTGATGGTCACGATCTGCGAATCTTGGTTCGAACTCCGGCGAAGGTTGATCCCTTGATGGACGAGCTGGCTGTTGACACCTCGGTTCTTGATGTCGTGAAAGGTGATATCACTGACGCCGATTCTGTGACTCACGCGGTGCAGGACTGTGAGGCAGTGGTGCACTGTGCGGCAATCGTGGCGACCGATCCGGCGCAGGCGAAAGCAATGGACGAAACCAATCTCGCCGGTGCGAAGAACGTTCTCGGGGCTGCGGTCGCAGCGGGCTGCGATCCGATTGTGCATATCTCATCGGCGGCTGCTCTGTTCCCCTTCCAAACCGACCCGGTGACCGCAGATCATCCGGTGATGGGCAACGACGAAGCTTATGGCCGCAGCAAAGCGGCTTGTGAACGCTACGCACGCAGTCTTCAAGATTCCGGCGAGCCGGTTGTGACCGTGTACCCGTCTGGAATCATCGGTCCGGATGACTGGACAGAATCGATCAATTTGTCGTCTGCGATCATGTGGTTCGAGAAGGGTTTCCCGATCGCCAAGGGCCTGAGCGGCAACTATGTCGATGTTCGCGATGTGGCCGCGGTCGTCTCGGCTTCGTTGAATTCGGGCCAGGGCCCCAAGCGGCTGCTGGCGTTCGGTACCCATGTGAATGCCAAAGAGCATGTTGCGGCGCTCACCGAGGCGACTGGCGCCAAGATCAAGACCTTTCCGACGCCGCGTTGGTTCATGTGGACCTGGGGGCGACTCGGCGATATCACCAGGCGCTTCGACAAGGACATAGTGATGACCAGTGATGGTTACGACTATCTGTTCAATTGCAAACCGGGGGATGATTCGGCGACAGAAGCGGCCACCGGCGTGAAGTTCCGTCCGGTGGAGGAGACCTTTCGCGACATGGCTCGTTGGATGTATGAGTCCGGTCGTTTGAAGGGTGAGAAAGTAGGTTTTCTCGCCGGCGACTGACCGGCACCGGCTGCGCCCGGCGCAAGCAACGCCACCGCGGCTCCGGCTACGCCCGGCGTAGGCAACGTTTTGCGCGGCTCCGGCTGCGCCCGGCGTAGGCAACGTTTTGCGCGGCTCCGGCTACGCCCGGCGTAGGCAACGTTTTGCGCGGCTCCGGCTACGCCCGGCGTAGGCAACGTTTTGCGCGGCTCCGGCTACGCCCGGCGATAGCAACGCAACGTCACAGGGTGTGCTTAGGGTGCGCCTATGTCAGTCGACGATTCGTTGCATGAGCTGATTTCGGTGTGGCCACATGAAGGCCGCGCCGCTGAGCTGGTGTGCAGGTTGAAGTACGGCAGGGCTACTGCTGCGGTTTCCGAATTGGCCCAGGCGATGGCGGAGGTGTCCCCAGAGGTGGACCTCGTGACATGGGTCCCGGCCTCCCCTTCGCGTCGTCGGCAGCGAGGGTTTGATCAAGGAGAGTTGCTTGCCCGTGCGCTGGCCCGTCGTCGGAGGGTTCGCATCAGGCGGTTGCTGCGGAGATCCGACGACGATCCTCAGACCGGTCGAGATCGCGATGGTCGAGTCGCGGGGCCTTCACTCGAGTCTTGTGGGCCGGCCTTGCGTTCGAGCCCGACAGTTTTGGTAGTTGACGATGTCTCGACGACGGGCGCGACTCTGCGGTGTGCTGCGGCGCTGCTTCGATCAAGGGGAGCAGGCACGGTGTACGGCCTGGTGGCCACGCGGGCCCTAGCACTGTGAGCGCTGGACCGTGAACACTCTCCGAACTGACTTTTCCCGAACTTCTCCAAGAACTTGTCCGGAAAATATTCCGCCAGCATGTCGCCCACTTTTTGCTCTGGTCTCCTAACATCGGCTTGCAACAGAGGTGCTCCGTCGATCTACTATCGGGGCACACCACAATCAGGAGGTAGGGCATGGACGTCTCCATCAGCGCTCGGCATGTAAATGTCACGCCGCGACTGGAGGAGGTGATCCACGAGAAGATCGGCCAGCTAGATCGGTACCTTGACGCGCTCGACTATGCGACCGTTCATTTCGACGAAGCTCGAAATCCTCGGATCGCAGACAAGGAGTTCTGCGAGATTGTCTTGAAAGGTCGAGGCCATCACTTGCGTTGCAAGGTGCGGGCTCCTGATCCCTTCACGGCCATTGACCTTGCCGAAGACAAGCTGCTGCGGCAGATCCGCAAGCTTCGAACGAAACTCCACCGTCGGCATCATGGAACTGGAGCAACCATCCGCTCGGGTGTTGATACGCAACTCAGCAATGTCGCCCTTGTCGATCAGATGGCGGCCCTAGATGTTGAAGAGGAGCGGATTCCCCAGATCGTCAAGACAAAACGATTCCATCTCGGTCCGTTGACCCCTGATGAAGCCGTGGAGAAGATGGAAAACATGGACCACGGTTTCTTTTTCTTCATCAACAAGGAAACCGCGCGCAGCGCAGTGGTCTACCGCCGCGATGACGGCGATGTCGGCTTGATTGACGAAGCCGGATAGCAGCCGCAAGTCTCGTGACTCTGTCCCAATTGTGGGACTAGTCCTCGGTAGAGTCTTGGATAGCTATGAGCGTTTTCAAGCGGGTTCTTCGCAGCGGCGAGGGCCGCAAACTCAAGGCCCTTGAGGCCCTCGTACCGGACATCAACGCCCTGGAACCCTCCACGGAGGTGTTGTCCGACGACGCGCTGAAAGCCAAGACAGCGGAGTTTCGAACCAGGCTGGACAACGGCGAGAGTCCTAATGACCTGTTGATCGAAGCCTTTGCAGTGGTGCGCGAGGCGGCGCGACGGGTGTTGGGCCAGCGGCACTACGACGTGCAACTCGTAGGCGGCGCGGCCTTGCATCTCGGCGGGGTTGCGGAAATGAAGACAGGAGAGGGGAAGACCCTCACATCGACGCTTCCCATCTATCTGAACGGGTTGACGGGCCAGGGCGTTCACATTGTCACGGTCAACGATTATCTGGCCCGCCGCGACTCGGAATGGATGGGGCAGATTTATCGTTGGTTGGGACTCGAAGTCGGGCTGATCGTCCCCGGCAACCGCGACTCTGATTTCAAAAGGACCCAATACGCAGCAGATGTCACCTACGGAACCAACAATGAGTTCGGCTTCGATTATCTGCGTGACAATATGGCCACGAGCCGCGCTCGCCAGGTTCAGCGGGGTCATCACTATTGCATCGTCGACGAGATCGACTCGATTCTGATCGACGAGGCTCGCACCCCGCTCATCATCTCCGGTCGTGTGGCTGATGCCGCCAAGCTCTACACCAAGTTCGCCGCGATCGCGCGAGGTTTGCGGCGTGATCTCCACTACGAGGTGGACGAGGAGAAGCGCACGGTCGCCCCTCTCGAAGAGGGGGTTCATTCTGTCGAGAGGGCTCTTGGGATCGACAATCTCTACGACCAGGTATCGGCCAACCTGGTGCATCAGCTCCAGGCGGCGCTGCGGGCCAAAGAGCTTTACAAGAGGGACAAGGAGTACATCGTCGAGAGGGGCGCGGTGAAGATCGTCGACGAGTTCACCGGCAGGATCCTCGACGGGCGCCGCTGGTCCGACGGCCTGCATCAGGCAGTCGAGGCGAAAGAAGGGGTTGCGATCAAAGAGGAGAATCAAACCCTCGCCACGATCACGCTTCAGAACTATTACAGGTTGTACGAACGCCTCGCGGGGATGACCGGTACCGCTCAGACGGAGGCAGCGGAGTTCGTTGGCACCTACGGGTTGCAGGTGGTTCCGATTCCCACTCATCGTCCGATCGCCCGAGACGATGAGGCCGACTTGATCTACAAGAGCGAAGACGGCAAGTTCTCGGCCTGCGTGGAAGATCTGGCTGCTCGTTATGAGTCGGGACAGCCTGTGCTGGTCGGCACGATCTCGGTCGAGAAGTCCGAGAAGCTCTCCCGCGAGTTGTCCAAGCGTGGGATACCCCATGAGGTGCTCAACGCCAAGCAACATGATCGGGAGGCTGAAATCGTTGCCCAGGCTGGGCGGCTGGGCGCGATCACGGTTGCCACGAACATGGCTGGTCGTGGCGTCGATGTGCTATTGGGTGGCAACCCCGAGGGACTCGCCGACCGTGACACGAGGGCCAAGGGCTACGACCTCGAAACCGAGGAGGGTCAGACTTTCTACGCCCAGCGCCTCGCGGTCCATACCGAGAAGACCGAACGTGAACGTCAAGAGGTCATCGATCTAGGTGGGCTCTACGTGCTCGGCACTGAGAGACATGAGAGCCGTCGCATTGACAATCAGCTTCGAGGTCGTTCGGGTCGCCAAGGGGATCCGGGCCAGAGCCGTTTCTACCTGTCGCTTGAAGACGATCTGATGCGTCTGTTCGCCACGGGTGCAATGAACTGGGTTATGGATCGTGCTCTTCCAGAGGACCAGCCGATCGAAGCGAACATGGTTACCAAAGCCATCGAGCGCGCCCAGAACACCGTGGAGCAGCGCAACGCCGAAACGCGCAAGAACGTTCTCAAATACGACGAGGTGATGAACGAGCAACGCAAGGTGATCTACAAACGCCGTTCGCAAATCCTTGACGGTGCTGACCTTCACACCGAGGCGCTCGAGTACATTCAACTGGCCGTCGAGGGCGTGGTTGACACCTACTGCGAATCCGAACTCTTCGAGGAGTGGGATCTCGAAGGGCTGATCACCGAAATCTCCACGCTGTGGCCGACCAAGATCTCCAAGTTGTCCCTCAGCAGCGTTCGCGACGTCAATGAACTGTTCGAACTGGTCTACGACGATGCCATTGAGATCTACGAAGCTCGGGAATCAGAGCTCACAGCAGAGGTTCTTCGGCAAGTCGAGAGGCAAGTGATGCTTCTGGTCATCGACCAGCGTTGGCGTCAGCATCTCTCAGAGATGGACTTGTTGCGGGAAGGCATCCACCTGCGTGCCATGGGTCAAAAAGACCCGGCAATGGAGTGGCAGCGTGAAGGCTTCGAGATGTTCGCCAAAATGATGACGGGCATCTCAGTTGATTTCGTCAGGTACGTCATGCATGTGCAGATGGCCACCGAGACCGAGGAGCAGGTATCGGAAGAATCCGATGGGCAACAGCTCGTCGGTGTGACTGAGCAGAAGCAGGCCGCTGCCGCTGGTACTCCCACCGCTGAGATCCCGTCCGCGGCTGCGCCCCTCGTGAAACCGAACCAAGCTCCTTCACGGACGCCTGTGGTCAAAAGCGACCTCGAAAAGGTCGGCCGCAATGAGCCCTGTCCGTGTGGCAGCGGCAAGAAGTTCAAGATGTGTCATGGCCGAACAGCGGCGAGGGCTACGCTGTAACGCTGACGATGCAGGATATGTAACGATGCAGGACTTCACTGATCAACTTGCCGCGATCCGAAGTCGAGTCGAAGAAGCGTCCAGATATCTGAGAATCGCAGATCTTGAGGCTCGCCGTCCCCAGCTTGAGGCAGAGGCGTCGCGTGCGGACCTCTGGGATGATCAAGACTCAGCTCGCAGGATCACCTCGGAGTTCGCGGCCGTGAACGAAGATCTGACCCTTTTCAGTCGCCTTTGCGCTGATCTAGACGACGTGGAGACGCTGCATGAACTTGCGCGTGAGGAAGGGGAGGACTTGCTCAGTGCTGAGATCGCGCAGGCGTCGGCGGTGCTTGAAGCCCAGCTCGACGACTTGGAGGTGCGCTCGCTGTTCACCGGTGAATTCGATGAGGGCGATGCGGTTTGTCAGATCAAGTCGGGGGAGGGAGGGACAGACGCTCAGGATTGGGCCGAGATGCTGATGCGGATGTACAACCGTTGGGCCGATCGAAGAGGTTTCGAAGTTGAGATCACTGCGGTCTCTGAAGGCACCGAGGCGGGTCTGTCCAGTGTCGAGTTCATTCTCAAGGGGCGTCATGCTTACGGGCTGATGCAGGCTGAACATGGTGTGCACCGGTTGGTTCGGATCTCGCCGTTCAACAACGAGGGCAAACGTCAGACGGCTTTTTCGGCGGTACAGGTGGCTCCGTTCTTCGAGGAGGTGGCAAATGAGATCGATATCGATGAGAAGGAGCTTCGGATCGACACATATCGTTCTTCTGGTGCTGGTGGTCAGCATGTCAACGTCACTGATTCGGCTGTGCGCATCACCCACCTGCCGACGGGTCTGGTGACGAGTTGCCAGAATGAACGAAGCCAGCACCAGAACAAGGACCGCGCAATACAGATGATGGCAGCCAAACTTTTGGATCTCGAGCGCAAGAAGCGTGAGGCCGAAATAGCCGGGATTACGGGCACACAGGACAACGTGGGTTTCGGCAGCCAGATCCGCAGCTATGTGATGCAGCCGTACCAGATGGTCAAGGATCTACGCACCGATCACGAGACATCGCAGATTGAAGGAGTTCTCAACGGCGAGATCGAAGCGTTCATGGAGGCCTGGCTTCGTTGGACCAGAGCGCGGAACTCCACGGATTGACTCGGATTGACCCCCGCCCGCTGGTAGTGTCCCGCGGTCGGCTGATGTGAGCAACCCATGAGGCACACTGACACCGCAGCAATGCAAAAGACAGGATCGAGATGATCAAACTCAACAACGTGACCAAGGTTTACAAGGGCACCGTTGTTGCGGTCCGTGATGTCACCGTGGATATCGCCAAGGGCGAATTCGTGTTTCTCGTTGGCCCTTCGGGATCGGGCAAGTCGACGTTCATCCGATTGCTGAATCGTGAGGAACTCCCCGAACATGGGACGATTTATGTCGCGGGCAAAGATATCGGCACGCTCGGCGCTTGGAGGGTGCCTTTCCTGCGGCGCAACATCGGCTTCATATTCCAAGACTTCAAGCTGCTTCCCAAGAAGACCGTGGCCGAGAATGTTGCCTTCGCGCTCGAGGTGATCGGCAAGCCCCGCCATGTTGTGCGCAAGCAGGTGCCTGCAATCCTTGAACTCGTCGGCCTGACCGCAAAGATGGACAACTTTCCCCATGAACTTTCTGGGGGCGAGCAGCAGCGGGTGTCGGTGGCGCGCGCGTTCGTCAATCGTCCTCCGATTCTGTTGGCAGACGAGCCCACGGGAAACCTCGATCCCCAGACCTCGGTCGGGATCATGAAGCTGCTTGATCGGATCAATCGCACGGGCACGACGGTGGTGATGGCCACCCACGATCGCAGCATCGTAGACACGATGCGTCGCCGGGTCATCGAACTCGATCGGGGTGTGGTTGTCCGCGATCAGGCTCGCGGTGTCTACGAGTAGGTTTTATGGCGCTCAGTCCGAGATATGTCCTTCGTGAAACCGGCCAGAATCTGTGGCGCAACGTGCTGTCGTCGGCCGCCGCGATCATCACGATCGGAGTTTCGCTGTGGCTCTTCGGCGGCTTCTTTCTGTTCAACTATGCGGTCGACAACGCGACTGCCAGATGGGAGGGCGGTATCGAGTTTGTGGTTTGGATGCAGCCCGAAGCGACCGCAGAACAAGATGCGAACATTCGCAACAGCATCGAGGGCTCTCCGGCGATCAAGGAATGGGTGTATGTCGACCAGAATCAGGCCTATCAAGAGTTCCGGGAGATTTTCTCCGACACACCAGAATTGATAGAGGTTGTTTCCCCAGATGTTCTGCCACCGTCTTATCGGGTGGTTCCGGAGAATCCCGACGCTGATGTTGTCGCCGAATTGTCGGATCAATTCGTTGGTCGCCCCGGCGTGGAGGAGGTTGTATCAGCTGATCAGACGATCCGCGACATTCAGCGCCTCGCCGACAAGGTGACCAGGGTCTTCCTGGTGGGTTCGGTGATTCTGCTCACTGCGGCAACACTGCTGATCTTGACCAACATCGTGAGCGCGATCCGCAGCCGCGGTGCCGAAATCGAGATCATGAAGGTGGTCGGCGCAACCAACTGGTTTATCCGCGTGCCGTTCATGCTTGAGGGTCTGGTCCAGGCGGTTTTGGGCGCTATGGGGGCTTGGGTCGGCTTGAGGATTCTCGATGACACGGTCATCAAGGGACTGAGTGAACCCGACAGCCTGCAGCTCATGCAGGGATTTCGGGTTGATCAAGGTGAGTTCTACTCCACCAGCCTGCTTGTGTTGGGGATCGCGATTGTTGTGTCGGGCATCGGTTCCGCTGTTGCCGTGACTCGCTATCTGGATGTCTGAGGGAGCGTTGTGGCTATCGACTTCACTCTGAGTCCAGAGCACGAAGCGATCCGTGGTCGAGTTCGCGAGTTCATCAACGAGGTGGTTAAACCGGCAACCGCAGAGATTGAGGGCCATGGTGATGGTCCGGCGCTGGAGGGCAAGCAACGGGTCGAACGGTTGATCGGTTTGCGTAAGAAGGCCCACAAGCAGGGTCTTTGGCTGCCACACATGCCAGTCGAGTGGGGCGGGATGGGTCTGGGCCATGTGGCGTTGGCGATGGTGCAAGCCGAGGCGGCCAAGTCGTATTACGGCCCGTGGGTGCTCAATTGTCAGGCGCCTGATGAGGGCAACATGCACACTCTGCTGCATTGGGCAACTCCCGCTCAGGCAGAGAAATACTTGAAGCCGTTGTGTCAGGGAACCGTCTGGTCGTGTTTCGCGATGACCGAACCGGAGGTAGCCGGTTCCGACCCGACTCTGATCCGCAGCAACGGCTACCAAGACGGCGAGGAATGGGTTCTCAACGGCCACAAGTGGTTTATCTCCAACACCCATCGTGCCGACTTCGCCATCCTGATCGTTCGGACCGAAGACGACCCGGATCTCCCTCAGGCGGCCAACACTGCGTTCATCGTCGACCTTCCTACGCCCGGTTGGACAGAGGTCCGGCAGATCGAGACGATGCATGGCGGCACCGGACACTCTGAGATCCTCATCGAAGACTTGCGTTTGCATGAGAGTCAGATGCTCGGCGGCCCGGGACAGGGCCATCTGCTAGGCCAGTACCGTCTGGGTCCCGCCCGCTTGGCTCATTGCATGCGTTGGATTGCTCAAGCCGAAACGGCGCTCGACATGATGGTGGCCCGCTCGCTCGATCGATACAGCCACGGTTCGATTCTGGCCGAGAAGCAGGGTATTCAGTGGATGATCGCCGATTCGGCCATGGAGCTGTATCAGTGCAAGTTGATGGTGCTGCACGCTGCTTCGAAGATCGACGCCAATGAAGATTTCAAGTCTGAAGTGTCGATGGCGAAGCACTTCGTGGCGAATTCGTTGAACCGGATCATTGATCGCGCAATTCAGGTGCACGGCGCTCTGGGCTACTCGACCGACACCCCTCTGGCTCACATGTTCCAACATGCCCGCTGGGCGCGTTTTGCCGATGGGGCAGATGAGGTCCATCAGATGCGGATCGCACAGCGCACGATCGCTGCCTACAAGGACCACGGCACGACGAAGTCTGCTACGGGCAACCTTCCGGTCTAAGACGCGGCAACTGTTCGGGCAGCTTCAGCGACCGTGGTGGATGCGAAGAAGTCAGGGTTCTGAGCGGTGAAGAGCCTTACCGGGTCTTCAAAAGTGAACCTTCGGAAGTCTGCTGGGCTGATGAGCCCCTTCTCCACCAGTTCGTAGGCTTCGGGTAGCACCTCTCGTATGTCGGGCACGTCCCAATGTCCGATGTCTGAGGCGAAGATGGCACGCATCGCGATACCGCCGGGCAGCAGGTCGGTTCGGTAGGCCAGCGCGTTCATGGGGTCGTCCGCTTCGCAGCCGAAATAGAAGCGGTCTCGAAAGATCTCAATCAGCTCATCGACGGTGGTGATCTGGCTCTCGGCCCATTCGTCGATGGTGGATCGGTCTTCGTTCGCGTCTGAGAGCATGGTGAGCGCGTAGTCGAGTTCGCTGATGCGGTCTGAGTGTTCGCTGGTTCCGTGACGGTCGAAGAGCGCTTGGAGTTGGTCTCGGTCGATTGCGGCTGGATCGTAGTGTTTGATGCCGTCGACGTTGCGTTTTTCGAAATGCCCGATGGCATCGCCCAACAGGTTGGCTCCCCAGCCGACCCCGCCTTCGAGAAAAGCCCAGCGGAGGTCGGGGAAACGCATTGGGGCGCCACCGAGTAGCAATGAACGGGCAGCGGCTTCTCCGGCTGTGGCGAAGTTGCCGATGTGGTTGTAGACGTAGTTGGTGCGTGACGCGCGGGTGCCCCAGCCCTGTCCTGATGCGTGGAAGGTGGGGCAGACTCCGAGTTCTTCGCAGCGTTTCCAGACCGGGTCGTAGTCGTATTCGCTGTCGTGGCCGACCCCGTTCATGAAGCGCGCGGCGCGGTGGTCCTGTGCGCCTGGCAACGGTCGAGGTATCACTCCTGAGAGCATCACGGCTCGCAGGCCGAGAGTGCCGACGGCATGGTCTAGTTCGGCGAGTGCCTCGTCGGGTGTGAACATCGGGATCGAGGCCACACCGATCAGACGATCGCCGTATGGTTCGTAGGCTCGGGCCATGTAGATGTTGAACGCCCGGGCCATGGCTTGGCGCAGTTCGTCGTCGGGATAGGCCGTGACGGTCAGGCCGTATGTGGGGTAGAGGAGTGCCACGTCGACCCCGATTTGGTCGAGGCGTTGGTAGAGCAGTTCGGGGAGCATTGCTGTGGCCCGGTCGAGCGTGTTGCGCGCCGGTAGTCCCCACCAGGCGCTGCGGGTGACGCCAGCTTGTCGTCGGCGCTCGGTTGGTACCTGGCGGATGCCGGCGCTCCCGTTGACCATTTGGTCGAAACGCTTGGCTACATCGTTTCCTGCTATATCGACGACAAGGTCACGTACCCAGGGAAGGAACTCGATGACGTGACCGTCGGTGTCGATGACCGGGTGGTCGAGTTCGTCGAGTATCCCGGTGACCTCCGGGGTCGGCCCGTAGTCGATGGGTTCGGTGTTCATGGGTGTCTTTTGCGGTGGTGGTTTGGACTTATGCGGGAGCTTGTTGTGTGCCGACCTTGAGGTCTTTGAACGGGACGCCTTTGTCGACGCTTATGTCGCGAGGCAGTCCCAACACTCGGTCACCGATGATGTTGCGCTGTATCTCGTTGGTTCCTCCGGCGATCCCTCCTTGCAGGCTCGTCAGGGCCCCGCGTTGCCAGCGACCATCGGATTCGTCGTCCCAGGCGACACCGCCGGCGCCGACGATTTCCATGGAGACGTCGCGTACCTGGTCCATGATCATCGTGGTGGCTAGCTTGCTGATGGAACCGCCGGGTCCAGGGGTTTTTCCGGCTTTCATCTCGGCCCGAGTACGCATCGAGACGAGTGACTGGCAGGTTTCCATGGTGTAGATCCGCATGAGTTTCTGGCGCAGCACCGGGTCGTCGATGATCCCGCGTTTGGCGGCTTCTTCGATGAGCTGGTCGGCTCGATCATGGCGGACGCCTCCAGTGGCGCCGGTGCCGATGGCCACGCGTTCGTACATCAGCATGGCGGTGGCCATGTTCCAGCCGTTGTTGAGATCGCCGAGGAGGTTGTCTGCGGGGATCTCAACATCGGTGAAGAACACTTCGTTGAAGTGGGTGCCGCCGTCGATCTGGTTGATCGGTCGAACCTCAACTCCGGGGGTGTCCATCGGCACGATGAACATGGAGATGCCGGCGTGTTTGGGCACGTTCGGGTCAGTGCGGGCGATGATCACGCCGTAGTCGCTGACGTGGGCCAGGGTGGTCCATACTTTCTGGCCGTTGATGATCCAGGTGTCACCGTCGCGTTCTGCCCTTGTTTGGAGGCTGGCCACGTCGGATCCTGCTCCTGGTTCTGAGAACATCTGGCACCAGAGGGTGCGTCCGCTGATGTTGTCCGCCAAGAACCTGGCCTTTTGTTCGTGGGTGCCGTATTCGGCCAGCATCGGCAGGCACATGCCGTGGGAGATCGTGAACTCGAAGCTCATGTTCGGGTATTCGGCGTATATGTCGCGCCAGACCCGGTCGTGTGCTCGGGTAAGTCCGGCCCCTCCGTATTCGGACGGGTAGACGATGCCGGCGAGGCCTGCTTCGGCCAGTGCTTGTTGGAACTCCTTGTTGGCCGCGAGTCGCCTGACTCCGCGAGGGTCGGGGGTGCCGTCGGAGTGCATTCCGACGGCGTGTTCGTCGAGGAATACCCGGCAACGCTCCGCAAACCGAACTAGTTCATCTTCAGCGACGGTGTCTGCAGACATTGGTTCTCCCCCAAGTGAGCGGTTCGAGACAAAACTATCTGTGCATTGGCGTTCGCTGCGATTCGGCCGGTTGGTTGTCCGGTTGGGCGACCGGATTGTTTTGGCGATTTGGCTTTCGCTATGGGTTCTCATGCGAGACTGAAACCGTGTTGAATCTCGCGCCGACTGACGATGTCGAGTTGCTGCGTGAGACCACTGCGCGCTTCTTGGCCGATACCTGTGATTTGTCCGTCGTTCGGGAGTTGGCCGACAACCCGGATGGGTTTTCTGCGGATTGGTGGCGCCAGGGGGCTCAGCTTGGTTGGACCTCTTTGTTGGTTCCCGACGAATTCGGGGGCTCCGCTGCCAGCGGTGCCGGCGTAGCCGAACTCGCGACCATTGCGGAGCAGTTGGGTCGCTTGGTGGCGCCTGGTCCCTTTCTGGGGTGCAATGTCGTGGCCGCAGCGGTTGCGGCGGCGGGTTCAGACGAGCAGCGCCTCGCGGTTCTTGATGGTCTTGGGGCGGGCGAGGTTGTGGCGACATGGTGTCCACCAGTGTTCGGCGCCGGACCTGCGATCAGCGTGGTTTCGCGTGACGGTGGTCTTGTCCTCTCTGGAACTTGTCCTGTCGCGGAGGCTGCAGCGCAGGCGCAGTGGTTGTTGGTGAGTTGTGACGGGGCGGCGAGGCCGAGCCAGTTTCTGATTGCGGCCGGCACTCCGGGCGTGGAGATCGTGCCACTTGAAGGCTTGGACCTGGTGCGACGCTTCGCTGAAGTCAGGTTTCATGATGTGGGGGTTGGCCCGAATCAGCTTCTTGGCGGTTTCAACCAAGGAGCCGATGCCATCGAATCGCAGATTCAGCTCGCGCTGGTGCTGCAGTGCGCTGAGACTGCCGGAATCGCGGAACGCGTCCTGGAGTTCACCATCGAGTGGGCTTTTCATCGCTACACCTTCGGGCGGCCCTTGGCTTCTTATCAAGCGCTCAAGCATCGTTTCGCCGATATGAAACTCTGGTCTGAGTCGATGCAGGCGACGACTCAAGCCGCGGCGACTGCGGTCGCGAACGGAGCGTCTGATGCTGATCATCTGGCCCGTGTCGCGAAGTCCTATGTTGGCGACCGGGCGCTCGAGCTGATCCAGGACTGTGTTCAACTTCACGGTGGGATGGGTGTGACTTGGGAGCACGACCTTCACCTCTACCTGCGTCGCGCGACTGTGAATCGCAACCTCTATGGGACTCCCCGCGAGCACCGCATGGCGTTGGCTGCGGGTCTGTTGGCTGAGACCGGCGAAGCATCATGACTGTGAACGAGCATCCGCATCCCGACTCTCCAGAGTCTGAGAACGTCGAGTCTTTCAAGCTGCGAGCCCGTGCCTGGTTGGCGGACAATATGCCGCTTCTCAGCGCGGATGCGCCCCAGGTGTCGTCGTCGGAGCTTGACCAGCGGGTGGTTGATCGGGCCCGTGTGCTGCAGCGTCGCTTGTTCGACGGCGGCTTCGCCGGTCTGGTTTTTCCGAAGGAGTACGGGGGGCAGGGCCTCACGCCCGCTCATCAGCACGCATTCAATGAAGAGACCGTTGGTTATGAGATGCCGACCTTCTTCAACATTCCGACCCTGTCGATCATCGCTCCCACCCTGCTTGAGTTCGGTACTGAGAACCAGAAGCGGCGCTATATCGAGGGCATCCTGCGCGGCGATGAACTGTGGGTGCAGTTTCTTTCTGAGCCGACCGGCGGTTCAGACCTTGCCGGCGCGGTCACTCGAGCCGAGCGCGACGGCGAAACATGGGTGCTCAACGGGGCAAAGACTTGGAGCACCTTCGCGATCTTCTGCGACTATGCGATGTGTCTGGCTCGCACTGACTGGGACGCCACCAAACATGGTGGACTGACCATGTTCTTGATGAAGATCGATCAGCCCGGAGTCGATGTCGACTGGATCAAACAATCCAACGGTGTCCGTGATTTCTGTCAAGAGTTCTTCACTGATGTGTGTCTTGATTCTGACGCCGTCATCGGTGACGTGAACGGTGGTTGGGCGGTGGCGTCGGGTTTGTTGAACCATGAGCGGGCGTCGGG
>VXYK01000004.1 GCA_009845995.1 Acidimicrobiaceae bacterium | reverse complement strand
ACCCACCACACCGACACCAGCAACCCTCAATCCCACGTTAACGCGAAGGACCAAATAGTAAGAGTGGTAACCGCATGGGAAGGCTGAGGGCATCAGCATATCAAAGCCCATTTTGGTTGAATTGGTGGCGGAGGTGGACGGGAATCGAACCCGCCGGACAGGGATCACCCATCCCACCCGCTTTGAAGGCGGGGGAGCCCACCAGGCGCTCGGACACCTCCACGGAAAAAACTACAGGCAAATCAACGGCTCTCGACTGTGTGAGATCCCTCGTCCCTCGATACCGTCATCGGCATGTCAAAGAACCGTCTGCTTCTAGGTGTCGTTTTGATCGTGCTGCTGGTGCTGCTGGGCCGCAAGGTGAAAGACGTCTGAAGCTGCGCTTTTGAGCCCGTGCGATTGGTGGGTTGACACCACGATCTGCGCCAATAGGGTGTGACATACAACTTCCCCCGTCGAACATCGAGTTCCGGGAGTTGTCGTGTTTATTGTCTGCTGGTCGCCCAAGGGCGGATCAGGTACATCGGTTGTAGCGAGCGCGTTGGCGCTGACCCTTGCGTCATCGGGCCGTGAGACCCTCTTAGTCGACACTGTCGGCGATCTCGGGCTGGTCCTGGGACTGCCGCCAGGTGATGGCGACGGATTGTCGGATTGGCTGCTGGCGCCGTCGGATGTTTCCGCCGACGCGTTGTCGCTACTGGAGGTGCCGGCGGGAGAACGTCTGCAACTCCTTGGTGCGGGAAACGCAACGGAAGCAGCGATCAATCCCGAGCGGACCGTGTTGGCCGCGGAACTGCTCTCGCGCTCGGCGCGCTGGGTTGTAGTGGATGCGGGCAGTACCGGCGCACCTGAACCTTGGCTCGTGCAGGGCGCATGCTCTGTGATGGTCCTGCGTGCCTGCTACCTGGGCATTCAGGCTGCCCTCGCCCGACGGTTGGCCCCGGGAACCTCGATCGTGGTCGTGGAAGAGCCTGGCAGAGCCTTGCGACTGGCTGACGTGACGGCGGTCTTCAACGGACACAGAGTCGTTTCGGTGCCATGGGATCCAGCGGTTTCACGCGCTGTCGATTCCGGCCTGCTGGCGCACCGGATGCCACGATCGCTCAACCGTCTCAACGAGGTGCTCAATGGCTGAGGCACCACTGCTCGATCTCGCTGAGGTGGTTCATGGCGACCTGTTGGACCAGGGCGGCGGTACCGCGGAGATATTCCGCGCGATTGCTCGTCACGCACCTCTGTTAGGCGCGCGCGAAAGAGAGTCGCTGCATCGTCAAGTCACCGCCCGGTTGGCCGGACTCGGTTCCATCGAACCGTTGCTTGTCGATCGGGAGATCAGCGAGATCATGATCAACGGGCCCGGCGTGGTCTGGTTGGAACGCAACGGGCGAATCGAACCGAGCGGGGTGGTCCTCAACAGCAGCGAACTGGAGTTGCTCGTCGAACGGATCGTGGCGCCCATCGGTCGGATCGTCGATCCCCGGCGACCCTGGGTCGACGGCCGTCTGGCCGACGGCAGCCGGGTCAATATAGTTGCGCCTCCGGTGGCGATCGACGGCCCCTACGTCACGATTCGCCGGTTCGTGCTGCGCGCTGAAGATGTGTCTGATTTTGGACCGCCCAACGTCGCCTCGATGCTCTCGGAGTTGGTCACACGAAGACGCAGCATCATCGTCAGCGGCGGCACGGGTGCCGGCAAGACCTCGTTGCTCAACGCCCTGGCCGCGCACGTGGCTACCGAAGCTCGTGTTATCACCGTCGAGGACGCGGCTGAGCTTCGTCTTCAACATCCTCATGTGGTGCGTCTGGAGGCTCGAGCGGCCGGTGTCGAAGGGGTAGGGGCCGTGGAAATCCGCGACCTCTTGCGTAATGCGCTGCGAATGCGGCCTGACCGCATCGTGCTCGGCGAAGTGCGGGGTCCCGAAGCGCTCGATCTGATTCAAGCCCTCAACACCGGGCACTCAGGGTGCTTGTCGACGATTCATGCGAACTCCCCGACCGATGCCCTGCGACGATTGTCGTCTTTGGTGATGTCGGCGGGAACCGGGCTGCCCCACGAGGCGATCCGTACCCAGATCGGCTCGGCGGTGGACGTTGTTGTGCAGGTTGAACGCACAGCATCGGGAGCACGAGAGGTGGCTGCGGTTGTCGAGGTGGTCGACGGCGAGACGGTGCGCCCCCTGTGGTGTGGCGAGTGACTGTGGTGCGGGGAGCGACCGTGGTGCGGGGTGTGACGGTGGCGCGGGGAGCGACGGCGAGTCGTGCAGAGCGTCGTCGCCTGCTCACTGCGATCAGCCAACTTCCGGAGATGCTCGATGTGCTGGCGCGTGAGCTGCGAGCCGGGCGCAACCTCCACGAAGCGATTCAGACAGCTTCAACGCTGCCGTCACTGCACAGTCTGGGGCTCGACACGCTCGTCACCCGCTTTGCTTCGGGGGAACGACTAGTGGAAGCGCTTGACCGGTGGGCCAGCGCGCTGAACCATCCCGACGGTGATCTGGTGCGGGCAGTTGTGAGCCTCGGGTCGGTCACCGGCGGTGCGCTGGCCGGATCGATGGAACGCGCCGCGTTGACCCTGCGGGAGCGGGCCGGGCTCGTCGATGAAGTGCGCGTGTTGACCGCACAGACTCGAGCTTCAGCGATGTTGCTGTTCGTGGCCCCGATCGGGTTCCTGGTTTTGTTGCTGATGCTCGATCCGGCGAGCAGCGCGGCGGTGTTCACCACCGGCTTGGGGCAACTCTGCGTGGTGCTGGGGTTGGTGCTTGATGTTGTCGGGTTCGTGTGGATGCGGTGGCTGGTGGCGTCGGTGACCCGATGAGTGCCTTGCTGGTCCTCAGTTGCTGTGCTCTCAGCGCGGTGTGGTTGCGTCCCTGGCGTACCCGGCCTCGACCCCTGGTTGAACCCCTGCCCGCAACGCGTCGAAGTGTGCGGGGATCGACGGGTCGATCAACAAGCGGTTCAACTCGGCAGCGAGTGTTGCTGATCGGAGTGATCCTTGGAGTGGTGACGGTGGGATCGCTGCAGCCGGTGTTGGTCATTCCGCTGCTCTTCGCTTATGCGGTCGTTGTAGCACGGGGTCGCCGAGCGGCGACCGACGACCACGCCGACTTGGTCAGATCCCTGCCCGAGGTCGTGGATCTGTTGTTGGTGGGTGTGGGCGCCGGTCTGACTCCCAGAGAAACACTGCAGCGTTGTCAAACGTGGTTGCCCGATCCGTTTGCTGAAGCCGTGGCCGCTGCGTTGTCGAGAGCGGCATCCGGGGCCACCTTCGCCGACGCGCTGGATCGAGCCATGACACCGTTGGGAGATCGGGTGCGCCCGCTGGTGGCAGCACTCAATGCTGGTGAACGCGATCAGGCGATGCTGGCCCCCAGCTTGTTGCGGGTGAGTGACGAGGCTCGTCGCCTGCGACGGGTAGCGGCCCAGGAGCGAGCGCGGCGAGTGCCTGTGGCGATGCTCGGACCACTGCTGTTGTGCGTGCTCCCCTCGTTCGCACTGCTGACTCTGGTGCCGTTGGTGCTCGGCTCTCTCAGCGACCTGGGAGTAGTCGTCTAGCGCGGACGCGCATTCGCTTCCCCACAGCAACGCGTTTCCCGACAGCAAAGCGCTTCCCCCACAGCAAAGAAACAACAAGCGAAACAGGAGGAACCCAATGTTGTTCCGTCAATTGGTGGCGATTGAAATCGCCGTGTTCACGGCTGCTGCGAAGGCGAAGTCGCGGTTGACCGACGACAGAGGTCAGGCGACAGCCGAATACGCGCTGGTGGTACTCGGCGCGGCCACAGTAGCGATGATGTTGATTGCCTGGGCCACATCCACAGGCAAGGTATCGGCCCTGCTCAACAAGGTGGTCAACTCAATAGCAGATCGGGTTTCGTGACCGGGCGTCGCCTGGGTAGTCGTGGACAGGCGACCGTCGAGTTCGCGCTCCTGTTGCCGGTTGCGGTCGTTGCGTTGCTGGTGATCGCACAGATCGGACTCGTAGTTCGAGCCAGGGTCATGCTCACTCACGCGGCACGAGAAGGTGCCCGGGTCGCGGCGGTCGGCGGCTCGGACACGGAAGTGAAGACCGCCGTCATCGATTCCGGTTCGCTGGACCCCACCCAGGTGACCGTGGCCGTAACCCGCGGTGCTTCGACGGTCACGGTGCTGGTCGTGTACGTCATGCAGACCAATGTCTCAGTTGTCGGCGCCTTGCTCAACGATCCCCAGATGTCGTCTGTGGCGACCATGTACCGAGAGCAGTGACCCTGTCCTTCCAGCGATGTATGAACCAGCTACGCGTGCTGGTCAGATACGGTTTCTGGGGTGCACTTGACTCAGACATTCCGCGAGGGCCCGTGGTGGGTCACTGCTGTCGCGGGGGAACTTGACGTCGTCGGCGGACCGGAGTTGCGTCAACATGTGATGGCTCAGGTGAGTGAAGGCAGTCATCGTCTGGTGCTCGACCTCAGCGGCGTCGACTTCATCGATTCGTTCGGACTCGGGGTGATCGTGGGTGCGCTCAAACGAACACGACTCCTTGACGGCGACCTGCGCATAGTGGTACCGGGGCCTCGAATTCGTAGAGTTTTTGAAGTGTGCGACCTTGACCGTGTGTTCGAGCTTCATCGAACCGTGCAAGAAGCAGTTTCGGTCTGATGAGCCAAGGTCAAGATCTCTCCGAGGCATCCGACCCACCGACCCCAGACGCCGACAGCACCTACACCGGCGAGGTTGTTCTGGCCATCCCGGCTCTAACCGAATACGTGTCGCTTGTGCGGTTGGTGGTTTCCAGCGCTGCGCAGATCCATCCCTACATTGAACCCGAACGGATCGAAGATCTCCGGGTTGCAGTGTCGGAGGCCACGACCAACGCCGTCCGGTCCCACGAGAGCTCGGGCACCACTGCACAGATCAGGGTCACCTGCAACGTCGCGGAGGATCACATTGAAGTGATCATCCAGGATCACGGCAAAGGATTCGACCTGGACGCCCTGCCGGATCTCCCCGATCCGGACTCGCCGGATCGGCTTCTGCATGAATCGGGGATGGGGCTTCGGCTGATGCAGATGCTGGCTGATGAGACAGAAATCTATCCTTCCTCATCTGGGACCTACGTTCGCTTGGTATTCCACGGAACTAAGCGTCACCGCGCCGTCATGGGCGGATAGCGTCTCGCATTGTTATGTCCGACGATTCGTCCCAGCAGCTGTCGCCGAAGCGGCGAAGCCGAGAATTCAGATTTGTTGAAGCGCTCGGTCGCCCGTTGCGCAAGTTCCTGCGGATCCAGGCCGCGGGCGGCATCCTGTTGCTGGGGGCCACGGTCTGCGCCCTGATCTGGGCCAATTCGGCTTACAGCGACGTTTATCACGAGATTCTTGAGACCCACATTTCGATAGAGATCGGCTCTCATGTTCTTTTGGACTTGCCGATCGAAGCTTGGATCAACGACGCCTTGATGGCGATCTTCTTCTTTGTTGTCGGACTTGAAATCAAACGGGAGTTCGTGGTCGGGACGCTCCGGGACCCCCGTGCTGCAGCCCTGCCGGCGATCGCCGCGATCGGGGGGATGGTCGTTCCAGCCGGGATCTACTTCTTCTTCAACCCCAGTGGTATGGGTGCAGACGGTTGGGGCATCCCCATGGCCACCGATATTGCCTTTGCCGTGGGTGTGGTGTCGTTGCTAGGCAACCGCGTCCCGAGCGTGATGAAGGTGTTCCTGTTGACCCTTGCCATCGTCGACGACATCGGCGCGATCGCCGTCATTGCAATCTTCTATACGAGCGACCTCTCCATCGGCTGGCTGCTCGCCGCGGTAGCCGCCATCTTCGTGGTGATCGGCATGCGCAGAGCCGGGATTTCGTGGACTCCCGCGTATGTGGTCGTGGGGTTCTTCATGTGGTTCGCGGTGCACGATTCGGGGATTCACGCCACGATCGCCGGGGTGATTCTGGGCCTGCTTGCGCCTGCCCGCCCACTCAATGAGGTGCAACCCGACGAAGAGCCGGTTCTCAGTGCGCTGCGCGGCGATGCGAACGCCATGGTCGTCCGCCGGGCGAACGTCGAGTTGAAAGACCAGGTCTCGGTGGTTGAACGGCTTGAAGACCTGCTCCATCCAGTGTCGAGTTTCCTGATCATTCCAATCTTTGCGTTGGCCAACGCGGGGATTGAACTGTCGACAGAGACAATCTCCGATGCCGCGACGAGTCCGGTCACGATCGGCATTGCCTTCGGTCTGGTTTTCGGCAAGCTCATCGGAGTCACCCTCGCCACCTGGCTCAGCGTGAAGTCGGGGCTGACCTCGCTGCCTCCGTCGACCACCTGGACCCATGTCGTCGGGCTGGCGGCCACCGCAGGCATCGGTTTCACGGTCTCGTTGTTCATTGCCGGTCTGGCGTTTTCGGACCCGCTGCTCACCGAAGCGAAGATCGGGATCGTCGGTGCTTCCCTGGTCGCCGCGGTGATCGGATCGTCGATTCTGCTGCGCGCGAAAGAAGTCGAAGAGATCGAGACGGACGACCCGATGTTGGTGGGTACCTCCAGCCCCTAGTGTTGCTTGGCTACATTCGAGGGCTACATTGCCCGACACGATTTCTTACGTTTGGATTGATTGTTCCCTGTGACCAACGCTTTAGTAATTGTCGAATCGCCTGCCAAGGCCAAGAAGATCGCGGAGTTCCTCGGCGCCGGCTACACCGTTGAGTCGTCGATCGGGCACATCCGCGACCTTCCGCGCAATGCCGCGGAGGTGCCAAAGGCATACAAGAACGAGCCCTGGGCGCGCACCGGGATCAATGTCGACGACGGGTTCAAACCGCTGTATGTGGAGAACGCAGACAAGAGAGCGCACATCCGACTTTTGAAACAGCTGGTCAAGGACAGCGACGAGTTGTACCTGGCGACTGATGAAGATCGAGAGGGCGAAGCGATCGCCTGGCATCTCATCGAGGTGCTCAATCCGCAGATACCGGTCAAGCGGATGGTGTTCCACGAGATCACGCCGGCGGCGATAGCGGCCGCTGTCAACTCTCCCCGGGAACTGGACCGCAAAATGGTCGACGCCCAAGAAGCGCGGCGCATCCTCGACCGCCTCTACGGCTATGAAGTGTCTCCGGTCCTCTGGAAAAAGGTGCTGCCGCAGCTGTCGGCAGGACGGGTCCAGAGCGTGGCAACACGGATCGTGGTCCAGCGTGAACGCGAACGGATGGATTTTCGGGCCGCAAGCTACTGGAGTGTCAGCGGCACCTTTGCCGCGGTTTCCGGCGACACACGCGAGTTCTCGGCTTCACTCGCCTCCATTGACGGAGTGAAGCTGGCCAGCGGTCGAGACTTTGGCGACGATGGCCGCCTTGCTCGCGAAGACGTGAGGGTGCTCGACGAATCCGCAGCATCGAAGCTTGTGGGTGAACTGGAGGGAGTGCCTTATGAGGTTCGGTCCCGTGAGGCCAAGCCCTATCGTCGGCGTCCCGCCGCGCCGTTCATCACCTCCACCTATCAGCAAGAAGCTGGTCGCAAGCTCAAGATGTCGGCCCAGATGGCGATGCGCGCAGCGCAAGGACTGTACGAAAAGGGCTATATCACCTACATGCGGACGGATAGCACGACGCTGTCTGAGACGGCACTGCAAGCGGCCCGTGCCACTATCAAGAACCGTTACGGCACCCAGTATCTGCCCGACTCGCCGAGGCGGTACACCAAGAAATCGAAGAACGCTCAGGAAGCTCACGAAGCGATCCGGCCCGCCGGCGAATCTTTCCGTTCACCTGAAGAAGTCGCCTCGGAGGTTCCCAGTTCCGAGGCACGGGCCTATGAACTGATCTGGAAACGAACCGTTGCGTCGCAGATGACCGACTGCACGGGGGAGACCGTGCAACTTCGACTTGGTGCGACGAGCCGCAGCGGGAGCGAGGTGGTGTTCAGCGCCAGCGGCACGGTGATTTCGCACCGTGGATTTCGTGAGGTCTACGAGGAAACCTCCGATGGGACCGGCGACGAGAACGAAGAACGGCGTCTGCCTTCGATCAACGAGGGGGATGGAGTTCGCGCGAACGCCCCGCTGGAGCCCGAGGGGCACGAAACCACTCCTCCGGCGCGTTACACGGAAGCTTCGCTGGTCAAGAGGCTTGAAGAACTGGGTGTTGGGCGTCCTTCCACGTATGCGTCGATCATCAGTACCATCCTGGACCGCGGTTACGTCTGGAAGAAGGTCTCGGCCCTGATTCCGTCCTTCACCGCGTTCGCTGTCGTCAACCTGATGGAGAGGCACTTCCCCAACCTGGTCGACTATCGGTTCACCGCCCAGATGGAGGACGACCTAGACAAGATCGCCAGCGGCACCGAAGAATCCGAACCCTGGTTGACACGGTTCTACTTCGGTGGAGGCGAAGGCACCGAACCCGGCTTGAAGGAGAAGGTGTCGACTCGCCTCGCTGATATCGACGCCAGATCGGTCAACACAGTTCGGTTGGGTATCAGCGACGACGGCCAACCGATCGTCGTACGGGTCGGCCGTTACGGCCCTTACGTGCAACGCGGTGAATCCGATGAGAATGGAAGCAATAACGGCAGCAACACCGCTTCGATCCCCGACGATCTTCCGCCTGACGAGCTCACTCTGGAGAAGGCGCTCGAGTACCTCGAAATGCCCAAAGCGGGACGCGTGCTCGGCACCGATCCAGAGACCGGCATGAACATCTTTGCCAAAGCCGGTCGCTTCGGGCCGTACGTGCAGGTCGGTACCAGCGACGAGCAGGATCAGAAACCGAAATCGGCTTCGTTGTTTGCAACGATGACCCTTGAACGGGTCACGCTGGAAGATGCGCTCCAACTCTTGTCGCTGCCGCGCACCGTGGGCACCGATCCAGCAGATGGAGAGGCCATTTCCGCCCAGAACGGACGTTACGGTCCGTACGTGAGCAAAGGCTCCGAAAGCCGCAGCCTCGACAACGAAGAACAGATCTTCACCGTGACGCTCGAGGAGTGTCTGGCGCTGCTTGCACAACCCAAGCGGCGGCGCGGTCAGGCCCCCAAACCGCCGTTGCGCGACATGGGCGAAGACCCCGACACCGGAAAGGCCATGGTCGTCAAGGACGGCCGCTTCGGCCCTTATGTCACCGACGGTGAGTACAACGCGTCCCTCCGCAAAGGCGACACCGTTGAGGAGTTGACTGTCGAACGGGCCGCGGAACTGTTGGCCGAAAGACGCCTGAAAGGTCCTGCCAAGAAGGCTGCGAAACGCGCGAGCGGGAGGAAGAAAGCGACCAAGAAGTCCACCAAGAAGGCCACAAGGAAGCGGCCAACCTAGAGATCTCGGTTCGACAGGGCTTGATCACCGTCTAGTCTCGCGCCGTGGACCAGCATCGCCAATCAAGCAGCGCCACCCGATTGGGGGAGGCTTTGACGGCGGCCCGTCCAATGGGCCGCATCGAGGCGATGTTCGGCTCGAAGGAGTTCTTCAGGCTTTGGATCGCGCAGGTCATCTCCGCAACCGGTGACTGGCTGGGCTTGATTGCCATTATCTCGTTGGCCGATCGACTCAGCGACGGGTCTGAGGGGACGGCCATCGCTCTGGTCCTCGCGGCCCGCATCGCACCCGGGTTTTTTCTGGCCACCGCGGCGGGGGTGCTTGTGGACCGGCTCGACCGAAAACGGGTGATGCTGGTCTGTGACATCTCTCGGGCGTTGGTGCTGTTTTCGCTGCCGTTCGTTGACAGCCTGGTGGGCCTTATTGTTGCCTCGTTCGCGTTGGAGATCTGCACGATGATGTGGTCGCCGGCCAAAGAGGCGGTGGTCCCCAACATCGTTCCGAAAGAGAAGCTCACAACTGCGAACTCCCTGAACGTAGCGGCCGCTTACGGCATGTTCCCTGTTGCTGCCGGGATTGCCGCCCTGCTGGCCAAACTCGCCGAGTCGTTCAGCGACGAAGGCTGGGTCAACACTTTTAGGCTGAATCAAGAGGGGCTGGCCTTTTATGTCGACGGGCTCTCGTTCTTGGCCACCGCGTTGATTGTCTGGACCATCGCCTTCCCGCGGCGCAGCCGAGAAGAAAGGAAATCGCAAGGGAAAACCAACTGGGAGCTGGGCGGCGCAGTGCGCGAGTTGCGCGAGGGTTGGCAGTTCATTGCTGTGAATCCCATCGTGCGGGCAGTCAACGTAGGTCTGGCGGTCGGGGTGATCGGCGGGGGCATGCTGGTGCCGCTCGGCGCACTGTTCGTCAACGATGTCATCTCCGGCGACGAAGCAGATTTCGACCTCATACTTTTTGCTCTCGGTTTGGGCATGGCGCTCGGTGTGATAACGGCCTCCGCGCTGCAGAACCGCATCAACCGCTCAAAGGTCTTTCCGTTGGCTCTGTTAATGGCGGGGAGCGCCCTGTTGGTCTCGGGCTCTTCCTCCCTGCTCGGAATTGTGGTGCCGGTAATCGGGATCGCGGGTTTTGCAGCAGGACCGATCTACGTCTTGGGCTTCACGATGCTGCATGAACATGTCGAAGACGAGTTGCGGGGGCGTATCTTCGCCGCGCTCTTGGTGCTGGTCCGCTTCTGCCTGTTGTTGGCACTCGCAATCGCGCCCTTGCTGGCAGAAGCCTTCGATGTGCTTTCTGATCGTTGGTGGGACTCCTCTTGGGACTTCTTCGGCGTGACCATCGCAGTACCCGGCGTTCGACTGACTATGTGGATATCAGCGATCACGGTCCTGGCTGCGGGAGTGCTGGCGACCTGGAGCCTCCGCGCTACCAATGGCAAGTCCGCCGGCTCGGAGTCCATCGAAGAGTCCACGGAGGATGACCGGTGACCGGGCGCTTGATTGTGTTTGAAGGAATTGACGGTTCAGGGAAGTCAACGCAGGTTCGCAGGCTCGCCCAGCGTCACGATTTCGATGCCACTTTTCAGTTCGGCGCCACCGACGTGGGCAGCGCCATTCGTTCGATTCTTCTGGATCCAGACAATGAGCGTCTTGACGATCGAACCGAAGCCCTGCTGATCATCGCGGACAAGGCACAACATGTGAGCGAGATCGTGCGACCAGCGCTCGCTGACGGGCGCACCGTCATCTCCGACCGTTACCGTGCGTCGACTCTGGCGTATCAGGGTTATGGACGCGGACTCGACCTGCAACTGCTCGACGCGATGATGCATTTCGCCACGCAGGGTTTGGAACCGGATCTGACCGTCCTGCTCGATTTCGATGTTGCGACCGCGCTGGAACGACTCGGCGACCAGCGGGACCGGATCGAGCGTGCTGGGACGGAGTTCTATCAACGGGTCCGAGACGGCTACCTCGAACTCGCCGCGCAAAACCCCGACTCCTGGGCCGTTGTCGACGCCAATGGCAGCGTCGATGAAGTCGCAGCTCATATCGAAACGGAGGTCGATGATTGGCTCGTGGCGAACTCATGACTTCTGAGGCGTGGGAGTCGCTGGTCGGCCAGCCGGAGGCCGCGCGCCGTCTCTCAGCAGCCGTGTCGTCACCGGTTCACGCCTATCTGTTCGTCGGGCCCAGAGGAGTCGGGAAACGCCAGGCTGCCCAGATCTTCGCCGGCGAGTTGTTGGCCGACACCGACCCCGACAAAGCGAGCCGTCACCGACGTTTGGCACAGCAACTGACCCATGCCGACATCGTCGTCTTCGCGCCGTCGGGCAACAATCTGCGCCTCGGCTCGCGCAGCGACCCGGGTGAGATCCCGGCAATCATCAGCGAGGCAACCCGTTCACCCACAGAGGGCACCCGCAAGGTGGTGATCGTCGAGGACTTTCAGTCCGCTGACGCCCCTGCGTCTTCCGCGCTGCTGAAACTCGTGGAAGAACCGCCGGAAACCACGATCTTCGTGCTGTTGGCCAGTGACGTGCCGCCTCATCAAGCAACGATCGAGTCTCGCTGCTTGCGGGTCGATTTTCTGGCTGTCAGCGCCGAGGCCATCGCCGAAGTTCTCGTGTCGGAAGAACTGATCAACACTGAGGGAGCGCAGTTGGTGGCGGCAGCCGCCAACGGCAGCGTGGAGCGGGCCCGTTTGCTGGTGCTTGATGAACGACTGGCCTTCCGACGCGATGCCTGGTGGTCAATCCCTGACCGTCTCAATGGCAGCGGCGCCGCGGTGGCAGAAGTTGTGGAGGAACTCAGAGGTTTGATTGACGATGCCTCGGCTGTCAAAGTCGCTCAGCATCAACGAGAGCTCGAAGAGTTGAACCAGCGCGAAGAACAGCTGGGGACTCGCGGTTCCGGCAGACGCACGCTTGAGACTCGACAGCGGCGCGAGCTTCGTCAGTTCCGCACCGAAGAACTCCGGTTCGGATTCGCCACGCTCGCGGCCCGCTACCGCGAGATGGTCGTGGCTGAGTTGGGTGGCGATGTTGCACTCGAGGCGGTCAACCACCTCAACCACAGCACCGATGCGCTGATCCGCAACCCCAACGAGGCACTGCTGTTGCAAGCACTGCTGCTGAAACTGTCACCGCTCGACTAACCGATCTTTTGGCCGATAACGCCGTGGATCCGCTGCGGTAGATTGGTACCTTTCGGAGTCTTGCCCGAGTAGCTCAGTCGGTAGAGCAACGCTCTCGTAAAGCGTAGGTCAGGAGTTCAAATCTCCTCTCGGGCTCGTTTTCCAACCAGCGCACGCGCTTTGGCCTTACACTGGCGGACATGACCCTCGCAGTTGTTTGGCACTTCTGGATCGCAGTTCCTCTTGCTTTCGGGGCCGTCGTGGCCGTAATTGCGACGGTTGTGGGTTACCTCAACAAGGTCACCTCGACCCGTTACCCCCGAGACTGAACCGGACTGCTGAGTGTCGAAGGATCCTGTCGATTGGGGCATCGCCAAGAATGTCGCATACAGGACGGCGGGCCGCGATCCTTACCAGGCGTCCTACTATCGCAACGGCCTTGAGGAGGACTTCGACCGATACACGGCGCAAGCCGAGGAACTCGTTGCGCAGTGCACAGGCCTGCGTTCGCTCAGCGGCAGTGCCCGTGGTCGGGTAACGGATCGCAAAGGTTGGATCGACGCCAACCTCGCATCGTTTCAACGGCTTCTGCGACCGATTGTCACCAAGCTCGGCGACCAGATCGACGACGGCGCGATGCGGGGGTTGGGGGGCAAGATCGCTGGCGCGGAACTGGGCGCGATGCTCGGCTGGATGTCCAAGCGGGTGCTCGGCCAGTACGACCTGCTGGTCATCGAGGACGAGAAACCTGAAGAGCAGGACATCGTCTATTACGTGGCACCTAACGTGCTGGCCCTTGAACGTCGCTATGCCTTCCCGCCCCAGGAGTTCCGGTTGTGGCTGGCGCTGCATGAAGTCACCCATAGGGCGCAGTTCACGGGTGTGCCTTGGATGCGGCAGCATTTCTTGGGGCTTGTCGAGTCGACGATGGATGGACTTGATCCCGATCCGAAGCGGGTCATCGAAGCGGTCTCCCGGCTGATCGAAGCCCGTCGACGCGGGGAGGACATCATGGGTCAGGGTGGGGTCATGGGTCTGTTCGCCTCGGAACAGCAACTTGTTGTCATCAACGAAGTTGCGGGCCTTATGAGCCTCCTCGAGGGCCACGGCGACGTCACCATGGATCGAGCGGGTCTGGGCTTGGTGCCTTCGGCGCCTCGCTTCGCTCGTGTACTTCGCAACCGCCGCCAGAACGTTCGCGGCTTCACCAAGGTTTTTCAGAAACTCTCAGGGCTTGAAGCGAAAATGAAACAGTACGCCGAAGGCGAGCACTTCATCGCGGTGGTGGAGGATCACGGCGGAGCCGAACTGCTCGACAGGGCTTGGGCCGAGCCGGCCAATGTCCCCTCAATCAAAGAGATTCGGCAACCGGAACTGTGGATCGCTCGGGTTTCTGCGGCGGACGTTGCGGCTTGAGCGATGGACACCGCTGAGCTGTTGGCTCGCTGTAATTTCGGTGATGACAACGAACTTGCACTCGGCGTAAGTGGAGGGGCCGACAGCACGGCCATGGCTCTGTTGGCGGCCGAGGCTGGTAGGTCGTTCACCGTCTGGCATGTGCATCACGGCCTTCGGGACGCTTCTGACGCGGAGGCCGAGTCGGTCGAGAAGTTGGCGGCCTCTCTCGGCATGCCCTTTGAGCTTCGACGACTCGAGTTGACCGACGGACCGGACCTCGAGGCAACCGCACGAGAGGCTCGCTACGCCGCGTTGCCTGCTGATGTGTGTGTGGCACACACAGCCGATGACCGTGCCGAGACGGTATTGCTCAATTTGTTGCGCGGCGCGGGTTTGGCCGGCATGGCCACGCCGTTTTCTCGTGTGCGTCGCCCGATTATCGGTCTGCGTCGCGCAGAGACCCGCGCTTTGTGCGAGTTCGCCGGCGTTTCGGTAGTCGACGACCCGATGAACGACGATCCCCGCTTCGCTCGCGTGGTGGTGCGCAATCAGCTGATGCCGGCCGCCGCTGATGCCTTGGGACGCGACCCGGTTCCTTTGCTGAATCGCCATGCCGATCTTGTCGCGGACGCGCTCATTGTCATTCAAGATGCCGCTGCCGCGCTCGACGCAACCGACACTGCAGCGTTGCGAGCCGCTCCCCGCGCGGTGGCCTCAGAAGCGCTGCGGCAGTGGTTGATGGCTGAGACGGGCAACCGTCTGGCAGTTGACGCGGCTTCGATCAGTCGGGTCATGGATGTAGTGGACGGAACAGCGCGAGCCACCGAAGTCGAAGGCGGCTTTAGAGTTGCCCGCACCGCCGGCCGTTTGCGTACAGAGCCCCCACCAGGGAGGTGACACGGCGCTGTTCCCGCCTGAGCGTAGCCACGGTGAGTGCTTGTAGGGTTTGAGGCGATGACGGTTCCGGAGGGGAACATCGGTCGAGTTTTGGTTGGCTCAGCGGAACTTGCAACGCGCGTGCGAGAACTGGGAGCACAAATCACTGAGGACTACGCGGGGCGCAGTCCTTTGCTCGTCGGGGTCCTGAAGGGCGCGTTCGTTTTCATGAGCGACCTTGCCCGCGAGATCCGACTGCCGGTCGAGATGGACTTCATGGCAGTTTCCTCGTACGGCGTGTCTACGAAATCGAGCGGTGTGGTGAGGATCGTGAAGGACCTCGACGTAGACATCGCAGGTCGGGATGTTCTGCTGGTTGAAGACATCGTCGATTCTGGATCGACCCTGCGCTACCTTCTGCGGCTTCTGGCAGAGCGGAAACCAGCGAGCCTCGAGGTCTGTGCCCTACTCGTCCGTGCCGGTGCCAGAACCGACGATATTGCCTATGTCGGGTTCTCGATTCCAGATGACTTCGTAGTCGGGTACGGGCTTGATGTCGCCGAGCATTATCGCGAACTGAGCTCGATTAGTGTCTTTGAGCCCGCAAACTCAGCTAGCTTGCCACCGTGAACTCACCCGACGACTACTCCCAGCCACTGGTCAACGGTTTGCAGGCACCTCAAATCGATCAGCCGCGGATTGCGGCCGCGGTTCGGGAAATACTGGCCGCGATCGGTGAAGATCCGAACCGAGAGGGCCTGCTCGAAACTCCCAATCGGGTCGCCCGAATGTATGCAGAAGTGTGCGCGGGGCTTCACGAAGATCCGGTCACGTACCTCAAAACAACCTTCGAGGTGGGCCACGACGAGATGGTCATGGTTCGCGATATTCCGCTCTACTCGCTGTGTGAGCATCATCTCATTCCATTTTTGGGAACTGCTCATGTGGCTTATATCCCGAGTGGGTCTGGTCAGGTCACCGGGTTGTCCAAATTGGCACGCCTAGTTGACGGCTACGCCAAACGCCCGCAGGTGCAGGAGCGGCTGACCACCCAGATTGCTGAAGCGATCGAAGGGTCACTGCAACCCCGCGGAGTGCTGGTGGTGATCGAAGCGGAACATCTCTGTATGTCGATGAGGGGTGTGCGCAAGCCGGGGACGACGACGGTCACGTCGAGCGTGACCGGAATATTTCGCGAGAACGTCGCCACCCGCGCCGAGGCCATGCGTTTTCTTGATCGGTGAAGACATGACCCGGGTCATGGGTATCGTCAACGTCACGCCGGATTCGTTTTCGGACGGCGGCCTATGGCTCGAAAGCGACTCGGCCATTGCCCACGCCGAATCGTTGATCGAACAAGGTGCCGACATCATCGACATCGGCGGTGAGAGCACAAGACCCGGGTCGCACCCGGTGGATGAGGCCACCGAACTCGAACGAACCATTCCTGTCGTTTCGGCATTGGTCTCGAAGGGCGTTGAGGTTTCCATCGACACGACCAAAGCCGGAGTGGCGAGAGCCGCCGTGGATGCGGGCGCCACGATCATCAACGATGTGTCTGCATCGCTTGAGAACGTCGCGGCTTCAACTGGTGCAGGTTGGATCGCCATGCACGCGCTCAGTGACAGCGCAACCATGCAAGACGACCCCCGCTATGACGATGTAGTGGAAGACATCGCCGATTTCTTGGCTGATGCTGTGCGGCGCGGCCGCGCGGCCGGAGTAGAACGCATTTGGGTTGATCCTGGAATCGGTTTTGGCAAGACGAAGCAACACAACCTGGAACTGTTGGCCAACATCGATCGTTTTGCACAGATCGCGCCTGTCCTTGTCGGTGCGAGCCGCAAAAGCGTTATCGGACAGGTGCATGCACAGTCAGACAGGCTTTTGGCCGATGGTCTCGCAGGTGAGAATCCGATGACAGGATCCGATGATCGGCTCGAAGGCTCCGTGGGGATTGCGGTGTGGAGCGCGTATCTTGGAGTTGACATGATCCGAGTGCATGACGTCAGGGCTACGGTCCACGCCTTGAGCCTGTTGAAGCATGAAGGGTGAAAGCATAAAGGGTGTGGATGGATGGCAATGAGGGGCCGCTGGGCACAGGGCATTAAACCGAGACATTTTCGCTGGGTTCTCAAGGATCAGATAGCTGTTTGTGAGCGCCCCGGTGGTTACGGCTTCGACCATCGCAAGGTGCGCCGCCTGGAGGAGATCATTTGGTTGCGTGAGCAGGGGTTTCACTTCGTTGTGTCGCTGATCGGTTCCAAGCACAACCTTCACAACTACGAAGAGCTCGGCTTGCCGTACCACCATGTGCCGTATGCCGGTTTGAGCGACGGGCCTTTGGGTCTGACCCGAGCCATGGCAGCAATCCGTGACCACGTCCGAGCTGGGCACAAAATCATTATTCACCGCGAGGAGTTGGGCGAAACGATCACGGGCTTGATGGCCGCTTACCTCCTGTGGATGGGTCTGGTACCGGACGGTCCGCGGGCGATCATGGTCACGGAACAGCTTTTCGAGCGTGAGCTGACTTCAGCCGGTCGCGAGATGGTGGCGATGTTGGAAAGATGCGATCTGCAAGACGATGTCCCAACCGGCGCTTTCGTGAACATTGTCGATGAGTCCGATGAGGGGGACGCTAACAATGGTGAGTCTGAAGAAATCGACTCTGACAGTAGTGAGTCCGATGTCTGATCCTGACGTCATCCTGCTGCGCGGACTGCGTCTCGCGTGCATCTGCGGCGCTCTGCCTTCAGAACAGGGTCGGCGGCAACCCTACGAGTTCGATATCGACGTTGTGGCGGACCTGGCGGCGACGACCACCGATGATCTCGCCGACACGATCGACTACGGCAGCATCCTCGCCCGAATCGAAGAGGTCACGGTCAATGAATCCTTCCAGCTGTTCGAACGTATGGCACAACGGGTCGCCGAGGCAGTGCTTGCCGATGAACGGATCCTTGAGGTCACGGTCGAGGTGAGAAAACTGCGTCCACCGGTCACCCAGTTCCTCGATTCGAGTGGTGTCCGGATTGTTCGACAGCTATGACCGAACATCACAGAGCGTTTCTGGGGTTTGGTTCGAATCTTGGCGATCGGGTTGGCTACCTGCGTGACGGCGTGGCGGCGGTTCCAGATCTGGTCGGAGTGTCCGACGTGTACGAAACCGCACCGGTTGGCGGTCCTGAACAGGGTCCGTATCTGAACCTCGTGGTGGAATTGAGCACCCGCCTAGGTGCGCGGGAGTTGCTCGGCGTTTGCCAGAGCCTTGAAAGTGCTGCTCAGCGGGTACGTGAAGTCCGTTGGGGTGCCCGCACTCTCGATGTCGATGTGCTTTGGGTGGACGGCGAGACGCTGTCTGAACCTGACCTTGTCGTCCCTCACCCGCGTATGTTCGAACGGAGCTTCGTGCTGGTACCGCTGGGCGACCTCGCCGCGGACCTGCTCCCGGAGGGTTTCGATGTCGACAGCGCGAGCCGTCAAGATCAGGTGGTGCGTCGTGGCCGCCTCGACGAACTGGCGTTGTTGAGCCAACCATGCTGGGCTGATTCATGAAGAAGGTCCGTATCATCGGTGGTGGGCGTGCCGGTAAGTCGTTGGGCAACGCGCTCGCGTCGGTGGGCTGGGAAGTATTGGGTTACCTGGGTCGCGACAATGACCTCGGCACCGCTTCGGTGGGCACCGATGTGCTGGTGATCGCTACTCCGGACGACGAAATCGCGTCTGTGGCCGAGTCGGTTCGTCCGACGCCGACGACTCTGGTTCTTCACCTGTCTGGTGCTTTGGGCCTTGACGCTCTCAAGGGCCACCCACGCTGCGCAGCGATGCATCCTCTGGTGTCCCTGCCGTCGGCAGACCTGGGAACTGAGCGGCTGCGCGGTGCTTGGTTCGCGGTGGCCGGTGACGCTGAAGTCGACTCGCTGGTCACTGCACTGGGTGGGCGCTCATTCGCCATCACCGACAGTGCACGCCCGCTGTACCACGCGGCGGCGGTGATTTCGTCCAACCATCTGGTCGCTTTGTTGGGTCAAGCAGAACGGGTGGCCGACCTCGCAGGCGTACCGCTTGAGGTGATGCTCGATCTTGCCCGAGACACTGTTGACAACGTCCGGCGTTTGGGCCCCGCGGCAGCACTCACGGGTCCAGCAGCACGCGGCGACGAAGCAACGATCGCTCGCCATCTCAAAGCCCTGCCCCCCGACGAACGCGCCGTCTACGAGACGCTCGTCAACGAGGCAAAGCGCCTAGCCGAAAGCTGACCCGACGGTCGGGGGGTAACGGCGCGCAACTTGGCCCGCTAGCGTGCGTGCCTATGCCGGTGCTACTGGGAGCTCTAGCGTCGGGGTTGATCGGCGTTTCGGACTACTTCGGCCGGTATTGCACTCGACGTTCCCAGGCCATGACCTCGGTGGGAACGGCCTTCATCGGAGGGCTCGCGATCACCGCTGTGCTGCTGTTCTTCGTACCGAGCGCGATCGGTTATGAGGCTCTTGTGCTGGGGGCTGCATCGGGTGCGCTGATGGCTCTTGCCCTCTCGGCGATGTGGCACAGCATGGCCATATCGTCGGCAGCTATCGCCTCGCCGATCGTGGCCGCGTTCACAGCATTGGGGCCTCTGGGATACGGACTCGCAACCGGCGAACGGCCGTCCCGCATCGTCGCTTTGGGAATCGCCTGTGCGGTCATCGGCCTGTTGGCTGCGGTTATCGTCCCCGATCTCGGCGGTCGCCTTCGTGCCGGTATCGCCTACGCCGTATTGGCCGGAACCTCGTTCGCAGTTGCGGCAGTGCTGCTGGCTTGGACCAGCCTTGAAAGCGGCATGTGGCCGGCTGTCAGCCAGAGAATGGTGGCTACCGTGCTAATGCTGGTGGCTACAAGGGCGATGAGAATACCTCAGATACTGCCGCGCTCACTTCTACTCGCCGGCTTCGTCGGAGGTGTGATGGGCGGTGGGGGAATAGCTGCGTTGATTGCGGGACTGCAGAGAGGTCCCGTCGGAGAGGTAGCGGTGGCCGGATCGCTGTACCCGGTTGTCACCATCGCGTTGGCGGTGCTGTTCGACGAGGACCGACTCCGCTGGTGGCAGATCGTCGGCATCACCGCAGTCCTGACAGGTACCACCCTGATGACCGTGGGTTGAGTGCTTGCGTTTAGGCTGCTTTTTGATCAAAGC
Organism: Acidimicrobiaceae bacterium; assembly: GCA_009845995.1. Lineage (GTDB taxonomy): Bacteria > Actinomycetota > Acidimicrobiia > Acidimicrobiales > Aldehydirespiratoraceae > VXYK01. The sequence goes on along the minus strand of VXYK01000004.1, from coordinate 59,727 downwards.
ACGTCCAATGGAAACAATCACCACAATTCCTGACCTGAGAGAGAGGCTCGACTCCGAGCGTCGGACCGGCCGCGGGATCGGTTTTGTGCCGACGATGGGGTACTTGCACGCCGGTCACCTGTCGCTGGTGGCGACTGCCGTGGCCCACAATCCGGTGACGGTCGTCTCGATTTTCGTGAACCCGTTGCAGTTCGCCGAAGGCGAAGACCTCGATTCCTACCCCCGAGATCTTGCGGCTGACAGCGCCGGGTGCTCAGGCCTTGGAGTCGACTATCTGTTCGTTCCCTCCGTTGAGGAGATGTACCCCAGCCCGATCGACACCGTCGTCAAGGTGCCATCGGTCGCGGCCCCTCTGGAGGGCGTGGCGCGTCCTCACCATTTCGCAGGCGTGGCGACCGTCGTTGCCAAATTGTTTTCGATCGTCGGGCAGTGCCGCGCCTATTTCGGAGCGAAGGACTGGCAGCAGGTTTGCGTGGTCAGACGCATGGTCAGCGATCTGAGCATGCCGGTGGACGTGGTGGCGTGTCCGACGGTTAGGGAACCTGACGGGTTGGCGATGTCGAGTCGCAACGTCTACCTCAGCCCCCAAGAGAGGGTCCAGGCCCCGGTTCTGCGCGCTTCCCTTGACGCTGGACTGGATGCGATCGCCAACGGGGAGACTGATTCGGCGGTTGTGGAGGCGACGATGGCAGCCGTCGTGAACACAGCCAGCCTTGCATCGCTCGATTATGCGGCCGCGGTGCAAGCCGATTCACTCGTCAGCGACGGTCCTCTGCACGGTGAGGTTCGACTTCTCGTGGCCGCTCGTTTGGGAAAGGCGCGGCTCATCGACAACGACGGCACCGAGATCTGATCGGCGCTGCCCGTAGGGGCGCTGTCCATAGGAACAGGACCGGGGTCGCGGATAGCGTTGTTGTGTGCTTCTAACGATTGACGTCGGAAATACCCAGAGTGTTCTGGGCCTCTACGATCTCGACAGTGATTCCGGTGAGGGTGCCGCAGTCGGCTTGGTGGATCACTGGCGACTGTCAACTGATGCGGAGAGAACGTCCGATGAGTACTCAGTACTGATCCGTTCGTTGCTCAACACTTCAGGGGTTGATCTCGAACGAGATCTCACCGGCACGGCGATTTGTTCCGGCGTCCCGCGGATTCTCGCAGTTCTGCGTGAAATGGTTGGTCGCTACCTGCCGTTCGATCCCATCGTTATAGAACCAGGCATAAAGACAGGAATCCCGATCCTCTATGACAACCCCAAAGAGGTCGGCGCCGACCGAATCGCCAATGCCATCGGGGCTTTCGATCTTTACGGTGGACCCACGATCGTGGTTGATTTCGGGACCGGCAACAATTTTGATGTCATCTCCGAGTTCGGTGAATTTCTCGGCGGGGCGATCGCCCCAGGGATCGAAATCAGCCTTGATGCGCTGTTCGGCAGAGCTGCGGCGCTGCGCGCGGTCGAACTCGTTGAGCCGCGCAGCGTGATCGGCAAGTCAACGGTCGAGTCCATTCAGTCCGGAACCGTGTACGGCTTCGCTGCCATGATCGACGGCATGGTTGATCGCTTTGCTGATGAGATGGGTGAGATAAACGTGGTCGCCACCGGTGGTCTTGCCCACCTGATTGCGCCAGTGGCCCGGACGATAGAGAACGTCGAGCCCTTCCTCACGCTTCACGGCCTGAGGATCGTCCACCAACGCAACACCCGCTAGCGATCGAACGGCCTTGGTGCGCTAGCGGACGGCGTTGAGGCGTTCCATCAGGTGGTGTCCGGCCGCCCGCTTTGCTTTCCGCTCTTGTTCGCTGCGCTCCGCCTCCCGCTCTTGTTCGCTGCGCTCACCGGCCGCTTAGGCCGCGGGCGGGTCGCTGGGCCAACGGGCGGCTAGCGGACGGCGTTGAGGCGTTCCATCAGGTGGTGTCCGGCCGCCCGCAGGGCTTTGGCGCCTGTCGTGTCGGGAAGGTCGAAGAGAGCGGCGTCGGCTTTGCTCGCCCAGGTCTCTGCCATGTTGACAGCGAGCTCAACCCCTCCGCCCCTGCGTGTCAGCTCGCGGGCCCGGTCTCGTTGCTCGATGGTGATGTCGTGTCGGAGCAGCGAGCGAAGCTCACCGGCGACAGCGGGATCCTGCAGTGAATAGATCACAGGCAGTGTGTAGATCCCTTCGAGAAGGTCGTTGCCCGAGGGTTTACCGAGCTGCTCGTCGGTGGCGATGATGTCCAGAATGTCGTCGACGATCTGAAAGGCCATTCCGTAGGCGCGTCCGAACTCGGTGAGTGCGTCGATCGTCGGGCGGGGGACATCAGCGACGATTGCGCCGATTCGACAAGCAGTCGCCAACAAAGACGACGTCTTGCCCGAAATCGACCGTTGGTACGCCTCGAACGTGCGATCCGCGTTGTAGGTGGACTCCAACTCGAGAATCTGGCCGGTACAGAGTTCGGTAATGGTGGTGGCCAGCAACCCGGCTACTTCGGTGCCAAGTGCGGCTGCCAACTCCGAGGCACGGCCGAGCAGATAGTCGCCGGCGAGGATCGCTCGCAGATTTCCCCACTCTGCGTTGATGCTCTTGACACCACGGCGAGTAGTCGCTCCGTCCATCACATCGTCGTGGTACAGCGAACCGATATGCACCAACTCCACCGCACAACCACCGCGGATCACGTCGATCGAAGCTGCCGAGCTGTCGTCATCGTGAACCGCCGCGGCGGCGATGCAAAAGCCGGGCCTGACTCGCTTCCCGCCAGCATTGATGAGGTGGCTTGCGACATCAGTCAGAAAGTCGTCCTCGGCGGAAACGACCCGCAACAGTTCGGTCTCCACGCGAAGCAGATCGTCCTGCATCGAGGGGACCAGAGAAAGCGGAGTCGCAGCCACGCTCAGAGGTTACTTGCCCAATCTCCTCCTAGGCGCTAATCGGGGTCGTTGTGCATTCGATGGTCTTACCGACAAGCCTGCCTATACACTTAGATTTGTAAAGCCCGATATTTAGGAAGGAAAACCCGATGTTCGAGCGGTTTACCGACAGGGCTCGACGTGTGGTGGTACTCGCTCAGGAAGAAGCGCGCCTGCTCAACCACAATTACATCGGTACTGAACACATCCTTTTGGGACTCATCCATGAGGGCGAGGGAGTCGCGGCTAAAGCACTCGAGTCGTTGGGCATCAGTCTTGAAGCTGTCCGCAACCAGGTGCAGGAGATCATCGGCCAGGGTGGATCGTCCCCGAGCGGCCACATTCCTTTCACTCCTCGGGCCAAAAAGGTTCTCGAACTCAGCCTCCGTGAAGCGCTGCAACTCGGCCACAACTACATCGGCACCGAGCACATTCTTTTGGGATTGATCCGTGAAGGCGAAGGTGTGGCCGCGCAAGTCCTCGTCAAGCTGGGGGCCGACCTCAGTCGCGTACGCCAGCAGGTCATCAAGCTCCTTTCCGGTTACGGCGGACCCGCGGGAGAACAGTCGTCGGGATCCTCTCGTGAGAGAGCGGGTGCGGTGACAGGCGGTTCAGGCGGCGATAGCGCATCTGGATCGCTGGTCCTCGACCAGTTCGGACGCAACCTCACCCAGTTGGCGCGAGACAAGAGTCTTGATCCAGTGATCGGACGCGCCCGCGAAACCGAAAGGGTGATGCAAGTCCTCAGTCGCCGCACCAAGAACAACCCGGTGCTGGTCGGAGAACCCGGCGTCGGCAAGACCGCCATCGTCGAAGGGCTCGCACAGGCGATCGCCAACGACAACGTCCCCGAAACCCTCCACGAGAAGCAGCTGTACACGCTCGACCTGGGAGCATTGGTCGCCGGGTCGCGCTATCGCGGTGATTTCGAGGAACGCCTGAAGAAGGTGCTCAAAGAGATCAGGACCCGCGGTGACATCATTCTCTTCGTCGACGAGATCCACACCCTTGTCGGTGCGGGTGCGGCCGAAGGCGCGATTGACGCTGCATCGATACTCAAACCCATGTTGGCTCGGGGCGAACTCCAAACCATCGGCGCCACCACCCTCGACGAGTACCGCAAGTACTTCGAGAAGGACGCAGCCCTCGAGCGGCGCTTTCAGAGGGTCGTGGTCGATGAGCCCACCATCCCCCACACCATCGAGATCTTGAAAGGGCTGCGTGATCGTTACGAAACGCATCACCGCGTGACCATCACCGATCAGGCTGTCGTGGCAGCCGCCAACCTGGCAGACCGTTACATTTCGGATCGCTTCCTGCCTGACAAAGCGATCGATCTGATCGACGAGGCCGGTTCGCGGTTGCGCATCAAGCGGATGTCGACCCCTCCAGAGCACAAAGAACTCGAAGCCGAGATCTCCGAGGTCGTCCAACAAAAGAAGTTCGCGGTCGAGTCTCAGCAGTTCGAAGAAGCAGGTCGTCTACGAGACCGGGAAAAAGAGCTGCTCGCCCGTCGCGATTCGTTGGAAGGCGAAGCGAAGGCATCCGGAGTCGACCTCTTCGACGAAGTCGACGAAGAAGCCATCGCCGAGGTGCTGTCGCTGTGGACCGGTATCCCCGTCTACAAACTCACTGAGGAAGAGACCCAAAAACTGCTGCGCATGGAGGACGAACTCCATAAGCGGGTCGTCGGTCAACAAAGCTCGGTTCACGCGGTGTCCCAGGCGATTCGCCGTACGCGAGCTGGTTTGAAGGATCCGAAGCGGCCGAGCGGTTCGTTTGTTTTCTTGGGTCCGTCCGGTGTCGGGAAGACCGAATTGGCAAAGACTCTCGCCGAGTTCCTGTTCGGCGATGAGAGCGCGTTGATCAGCCTGGACATGTCGGAGTACATGGACAAGCACACGGTCAGCCGTCTGATCGGCTCCCCGCCCGGCTTCATCGGCTACGACGAAGGCGGTCAGCTCACCGAGCAGGTGCGCCGCAAGCCTTTCTCGGTGGTGTTGTTCGACGAGGTCGAAAAGGCCCATCCGGATGTCTTCAACACTCTGCTGCAGATCCTTGAAGAGGGTCGTCTCACCGACAGTCAGGGTCGTACCGTGGATTTCCGCAACACGGTGCTGATCATGACCTCCAATCTGGGCACCCAAGATCTACGCAAAGCGAACCTCGGCTTCACCAAAGTCGATGAGGCTGTCACGTACGAGCGTATGAAGGAGAAGGTCACCGATGCCCTCAAGGCGCACTTCCGGCCTGAGTTCCTGAACCGCATCGACGATGTGATCGTCTTCCATGAACTGAGCCAGCCCGAAGTCCGTGAGATTGTTGATCTCATGGTGGCCCGCACCGCCGAGCAACTTGCCGGGCAGGGCATGGGCTTGGAGTTGACCGACGCGGCCAAGGACCACCTCTCATCTGAGGGCTACGACCCGACACTGGGAGCGAGGCCCTTGCGTCGTGCACTGCAACGCCTAGTGGAAGATCCGTTGTCGGAGAGGCTGCTGAACAAGGATTTCCGGGCGGGTGAAATTGTCATCGTCGATGTCGAAGCCGATCCCTCCGCGAGTGACGAGTTGATGATCGTGTTCCGATCCATCGAGGGTTTCACTCCTCCTGAACCTGAGCTCGCTGAAGCGGTTGACAGCTTCTAGAGCGTGTGGAGCGCAGCGAACTAGAGCGGCAGATAACGCCCGGTGACGTGTTCAGCGGTCTAGCGTTCATACGATGATGCGGTTGCGCGTGGCTTGGATAAAGAGTGCGCTTGTGGCGGTGGCTCTTCTGCTCCTGAGCGCCTGCCGCGTCGATACCACGGTCGACATCAGGGTTGACGAAGACGGTTCTGGCGAGGTGACCGTGGAGGTGATCGCCGACGCTGAAGCTGTTTCTCTGATCCCCGACGCTCCCAATGCGTTGCAGCTGGACGATCTCAGCGAAGCGGGATGGACAGTGCACGGCCGCACAGTTGACGGTGCTGGTTCGTTGACTGTGACGATCGCGAAGCGTTTTCCGTCCTCAGACGCTCTCGGTGGTGTGTTGGCCGAGATCGCCGGTGAGGACGTGGTCTTCGAGGGGTTCACTCTCATCAAGGAACACAGCTTCGACATCATCGGACTGGGGCCGGCGAAAACCGACTACGAACTCAGCGGTTCGATCAACCCGACGTTCGACATCGAACAACTTGGCGACGTCTTCCCGCTGGGACTCCCTCCCCTCGGGCGAAGCGCGGACTCGATCGAAAACGACTTTGATGGCGACTTCGAAGATGTACTCGGTTTGACAGTGACGGTGAGGCTGCCGGAGGCACCGCGTTCGGCCAACGGTGAGATTGTCGACGAGACCATCATCTGGACGATGAACTACGGCGACCGCGCCGTGGAGATCGAGGCGAATACGGCCGTGGAGAGCATCCTGGTGCGGGTTTGGACCATGGTCGCACTGGCTGCGGGCGTTCTCCTTGTGCTGCTCCTCGGTACCTACTTGGTGCGCTTCTTGTTGGCCAAGTGGCGCACACCGAAGGGTCGCCGGCGCCGGGACATACGGCGTCGCCAGCATCGTGCGGCCACCAGGGCACAGGAGGCGAGTCGCCCCCGCCGTCGAATGTTGCGCCTGTTGGTGCTCGATGTTCATGGAGTGCTGGTTCGTCCTACGGATCCGCTCGAAGGGGCGTTGCTGCCGCTGATTCTGGATGAACAACCCGATATTGATCCTCAGCGTGTCCGGGACCTGCATCGTTTGCTGGTGTTGGGGCGTATGTCTCCGTCGGAGTTCTGGAGCGAGGTTGATCTGAGCTTGGTCTCCGATCAGCTTGAGACGAGATATCTGTCGTCATTCAGGCTGCTTCCGGGCCTGCATCCGTTCCTGGATCGAATGAAGAACAGCGAGCTCCCGGTTGCGGTGATCGGCAATCAGCCACGCGCCTGGGGTGACCGGTTGCGTCGGATGGCGGCGCTCGATGATTCGATTTCGTCGTGGATGGTCAGCGGTGACGTCGGGTCTACGCTGCCCGAACCAGCGCTTTTCGAGGCGACGCGGAGAACCATGTCCGTCGACCTCTTTGACTGCTTCTATCTGAGCAACATCCCCGGCAACTTGGATGTTGCCGAGGAGCTGGGCATGGCGACCGGGCTGTTCCTGTCGGGCAACGATCCGATCCCAGACACTGATCACACTGTGATTCTTGGATTCGAGGACCTGCTCAAGAACCGCGGGGCCTGAAACGGCAGCAGGACCCACTGTCATAGGGCTTCCGTAATGTGCGCCTATGGCTCGGACGAGGACTGTTCATCGCTGTTCAGCATGCGGCGCGTCGTCACCGTGCTGGACGGGCCGCTGCGATAGCTGCGGCGAGTGGAACACCCTTTGCGAGGAATTGGTTCAACGGGATTGCTCGTCTTCTCTGTCCTTGGTTCCCTCGGTCGGGCATGCGGCTGAGGGTGCGTTCGATGGGCCTGTGGCGCTTCGTATCAGTGATGTGACCGATGAGTCGGCGGCCGTTCAAGCCACTGGTCTGGCGGAATTGGACCGGGTTCTTGGAGGCGGGCTGGTTGCAGGGTCGGTGATCCTGCTTGGTGGTGAGCCTGGCATCGGAAAGTCGACTCTGCTGCTCCAACTCGCAGCGCAGGCGACGGGAGCGAACCGTCGTGCGCTCTATGTATCGGGTGAAGAGTCGATCGGCCAGATACGGATGCGAGCGGATCGTCTCGGTGTGGCCCAATCGGAATTGTGGCTGGTGGCCGCAACATCTCTGCCCCAGGTCCTAGCTCATCTTGACGAGGTCAAGCCCGATCTCGTAATCATCGATTCGGTACAGACCTTGCAGAGTCCTGCGCACACTTCGGCTCCCGGTTCGGTTGTACAGGTCCGTGAATGCGCTCATGTTCTGGTGCAGGAGGCGAAGCGTCGCGGTATCGCCTTTTTCTTGGTGGGCCACGTAACCAAAGAGGGAACTCTGGCCGGGCCGAGAGTGCTCGAACATGTGGTCGACACGGTCCTTGAGTTTGAAGGCGAACGTCATCATGAGCTTCGGTTGTTGCGTGCCACCAAGCACCGCTTCGGACCCACTTGCGAAGTCGGGCTGATGCAGATGGACAGGTCGGGGTTGGCGCCGGTTGAGGATCCGAGCGGGCTGTTCTTGGCTGACCGGGTAGCTCAGGTGTCAGGATCAGCCGTTGTCCCGACTGTTGATGGGAACCGCCCTCTGCTTGTCGAGTTGCAAGCACTAGTCGCCCCGTCCTCGTTGGCGACACCGAGGCGCAGCGCGTCCGGTGTGGACCATGGCCGCTTGGCAATGCTGTTGGCCGTGCTGGAGAGGCGGGTCGGGTTGCCGTTTTCGAGCGCCGAGGTGTACGCGCTTGCGGTCGGAGGAGCAAAGGTGATCGACCCTGGTGCTGATGCTGCGTTGGCTTTGGCTGTTGCTTCTTCGCTCACCGACCGTCCGCTGGCTGAAGATCTGGTGGTCATTGGCGAAGTCGGCCTGGGCGGCGAACTTCGTCATGTCAGCCATACCAATCGTCGGCTCGCGGAGGCTTCACGCATGGGGTTTCGCCGGGCCATTGTTCCTCACGCAACCGGCGATCCCCCTGAAGGCCTGACCATTTTGCGAGCACCGACGCTGGCCGCTGCCGTGCAGCTCGCCGAGGTCGGCCCGGGTTGAGTTGAGGTGACAAGATACGGTCATGCGAATTGAACTACCGTCCGGTACACCCGCGGAGGTTGCTGGTTCAAGCGACGAGCGGGGGCTGGTATTGGTGCCCGACATCATGGGGCTGCGTCCGCTCTTTGATGAGATGGCGGTCCGTCTAGCTGAAGAGTGGCAGTGCCGTGTGGTTGCCCCTGAGTTGTATCCCGGCGAGGAGCATCTCGATCTTGAGGGCCGATTCGCGGCGGCTTCGTTGCTGACCGATGAGCGCGTATTGGGCGATATGACAGCTGCGGCTGAGCGCACTGGCGCGGCGACGGTCGCAGCAATCGGCTTCTGCATGGGTGGGATGTATGTGAACAAGGCGGTGAGCACCGGCCGTTTCAATCGACTCGTGTCCTTCTACGGGATGATTCATGTGCCCGAGGGCTGGAGAGGACCGGGTCAGGGCGAGCCTCTCGAACTTCTGAGCAAAGGCGATGCGTCTTCGCTACTGGCCATAGTCGGTACCGCCGATCCTTATACACCGGCAGAGGGCATAGCTGAGCTGCGAGAATCCGGAGCGCAGGTCGTGGAGTATTCCGAGGCTGAACATGGTTTTGTTCACGATCCGGCGCGCCCCTCGCACCGTTCTGTGGATGCTGCCGATGCTTGGCAGCAGGCCGGGCGCTGGCTCTGGTAGTTCAGCGAGCTCTGATCGTGAGCTGTTCGCGGTTGGTGATGATGTAGCGTCGGTCCGACTGATCGATCCAGTTCAAACGTACGAATGAAGCAATGGCTTTGTTCACTCGCTCGCGGCTGGCTCCGATCATTCCAGCCAGCTCCTCTTGGGTGATCGGAAGAATGAACTCGTCCTTGTCGCCCGCCAACTCCAGAAGGCGTTTGGCGGTCCTGCCAGTGACGTCGAGGAAGACGCTGTCGGCCAGGCTCTTGTCGGTTGCGCGCAGGCGACTGACCAAGAGCTTGACGACGCCCCACAGTTCATCGGGATGCTCTTGGTAGAGCGCCCGAACCGGTTCGTAAGGGATGGCGACTACCCCCGATGGCTCCAGCGCTCTAGCTCCGGCTGATCGTTTTCCACCGTCGAACAAGGGCATCTCACCGAACAGATCACCAGTTTCCATGAGGGCCACGACGGATTCTCGTCCGTCGATTGAACGATTGACCATGGCAATCCGGCCGCTGGTGACGATGTAGATGTGGTCGGGTTCTTCACCTTCGGTGAACAACGTGTCGCCTCGCTGCAGCTGCCGTGGCGACCCGGTGGCTGCGATGGCAGAGAGAGATTCTTCGGTGAGACTGGCGAACAGCTCAGTGGCGCGAAGAATGCTGGTCTCTGTCATGGGTACTTCAATCTAGTTGGGCGACCCGATCCCGTTAGAATTCAAGGCAAAATATGGTCTTGAGGCCGAGCAGATTCATACCTACATGGCTGCGAAGCAGCGAGGCTGTGGCCCGAGCGGCCCAGTGAGCGAGGCGAACAAGAGCGGGGAACAACAGGTATCGGCGCGATACCCGTACAATCCGCGCAGATCTTTGTTGGGTGATTCGACTTGCTGCTGCCAAGCTGTAGCTGTGAATAGCGAAGGCAACGGCGCGATCTGGACCATTGTGGTTGCTGCGGGTTCTGGGAGTCGTTTCGGCGCGGCGAAGCAATTTCTCGATCTGGCCGGGGTGAGCGTGTTGGATCGCTCGGTACTCACCGCGGCGCGCCACAGTGACGGTGTCGTGGTTGTCGTGCCGCCGTCAGAGTTCGCAGGATTGTCTTTGGGCCTTGAATCCAGCGAGTTGCCCGACGGTTTCGAGTGGCGGGTGGTGACGGGGGGCTCGACCCGTTCAGAATCTGTTCGCAATGGTCTCGCTGCTGTTCCCCAGATTGCCGAGTTCGTGCTGGTTCATGACGCCGCTCGGCCCTTGGCCTCCGATTCGATCTTCGAACGTGTCATCGCAGCTGTGAGCGCCGGGGCGGACGCGGCCACTCCGGTGGTCGCGGTGACCGACACCATTCGGTTTCGCTCTGGAGACGCCCTGGACCGTGATGAACTCGTGGCCGTGCAGACGCCGCAAGCGTTTCGAGCCGAGATACTGCGACGTGTTCACCAACAGAGTCCAGAGGCCACCGACGATGTCTCATTGGTCTCCGATGCTGGCGGCAGAGTCGAACTTGTATCCGGCGAGCAGCGCAACCTCAAGCTGACCACCCCCTACGATCTTGAGGTGGCCGCCTTTCATCTTTCATCCAGTGGTGAATCGTGACCAGTTCGGAGATCCGCTACCGGGTGGGGCAGGCATTCGATGTTCATGCCCGCTCTGATGATCCGGACCGGGTGCTGGTGCTTGGCGGTATAGCGTTCCCGGGTGAGGTGGGGTTGAAAGGTCACAGCGACGCTGATGTGATCGCTCATGTCTGCGCCGACGCGTTGTTGAGTGCCGCTGGATTGGGCGACATCGGTCAGATGTTTCCCGATACAGATCCAGAACTTGCTGGCGCTGACAGCGTGGACCTGTTGCGCTTGGCGGCCGAAGCCGTGCGTGAAAGTGGTTGGTCACCAGGGAATATTGACTGTTCGGTAGTGCTTGATCAGCCCGCCTTGGCCCCGGTGAAGTTCGCGATGGAGTCCAAACTGTCGGGTGCGGTGGGCGCACCTGTCTCGGTCACGGGCCGCCGAACCGAGGGTGTCGGTGCTTTGGGTCGGGGAGAGGGCGTGGTTGCGTGGGCGGTCGCCCTGGTAGCGAGATGAGCCGAAACAGGAACTCGGGGGGCAACAGGCGGCGCGGTTCTCAGGGTGGTGGATCCAGCGGCGGAGCGAAAGGCAAGCGGCGAAGCTCCCCGAGCAGGGGTCCTAGTCGTCGACCACCCGGCCAACGCGGTACCACGCCGCGCCGTGATGATCCGATGAATCGCAGCCGAGGACCGTCTTTGGGCGGCGATCAGGTGGAAGGTCGTCACGCGGTCAGGGAACTGCTGTTGGCGGGCACCCGACGCACCCGTGAGGTGGTGTTGGCGGGCGATCTCGATGACGCCCCGATCCTCGGCGACATCATCGACCTTGCCGACGAGAACAAGGTGCCCATCCGCGAGTTGCCCCGAAGCAAGTTTGAGTCAATGGCTCGCACTGGCGCCTCGCAGGGTGTGCTGGCTACCGCGGCCCCGTTGCAGCCCGCCGAATTGGAGGATTTGTTGAGTAACGGCGCGGGTGTCGACCAACCGTTCTTGTTGCTGCTCGACGGAATCACTGACCCCCAGAATCTCGGGGCGATCCTGCGCACGGCCGAGTGCGCCGGAGTGACGGGAGTGGTGCTGCCCCGACATCGTGCGGCACACATCACGCCATCGGTTACGAAAGCTGCTGCTGGTGCCATTGAACACCTCCGTATTGCTTTGGTGGGTGGCCTCCCGACCGCGATGCAAACGTTGAGCGCGGCCGGTGTCTGGACGGTTGGCCTCGACTCGAGCGGTGATCAGCCGATCCATCGGTTGACCGTTGCTGATGAACCGATCGCTCTTGTCTTGGGAGCCGAAGGCCCGGGTCTCAGTCGGCTGGTCCGTCAGCGTTGCGATGCGCTGGCATCCATTCCGCTTCAGGGCGCTCTCGGGTCTCTCAACGTCTCGGCAGCGGCGGCAGTCGCGTGCTTCGAGATTCTGTCCCGCCGAACCCGCTAGCGCGGGATCGTGATGACGATGCTGCCGACGTGGTCCTTGGATCCGAACGCTTCCTGCGCGTTGTGGATTTCTTCGAGAGGGAATGTGCCGCCGACAACCGGTCGGATCTGAGCTCGCTCGATGTGGCCGACCAGATCTGCAAAGACCTTTGGTTCGTAGACGGTGGCACCGTGAAGTTGTAGGTCGCGCAGGTAGAGAGTGCGCAGGTCCAAGTCCACGATCGGACCGGCGATAGCACCGGAGGTGACGTATCGGCCGCCTCGGTTGAGTGCTTCGAGCCAGCCTCCGAAGTCGACCCCGCCCACGATGTCGGCCACGGCGTCGAAATGCCCCCCGTTGGCCTCCACGGCGGCGGCGACCGGGTTGTCGGTTTCTCGGGCGACAGCGGCGTCGGCTCCGAGTTCGAGGACTCGTTTGAGCTTGGAAGCACCGGCTATGGCAACGACTCGGGCGCCGCGAAGTTTGGCGAGTTGCACCAGTGAGCTCCCGACTCCACCCGACGCTCCCGGAACAGCGATCGTCTCGCCGGCGCTCAGGTTCACCCGTTGCAACATGTGCTCGGCGGTGGACCACGAACAGGCGAACGAGGCCAGCTCCACGTCGGTCAGCTCAGTTGAGACCGGGTATACGTTCTCGCTCGGCACGGTGCAGTACTGCGCGAAGCCTCCGTCGCGTTCGCTTCCCAGGTAGCCGGTCAATTCGCGGTCGCTGGGGTTGCGCCGGTCCCGTAGCCAGGGGTCTACGAGCACCCGACGTCCAAGCAGGCCGTCGTCGGCACCTTCCCCGATTGCGACGACCACCCCGGCGATGTCTGCTCCCTGAATCCGGGGGTAAGTGAGGCCTTCGCGACCCCAGCCGACATCGTCGAGGTCTGCCTCGGCGAAACCGTCACCGGATGTGGCGGCAGTGACCGAGCGGCTGTACCAACCGACTCGGGTGTTGATGTCGGTGTTGTTGACGCCACATGCGGACACCCGGACCAGCACATCGCCTTGGTCAGGTCGGGGAACCGGAACGTCGTCTCGCACTTCGAGCATCTCGGGTCCACCCGTACCGAGCAGCAGCGCGGCCCGCATTGTCTCTGGAATCGTCGTCTCAGGAATCGTCGTCTCTGGAATCGCCTGGTCCGTTGTCATGGGTTTTCAACCGCCTGATTCAGGTTCTGTTCGTCTGTGCCGTTGGTCGCGCCGGATGATATCGCCGGAACGTCTGCGTGTGGTCTCGTGGTTTGAGCGCTTTGGGCACGGTTGTATCTTTGCGTAGCGCTCGGCGTATAACCCGAGGTGATCAACCGACGATGACTGGACCGCCTACAGAAAATATGGATCCCGCGGGCGACGACGCACGGCGGCGTCGGCGGCGTGACTGTTTGGTGGTGAGTCTCGCGGTTGGTGTCATTGGTGTGACCTTCGGCGTTTTCGCCGAGGCGGCGGGTTTCGATCTGCCCCGGATTGTGGTGATGTCTGCGCTGGTGTTCACTGGTGCCTCGCAGTTCGCGGCGGTGGGTGTGATCGACGACGGCGGAACAGGGGGAGCAGCGGTCGGGTCGGCTTTGCTGTTGGCGACACGCAACGCGCTGTACGGCCCGGTCGTGCGCAAGTCCCTGCCCGACTCGACGTTGCCGAGGCTCGGAGCAGCCCATCTGGTGATCGACGAGACCACGGCCATGGCGGTCGCTCAGCCCGACCACCGTTCCGGTTGGGACGCCTTCTGGTTCACCGGCGTGACGCTGTGGATCTGCTGGAACTTGGGTTCGTTGGCGGGTGCGGCGCTGGGCGCGGTTTTGAGCACTCCAGAGACTTGGGGGCTCGACGCGGCCTTTCCCGCGATCTTCGTGGCGTTGCTCGCTACGCATCTGCGGACGCCTGCGGGGCGCGTGGCGTCGATCATTGCAGCCGCTATTGCCTTGGGAGCTGTGCCAGTTACCGCCGCGGGGGTGCCGATCCTGTTGGCTGTGGTCGCTGTGCTACCGGCTCTGTACGTGCGCCATCGCTGGCCGAGCGACCGCGAAGAGCCGCTGGGCGGCGAGTCTGGGGCGCAGCCGTGAGTTGGCCGCTGATGATCGTGTTGGCCGCGGGTTCGTACGCCTTGAAGGTGTTGGGGGTGACGACCCTGGGTTCTGTGGTGGAGCGCAGGCTCGGACCGTTGGTGTCGCTGTTGCCGGTTGTTCTGTTCTCGGCGCTCATCGTGGTGATGACCTTCGAGACGGCTGGGGAGCTTGTGCTCGACGCCCGGGCCGTTGGTGTCGGTGTCGGTGCGCTGGCCGTATGGCGCAAGGCACCGCTGCTGGTTGTCGTCCTCGCCGCCATGTCCGTCACCGCATGCCTGCGCTTGGTGACCTAGGACCCGACTGTTCATTCGTCAACGGTCGCGCAGGCCCTTGCCGGCGAGGATCTTCTGGGTAGGAGCAAGTTACCTAGCCGGTCGATCAACCCGTCGTCGTAGATTGCCCTCTCATAGCTCGTGTCAGCGGAATTGATCGACTGAGGGGCCATGTGCTCAATGGTGTAGTGTGCTTTCCAAGTGGCCACGTTGAGCGTGGGAGCGCATCCGCTGGCACCGCGTCGGCATTGTCTAGGCGAATCTGGAAGCTTGATCGCATCATCGTGCGCTAGAAGCAGGAGGTAACGGGCCAGAACTTTCTCGGTTTGGTACACCGATTGCGCTCCGACCTTGTTAATCCAGTCCTCGGCCGAGGAGATCTTCAGCTTTCGCACCAAGGTACCTTTAAGCGCATTGCGAACCTCATCGGCTTTGGGAAGGTCCTCGTGGGACATCTCCGCGCGGGTCAGGCATGGGAGGCCCGTTTCTGCGTCCCCTTCGCCAATTAGTCGACGATGCTCAGTATCGATTCCGCTTGTGGTCGTCCGCGCCGTTCGCCACAACGTCCAGAACGCCGTCACTGATCGCAGCACATGTTGGAACTCCTTGATGTGGGAATCCGCTTTGGTCTTCTCGGCCCTCTCGTAGTAGCGAACGAGAAGGGGGATTGAGATCGTGTGCCTTGTCGCGGTCAATACCTTGAGACAGAGATGCGTGCGTTCGTCGCCGAGGAGTGCCATCGAAGGAGAGTCGTCATCCCAATAATCGTTGAGGAAGTTCGCTGTTGTGGCGAGACCCTCAGAGAAGGCACGTTTAGTTTGTAGATCCATTCCAGCCACGGACCCATACGACTGCCGGAGAAACGAGCGCTGTTCGAGAAGTACGCGGCCGATCTTCTCACCGCGCTCGACGAGAGCGAAGGATGTGATGAGAGAATTTAAGCGGCGGGTGCGCTGGGCCGGTTCGAGGTCCTCCGGCAGGTAGCGATCCACGGCCCTAAGGTGTTCTTCACTCGGTGAACCCAAGAAATTTGAACCCCCGCCTTCGGCTTGGACCACGAGCGGCTTCAGAGTCTCGATCGGCGTGAGAGGTTGGCCGGTTGAATTGAGCGGCTCGAACAGTGTGAAGGCATATTCCTCGGTCGGTGCAATGACCTCGATCACCTTGACGTGACCGAATAGGAAGGACGCGATTGTTGCAAGGCGGGCACCACGGAGTTGAAACTGGCTGAACGATGAGGCTTCAACCGGTGCCTGCTCTCGACGGCCAAGAAGCCGCCCGCATGCCTCAACATTGCTCACGAAGTCCAGTTCCCACAAGGCCGCGCAACCAATATCCTCGGTCTGGACCCTAGCGAGGGTCGACTCGATGGCGTCCAGCGCAAGCTTCAGATGGGGTCGGGATGGCGGCGCGATAACGGGTCCGTGCGCGCTCGTCTGAGCTCGTGATTTCGCAATTTCGTGTAGGTAATAGGCGATGTCACTCTCATAGCGGGCGTCGGTCATGGTATTGCCCCAGGTGTCAGAAGCCTGACGGATCATTCGTGGTTTGAAGCGGTAGCCGTTGTCGCCTTGCCCGTGGTCCCAATGGAGGGCACCAAGCAAGCGGTCAGAGACAGTTTGAAGGATCTCGCTTAGCCATGTCGTTGTCGGATCTGGATTGGAGTCCAGAACTTGGGTCGCTTCCAGCTCAGCCAGAACTTGGTGCACTTCCCTCATAAGGCTGGAACACAACAGCAGCAGAGTTGTGAGGCGTTGTTGGCCGTCTACAACGTGAAAGACGCTGGTCGGTAAGGCGTTGTCCTTCCCTGGGTCCACTGCATAGCGATCATCGAAGAAGATAACGGAGCCTAGGAACGTCGAAGGGTTGTCACCAGAGGCGACTCGGTCTATCCCGGAAAATAGATCCTCGAAGAGCCGCTCAATCTGGTCGGAGCCCCACGTGAAGTCGCGCTGGTACATGGGCACGTAGAAGCACCGCCCCTGTTGGCCGATCAGATCGCCGAAGGAGGGCGCGCCATGTTTGAAATCCTGTTGCGGAGACATGGTGGCTGAGGGTATTGCCCTGCGAGGACGATTGCGCTCGGCCGTTCAGCCGGTTAGTCGCGTAGAACATCGGCCTCTGAGACCAGTTTCGGGGCTTCGCCCCGAGCCCCGTGTGGAGCCCGAGACAGGAGTCGAACCTGCGACCTGCTGTTTACAAGACAGCTGCTCTACCAACTGAGCTACTCGGGCGTTGCCTCAGCGTAAACCTGTTTGGGCCGATCAGCGCCGAAATTTTTGCTGCGGTTCCCATTGCGCGCTGTGATCTGTCAAGCTAAGGCATACTTGGTACTCACCTACGAGGAGCACAGCCGATGACAGCACCCGGGCGCTACGCCGCATCTGACAACTCGTTCACCAAGTCGACGGCGACCGCCGCCGCGAGAGGCGGCATATTGATCGTCATAGCGATCGTCATCGGCGTACTTCTGCTGTGGCAGGGATTCGACAGTGATGAACCCATCACCACCGTCGAAGACGAAACCGACGAAACAGGCGACGACGCCGAGGAGGAGGAAGCGACCCCGACCACCGCGGGTGATGACCCCGAGGAAGTCGACACTCCCACGACTGCAGCCCCGACCACAGCTGCCCCGGTCGTCGTCGATCCCCCGAATTCGGTGAAGGTCGCAGTCCTCAACGGCCGTGGAGAGCCAGGATTGGCGGGGGCGCGCAAAGATCACCTGACGACCGCCGGGTATGTTGCGGAAGGCTTCAACGCCGACACCTTCGACAAAGAGTTCAGCCGGGTCTACTACACGCCTGGATACGAGGATGAAGCCGAACTGGTCGCAGTGGCTCTGAACGGATCTCCGTCCGTCGTCGAAAGGGTGCCGACCGATCCGCTCACGCTGGTGGCTGACAGCAACCCAAGCGCCGCCGACTTCAACATCTACGTCGTGCTCGGGGCGGACGCGGTTCTCGGCTGACCTCGGTTGACCCTGCCAAACAACTCGCCTGACCTTGGTGGCTGAGGCGCGCCCGGAGACCATGGGCCAAACTGAGTCGTGCGCGTTTTGGCCTGCCCCGACAAGTTCAGAGGCACAGCGACTGCAGTCGAGATAGCGAAGGCTGTGGCCGCCGCAGCTTCCGACGCGGGGTGGGACTGTGATATCCAGCCAATGGCCGACGGCGGGGAAGGCACCTTGGAGGCGTTCGGCGGGGCGAACCGGACGACCACCGTTACAGGACCTGTCGGCTCATCGGTGCAAGCCGAATGGCACCTGAGCGGGAAGTTGGCCGTGATCGAGATGGCCAGGGCGTCGGGACTGAATCTGGTCGGCGGCGCAGAGTTCAACGATGCCATGGAAGCGACGACCGCCGGGACCGGAGAGTTGATCTCCGCCGCGGCAGACTGCGGCGCGACCAAGATCATTGTCGGCCTGGGCGGATCGGCGACCACAGACGGCGGAATGGGAGCGCTACGGGCGATGGCGCCTCTGGCTCGCTATCGAGGTGTTGACATCGAGGTCGCGGCCGATGTGCGTACGAAGTTCATTGACGCGGCGGCGGTGTTCGGCCCACAGAAGGGGGCATCCGCGGCGCAAGTTGCGTTGCTGCAGGGTCGGCTGGCCCGGTTGGCACAGGTTTACTGTGAAGAACACGGTGTGGAAGTGGCCGATGTGCCCAGAAGTGGTGCTGCGGGTGGTCTTGGAGGCGGATTGTTCGCGGTCGGCGCGAACCTGTGCGACGGGTTCGAGTTGATCGCCGATTCGGTGGGTCTCTACGAACAGATCGAACAGGCCGATCTGGTGGTGACCGGTGAGGGGTGCCTTGACGCTACATCCTTCGATGGAAAGGTCGTGGGAGGCGTGACGGAGTTGGCTCGACATGCCGGTGTACCGGTGGTAGCCGTGGTGGGAAGGGCAACCGTCGATGCTGTCGGCAAGATTCCCACCGTGGATTTGACCGAGCGATTCGGTGAGGAACGTGCGGTGAACGACACGCTCAGGTGTGTCGAATCGGCGACTCGTGATTGGCTCAGCGCTTGCCTTTGATGCTGACGACCCAGCCGGCGATTGCAACCACGATCAACACGAACAGACCGAACTTGAGTATCCCTGCGAGCGAGCCGACCAACCATTGAACAAGGGTGATCACGCCGAAAACAGCCAGCGCAGCGACCACGACAAGCGCAGGAAACGGCAACCCGCTTGCACTACTTGATTTGCTCATGTTCCTAGA
Organism: Acidimicrobiaceae bacterium; assembly: GCA_009845995.1. Taxonomy (GTDB): domain Bacteria; phylum Actinomycetota; class Acidimicrobiia; order Acidimicrobiales; family Aldehydirespiratoraceae; genus VXYK01. The sequence goes on along the minus strand of VXYK01000004.1, from coordinate 40,990 downwards.
GTACTTGAGGGTCGCCTCAATGTGGCCGGTGCCTGAAGGTGGCACATGTCTCCGGCTAGCCGAGCGCGTTCAGAATCAATTCCCGATAGCATCGGTCAGGAATTGATCTTGGACGTTAAGCTACGCGGCGTAGTGACACGCCGAGCAACAAGGAATAGACACCACCATGAGCGTCATTGTTCGAGTCCCAGCCACGCTGCGAGCCTTAACGGCCGGCGAATCCGAAGTCGCGGTTGAAGGCAGCACGGTCGCTGCGGTGATCAACAATCTCGAAGACTCACATCCAGGGTTCAAAGAGCGCATTCTCGACGACGCCGGTGAGTTGCGCCGTTTCGTGAACCTCTTCGTCAGCGACGACGACGTACGGTTTCTCAATGGCCTCTCCACAGAAGTGACAACGGGAGAAACCCTGAGCATCGTCCCTGCGGTCGCAGGCGGATAATTCGCTGTCTCGGTAGTTGCGATTTTGGTGTCCCCCAGATTGAATTAGCACTCGCGGCACGAGAGTGCCAGCGATGATGTATCTGCCAGCGAAGAATCTGGAGGAATAGTGGCGAAGACCATTCAATTCGATGAGCAAGCCCGACGTGGCCTCGAAGCGGGGATGAACCAACTCGCCGATGCCGTTCGAGTGACCCTCGGCCCCAAAGGCCGCAACGTGGTGCTCGAAAAGAAGTGGGGCGCTCCCACCATCACCAACGACGGTGTTTCAATCGCCAAAGAGATCGAACTCGAAGACCCCCACGAACGAATCGGGGCTGAACTGGTCAAAGAGGTCGCCAAAAAGACTGATGACGTAGCCGGTGACGGCACCACCACAGCCACCGTTCTGGCTTGGTCGATGGTCCGCGAAGGTCTGCGCAACGTTGCCGCAGGCGCCAACCCGATGTCGGTGAAGCGTGGCATTGAGCAAGCTGTTGAAGTCGCTGTCGCCTCCATTGCCGACAACGCCCACGACGTGTCAGACGACAAGGACCAGATCGCCAACGTTGCGGCCATCTCCTCGGCAGATCCGGAGATCGGCTCCACGATCGCGGATGCCATCGACAGCGTCGGCAAAGACGGTGTCATCACCGTTGAAGAGGGCCAGACCTTCGGTCTTGATCTTGACTTCGTCGAAGGTATGCGCTTCGACAAGGGATACATCTCGCCGTACAGCGTCACCGACACCGAGCGCATGGAAGCCGTGCTCGACAACCCCTACATTCTCCTCGTCGGCTCGAAGGTCTCCGCTGTGCGTGACCTCGTGCCCGTGCTCGAAAAGGTGATGCAGTCCAGCCGACCGCTGCTGATCATTGCCGAAGACGTCGAAGGTGAAGCTCTCGCCACGCTCGTGGTCAACAAGATCCGCGGCACTTTCACCTCGGTTTCGGTGAAAGCCCCGGGTTTCGGGGAACGCCGCAAGGCCATGCTCCAAGACATCGCCATCCTCACCGGTGGCCAGGTTGTCTCTGAGGAAGTCGGCCTCAAGCTGGAGGGCGTGACCATCGAAATGCTCGGTGAGGCCCGCAAAGTGGTCGTCACCAAGGACGAGACCACGGTCATCGAAGGTGCCGGCGATGCTGCGGATGTGGCAGGCCGGATCAACCAGATTCAAGCTGAGATCGAGAACACCGATTCGGACTACGACCGTGAGAAACTTCAGGAACGCCGTGCCAAGCTCTCCGGCGGGGTGGCCGTACTCAAAGTCGGCGCCGCCACTGAGGTCGAGCTCAAAGAAAAGAAGCATCGCATTGAAGATGCAGTTTCGACCACCAAAGCCGCCATTGAAGAGGGTGTGGTCGCCGGTGGTGGAACCACGCTGATCCGTGCCCAGAGCGCGGTGCGCGATGCCATTGCCGGCATTGCCGATTCCGATGAGCAGGTAGGCGCCCGCATCGTGGCCAAGGCCCTCGAAGGTCCGCTCTACCAGATCGCGGTCAACGCTGGTATGGAAGGCGGGGTCATCGTCGAGAAAGTACGCAACCTCGACGGTTCCACTGGCCTCAACGCCGAAACCGGCGACTACGTCGACCTGATCGAAGCGGGCATCATTGATGCCGCCAAGGTCACTCGTTCGGCTTTGCAGAACGCTGCTTCAATCGCGGCGCTGTTCCTTACGACTGAGGCTGTTATCGCCGATGCCCCCGAGGAATCCGGTCCCGCCATGCCGGACATGGATTTCTGAGCTTGCTCAGAAATCCTCACCAACGGCGCTTTCTGAGCTTGCTCGGAAATCCCGGCTCACGCCTAGAGGAGAAGTAGTCGATGAGCGGGGCTGAGCTACATTCGGCATGCGAGGCGTTGGCCCCCTTGATCGGCGTTTGGCGAGGTACCGGCGACGGCCACTATCCAACCGTCCCTGATTTCTTGTATCTCGAAGATCTCGAGTTCGCCCACATCGGCAAACCGTTTTTGGCGATGACCCAGCGCACCCGTGACCCGCTCAGCGACGCACCCCTGCACTCTGAGGTCGGCTATCTCCGGCCACAACCCCGCTCGGGCATGGAACTGGTGCTCACGCAGCCGACGGGAGTGGTGGAGATCCATACCGGCACGGTCATCGAAACCGGGGGTTCGCTGGTAGTCGACCTGCGCACAGAACGGGTGGAGGGGACTCGCACGGCGAAACCCATCACCGAAGTTCGCCGTCGACTGGAGGTTTCCGGCGACAAGTTGATTTCAGAGATGTGGATGGCCGCAATGGGACAGCCGCTCACGCACCATCTGCGCGCAGAACTGTCGCGTGCCGATGATCGCCGAGGCGCATGGGACCTCCGTCTGCCCGGTTCGCCCTGAGCGCGCAGACTGAGCGCGCAGACTGAGCGGTAGTGCGGACTCGCCTGACTCGAACCAGCGCTATCGGTAGGGTGGACTCGTGAGTGCTCGCTCGCGTAGTCAACATCGGCTGGTCAGGCCCTGGTCGCCCAACCAGTTGAGCAATGGGCGGTCGAACGCGGAGTTGGCGACCGAAGAACCGATGGCGATCGAACTCGACGGCGTCCGTGTGGCGACAACCATGCGCACACCCGGTCATGATTTTGAGCTCGCGGCGGGGTTCTGTCACACCGAGGGGCTGCTCGACGGCAATCCGGTGTTGAGCGTCAAGTATTGCGAGACGGATTCGGCGTTGGCCACAGAATTCAATGTCGTGAGTGTCTCGACAGGAGGCAAAGCTCCCGTTCCCACACCACGACTGACCGCCACGACCTCATCTTGTGGATTCTGTGGCACAGACGAGATCGACGAACTTGCCAGCAAGCTCAGCCCGGTCGCAGGGGCCGCTTTGGATTGGCAGGTTCTGGCAGATGCTCCCGACCGGATGCTCCAAGACCAGGCTCTGTTCACCGAGACGGGAGCAGTTCACGCGGCGGGGGTGGTCAACCCGAACGGAGCCGTCACCACGACTCGCGAGGATGTGGGACGGCACAATGCTGTCGACAAGGTGGTGGGCCGTCTGTTGTTTGATGAGCAGATTCCCGCCCAAGGCTCAGCCGTGGTCGTAAGCGGAAGGGCCAGTTTCGAGTTGGTCCACAAGGCATGGGCCGCCGGCTTTCGAGCCTTGGTTTCGGTGAGCGCGCCCACGGCCCTGGCCGTTGCCACCGCAGAGCGCGCCGGTATGCAACTCGCAGGCTTCGCTCGTGGCGGATCGCTCACCGTTTACGTCGACCTCTGATCGGTCATCTCCCAACCGCAGACGACTGACTGAGCCGCGACAGCACAGGTCCCCGTAGCATTGGGGACATGCTTGATCCTGTGACCACAGCCGAAGGCCTCACGGTCGTTCACCTCTTTTGCAAACGCACCGCTTCGGCTGAAGACGGCGAAATCGTCTCTGCCGTCGAGGCTGCTCAAGCAGCCGGGGTTCAAGTTGTGACCGTGGCTGTGCTCGGCCACAAGGCGGAACTGTGCTTCATGGCTCTTCACCGCGAAGGTTGGCAGTTGCGTGATCTGCAGACCGCCCTCACCAATGCTGGTCTTGAAGTGGTCGACAGCTTCGTGTCGATCACCGAGCTCTCCGAATACGCCTTGGGACTCGGCGAAGACATGAAAAACATGCGTCTCTATCCAGAACTGCCGCCGGCGGGGAAGTCGGCTTGGTGCTTCTACCCGATGACGAAGCGCCGAGAGGACAACCAGAACTGGTATCGACTGCCGTTTGATGAGCGCAAGGAACTCATGTATGAGCACGGCACATCGGGGCGCAAGTTCGCGGGCCGCATCGTTCAGTTGATCACCGCATCGACCGGACTCGATGATTGGGAATGGGGGGTCACCCTGTTCGGCACCAACCTCGATGACCTCAAAGACACCGTCTACACGATGCGCTACGACACCGCGTCGGCCATCTACGCCGAGTTCGGGCCTTTCTACACGGGACTGGTCGGGTCTGTTGTGGAGATAGTCGAACGCACCAGCTAATCAGCTGGTTACGTACTCCTGGAGCAGGTCGTTTGCGATAGCTGCGGGGTCTCGCTCGGCGGGGTCGCCGAACCCGCCACCTCCGGGGAGTTCAAGGATCAGGCGGCGGTCAGCGGGAACCGTCTCTTTGCCCTTGGTTGGGAATGGGCTGCCATCGTCGAGGTACACCGCACCGCCGGCCCCGTCGCTTCCGCCGTGTCGGCCCCGTGCTGGGTTCGCTACCCGGTCGAACATCGCCGAGAACTCAAAGAGGTAGCCATCGGTCGGACCGACTTCGATTATCTGACCGAGGCCGCCGCGTTGTCGCCCGGCACCGCCGCTGTCGTTGCGGATCTCCTTGCGCCAGATGATGATCGGCCCGACCTGCTCGGTCGCCTCGACCGACATCGTGCGTACGCCCGACGGAAAAGCGGTGACAGTGAGTCCGTCAAGGCCCGGGCGAGCTCCGGTGCCGCCACTGTTGAACATCAGCAGCTCAACAGGAGGTTTGGGATCATCGACATCGGCCGAACGGGCGCTGGCCTGAAAGTTCCACAACGCTCCCGAACCTTCGGCGGGTATCCGATCAGGCAGCGCCGCGGCGATTGCGCCGAGGCACAAGTCAGTCACGAAGTGTCCGATCACATGGCGGACCGCCACCGGATCAGGGTGCTGTGCGTTGAGGATCACCCCCGGTGGAGCGCTGACAGTGAACGGCTCAAGCGAAGCGAAGTTGTTGGGAAGCTCAGGTGCCAGCGCCACCAGCATCCCGTAGGTGAAATACGCCTGGGCGTAGGTGAGCGGCACGTTGACCCCGAATTTGCTGAGCGGAGACGTACCGGTGAAGTCGGCGTGCATTCCATCGGCGGTCACCGTGACCGAAACGCACAGGGTGAGTGTGTGATCGTAGCCGTCGACGGTCATCTGGTTCGTGTAGACGCCTTCAGGGACAGACCTGAGCGCCGCAATCGTGGCCGCTCGAGTGCGATCGAACACGAACTCGGCGAGACCCTCAAGGTCACTGAGTCCAAACTCGTCGAACATGGCGCAAAGACGTCGTCTACCAGTTTCGTTGCAGGCAGCCAGCCCGAAGATGTCGCCCACCACCTGGTCCGACTCACGAACGTTTTGAGCAACCACAGTGACAAGATCGCGGTTGAGGTTCCCACGTTCCACCCATTTCAGGATGGGGATGCGGATCCCCTCCTCGTAGACCTCCCTGGCCTCGGGTCCGTAACCGCGGCCGCCGATATCGACTACATGCGCAGTTGAGGCGAAGAACCCCACGTGGGAGTTGTTGTAGAAGACCGGCGTTGCGACGGTGATGTCGTGAAGGTGTCCGGTGCCTTTCCAGGGATCGTTTGTGATGTACACATCCCCCTCGAAGATGCGCTCGGGACCGATGTCGTTGATGAAATGGCTGAGCGCGGCCGCCATCGTGTTGACATGTCCGGGCGTGCCGGTAACAGCTTGAGCGATCATTCGCCCCTTTTTGTCGAAAACCCCTGCTGAGAGATCGCCTGCCTCGCGAACTGACGTGCTGAACGCGGTGCGAACGAGGGTCAGCGCCTGTTCTTCAACAACTGAAATCAGTCGATTCCACATCACCTGGTTGCGCAAGTCGCTGGTGCTCATGGCGAGCCTCGTCCGGCTCGGCTGATGCGCAGTGACTCATCGGGTTGGACCACGCACCGGTGATGAGAGCCGAGCACGGTGGTGGTCTGCGTCTCGACGATCAGGGCCGGGCCGATCACAAGATCGCCCGGGTTGAGTTGTGCGCGTTCAAACACGCCCGCGGTGACCCGCGTGTCGAGTGCGGGGTCGTACATCTCACGCAGTGTCTCAGACGTGACCGGCGATCCCTGCGGGATTGTCTCGACCAGTGGCGGCGGCTCTTGGCGCGACGACACCCGCACTGCCCAGCTGACCGCTTCGATCGTCAAATCCTCGATGGCTCGTCCGAAGAACTCGAGGTAGGCCTTGGTGAACTTGCCGGCCAACAGATCGGCGGCAAACTCGTCGAATTCACCGTCGTCGAGACGCACCGGGATCTCCCAGCCCTGCCCCGCATACCGCATCGACACCTGGCGCTCGACAATGGTTTCTGATTCGTCAGACAGATCGGTCGCAGTACCGATTCGCACAAACGACTCGGCCTCGGCTGTCAACTCGGCAAGGACTTCGTTGGCCCCGACGTAGTCGAAATCGTCGGTGGTTGTGTAGAAGCTGCGAATCGCCTCGTAGGCGAAGGGCGCGCGGAGGAATCCAATCGCCGAGCCGACTCCAGCTCCGCTCGGAACGATCAGTTCGTCGAGGCCCAGTTTGTCGATCAGTCGAGAAGCATGGAGTGGCGCTGCGCCGCCGAATGCGATCATCGTGAATCCGGCGAGGTCACGGCCTCCCTCCACCGCGTGGACACGAGCGGCGTTCGTCATGTTCTCGTCGACCACCTCGGAGATCCCGATCGCGGCTGTGTCGGCGTCAAGGCCCAGCGGACCGCCAACGGCATCGGAGATGGCCTGGTGAGCCAGCGTTGGTTTCAGGTCGATGTCGGCCGCCCCGAAAGTGTCGGGGTGCAGGCGACCGAGCGCGAGATTGGCGTCTGTGACTGTGGGGTCGGAACCACCGCGAGCGTAGGCGGCCGGCCCGGGTTCGCTGCCAGAGCTGTGTGGACCGACACGGATCTGTCCAAGGGAGTCGACCCGAGCAATTGAACCGCCTCCCGCGCCGATTTCGATCATTTCGATGACCGGGATGGAGATGGGCATCCCGCTGCCCTTTTTGAATCGAGACCGACGGTCGACCTCGAATACCTTCGCGGTGCGGGGAGTGAAGTCCTCTATCAGGGAGATTTTGGCGGTTGTTCCACCCATGTCGTAGGAGAGGACCCGGTCGCGTCCGTAACGGGCGGCAAGATCAGCGGCGAAGATAGCGCCGCCCGCGGGTCCCGACTCGATCAGCCGCACCGGAAACTCGGCCGCGCTGTCGACGCTCATGAGGCCACCGCCGGAATGGATCAGATACAACGGACAGCCGACACCGATAGCGCCCAGTTGGTCTCTCAACCGCAGCAGATATGAAGCCATCAGCGGTTGCACGTATGCGTTTGCGCAAACTGTGTTGAAGCGTTCATATTCGCGCATCTGCGGGGAGACTTCGCTGCTGATCGAGACCGAGACATCGCTGAGAACCTCTTTCAACAGGCTCCGAAATCGCCGTTCGTGGACGCCGTTTCGGTAGCTGTGCAAGAAGCCGACTGCCACAGATTCGTATCCCTGCGCGCCGAGATGCTCGATGAGAGACCTCGCCCCGGATTCATCGAAATCGACAAGCACTTCGCCGCGGGCGTTGAGTCGTTCGGTGATGACGTATCGATCCTTGCGCTCAATGAGAGGTTCCGGCAGCACGATGTTGAGGTCGTACTGCTCGAATCGGCTTTCGGTGCGGGTCTCGATCACGTCGCGGAACCCTGCTGTGGTGACCAGAGCGGTCTTGGCCCCGCGTCGTTCGATCAGGGCGTTGGTGGCCAACGTCGTTCCGTGGATGATCTGATCGACATCGCGAAGATCTATGCCCGTGGACCGGCCGAGTTGCTCGATTCCTGCCAGAATCCCCTGCTCAGGGGCATCGTAAGTGGTCAGGACTTTGGTTGAGTGAAGTGTCCCGTCGACGGTTTGGACGACAATATCGGTGAACGTCCCCCCGACGTCGGCCCCGATGCGCGCCCGGTGGGCGGTACCACGCGCCCGGTGGGCGGCACCACGTCGGCCGGCGGGTATTGCCGTCATGCCACTAACAGTATCGGCCGCTGCCGCTGGTGGGCTGCGGCCAGCGCCGCGAGGAGGCCGGTAGGCTCGTTCGTGGTGTTTGTCCGTAAGACCTTCGGTGAAGTGCTAGACCAAATCGCGGACGTCGAAGGCTGGTTGACCGACGATCAAGCCAGGCGGCTCTATGACCGGGCCTCTGAGCTGCGAGAAGACGCTCAGCTCGTCGAAATAGGCAGTTTTCGTGGTCGGTCGTTGATCGTTCTCGCCAGTGCTGCGCCTGTTGGAGTTGGGATCGTGTCCATTGATCCCCATGCCGGGGGTGATCGCGGGCCACAGGAAATCGCTCCGAATCAATATCTCGGAGACAGCGACTACTACAGCTACACCGACAACCTCACCCGTGCCGGCGTAGCCGACCGCGTGACCCACATTCGCAAGACGTCCGGCGATGCGCTGGGTGACGTCGACGGAGACATCGACCTTCTCTACATCGACGGCGCACACCGCTTCGGACCGGCGCGCCAGGACATCGTCGCTTGGGGCGATCAAGTAGCCGACGGCGGCACCATGCTGATCCATGATTCGTTCAGTTCAATCGGCGTGACGCTGGCCCTGTTGACGTCGACCTTCGTGGGCAGCCCCTGGCGCTATCAGGGTCGCTCCGGGTCGTTGGCCGAGTACCGGCGTGAGCCGATGTCGGGGCGGGAGTCCACAGTGAACGCACTGCGCCAGGCACTTCAGCTCGGATGGTTTGCACGCAACGTCCTCATCAAGGGTGCCTTGACGCTGAAGTTGTATCCCCTGACCCGGTTGCTTGGCCACAGAACTCGTGATTGGCCGTACTGACAACACCTTGCTGACAACGCCGTACTGACAACACCTTGCTGACAACGCCTTGCTGATAACCATATGCGGCGTCGGTAGAGTGTCGAAAGCAGCATGAACGCAGTCCCCGCAACCTCAGCGCTCCTCGCCGACCGAAGTTTGGTGGGCACCGAACTGTCTCGCGCCTACACCGCCGAGATCGATGCCTGGCTGGAGTCTGTCGTGGAGGGCGTGGAAGAAGTACGAGGGGTGGCACTGGCCGCGGTGGGCGGTTACGGGCGAGGCTCGCTGAGCATCGGAAGCGACCTCGACCTGCTGCTTCTGCACAACGACTCGGGCCATGTGGCTGAAGTGGCAGAGCGAATCTGGTACCCGATCTGGGACAGCGGAATGAAGCTCGGGCATGCCGTTCGAACCGTCGATGAAGCAATCGACCTGGCAGCTGCCGACCTCGACACAGCCACTTCTCTGCTCGACATTCGCCTCATCGGCGGCGACGCCCGCCTGGTGGACGAACTCGCAAAAAAAGCCCGTGACTTGTGGTGTTCCAATGCCGACAAGATGCTGGGTCTTCTCGTTGAATCAGTCCGTGAACGCCATGATGAGGCCGGTGAGGTGGCGTTCCTGCTGGAACCAGATCTGAAACTGGCTCGGGGAGGACTACGCGACATCGACTCTCTGCACTGGATCGATCAGGCAGAGCAGGGTTTGCTGGAAGCAACAGAACGCAGCGAGCTGGTCGAACCGCACCGGATCCTGCTGTCGGCACGGATCGAGCTCCACAGGCTGAGCGGACAGTCCGGCAACCAACTCCTGCTCCAGGACCAAGATGAAGTATCGGCAGCCCTCGGTTACACCGACGCCGATGAATTGATGGCAGCGGTAGCTTCGGCGGCGCGTTCGGTTGCCTGGATCATGGATGCCGTTCTGCATCGCATCCATGTGCGCTCGACCCGACGCCGCTGGCGACCACGGGTGAGAGAGTTCGGCCACGGAATCGAAATCGTCGATGAGACGCTGCGCTTCGGTGAGGATGCTCCGGTCTCACAAGACCCGGTCATGCCACTGCGAGTTGCATACATTGCTGCGAGCGAGGACGCGTTCATCGAGCGTGACGTGCTCGACCGCCTGGCGGTTGAAACACCACCGATGCCTGACCAGTGGCCCGACGAGGCACGCGAGATTTTTGTTGATCTCCTGCTTCTCGGCTACGAGGCGATCCGAGTTATCGAAGCGCTCGACCAGGTTGATCTGATCTCTCGGCTGTTCCCGGAGTGGACCCCCAACCGGAACCGCCCGCAGCGCAACGTGTACCACCGCTATACGGTTGATCGCCATCTGCTTGAAGCGGCGGCTGAAGCTGCCGCTATCGCCGATCGTGTGGAGCGCCCCGATCTGTTGGTGCTCGGAGGGCTGTTCCACGACATCGGCAAGGGATACCCCGGGGACCACAGCGAGGTTGGAGTGGGGTTGACCCGAAGCATCGCCACCCGCATGGGTTACCCCCCGGCCGATATCGAGACGTTGGGGATGCTTGTCCGTCATCATCTGTTGCTGCCCGATGTGGCATCACGACGCGATCTAGACGCCACCGAGACGATCCGCTTCGTTGCCGAGCAGATCGACTCGGTCGGCACGCTCGAGTTGCTCGGAGCGTTGACCGAAGCGGATTCGATTGCGACAAGCAAGGCTGCTTGGGGTGGTTGGAAAGCCGAGCTGGTCAAGAAGTTGGTCAACAGAACGTCCCACTTCCTCCAGACCGGCGGAACGATGCTCGCTTCGCAGTTTCCGACCGAGAAACACTACGAGTTGCTGGCAGAAGGGACCGAACTTGTGCAGCTCGACGGCCATGAACTGACAGTGATCACGCCGGACCGTCCGGGTGCTTTCTCAAGGGTGGCGGGTGCGCTGGCGTTGCACGGGGTTGAGATCCTCGGAGCGCAACTCCACACCGAGGGGTCGCTTTCTTTGCAGGTTCTGCGCGTCGGTGGCGGTGTCGGTCTTGATGAGCGTCCCCAGCGCGTGCAGGACGACGTGCGCCTGTCATTGGCAGGGGGTCTGGCAGTGCGAGCGAGGCTGCTCAAAAGAGCACGCACATATCGTTTCCAGCGTGTGACGACGGCTCGTCCTTCCGAGCCTGAGGTGATAATCGACAACGAATTGTCGTCGGATGCGACGGTGATCGAGGTACGCGGGCCGGACTCGATCGGGTTGCTGTACCGCATCACCAGCGCCCTCGACGATCTGGACCTCGACATCTATTCGGCGAAAGTGCAGACGTTGGGCGACGATGTTGTCGACTCCTTCTATGTGCGCGGCCCCAATGGCCGGAAGATCCTCGACGACAACTATCTGGGCGAGATCGAAATCGCTGTTCTTACGGCCATCGCCTCAGACGCGTAGGGTTGTCACATGAGTGTTCGCCGAGCCGATGAGCGTGTTCTTCTGCGTTGGGCAGAGGCATTGTCGGCGACTGCTCGAACTGGTCTGGGGTTCACCGAGAACCTCTATGAACGCGAACGATACCAAGAGGTGCTCGCGGTGGCCGCGGACATTCGGTCCCATGTAGAAGGTGGATTTCATCCAGAGGAACAAGTACAGGAGTGGCTTGACCGGACCGGTTCGGGGGTAGCGGGTTACGTCACCCCGAAGATCACCGTTGGTGCGGTGGTCGGCAACGAGCACAACGAGATGCTGATGGTTCAGCGGGCTGATTCTGGAGTTTGGCTCTACCCGACGGGTTGGGCCGATGTCGGATACTCGCCGGCGGAGATCGTGGTCAAGGAGGTCTACGAGGAGACCGGGATCGAGTGTGAAGTGATCCGCCCGATATCAATCCTGGACGGGCAGCGCCGTGCTTTCACCCGTATTCCCCTCGTGGCGCTGGTGTTTCATTGCCGTGCGATCGGGGGTGAACTTCGTGCGCATCCGCTGGAATGCCTCGACGTCGGGTTTTTCGCCAGAGACGCTCTTCCTGAGGCAACGGTAAATCCCGACTGGTGGGCTGACCACGCTTTTGCGGCGATTCGCGGTGAGGATATCAAGGTCCAATTCGATGCTCCCCGCAACCCGCCCTGGCGAGGAGATCCTGAGTCATGAGCCCTGAAATAAACCCTGAAACAAGCACTGTGAGGTCTTGTGCGTTCCACCGTTGATCACGGGACTACCCGCGATGGCCTGATTCAAATGCGCCGCCGTTGGCAGCCTGCCGGTCCGGCGCGGGCCGCGGTTCTGTTGCTGCACGGGATAGCGGAACACAGCGGGCGTTATGGGCATGTGGGAGATCGTTTCGCCGCCGCTGGTTTCGACACGGTTGCTATCGATCATCGCGGCTACGGTCGCAGCGGAGGTCATCGGGGTCATTGTGATTCTTGGTCGCAGTTCTCCGATGATGTGCAAGACCAGCTGTTCGAGGTTCGCAAACTTGGTTTGCCGACGGTTCTCTTAGGCCATTCGCTTGGCGGGTTGATGGCTACCCGTTATGTCGTCGACGAACGACCACAGCCGGATCTCCTGGTGCTCTCAGGTCCTGCGCTCGGAGCCGAGATCCCGCGTCACTTGCGACTAGCGGCTCCGATAGTGGGCCGCTTGATGCCGCTGATGGAGATAAAGGACGAAGGCGATCCGTCGCTGCTGTCGTCCGATCCAAGAGTCGGAGAGACTTTCTACGCCGACCCGCTGCGGGTCCCCAACCCGACGGCACGGATGGGCCATGAGATCATGCGTGCCATCTCCGCGGCACGAGACAACATTGAGCGCGTGACGATGCCGACGTTGGTCGTTCATGGCGGCGATGATCGTTTGGTGCCGACGGAGGCTTCGGAGATCTTCGAGACGCTTCCCAACGTCACGCGGATCGTCTATCCGGAGCTTCGCCACGAGGTGTTCAATGAACCCAGCGGCCCCGAAGTCATCGACGAAGTGATCGCCTGGATCGACTCCCACCTAGCCGTATGATCGGCCCTATTGCCTGAGCGTTTCCTGTTGCGAAGCGGAAGCTGTGCTTGCATAATGCAAGCATGACGAACATCTTGATCCGAGATGTGCCAGAAGAGATCCACCGGAAACTCGTCGAACGAGCACAAGCCACCGGTGTGTCTCTGCAGCACTACCTGACGACCGAACTCACCCGCCTTGCGCAAGCCCCGACTCTCGATGAGGTCATTGAACGAATCGAGCGGATGTCGGGCGGAACCGTTGGGTTCGAACAGGCGGTGGATGACCTCGAAGAGGTTCGGGGCGAGCGTTGATCGTTGTCGACGCATCTGTGCTCTCCAACTCCCTCGCCGACGACGGTCTTGATGGCGCAGAGGCTCGAAACGCCCTTTCGCAAGCGGGCGAAGCCGCTGTCCCGGACTTGGCCGATGTTGAAACGGCGGCCGTATTGCGCAAGAGATGGATGGCCCAGACCATCACCGACGACCGATTCTCAACCGCAATCGACATCCTCGCTGGGCTTCCCTTCCGTCGCTATCCCACCTCGCTGTTCCTGCGCCGCGCCTACGAGTTGCGATCCAACATCACCGCTTACGACGCCGTGTATGTTGCTTTGGCCGAGGCCCTCGACTGCGAATTGGTGACTTGCGATGCGCGACTGGCCCGGGCGTCTGGCGCCCGCTGCCATATCCGTGTCCTGCGCGGGTGACGACTGTCCTATCGGTGCACGCAAGTGCGAGACGGTACGCTGAATCTATGCGACTACAACTGGCACTGAACGTGGACGACATCGATGAAGCAGTCGACTTCTACTCGCGGTTGTTTGGGACCGAACCCGCCAAGCGACGGGACGGTTACGCCAACTTTGCTATCGACGAACCACCGTTGAAGCTCGTTCTCTTCGAAACCGTCGGTGAGGGCGGAACGATCAACCACCTCGGCGTCGAAACCGAGACGGAGGAGGAAGTCTTCTCGGCGCAACGGCGCCTTGCCGCTTCCGGGCTGCGCACCACAGGTGTTGACGAGACCATGTGCTGCTTCGCCGACAAGACCGAGACCTGGGTCACCGACCCCGCAGGCGTCGAGTGGGAGTGGTATGTCAAGTCGGGTGACAACGAGGTACGCGACAACATCGTGGTAGCAAACCCTGTCGCCGTTGACAGCGACGATTCGTCGTCCTGCTGCGCCGTCGCCTAGCTGACAGCGCGCCTAGCTGACGGCAGCGGCCATGAAGTTTCGGTAGAGCTGCTCGGCGTCTGCCACGAAACCATCGATGTGACGATCGGCCTCGTCTGCTAGCGCGTCGAGGGAACCGGGGCCGAGGGTCGATTCGAGCGCATCGCGATAAGCCTCGATCTCACCCCAGTTGCGAACGGTGTCGGGTTCCACTTCGACGTGGTACTGCATCGACCAGGCGCGAGGCCCGACGCGCATTGCCTGCACCTGGCACTCCGGTGAACTGGCCAGTACGACAGCTCCGTCGGGCGGTTCCGTTACGCACACCGAGTGCCATTGCAGCGCGTATTGGCGGTCAGCCATCTCTGCAAAGATCGGATCAGCGCGGCCTTCGGGTGTGAGATCAACGGGGAGCACCCCGATTTCGGGTGGCCTCTGCAGACCACACGTTCCCCCCAGGGCGTCGGCCAAGAGCTGATGGCCCAGGCAAACCCCCAAGAAAGGACGCTCGAGTTCCCGCACCCAGTGGCGAATCACCTGCTTTTCGGGGATCAACCAAGGGTGTTCCTCGACATCCCACACATCCATCGGTCCACCCATCACCCAGAGTGCGTCGTAATCCTCGAGCGGAGGGATCGGTTCGCCTTCGTCAAGTTCCACCGCGGTCCGGTCGATCCCGTCGGCCCGCAGAAATTCCCTCAGCTGACCTGGATGTTCACAATCAATGTGCTGAAGAACAAGCAGTCGCACGGGTCAGTCGTTGTCGCGTAGGAACTGTTCGACTTCTGCTAGGAGAGTCTCGGGGTCGTCACTTAGATCCGGGTCAGCGTCGGTGTCGAATGGAACGTTGCCGTCCCAGGCCTCCTCAAGGTCGGCGACGTAACTGGCGGTTTCTTCGTCTTCGGCCACCAGTTCGTTGACCTGGTGTTCATAAGTTGCTGCGGCGATTTCCAAATCGGTTGCGAACACCGATGTGCCGAGCAACTCCGATACCCGTTGCACCAGAGCGAGTCCTGCTTTGGGAGACGGTGCTCCCGGAACGTAACTCGGAACCGCCGACCACAATGAAGCAGTGGGCAGCCCTGCTTCACGGCACTGGGTGGCGAGCACGCCGACGATCCCTGTCGGCCCTTCGTAGCTCGACGGGGCCAGATCGAGCCTGGCTCGGATCTTCTCGTCGTCGCTCGCGCCGTAGACCTCGACCGGGCGACTGTGGGGAACGTCGGCCAGCAGCGCTCCAAGGGTGATGACTTGGCTGACCTCAAGCATCCGGGCCGTTTCGATGACCTGGTTGCAGAACGTGCGCCAGCGCAATTGGGGTTCGAGTCCCAGCAAAACCACGACGTCCTGTTCGCCGTCGCGGACGACACAGGAACGGAAAAGGTTGGTTGGCGAGGTCAAAGAGCGCCGACGCTCTTGGTCGAGCCGTACCAGTGGACGGCTCGTCGTGAAGTCGTAGAAGTGTTCGGCGTCGATCTCGGCAAGGGCCGTGCCCTTCCATCTGTCGGCGAAGTGACGTGCGGCAATCGAGGCAGCGTCGCCTGCGTCATTCCAGCCTTCGAAAGCTGTGATCAGCACCGGTGACCTGAGTTTCGGAAGGTTGGTCAACCAGTTGATATGGGCAGGGGAACTAGCGGAACTCGCCACGCCATAGACCATATCTGAGAGATTGCGATATCTGAGTTATTGATGGGCGCGCTGCTACGGGCTGAAACGATAGACGTTGGTTTCGCGCTTCGAGAATCCCATCCTCTGGTAAAGGCGGTTGGCTTCTTCCCTTGAAGGTCGAGAGGTCAGATCGACAGAAACGGCTCCGGCGGCGAGAGCGCGTTCGATCGCTGCTTCGTTCAGACTGCGTCCGACACCGGAGCCACGGGTGCCTTCGTCGACAATGACATCCTCGATCCAGGTCCGGATCCCGGTCGGGATGCGAAAGAGCACGAGAGTGAGGGTGCCGACGATGCCGCTGTGGTCGCGGGCGATCAGCAGAGTCGCGGCATCGGAGTCGACGATCTCCCCCAAGGCCGCGGCCGACGGCGGCGGGTTGGATCTCGAGAGTTGCGGCACAAGGCGGCCCATCGCCTCAACAAGTTCCTCGGTTACCTCGGTTGCTTCGTAGATCTCAACCACGACACGACCTCCGTTGCGCCACAGCTAGAAGCGTAGGCCTTTGCGCTCTATCGCGGCTCTCTAGCTGCTTGAGCGCTTGGTTGTTCTCTGGCGAGATATCTGGCGGATAAGCCCTTCCTGCACAACGTTGGCGATCAAACGGCCGTCATGGGTGAACACTCGCCCAATGGCGAGCCCCCTCGCTCCATTTGACGCCGGCGTGTACTGGTCGTACAGCAGCCATTCGTCTGCTCGGAACTCTCCGTGGAACCACATGGCGTGATCAAGGCTCGCCAGTTGTATGTCGCCGACTTCGGAGTTGGTTCCGTGAGGAAGCAGGGTCGTGTCGAGCAGGGTCATGTCGGACGCGTATGTCAACAGACAGGTATGGAGCACCTGATCGTCGGGCAGGCGGCCATCAGCTCGAAACCAGACCTGTTGCACCGGTGGAAGAGGTTCGTTGCGATGGAAGGGACTGGCGGTGACATAGCGAATGTCGACAGGGCGGCCGACACCGGCGAACGGGTCCGGTATGCCCTGGGCTTGGTAACGCTCCGCTCGTGTGGGCAGGGAATCGGCAGGCACCACGTCGGGCATGGGACTTGCGAACTCCAGACCTGGTTCAACGATCTGAAACGAAGCCTGCAAGTTGAAGATGGCTCGACCGTGCTGAATGGCCACCACCCGTCGAGTGGTGAAGCTTCTGCCGTCGCGTATCCGATCGACTTCGTACAGCACCGGCACGGTCGGGTCGCCAGGGCGTAGAAAATATGCGTGCAGCGAGTGGACGACACGATCAGGCTCAACCGTACGAGCCGCCGCGACCAGCGCTTGCCCGGCGACCTGACCGCCGAAGATTCGCTGGCGGTTCTCGTCTGGCGACACCCCGCGAAAGACATTGACCTCGATTACTTCGAGATCAAGAAGCTGCACAAGTGCATCAACGTCATCCTGCATGTCCCTATCTTGCTCGGATATCGACAGATATCGGCGCGAACGCGATCGAATCGATGCGAGTATCCTGCAAAGCCATGCCCGTCATCAACCAAGCGGTGATCGCAGAAGCTGTGCGCGAGCATTGGCGCAAGGCGCTTCGCTATTGCGCAGTTTCGGCGGTCAACGTGGTGGTGGGGCTCAGCACCCTCGCTTATGCCCTCGAAGCGCTGGATCTGACTCCGGCGATCGCCAACCTGACCGCTTGGATGGTCAGCACGGGTCCCGCATATCTGCTGAGCCGTTACTGGGTATGGCAGCAACTGGGCGCCAACAGCGTGAAATCCGAGATCCTGCCGTTCTGGATTATCGCTTTCGTGGGTCTCACCCTTTCAACTGGGACCATCGCACTGCTCGGGATGATCACCGACAACACACCTGTTCTGATGCTGAGCACAGTGGTCGCTTACGGTGTGGTCTGGGTGGCGAAATACCTGGTGCTGGATGGTCTGTTGTGGCCCAAAGCCGGCGACGAGTCAGTCGTCGAGGTCCTTTGAGTGGACCCGGAACTGCTTGAGCACGCGCTGGCTGCGCGCGGTTTCATGCCCCCCGACGAGGGCATGGCCCTCTACGAGGCTGCCATGGCGGTTGCCGCGGACGGACCGTTCCTTGAAGTCGGCAGCTACTGCGGCAAATCAGCGGTCTACCTCGGTGCGGCAGCGAGCGAGCGCGGTCGTGTCCTGTTTGCTCTGGACCACCACCGCGGGTCTGAGGAGAACCAGGCGGGTTGGGAGCACCATGACCCGGACCTGGTAGACCCCGAGACCAACAAGATCGACACCCTCGGAACCTTCCGCCGCACAATCCATGATTCCGGCCTGGAACCGACGGTGGTGGCGCTGGTGGGAGACTCACCAACGGTCGGGTCGGTGTGGACCACCCCCCTCGCGCTGCTCTTCATCGACGGCGGACACGGTCACGAACCAGCACACCGCGACTATGAGACCTGGGTGCCCCACGTTGTTGTCGGCGGCACGCTGCTGATCCACGACGTGTTCCCGAATCCGGCTGACGGCGGTCGACCTCCATACGATATCTACTGCCGAGCGATGGATTCAGGCACCTTCGAGGAGTCCAGTGCCACTGGCTCGCTGCGTGTGATGCACCGAACGAGACCCGATTAACCCCGGTCAGGTCGGGTCGGGTTGGTTACGCCGGAGTCCACCGGATCGATGTCGATGATCGGTGACAGGAATTCGTGATCGGCGAACAGTTTCGACGCGGGGCTCGAACCTTCGATCGCCTCCGCGGCCAGCAACACGGCGGCCGCAGAGTAGGTGGAGCGCTCACCGGGCGGGAACATGGTGAGTTCGGAATGAACCATGCCGGTGATGTAGCGACCGTCCGGTTCTCGAAGCTTCTGCGCGGCGCTGAAAAGGCGAATGGCCGTGGCATAGTCGCCGACGCCGAGGTGGGCGATGGCGCACTCGCAGGTCTCCGCGGTCGTGACCCAAGGGCGATCGCTGACACAACGGATGCCTTCGTCGCCGAGATTGAAAGTGTTGAACCTCTCAGCGAGGTGAGCTCTCCCTGCCTCGCCGCTGATCACCCCGGAAAGCACCGGGTAGTACCAGTCCATGGCCCAGCGGTGTTTGGGCGAGAACGCATTGTCGCGTTCGTGGCGGATCGCATGGGCCAACTGGGCCACCGACAGCTCCCAGTCGGGGCGTTCGTGGCGGAGTTCCTCGGCGATGGCGACCGCACAGCGAAGGCTGTGGGCGATCGAGGACGAGCCGGTCAACAACGCGAAGGGCCATGGTGTCCCGTCGGGGTGGCGTGCCCAGAGAATCTCGCCGCGCGGCTGCTGGAGGTCGAGAACAAAATCGATGGCATCTTCGACGACGGACCACATCGTCTCCAGGTAGCCGAGGTCACGGAAGTGCAGATAGTGATGCCAAACCCCGGTGGCAACGTAGGCGATGACATTGGCGTCGAGCTTGTCCTGCTCAACCTCGTGCTCCAGATAGTACTGATGCCAGGAACCGTCGGGCCGCTGGCTGTCGACCAGCCATTGGTAGGCGGCCTCGGCTTCGCTTCGGCGACCACCCACAACAAGGGCCATTGCCGCTTCGACGTGGTTCCATGGGTCGGCATGGCCGCCTGGGAACCAAGGGATCATTCCCGAGCCGAGCTGCCACTCGGCGATGTGGTCGGCGGTTTGTCGGATCTCGTCAGCGGACAGAACGCCGCGAATCTCAGGTAGCACGAACAACCTCTGGGGTAGGAGACGAATGATGTACGAGCAGTTCTTCGCCGGCCGCTGGTGTCTCGGCAGTGTCGGAGACCTCCGCGTTTACCGGAACGTCGGCGTAGACCACCAGACTCTTGCCGAGTACCGGGTTGAGGATCCTCTCGGCGGTGCGCGTCAACCAAGGCGCCTTGACGATGTCCCATTCGAGCAGCTTGTGGTAGATCCGCACAGAAAAATTGTCCTCGATCTCGTTGTTGACACCGACCGCACAGCGAAGCCACCAGTACGGGGAGTGCAAGGCGTGAGTGCGGTGAGAGACCGTAGGGTTGAAGCCTGCAGCACGCAATTTCTGGCGAACTTCTTTCTCGGTGTAAATCCGAACATGACCGCCGACAGCGGCGGGAGCGTGATAGTCGGAGCTGATCTTCCAGCAGATCTTCTCCGGCAGCCAGGCCGGGACCGTGACCGCCAAAACCCCGCCAGGTTTGAGAACCCGGAGGAGTTCGCTGAAGGCGGCATCGTCGTCGACCACGTGTTCGAGCACTTCAGAAGCGATGACCTTGTCGAAACTGTCGTCAGCGAAAGGCAGAGCGGTTCCGTCACCCTGCACCAAGGTGTGGCTGAGTTCGGCGTCGAACAGCCCATCGTCTATCAGCAGCGGCGCGGTGTTTCCGATGGACTCGAGTTCCGCCAGAGACATGTCGCAACTGACGACGTCTGCGCCGCGAACCAGTGCTTCATAGGTGTGACGGCCGAAACCACAGCCGAGGTCGAGCAGCCGGTCTTCGGCGCGCAGGCCGAATCGGTCGTAGTCGACGGTGAGCATCAGACAGTGCCCTGTTCCGCGAGCACTGACCGGTATTGGTCGACGGTGCGCTGCGCGGTGTGGCGCCAGGACCACTGGTCGATGACTCGTTGCCGCCCTTGACTCCCCACCTGTGCTCGCAGTTCGGGGTTGTCGAGGGCCTCGCGAATGGTTGACGCCAGAGCTTCGCTGTTGCCCGGCTCGGTCAGGAAACAGGTTTCGTTGTGGGTGCCGGCGACTTCGGGGAGTGCTCCTCCGGTCGTGGCAACGAGTGGAACTCCGCACGACATCGCTTCGATGGCGGGTAGAGAGAAGCCCTCATAGAGGGAGGGCACGATGGCCAACTCCGCTTCGCTGTAAAGCTCGACGATGCGCGTGTCAGCCACATCGGAGACGAACTCTACGCAGTCATCAAGGCCCAGGCGGGTCATCACGGTGCTGGCATGGCTGTCGGGTCGTCGTTTTCCGATGATGGTCAGTTCGATGTGGCGCTCGGTGCGCAGCTTGGCCACCGCTTCGAGGAGGAACTTGAGTCCCTTCATGGCCACGTCGGCTGATGCGGTGGTGACCAAGTGGCCTTCGCGGCGTTCCACCCCGCTGACCGGCAGGAACAGGTCCGGGTCGACTCCCACGGGCACCACATGAAGTCGGTCGGGATCGATTCCGTAATCGGCGCTGATATCGCTCTTTGAGGACTCGGAGACGGTCATCAGTCGAGGCATTCGTCGGGCGACTCGACGCTGCATCTTGGTGAAGGAGTACCAGCGTCGTTTGCCGAATCGTTCCCATGCTGTGCGGGCGTGCTCGAGTTCGAGTTTGCGGTCGACCGTGATCGGGTGGTGGATCGTTTCGAGGATCGGCCAGCCTTCCTGGTGCAGTTTGAGCAGGCCCCAGCCCAGTGTCTGGTTGTCGTGGATCAGGTCGAATTCGTGGCGGCGATGGCGCAGATGGCGCCATGCTCGAAGGCTGAAAGCCATGGGTTCAGAGAAGTTGCCGGTGCCGAACGAGGCGTGCTCGGCGACGTCGGTCCAGTCCTTCCATTCCCAGACCCGCGGTTTGCGCATGGGGTGCGGTTCTGACCAGATGTCAAGGCTCGGCAGCTTGATGAGCGGCACACGTTCGTCGAGGATTGGATAGGGGGGACCGCCAAGAACCTCGACGTGATGCCCGAGGTCGACGAGTGCTTTGCTCAAATGTCGGACATAGACCCCTTGTCCTCCCACATGGGGCTTGCCGCGATAGGTCAGCAGTGCAATGCGGAGGGCGCGATCATGGGGGTTCTGCGCCTTGTGCATAGGAGAAAACTGGCTTCCGCAGGCAACAATCGGACCTTGAATAATGCCCAATGATTCGCCGTTTCCCTACCCCGCGTGACTCCCGCCACCATCGGCGGGTAGGTCAACGGTTCTGCGCGCGGGCTCGTTTGCGGGCCCGGGAGCGCCTGGCGATCTCTTGAGTGAGGGAATCCAGGTGGGCGAACGCCACGATCCCCAGTGACGCGATGAGCACCGGCCAGGCCCCGAGCACGACCGCGGGGGTGCGTCCCTCGCGGAGATTGATGGTTTCGATCAGCCGCTGTTGTTCGCTGACTCCGGTGCGGGAAATGACCTCGCCCGACGGGTCGATGATGGCGGAGAATCCGGTTGGCGCAGCCTGCAGCACCCAGCGGTCCGTCTCGATTGCCCGCAGCTGGCTCGACGCGATCTGCTGGCTCTGCACGATCGTGAGCCAGTAGCTCGAGCCGTTCGTGGGATTCAGCAGAACCAACCCGCCGTTGCCGATCGCGTCTCGGGCTCGGTGGTCGAAGAACACCTCCCACGAGATCGAGACGCCGAGCGGTCCAAGTTCGCTGTCGACCACGGCGGGTTCGGTTCCCTCCCGCGCGTCGCGTGCCGGGAGTTCGCTGCTGAATCGCTCAATGAAGCCGCGAAGCGGTACGAACTCGCCGAAAGGCACCAACTGCACCTTGTCGTAACGATCGCCCGTGACTCCGCTCGAATCGGTGACGAGCGAATAGTTCAGGTTGGAGTCGCCGTCCGCACTCGGTTCGAACCATCCGGTGACGACCACGGCATCTAGCCTGTCGGCCAGTCGGGCGATCCGGTCTGTCGCTTCGCTGCGACCCAACAGCGGGTCCGGGCAACGGTCTGAAGTGGCGCCGTCGGCAGCCGGATGCACCACGTCTTCGGGCCAAAGCACCAGATCCACCGGTTCGCTGATGAGTTGGCTCGCCTCCATGTGCCGTTCGAACACTTGTCGGTTCTGGCACAGGTCGGCTCTCGTGTTCTGAGGTCCGCCGCCCTGCACGACTGCGACTCGGACGGTGTCGCCCTCAGTCGTGGCGACCCACGGAAGCAATCCGGCGAGCGGCAGCGCCGCGAGTATTCCCACGGCAGCCAGACTGGCTCTTCGGCGTGTGACGAGGTCGGCGAGAATCACGGCCGCGAGCGCCAACAACACGACGAGGATGGGGGACCCCAGGAGTCGAACTGACGAGGCGAGAGGAGTGTTGACGCCTGCCATTGGCAGCGTGGAAATGGGAACTCCGCCGAAAGGCCAGTTCCAGCGGATCAATTCGGCCAACGCGAGAGCGCCGCAGAAAACCGCACCCCTGTATACGCGGTCACTGGGTGTGATCCATCCGACCAGGGCGACCATCACACTGAAAGCGGCCGCGGCGACGGGCCAGCCCACCGGAGTCAGGTCCGCCATCCACACTGTGCTCGGGAAGAACCAGGCGACACCGACAAGCAGCGAACGTCCGAACCGGGTGTGCGGGGTCAACTGGTTGAGAACATGGAACCAGAGCGCCAGTCCCGCGATAGTGAGCGGCCACCATCCCCAGGGCGGGAGTCCGGCTGCGATGAGCAGACCGGCGAGAACCGACAGCGTCCGGGTCTTGTTCACGTTCCTATGGTGATTTGGCGGGTTTGACTCGGAGTCGGCGGACTCCTCCGATCGCGCCCACGCCCTTGATTCGGATGGTCACGTTGTCTTCGCTGATGACCCAGTCTGGTAGATCTCCGAGTTCAGCCACCGCCAGGATCTCGTCGGGTTCGGCTGCGGCACACAGCTTGGCGGCGAGATTCACCGGTTCGCCAATGTAGTCGTCGCCCTCGAACAACAGGGCGATGCCGGTTGCGATGCCGACACGAACTTGGATCTCGCTGTCGGAGAATGCGTGAACGAGATGCGCCCCCAGAGCGATTGTGGGAGGTGCTTCTGTGCCTACGAGCATCACCCCGTCACCGAGCCATTTGGCGACACGGACACCGCGTTTGGCCGCCACGTTGCGCGCGATTCGTCGGAACTGTCCGAGTTGGCCCACTGCGGCGTGCGGGCCGTTGTCGCGGGTGAACGCCGTGAAGCCGCTGAGGTCGGCGAAACAGAAGGTTCGAGTGACGTTGAGGTGGGCGTCTCCGTCGGACAGTTCGTGGGGAGGCGCCATCCGGTCGGTTTGCGCTGCGTCGGCCCATTCACGGGCCGGGCCGGAGTCTGCCGCGATCAGGGGCAGCAGCAGTTCGCCCGTTGAGTCGATTCTCGGGGTCTTCGCTGTCTCAGGTTGTTCGGGGACGGCAATTGCCTTGGTGTCCGTGGGTTTTGTCACATCTACAGAATGTCACAATCGGTCACACTCGGAGGCCACATATCGGCCATGGTTGTCTTCCGCGTTCGGACCAAAGGGCGCGGGTCATGGCGTCCTGCCACCAGGGTTCCACTTCTACGGGGTCCTTGCCGACCAACCAGGGAAAGTGACGTTCAGCCACTCCGTCCCACGTGTGCTGTACAAACTGGTAGGCGCCTCGGTAGAGGCCGACTGGGTTGGTCCACAACGAGACGGCCGTGTAGTTGTCGGTTGATTCGCAGTCGCGCAGGCGTTTGAGTTCTTCGGCGGAGAGCACATGGTTGACGTGGTCGGTGACCTTGAGGTACAGGGCGACTTCTTCGGGTGTGCAGGCGGATGCGAACAGGAGTGCTGCCAGCGAGATGACGATTGCGCTCACTCGTACGTGCATGTTGGTACTTTCTCCGCCTTGTTTGTCACATAACTGTAATATCGACGGCGAAACTGTAACGCTTTGGCAACCTTGTTCCAACCCGTTTTGCTGCCGGTCCTACAACGGCGGCATGGGATCGTCGTACAGCCACGACTCAACCAGTTCCGCCGCTTCAGAGCCGGCGAGTTGCGTCACCACCGCGAGAAACTCAACGGTGTTCGTGTTGCCGTTGGCGCTCTGTTGGTAGTGGGTCCGCAGAATCTCGCTGAACACCGTTTCACCCACGAGGCCCCGTAAGGCGTGCAACGTCAGTGCGCCACGCCAATAGACCGAAACGTCGAACATCTGAGCATTCTCGATCTCCATCGGCGGTACCGAGTTCCAGCGTGACAAGGTCCCGTGCCACCCGGCCATCTTCACGTCGAGATGCCAACCGTGGTGCTCGGCCATATACATGCTCGACAAGTAGGTCGCGAATCCTTCGTGCAGCCAGGTCTCGCTCCAGTCGTCCAGCGTCGACGAATTGCCGAGCCACTGATGCGCTATTTCGTGGGCAATCACCAACGGGTCGATCGTGTCGCGGCCATGCACGGAAAGGGTCTGGTTCTCCATTGCAAACCCGAGTGTGTGCGGCATCACGATGGTGCCGTACGCGTCGAACGGATAGGGGCCCAGCAGATCCTCGTAGTAGCTGATCACCTGCGGGGTGATGGAGAGAGCTTCGGCAATCTCTGCTGGGCTGTCTCGGGGAAGGTAGTCACGGATCAGCGGGCCACCGGCCTGGTTGGTTTCGACGCGCTCGAAGTCTCCGACATAGACGGCGGCCAGATAGGTGGCCATCGGATCGTCCATTCGCCAGGTTGTGGTGGTGTAACCGTCGGCGCTGGACTCTTCGACGAGGATCCCGTTCGATGCTGCTGTGAACGGCGTAGGCACAGTGATGCGGATCTCGAAGGTCGCCTTGTCGGTGGGATGATTGTTGGAGGGGAACCAACTCATTGAGCCGGACGGTTCGCTTGCTGTGAGGATCGTGCCCCTGATGTTCTGCCAGCCGAGCGGTTGGTACGGGACACCCGGGTCGGCAACCGGTTCGGGCGATCCCGAGTAGCTGACGGACGTTGAGAATTCTGAGCCCGACGCGAGAGCGCCGGCGGGCTCGATGATGAGTTCGGTATTGCTGCGGGAGAACTCGGCACGTGACCCATTGATTTGGACTTCTGTAACCGTCAGACCCGACAGGTCCAGGTTGAATGCCGAAAGGTCTTGGGTGGCCCGCGAGGTGATTGTGGTGAGCGCCTGAATTGTGTTTGCTTCCGGATCGATATCCAGGTCGATGTCGTAGTGGAGCACGTCGTAGCCCCCGTTGCCCAGATTCGGATAGAAGCTGTCATCCAATCCTTCAGAACCTGGTTCTCCATCCGTGCTGCCACAGGCACTCCCCAACAGCGCCACTGCCAAGACGGCAAGCGTCACAAGGCGGTTCACTCGGGCGAGTGTAGTTCCGGGGTCGCGAGCTGAGGCGATAGGATTTGAGCGCTTCGCACCATTCATGGAGAGGACGACTGATGAGTGAATCCTCGGGGGAATTGATAATCCGCGAACATTACAATCGATTTTGTAGATCGATGTTCGTTGTCAGCGCCGCGATGTTCGCCGGCCCTGGGGTGTTCGCCGTTATATATTTCTACACCTCGGGTGAATCCCGCCTAGTCCTGTTCGGTGCATCGTTGGGTGCGGCGTTGTTGCTCGTCATCGCGTATGGATTGTTGCGTCAATATCTAGAGCTTCGGGTTAGTGGAACACATATTCGAGCGCGCGCGTGGCCTTTCCCATGGACAAAGATCGGAGTTGAACAGGTCATCAATAGCGAGATTGTCGAAATCGATCCTTTCAGGGATTACGGGGGATGGGGAATGAAAGGAACCGCACAGGATCGGCTAATTGGTGGAAGTGGTACCAAGGCATTGCGGATTACCTACACCCATGAGTCTGGAGAGACGCGCAAACTGACCTTCCTGACCGACCGAGCCGAGGAGGTTGGCAAGTTCATCAACATAGAAAGAACAGTGAACAGCTAGTTCCGCGCCTCGGGGCCTGCGACAACGGTCCGCTCGGTGGGGTCAGACGGCGGTGCGGGCTTGGCGGACGCAGGCGGGGAGGCCGAGGCCTCGCATTGACGCTCCGACGACCGTTACTCCGGGTGAGTCGCGCTGCAGGTATGAGTCGATCTGATCGCAGCGTTCGAGATGGCCGGGGAGATACTGCGGCAGGCTCTGGCGCCACGGAGTTACCCGCGCAACGCATTCCCCCTGTAAACCGACCGTCAACGCCAATTCTTGACGCAGGGTCTCCACAAGGGTTGACTCGTCGAGATCCAGCCAACGCCGATCGTCCACCCGGCCCGCGGAGACCCGCAAGATTGCGTGACTGCCGTCGTTGTAGTGGCTCCATTTTGATGACGACCAAGAACAGGCGGTCATCAACAATCCTTGGTCGCGCGGAACCAGAAAACCAGCGCCGTCGAGGTCGTGGTCCACCTGTTCTGAGGAGACGACGAAAGTAACCAGCACAACGTCTGAGTACACAAGGCCGGCTAGCAACGAAGCAGCCTCCGTGCAATGAGGCTCAAGCAGTCCTGCACTGATGAACCCGGGGGTCGTGACGATGACGCGATCGCCATCGAAGGGACCAGACGGGGTTGTGATCCTCCAACCATCTCCTTGGTGTTCAAGCGAGACAGCTGGTGTATGCAAGCGGATGTGGTCGCTGAGTTCAGCTTGGAGCGCGTCGATGATTCGTTGACTGCCGCCCTTGATCCCATGAAAGACGGGGCCCTGAGCTGAAGACGCTGCGTGGTCTCGAAGAGCAGGAATGAACGGCCCACCCCTACGGGCCGCGTCGGCCAATGCCCCAGCACCGGCTGTGATGCTCAGATTGTTGCTGTTGCCGGCGTTGATGCCCCCGAGCAGCGGGTCCACGAGCCGTTCGAACACCTCATCTCCGGCCCGGGCACGGACCACTTCTCCGACCGGCGCGTCACCCACCAGTCCGGGGTGGTCAGCGAACCCCCGGATCGTCAGTTCGTTGATGCCCTCGTCGGAAATGATCCCGCTATCAGCAAGCTTCTCGGGGTGCAGCGGTACCCCGAGAACACTCGGCGGGATCGGGCGAAGTGCGCCGTCAACCCAGACAAGAGCGCCTGCCCCGGTAGGCGAAACCAGATCATCGCCCAAGCCGAGCTCACGGCAAAGATCCGACATTTCCGGTTCGCGGGCCAAGAACCCGTCGGCTGCGCAGTCCACATCGAACCCCAGAGCCGAACCCTCCACGGGACCACCGGCGATCTTGCCGCCCACCCGGTGGCTCGACTCCAGCAACACGAAGTCGTCGCCCTGTTGATGGAGCTGATGGGCCGCGGACAGTCCGGTGATGCCGCCCCCGATGATCACTGTCCGAGTGCTCATCGCTACGTCGGGTCGGCCGATCCGACGGCGCCCTCCGTGTGGACGACCCTCACTACCTCGCTGAGCACATCGGGATCACTGGAAGGAAGCACTCCGTGGCCGAGATTGAAGATGTGTCCCGGGTGGCCGGCGTTGAGCGCAAGAACCTCCCGGGTGCCGGACACAGCCGCGTCGACCCCCGCAATCACCGCCGCGGGGTCGAGGTTGCCCTGCAACGCCACGGTGTCGCCGAGACGAAGCCGGGCCCTGTCAATCTGCACACGCCAGTCGATGCCCACCACGTCTGCTCCAACGCCTTTGATGAGTTCCAGCAGTTCACCGGTGTTGACGCCGAAATGAATCCGAGGCACCCCGGTGCTCTCGATCGCGCTGAGCACCTTCTGCGAATGCGGTGCCGCATACCGCTGATATTGGGCCGCCGACAGCGCCCCCGCCCATGAATCGAACAGTTGAACCGCCGACGCTCCGCTGTCGATCTGCGAAGTAAGCGAGGCGACGGCCAGATCTGCCAGACGGTCCATCAGCGAATGCCACAGGTGCTCGTCGTTGAGCATCAGCGATTTGGTGTTCAAGTAGTCACGAGATGGTCGCCCCTCGATCAGGTAGGACGCGACCGTGAAAGGTGCACCGGCGAATCCGATCAACGGCACATCAAGCTCGCCGACCAGCTGCCGAACGGTCTCAAGCACATAGGGGGTGTCAACCACAGGGTCCAAAGGACGCAGGCGATCCAAGTCGGCCGCTGAGCGAAAGGGCTCCTCTATCTCAGGTCCGACTCCGGGGGTGACGGTGACCCCGAAGCCGATGGCGTGGGCGGGCACGACAATGTCGGAGTAGAGAATGGCGGCGTCCACGCCGTAGCGGCGCACGGGTTGAAGCGTGATCTCAGTCGAGAGATCAGGGTTCTTGATCGCGTCGAGGATCGTTCCGGTGCCTCGGATCGCCCGGTATTCGGGCAAGGAGCGTCCTGCCTGGCGCATGAACCACACCGGGACCCGTTCGTGGGGCAGGCCTCGGCAGGCCCGGATGAAGCAATGGTCGTCGAATCTGTCGGGTGTGCCCACGCCGACCACGCTAGCCATGCTGTGCCTGTTGGATCAGAGCGTTCAGGCCTGCTCCGGTCGGGGTTTCAAGAAGTCGATCGACCGCGGTCTCGCCGGCTCGCACGGCTCGATCCCGCTGGTCATCGTTTTTGGCCGAGAGATCCTGGATCGTGTCCGAATGAGGTTCGACCACCACGACCGCGGTGCCCTGACGCCTCAGGGCGCTGACCTCGTCGCGCAACTTGCTGCTGAACCAACTGCGCATGGGATTGGTGACACGCCCGAACACACCGGTACCCCCGGTCATGGCCGACGAGATGATCACCAGGTCGAAACCGAGCATCTCGCAGAGGTCGGCGTTCGTAGAGGAATGGACCCCGCCGTCGATGTATTCGACCTTGCCGATCTGCGCTGGCACATACACCCCCGGCACCGCTGAGGATGCGCGTGCCGCCTGGCCGATACTCCCTCTCACGTCGTCACGCCCGAAAACGATCCGACGGCTGTCACTTGCTCGTACGGCGACTATCCAGGTCGGCAACCCCGTCCAGCGATCGGGGTGGAGTTCGTTCATGCGCTGTTCGGATACAGCGCCTGAACGAGTGCCGCGGGGGATTGCTCCGCACGCGGCTCGAACGGGATCGGGTTTCCAAGGTGGCCACAGGGCGTTGAGCGACATCTTCAAAGAGAGCGGGCGCCAATCCCGTTCGACGGTAGGTTCGTCGTAGTCGGTGGTGACTCGGGAATAGATCTCGGCCGCTTCGGCGCTGACCGGT
Source organism: Acidimicrobiaceae bacterium (assembly GCA_009845995.1). Lineage (GTDB taxonomy): Bacteria > Actinomycetota > Acidimicrobiia > Acidimicrobiales > Aldehydirespiratoraceae > VXYK01. The sequence goes on along the minus strand of VXYK01000004.1, from coordinate 11,527 downwards.
TCACCGCGAAGGCGAGCGACTCGGTCATGGGCTGAAACCCCGCTGCGCAAACCGATAGCGGTGAAGGCCCCGGCGGATGTGCCAATAATGAGATCCGCGTCGCGCGCGTCCCAACCCGTGGCTGACGCCAACCGCGACAGGACGCCGCAGTGCCACGGGTCGCCGACGACTCCGCCCGCGCCGAGCACTAGACCGACTGAGAACATCCCCGCAGCGTAGGGGCGTCTGCGCCCCGCTAGGCTAAAAGGCTCCCTAATCGCAGTTGCCAATCCCGTGTGGCCCCTCTGAGAGTTCATTTGACCAGTGTCGCAACGTCATCCAGAACTTGAAGCTGAACAGGCATATCTCGACGTTGCCTACGGTTGCCTTGACGACTCGCGGGAGCGGGTCAGGCGCATCACCGAGATGTTCGAAGCCAACCAGGGTGGCACCAACCAGGCGCGGTTCGAGAGGGAATCTGTACTCCAGGGTGCCCTGAACCGCCTGACCCGGCTCAATCTGGGAGATCGCTCACTGGTGTTCGGACGCATCGACCCGGCGGGTACCGATGAACGCTTCTATATCGGCCGCGTCGGTGTCTGGGACGACGATCAGAACGCGGTGGTGGTCGATTGGCGGGCGCCGGTCTCTGAACCCTTCTACCGGGCGACAGGTTCTGAGACGATGGGCCTCGAGCGTCGCAGGTACTTCGCCACACGCGGTCGCACGCTGCTCGGAATCGACGATGAGCTGTTCGGCGAGCTTGCCGATCCCAACCGCACCGATCTCAACAGTGATGGCGATACCGCAATCAGGGGCGAGGGTGCGCTGGTCGCCGCGCTCGAGGCGGCGCGCACTGGACGGCTCGGCGACATCGTCGCCACGATTCAAACCGAGCAGGACCAGATTATTCGGGCGCCGATGCCGGGTTTGCTGGTGGTGCAGGGTGGCCCGGGCACCGGCAAGACCGTGGTTGCACTGCACCGAGCTGCATATCTCCTCTACACTCACCGGCTTTCTCTGGAGACCCAGGGTGTCCTGGTGGTGGCCCCGAACCGTTTGTTCATTGCATACATCGAACAGGTTCTGCCGTCGCTGGGCGAGGCCGGCGTGACCATTGCGGTGCTTGCTGATCTGGTTCAGCCGCGGGTTCGAGTCGACACCCTCGACGACGAACCCACTGCTCGTATCAAGGGCGACCCGCGAATGACCGAGGTGCTCGTCAGGGCTGTGTCGAACCGTCAACGACGACTCCGCGCTGATCAGCATTTCGGGTTCGGTCTGCAGCGTTTGCGGATCACTGTCGCGGAGTCTCGAAGAATCGTCTCGGTGGCCCGCAGACGCTCCCGAACTCACAATGCGGGCCGCAAGATTGTAGAAGACCTGTTTTTTGAGACGCTTGCTGCGAGTGCCCGCAAGCACGTCGACCCTCAGGTTGTGCGTGAACGAATGCGGCATGATCTTGGGGTCCGGGAGACGCTTGAGTGGATGTGGCCGGTGCTCACCCCCGCTCATCTGCTTCACGACCTCTACGGCTCCCGAGCACTGTTGAAATCTGCGAATCGTGAGTCGTTCAGCGAAGAGGAGATCCTGCGTCTGTATCGGCCTCGTGCCCCACACGCCGATGAGGTGGTGTGGAGCTTTGAGGATGTGCCTCTGCTTGACGAGGCACGCTCTCTGTTGGGTCATCGTCCGGGGAAGCGGGTGCTGGACGCGGTTCGCACTTACGGACATATATGTATTGACGAGGCCCAGGACCTTTCGCCGATGGAATTGCGTATGGTGGCGCGTCGATCGCTCAACGGTTCGCTGACAGTTGTTGGCGACATAGCCCAGGCCACCGGCGCGTGGGCCAACAGCGACTGGAATCCGGTTATTTCAGCATTTGTCGGCAAACACGAACCGAGGATCGCCGAACTGACTGTCGGGTATCGGATTCCCGGCCCGACAATGAAGTTGGCGAACAGGATCTTGCCTTTCGCGGCTCCGGGGTTGTGCCCTCCGACTCCGGTGCGATCCGACGGCGAAGAGCCTCAGCTGGTCGAAGCGCAAGGGTCGCTCGCCGACGCGCTGGTTCAGGTCGTGCGAGCGGAGCTTGCTGCGGTCGGGGAGGGCAATGTGGCTGTGATCGTTCCAGCCTCGGTGCTGGAGAGTGTGTCCTCTGCCTTCGAGACTTCCGAGTTGTCTTTCGGGGGCCCTACTCGTCACGGACTCGACCAGCAGGTCACTGTCGTGCCGGTGCGTCTGGTCAAGGGTCTCGAGGTCGACGCGGCGGTGGTGGTCGAGCCTCGGAGGATCGTGGACGAAGAGATAGAGGGATTCCGCTCTTTGTATGTGGCGTTGACGCGGGCCACCAAGCGGGTCACGGTCGTCTATAGCGAACCTCTGCCCGAGCTGCTCGGCTGACCGAATTCGTCGTGTACGGCTCCCGACGGTAGGATGTAAGGCATGCCTCACACAGACGCCGACGGCTCGCTTGTCGGCTTGGTGGTCGTAGCCAAAGATCTATGGGTCAACCGGTCTGTTCCTGTTTTGAAGGGCGCGGATCTGGTGGCGGGGCCGGGTCAGCATGTTGTGATCTTGGGTCCGAGCGGCTGCGGCAAGACCACCTTCCTTCGCGCTATCGCAGGTCTTGAACCTGTCGAACGCGGCGAGGTCTGGGTTGGTTCGAAACTGGTCGCCAGTTCCAACGTGCATGTGCCTGCTGAGAAGCGCCGCGTCGGGCTGGTGTTTCAGGACGGTGCTTTGTTCCCGCACATGAGCGTTGCCGCGAATGTGGCCTACGGTCTGCCGCGGGGAGATCGCTGGCGCAGATTCGGGCTGTCCAGCGAACGTGCTCGCGAGTCCGTGCGCATGATGTTGGAGATGGTCGGGCTTGAGGAGTTCGGTGATCGTTTGCCCGGCTCGCTTTCGGGTGGGCAGCAGCAACGCGTGGCAGTGGCTCGTGCGTTGGTGCCACGTCCCTCGGTTTTGTTGTTTGACGAGCCTTTTTCGAGTTTGGACTCGAACCTGCGCGCCGGTGTGAGGTCCGAGGTTGCTCAGCTTCTGAGGGAGCTTGAGATCACCGCGATCTTTGTAACCCATGACCAGACCGAGGCGTTTGAACTCGGCGATGAAGTGGCGGTGATGCGTGATGGCGTACTGGTTCAGCAGGCAACCCCCGCCGAGCTTTACAACCGTCCGGCGGATCCCTGGCTGGCTGCGTTCGTGGGCGAAGCAGAGTTGTTGGCGGGTTATGCCAGGGGATCAGAAGCGGACACTGTGCTTGGACGTATTCCCCTCGTCAACTCGATGAGGGGTCCGGTTGAGGTTCTGGTACGACCTGAGGAGATCGTTCTGTCTCCGGGATATGGCGGCCGGGTGGTCGGGATCGACTACTGCGGCCATGACGCGCTCATCAGCGTGGTGTTGGCGGGAGGAACGGTGGTTAGGAGCCGTGCGACTGGGGCGCCGCGGTTCGCGGTTGGTGCCGAGGTCGCGGTCGGCCATACCGGGCTGTCTACCCTGGCCTACGGCGGCTCTGCTGAATCAACGCCTCTGGTAGCCGAGACGGTGAGATAGTCGAGTTTGACCCGTTGAGCGGCCTGTGACAGATGTCATATGTTAGGCATGCCTAACATCAAGCAATTTGTGGCTATATTCCCGGGCATGAAAAAACTCAGTCCCTTTGCACTTGCACTCGTCTCTCTGCTCGGTCTGGCGTTGTTCGCCACCGCCTGTGGAGACGACGACGGATCAGATGGCAGCATCACGCTCTACTCAGGGCGCAACGAAGAGCTGATCCAACCACTTGTCGACGACTTCATCGACAGCACCGGAATCAGCGTCGATGTTCGCTACGGCGACTCCGCGGAGCTGGCGTTGCTGATCCAAACCGAAGGGGACAACACACCAGCAGACCTCTTCATCTCCCAAAGCCCTGGAGCACTCGGTTTGCTCGCAGGCGAAGGGCGTCTGGCGACGCTTGGAAGCGATCTCACCTCACTTGTGGATGATGGCTTCGCGGCCGGCGACGACACCTGGGTCGGTCTCACCGGCCGGGTGCGAGTGATCGTCTACAACAGCGACCTCGTTGACGAAACCGATCTCCCTTCATCGGTCCTCGACTTGGTCGAACCCGAGTACGCGGGCAAGGTAGGGGTTGCTCCCACCAACGGTTCGTTCCAAGACTTCGTTACTGCCATGCGCAACGAACTGGGAGACGACGCCACCCGCGACTGGCTTGTAGGAATGGCGCGGAACAACTCTCCCAACTATCCCAAGAACTCCCCGATAGTTGAGGCTGTCGGCCGCGGCGAAATACCAATGGGACTGGTCAACCACTACTACAACCTTCGGGCGGTTGAAGCCGATCCATCCGTGGCCAGCAAGAATCACTTCCTGCCAGTTGACGATATCGGTTCTCTTGTAATCGTCACTGCCGGAGCGGTGCTGTCGACCTCTGAAGCCTCAGAGGCCGCCGAATCGCTGCTGAGCTTCCTGCTAAGCGATGATGCCCAGATGACCTTCGCCGAACAGACGCAGGAATACCCGCTGGTTGCGGGAATCGCGCCCCCAGCGGATCTGCCCTCGTTGGACGGGTATGCGGCTCAAACCATCGACTATGACCTGTTGGGAGACGGTCTGCTGGGAACGATCAACCTGATCCGAGAAAGTGGCATTGAGCAGTAGTACCCAAGGCTCCACGAGCGTCGTTTCGCAACGGTCGGAGGCGCCGAGCCGCCGACCTCCCGCGGTGATGCTGGTGCTCTCGGTCCTCGTCGGCGTCGTCTTCATGGGGCCTTTCGGGTACGTCATTTCTCGCAACCTCGATTTGGGAACTGATCTCGGCTCGCTGTTGCTGTCTCAATCGACCTGGGATCCTCTGCGCCGTTCGTTGCGACTCGGGTTCGCCGTGTCCGCATCGACAGCCGTGATCGGCACCAGTTTGGCCTGGCTGACGATTCGCACAGACCTCTGGGGCCGACGGATCTGGCGTATCCTCGCCCCTCTACCGCTGGTCTTTCCGAGCTTCGTAGGCGCGACCGCGCTCATCGCCGCCTTTGCGACAGGTGGTCTTGTCGAGGATCTCGTCTCCCCGCTGGGCATCACCGACCTTCCGGACATGAAAGGGTTTCGGGGCAGCTGGCTGGTCCTTACCCTGTTCACCTATCCCTACGTGTACCTTCCGGTGGCGGCCCGAATGACCTCACTTCCGCCGTCACTTGAAGAATCGGCTCGCCTCCTCGGTCGCAAACCCGCAACGGTCTTTTCAACGGTCGTTCTTCCGCAGGTTTGGAGCGCTGTCCTAGCGGGGACGATGCTCGTGTTCCTGTACACGATCAGCGACTTCGGTGCTGTTTCCCTGCTCGGCTACAGCACTCTGGCTGAACAGATATACGCCGACCAGCTATTCGACCAGGCCCGCTCGATGGGTCTCGCGCTGATACTGGGTGTCACCGCTCTCGGTGTCGTGATGATCGAACGGGCATTGGAGCGGCGTCGCGCGCGGGTGGAGGTGACTCGCAGCCAGGATCCGCTCATCGTGCCCCTGAAGGGTTGGAGCATCCCGGTGTTGATAGCGGTTGCAGCCTTCATCGGCAATGCACTGATCGGACCCGTAGCCGTGCTCGGCTTCTGGGCTTGGCGAGGCCTCACTGCCGACATCGACTCGGTGGGTCTGGGAGTCGACATCGGTGCTCTCGTGGAACCGGCGCTGCACACAGCGGAGGTTGGTCTGATCACCGCGTTGGTGGCAATAGCGGTGGTGTTGCCGATCGCCTGGTTGACGGGGCGGTATCGCAGCCGGGTTGCGGGAGCCGCGAATTCGATGGTCGTTGCGGGCTTCGCTCTGCCCGGCGTTGTGATCGCTCTCTCCTTGGTCTTCTGGGCCATCGACGCCCCCATCATCGGACGCTGGTACCAGACTCTTCCGCTGCTCATAGTCGCGTATGTTCTGCACTTCGGTGCTCAGGCGAGTCGAGCTGCCCACGTTGCTGTCGAGGCAGTACCCGATACCTACAGCGACGCCGCTGCGACCCTGGGAGCAAGCCGGTCCCGACGCTTCCTGACCGTTGAGCTACCGCTCATGGCACCAGGCCTTCTTGCCGGTGCCGGGTTGGTGATGCTCTCCACCATGAAGGAACTCCCGGCCACTTTGCTGTTGGCTCCGATCGGGTTTGACACGCTTGCGACGGAGGTCTGGGGCGCGGGTGAACGGGGCGCCCTCGCTCAAGGCGCGGTGGCCTCTCTGGCGTTGGTTGCGGTCAGCTCTGTACTGACTTGGGCGGTCGTGCTCAGGCGCCTTGATGTGCACTGAGGTGACGCGCTGCGCTTCGTGTGTCGGATAGCTGACATTCGGTGTGTCGCATTGCTGACTCAGTTTGTCTTCAAGTCCTGTCAACATGTCTGCTCGGCGGAATGTACCCGGCTGTGAGCGGCGGACACACCGGGGCGCGTTTCATGGGGGGTCCCTCAGCGGGAGGGACTCCCCCCATGAGCGTGGTGTATTGTCAGGTCCCATGCGGTCTATTCGCCTTGGGATGACAACGTGTCTGGTCGTGCTGGCCCTGTTGCTGGCGGGCTGCGGTGGCGATGACTCCAGTGAACCCGCCGAACCTCAAGCCACAGAGGCCCCCGCGACATCATCGACGACGTCAACCACTGTGCCGATCCCCCAAGACGCTGTGGCCCTCGGCGATCTGGTAATCGTCGGAGTCCAGTTCGGAGACGGCGGTTTCGTGCGGGTCCAGAACCGCGGCAGCACAGATGCCGATGTCAACGGCATCTATATCTGTCAGTTCCCGCAATACACAGACCTCGGAGTTGAGGTGATCGGTGGTGTCATTGACGCGGGGGCGACGGTGGAAATCCCTGCTTCGGCGGTCGGGGGACTGAGTTCGGCCGGCGGCGAGGCGGCGCTGTACGCGAACAACAGTGACTTCGGGTCGCCGGACAATATTCTGGCCTACGTGCAGTGGGGGACCGGAGGCGCCCGAGCCGAGGTAGCGACCGCCGCCAATATTTGGCCAGGGCCCGAGGTTTCCATCACGCCCGATCCCGCCTATAACGACATTGTGCTCGAAGGTGACCCGGTCGACCCGGAGAATTGGAGCTGAGATGCCAATCGAGGTCTCTCCCATAACCGCGACGCTGGGAGCTGAAGTAACAGGCGTTGACATGGCCAACGTCGATGGTGTCACCCTCGATCAACTCAAGAAGGCTTGGCTCGATCACAAGGTGCTGGTCCTGCGAGATCAACACATCACCACCGAGGAACACATTGCCTTCGGACGACTCTTCGGAGAACTTGAGACCCATCCCTTCGCAACTGGGCGCAGGCAATACCCCGAGATCGTCAAGATCAAGTCAACCTCGGAACATCCATACGCCGCCGCGAGGTGGCATTCGGACGTGACCTGGCGTCAGGAACCGTCGATGGGCTCGATCTTGCGCGGGGTGGTGATACCGCCCGCCGGTGGCGATACCTGCTTTGCCGACGCAGCCGCTGCCTATGAACTACTGCCTTTGGAATTCAAAGCGAAGATGGACAAGCTGTTCGCCATCCACGATTTCACCCAGACCTTCGGCCGTCATCTCAGCGCCGAGGAACGAGCAGAGAAACAGAAGGAGTATCCACCGGCACGTCATCCGGTGATTCGTACTCATCCTGAGACCGGTCAACGTTCGATCTATACCAACCGAGCGTTCGTGTCATATATCGAAGGCGTCGACAGCGACGAAAGCGAACGAATCATTGATCGTCTTGAACGGGCGATCATGAACCCGACGGTCCAATGCCGGATTCGCTGGGATGTCGACACGTTCGTGATGTGGGACAACCGAGCCGTCCAGCACTTCGGCACCGACGACTTCTACCCGGCCACGCGTCATGTGGAAAGGGTCACCGTCATTGGCGAGAGGCCTTTCTAGTGACGCAGACGCTGACAACCCTCGATATCCGTCCTCTCACGGCGACGCTCGGCGCGGAGGTTTTCGGGTTCGACATGGCGGCGCTGGACGATTCGACGCGGGATCAGCTGCATGAAGCGTGGATGGAGCACAAGGTGCTGGTGTTCCGCGATCAGCACATCAGCACCGAGGAGCACATTGCCTTCGGACGGTTGTTCGGGGACCTCGAGGTCCACCCGTTCACCGACAACGACGAGGACCATCCCGAAGTGGTCGTGCTGGAAGCCGGCGGAGCGAGCGGCAAGACCTTTGTTGCTGCAGGCTGGCACAGCGATGTGACCTGGCGGGCCGAGCCGTCGATGGGTTCGATCCTGCGTGGGCGGATTGTTCCGCGTGTGGGTGGGGACACCTGTTTTGCTGATGCCACGGCGGCTTACCAGCGTCTTACTGACGATTGGAAGCAAAGGGTGGATGACCTGTATGCGATCCACGACTACTCGCGGGTTTTCGCGGATCGGGTTGAGCCTTCCGAAACTGAGAAGATTCGGGCACAGTATCCGCCGCAACGCCATCCGGTCATCAGAACGCACCCGGTCACAGGCGCCCGAGGGATTTACACCAATATCGGTTTCACGTCGCATATAGATGGGGTTTCTGAAGAGGAAAGCCGTGAGATTCTGCGACATCTTGAGTTGGCGATTCGGAATCCTTCGGTGCAGTGCCGCGTGCGTTGGGACGTCGACACGTTTGTGATGTGGGACAACCGGTGTGTGCAGCACGCGGCAACCGCTGATTTCTTGCCTGAGCACCGGCTGATGGAGCGAGTCACGGTTGTCGGCGACCGCCCGTTCTAGCCCGGCTTGGAGCCGAGCTTTAGCGCTAGCAGAGGGGTTCGTAGCGGATTTCTGAGTCCGACAGGCGACTGAGGGCGTCGTCGAGGGCTTCCACGGTTTGGGAGCGGTCGCCACCACCGTCGTGCAATGACACGATCGCCCCGTCGGTGGCGCCGGCCACGATTCGGTTGGCGATCGTCGCCGCGCCGGGGTTGCGCCAGTCGAAGGTGTCGACTGTCCATAGCGCCAGAGCCAGCCCGTGAGAAGCCGCCCATTCTCGGGTGAACGCATTTCTGGATCCATAAGGCGGTCGCAGACAAGGTGCTGCATGTTCGCCGAGGATTTCTTGGGTTCTGGCGATGGTTTCGTCGAATGATTCTCTCGAAAGCGTGGTCAGGTCCTCGTGTAGCCAGGTGTGGTTTGCGACGGTGTGCCCTTCGGCCACGATCCGCTCGACTATCGCCTGATATCGTTCCACCAGATATCCGACGACGAAGAAGGTGGCGCGGGCGTTGTGGCGCGCCAGGATGTCGAGGATTTGGGGGGTGTATACGGGGTGTGGGCCGTCGTCGATAGTGAGATAGACGACGTCGCCGGGATCAGCGGATGGTGTTGCCGGTATTGTCGGCAGCGGCACCGCCGAACTGGGGTCTGATGGCGGACCTAGAGGCAGCGCCGTAGCGGTCAACTCATAGTCGACTGATTCTCCGTGGGTGGACACGACGGTCAGTCTCCACGGGCCGCTTACGGGGAGGGTGACTTCGGCTTCTTGGACCCGGTCCTCGGCTGGGGTGAGCACAAAATAGCCGAGATCAACGGTGAGCCAGACTCCGAGCGGTGCCGTCAGCTCGACACTCAATGCCTGACCCTCACTGGCCTGCAAGGTGTAGGTTTGCCGCTGCCCCGGCTCAATCGCCCCCGATTCGGTGGCGGAGATTGCCCCGGCTTCGAATTGAATGCTGATGTCGGGCAGGTCCAGTTCGGGTAGTGGGAGGTCCTTGAGCGGTCTGGTGTTGACCACTCGTGCTTGAGGTTCAGCCTCGCTCAAGTCGATTTCAATGGTTTTACGTTGGGTAATGACTGTGAACGGCTCGTTGTCTTGGCGGTCCAACAGCGTCACTTCGATCAAACCGTTTTTGATTGAGATCTCTTCGATGATGACGCGATCGCCGACATGCACGGGTGTTTGCGGCTCCGGTACTCCGTCGTTGTTGAGCACGGGAACGATCAGATGAAAGACACCGGTTCCCGCTGAGCGTTCAATAATGTGCGCGACCAGGTCGTCGTCCCCGTCGTCGTCGAGGTCGCCTTGGGTGACCCGGTTCTGTAGGAGAAACGTCGTCGTCGACGCGCCGCCATAGGAAATCTCGGACTCGCCGCCTTCGAGTTCGATGGTGTCACCTTCCAGTTCGAAGCTGAGGTTCTCGAGATCCTCCCAGGCAATCAAGGCTGTTTCGGCGACGGCGGTTGTGGTGCTCGCCGGTGCCGACGTTTCCGGTGCTTGTGCTCGCACGGTCGTGGTCGTGGTCGTTGAGGTCGACGAGGTCTGGTCTGTTGAGTCGTTGTTGTCGGCGCAGGCGGCCGCCATCCATGCCAGTACCAGGCCAATGACGATCAGAGCCATTTTCTGTTTTGGTGCAGGGTCGGCCACGCGTCCTCCTATTCGGTTTATGGCCTTGGTTAATGTTGAGGATAACCCACGGCTCGGTTCTGCTGAGCCGGCATCAGGGCCGCTTGCCGCTCAAGTCACCTCGACAAGAGTCACCTCAGCGGCTGGGACCGGAACTGCTGAGCAGCGCGGCGAGGCGATCGAACCGAGGGTCTTCGTCACCTGTGATCCGTCCGACCCAGCGCAGCGCCTCTGCGGTGTCGATGTGGGTGCCGAGCGCGATCATGGCTTCGATGTCGATCCAGTCCTTGGGTCGGTCGAACACCGCCTTGCACACGCTGAGGTGAGTGGCCGAGAGTACGCGGATTGTGTGGTCGACGAATGGAACGACGATCGCTGAGGCGTCTGCCGCGGCGTGAAAGGGGTCGTAGGAGAAGAACAGGTCGACGGGTGTGTTGTCCCACATGATCCGCGCCTGGCCGTCACGGTTCACCGTTTCGGTTGCACTGTCGATCTCGGCTCCGAGTTGACTGAGTGGGTCGAATACGTCCGCGGCTCGATCTACGGGTACGAAGACGTTGACATCGATGTCGATCGTCGCCCGCGGCTCGGCGTGATAGGCGAGCGAGATAGCGCCACCGAAAGCGTGCGGTATCGCCGCCAGGGCACGATCTATTGCGAGGATTTTGTCCGGTAGTGGCAAGCGGCTCATGACGAGTCGATTCGGGGATAGGCGAGTGCCGCGCGTTCGCCATGTCCGATGGCATCGGCAAGAAGGAGCACATCGACGAGTCGGCCGGCGTGCTCTTCTGGGCGTGACGGCGGAGGGATATCCGGTGGCAACGATGCGAGATGAAGTTCCAGGCGGTCACCCGCAGCCGAGACGAGACGTCGCAGTGTGCGAGTCGTGGGGTCTCGAAGGCCGTGTTCGTAGGCAGAAATCACCGGTTGGCTGGTTCCGGCGCGTGCGGCCAGAGCCGCCTGAGTCAGGCCGTGGCGCTGTCGCGCTGTCCGAAGGAGTTCTGCAGGTTCCACGATGACCAGCATAATATATCGTTTTGTATATGTTCGCACCGTCGGCGTTGAAGTTGTCGCTCCAACACCGCAGGTTGTTGCAGACAAGCAGCGTCGCTACCGTTGAGGTCCGCGGGGTGGAGCAGTTTGGTAGCTCGTCGGGCTCATAACCCGAAGGTCGCGGGTTCAAATCCCGCCCCCG